>JBKECS010000077.1:0-28922 GCA_047974805.1 Nostocoides sp. | reverse complement strand
GCGCCGAGGAGGTCGGCACCGTCTCGACCTGCACCGGCCAGCATTTCCGCGACGCGGCCGGGGGTAGGCGGCACAACGGGCAGCCCATCGGTCCAGCCCCGCTCGAACATGAACTCGATGGCGTCGGCCTCCGGAACGGACAGTACGTCGGTCATTCGGCTGCACCCCTAACCGTTGGCGTCCCCCCGTCGGGATTGACCAGACCGGGGCCCTCGAATGCGTGGTCGTCTTCCACCTTCCCCTATATATTCCTACCATACGGTTGGTAGAACAAGTCCTAGATGTCGAAGGAACATTGCCGCTATGACAGCCGCCCCGGAGCGCGTCCCCGCAGGTATTCCATATGATCTGTTCGGCCCCGGCGTCTTAGCCGATCCCTACCCGTGGTATCGCGGGCTGCGGACCCACAGCCCGGTGCACTACGTTCCTGAGCGCGATATTTGGGTACTCAGCCGATTTGACGACGTCAAGGCCGCCCTGCTCAACCACCGGGCATTGAGTAGCGCCGACGGCATCGCCTACGGTCGCGAAAGCACCGGCGACATCGTCACCACCGACCCGCCGGCTCACACACGGCTGCGGCGACTGGTCAACACGATGTTCACGCCGCGGGCTGTTGCCCTCATGGAATCCCGCATCCGCGACATCATCGCCGGCCTGCTCGACGAGGTATGCCAACGAGGACACGGCGACTGGATCGCTGATGTCGCCGTCCCGCTACCCATCACGGTTATTGCGGAGATCCTCGGCATCGACGCCGACGACCGCGCCGACTTCAAACACTGGTCAACCTCCATCTTCGCCCTGCTCAGCGGGGACCACAGCGCCGAGGACTGGGCACGGTTGGATGCCGATCGGAGCGCGTGCGTGGTCTATCTGCGTACGGTGATCGCCGAGCGACATCACGGTGCGCTCGACGCCGGAGACCTCATCAGCGTCCTGCTCAGGGCCCAAGAGGGAGATCAGCTCACCGACACCGAGTTGCTGAACTTCTGCACCCTGCTCCTCGTCGCCGGCAACGAGACCACGACCAATGCCATCGGCAACGGTCTGCTGGCCATGCAGCAAAACGGCGACCAGATGGCCCTGCTGGATCGGGAGCCGGGGCTGATCAACTCGGCCGTGGAGGAAACGCTGCGATATGACGCGCCAATCCAGGGGCTATTTCGCACAGCCCGCTCCGACGTCCAACTCCCCGGTGGCACCGTACCGTCCGGAGCTCGCGTGCTCCTCCTCTACGGCTCGGCGAACCGCGACAGCGAGGTCTTCGCGGACGGCGATACCTTGCAGATCACCCGCAACCCGACCAAACACCTGGCGTTCGGGGCCGGCATTCACGCCTGTGTCGGAGCTGCGCTGGCCCGGCTGGAGCTGCGGCTCCTGGCCGAGGAATCCGCCAGACGGCGCCTGCTGCCCAACGGGCCCAATCGTCGCAGCGACCACCCATCGACACCGCTCACCCGAGGCCTCTTGTCAATGCCGGTCGCGGTCCGTTAACCGAATCGAGCAGGCAGGAGCAACTCATGACCAAGTTCCCCACAATGCTGTCGCCACTTCAGGTGGGATCGGTCACCCTTCGCAACCGGGTCGTCTCCACCGCACATGGCGCCTTCCTCGATTTCTACCGCCCGGGCAATCCGGGTGACCAGTACATTGGCTATCAAGAGCGGCGCGCCCAGGGCGGCACCGGCTTGATCGTGCTCCAGCCCATCCATGTCCATCGAAGTAGCCAATCGCTCGGCCACTACGTCTATCACCCTGACGACATGCGTCAGAAGTTCCGCCGAATGGCCGATGCCGTGCACGCCCAGGGAGCCAAAGTCGTGGTTCAAGTACTGCATTTTGGTGCTCAGTTCAATTCCGACGCGCACGAGGACCTCGGCCCACTGTGGTCCCTCAACGGTATGCCGTCCAACGAAGGCGAGCCTTCACATGCCATGACGTCCGCCGAGATCGAGGAGGTCGTCAATGGCTTCGTGCAGACCTCGGTGCTCGCCGTCGAAGCCGGGCTGGATGGCGTGGAATTGCATGCGGCTCACGGGTACCTGCTCCAACAATCCTTCAGCCCCTGGGGCAATGACCGCACCGATCATTGGGGTGAACCACTGGCCTTCTCGCGAACCGTGCTCGACCGGGTCCGGGCCGCGCTCGGCGACGAGCCGGTGGTAGGGCTGCGCATCGCGGCCGATGATTGGCTCAGGCCGCAGGCCGGTGGATTGGGACCAGAGGCCCTGAGCCAGGTGGCCAGGTCGTTGGTATCCACCGGTCACCTCGACTACCTCAATCACTCCGAGGGCTCGCGCGCTTCGCACTATGCCCGGGCCGTGGGTTCCTACCGCCATCCATACGGTGAGTTTCTTCCGCTGGCCGCGGATTTGCGCCGCTCGATCGATGCCGCCGTCCCCGTCATCGGTGTCGGCAGGATCGTCACCGCGGACCTGGCAGAGCAGGCGCTGGTGGACGGCAACTGCGATCTCGTTGGTATGACCAGAGCCCAGATCGCCGACCCGGATCTGGTGAACAAATTGCGCGAAGGCACCACCGCGCGGGTGCGCCCCTGTGTCGGGGCCAACTCTGGATGCGTGGATCGGATGACGTTCGGACTGGGCATCACGTGCTTTCACAATCCCGAGGTCGGTCGCGAATACCGGTTACCGGGCATGCCAGTCCTACCGAGAACAGATCGAGTCCGACGTGTCCTTGTCATCGGTGGTGGCCCCGCAGGGATGAAAGCGGCCGAGATCGCCGCCCGGCGCGGCCACGTGGTGACCTTGGCCGAGCGGTCCGCTGGACTTGGCGGGAGGCTGCAGGCTGTGGCTCCTTTGGGCCCGCCGTCGGAGCTGCTCGGGGCGATCTTGTGGTTGCAAGAGGAACTAGCACATCTGAACGTTGAGGTGTTGACGAACGTCGACGCCGACGACGAGTTGGTCCGCTCGATCGCACCCGAGGCGGTGGTGCTGGCCACTGGCGCTGTGTCCACCCCGCAGTCCCTGGGCCCCCACGACGGGTCGGTTGCCATGCTGTCCACCGTCGACGCCGCGACCGGCCAGTATGCCGGAACGGCCGTGGCGCTGCAGGACGAGGACGTGCTCGCCGTCGACCAGCTCGGGACCCTGGAGGTGGCCCTGGCAGCGGAGGCTCTAGCCACGGCCGGGGCTCGGGTCACCGTGGCCACTCCGGGTCTGCATGCATTCGACAAGGTCGGCTATACGCATCTGAAGGACCTCATGGAACGCCTCTACGGGTTGGGGTGCACCTTCGAGCCCAGTACTTTGTTCGTCAAGGTCGCCGACGGGGCGATCCACACCCGGCACGTGTACACACGTGAAGTGCGCAAGCGAGCCTTCGCGGCCGTGGTCGCGGGCATTCCCGGTCGTCCGGACTTGTCCCTGTCGGCGTCCATCCCGAAGCACACACCCGTGCACCTCGCCGGCGACGTCGTCGCGCCACGATCAGCGTTGCATGCCTTCAGAGAAGGCTACGACGCCGGGCGCGCCGTGTGACTGGACCGCTGGCGACGGACCACGCGGGCTCATAGCGTGCGAAAGCCGTTCCTCACCCGCCCAGAAGAGTCACAGGACTGCTGGCGCGAGTTCGCTGATGGCCTTCATGGCGGCATCTCCGCGGTAATCGACCACCTGGATAGCCACGTGATCGGCACCGGCAGCGAGGTGCTCCTCTACGCGGCGCTTGATGTCATCCACCCCACCCCAGGCGACAACAGCGTCGATCAGCCGGTTGCTGCCCGCCTCGGTCACATCGGCCTCGTCATAGCCAAGGGTGCGCAAGTTGTTCACATAGTTGGGCAGTCCGAGGTAAGTCTTGGTGAACCGTCGCGCGGTCTGTCGCGCCGAATCGGGGTCATCATCGAGAACGACCGCAAGAGCCGGCGCCAGCACCGGCTCCGAGCCGAGCACCTTCCTGGCCCGCGCGGTGTGTTCCACGGGAGTGAAATAGGGATGGCTGCCTTGTGCCTGATCGGCCGACAGGCGGAGCATCTGGGTCCGCAGGGCGGCCACGAGCCAGGGGACAGCGCGCTCCGGCGTCGGCCCGGCATAGGCCGTCTCGTGCATGTCGGATAGATAGCTACGCATGGTCGACAGTGGTCGCTCGTAGCGACCGACGAACTTCGCGTGTCCAATCCCGATACCCAGGATGAAGCGCCCGTCGTATGCCTCCCCCAGGGTTTCCGCCCCAGCCACCATGGCGTGTGCAGTTCGCTCCCACACGTTCGCAATACCAGTCGCGACGGTCAGGTTCCGACTCGAGGCAAGGACCAGCCCGGCATGGGCGAACACTTCCTTTTGCGACTCGTTCACCCACAGGCTCGGATAGCCGAGGTCCTCGATAGCTGCAACGATCTCGCGTTCTTGTGACGCGGAGCGAAAGCCGAGGGCTCCGTACCAGACCCCGACGCGCCCAAGGCGCCGGCGCAGTTCGGCCGGATCTGCCTGCTGCCGCATGCCTCAGTACCTCACGGTGTCGGCGAAGGCCGGCAAGCGTCGACCGAGGAGGGCCTCCGCTGTCGAGATGCCCGCGCGGGCGGCTTTATCGACACCGATGCCCCGAGCACGCACCGTGTCGCCGGTGAGCCAGAGTCCGTCCACCCCACGAACCCGTTGGTCGGGGCGGGCGGCGCCAACCATGCCGGGCTTGCAGATGACGCCATAGGTGGACACGGTATGGGGCTTCTTCCACAACGCCCCGCGTGCAGCGGGCATCATCTCCTCGATATCGGCCCACAATTCGGCGAACTTGCGGTCGTACCACGCCTTGTCGCCGTAGTGCTTCGTTGCGTCGAAAGATGCCCCCACGCAGGTGAGGTATTCACCGTCGGGAGAGACGCCGGGGTCGTAGCCGGTGAAGTTCAAGGTGAAGCCGGGCAGCCCACAGCGAGGCGTGGACATAAAGGAGGCCATCTCGCGCTCGCTCATCGCAATGACCGGTTCCTTCGCCGCGATCCAATACCCCAACCAGCAGGCACGGTTGCGATTGTCAGCCATGAACTTCACCCGGCCGAGCAGGTCCCAGGGAAGCACGCCGTCATCGAAGAGACGCGGGACATTCCAGACCGGCAGGCTGACGACTACCTCGTCCGCCACGATCTCTTCACCGGGGCTGCCTGGGTGCTCCCCCCGCAAGAGCACCCCCTTGACGGCGCCATCGTTGACCAGCACACGGTCGACGGTCGTGCCCAGACGGAGCTGTCCCCCTTGAGCAGTGAACCCCCCGGCCATCTCGCGCCAAAGCTTGTCCCAGCCACCCATCGGCCAGAACGAATACCCGGCAGTGCGTTTGGTCGAATAGTGCAGCTTGCGCGCATAGAGGTTTTCCGATGCGGAATGTTCCCACCAATTTGTCGTGATCTGCTCCAGGACGGAGATGGCTTCCCAGACGAGGTAGACCCCGTCCTGGTCGGTATACCGAGCCATCCATTCGCGCAGCGAAAGGTGGTCGAGCGTGTCGAGCTCGTCGTAGTCCATCTCCAGCAGGGCATCAATGCACCGCTTGAGGTCTGCCTTTCCGCTGGACCCGTAGTAGTCCTGGATATGTTGCCAACGCCCGTCGTTCCAGAAGGGCATGGCGTCGCTGCGCTGACTGTGGGTCAGCGTGACACCTATCTGCTCGCATACGCGGGTGAGGCTGTCACCGGGATCTTCGACCAAGTGCGACCCGAGCCCGATCTGATGGCCGCGATAGCGCCGCTCCATCGCCCGCCCGCCCAGGTACGTTTGCTTCTCCACGAGCGTGACCTGCTTGCCTTCTTTGGCCAGGAGGGCAGCGCATACCAGCCCGGCGGCCCCGGCTCCGATCACGACCACATCCGTCATCGTCGGTCTCCCCGTTCCGCGGTGGCCGCCTCGAAGAACGCTTCGTCTGTGACCCATGCTGTTGTCATGCTCGCTCCATCTCTTCTGGCAGCCCCTCAAGCGCATCGAGTTGCTCGGTCCATTCCTCCAGGGATCGGCACTGCGGGGTCAGCACTATGTGCTGTACCCCGATGTGCTCATATCGACGTAAGGTGGCGACCAATCCCTCCCGGGTCGCGTCGGCAACCTCGCGTTCCCCGTACCCGTCGCCTTCTCGCGACCAGTAGCCGACGGGCAGTTGCTCACCGAGACGCATCTCCATGTGCATGGAGACGGTGACCTGGTCACGGTCTCGGCCGAGGCGGTCGATCTCTGCGTGGAGGATCTCGAGGCGCTGCGCCATGACGTCCACCGGTGCCCAGGTGGGGTGCCAGCCGTCGTTGCCCGCCGCGCGTTTGATCGCGCCTGAGGACGATCCGCCGATCCACACTTTGATGGGTTCGACGGGTTCCGGCCGGACCCGAACGCCCTGGAAGGAGAAGTACTCCCCGGTGTATTCGGTCTCGCCACTCCACAGGGCCCGCCAGCCGGCGATGTAATCATCGAGGCGACGGCCCTTGTTGGCGGGGTCGACGCCGCATGCCTCGAACTCCTCATCCAGCCATCCGGCACCAAGGCCGAGCACCGTCCGGCCCGGTGCCAGCCAATCGAGCGTGGCCCATTGCTTGGCGAAGTGCATGGGGTTGCGATAGGCCCCGATGATCACGCTGGTCCCCAGGCCGATTCGGTCCGTATGCCCGGCCACCATCGACAGCAACGGGACGGGTTCGGGGAAGAAGCTCGGCGTTCCAGACATGGTCACCGGCACGGCGACATGGTCGGAGACCCAGGCGTCGGAGAAGCCCAGGGCCTCGGCGCGTTGGGCCACGAAGACCAGGTTTTCCGGCGATGCTGCGCGCCCGAGCTGAGGCAGGTGAAGGCCGATCCTCACGGCACCACGACCACTCGGAGTGCACCAGCGGCCTTGTTGGCGGCCAGGGCGAAGGCCTCGTCGATCCCTTCCAGGGGCACCTGATGGGTGACGAGCTGGGCTAGCTGGGTCTGCTTGCGAGCAAGCAAACCCAAGGCGAGGTCGAAGTCGGCAACGCCGTGCAGCGTGCCATACGTGACCGGGAAGAAGAGTCGGACCTCCCGAAAGACGGCGCGTCGGGCATCGAAGGTCTGCGGCTGGTCGAACAGCCCCAGCACGGCAACTTCACCTCCTCTGGCGACCGCCGCCAGCGCGGTCGCGAACGTATCCGATTGACCTCCGACTGCCTCCAGGACCAAGTCGGCGCCCAGCCGGTAGACGCGTTCATCGCTCGCGTCGACCTTCCCGCTGAGTACCTGCGTGGCACCGAGGGCGGCAGCCGCGGCCGCCTGGTGCGGATGACGCGCCAGGACCGTGACCCGCCGAGCCCCGAGATCACGGGCGGCGGCGACGGCGAGCAAGCCGGCCACGCCTGCACCAATGACCGCGACGTGGCGGTCGGTCAAGCCGCGGACCGTACCGGTGTAGGAGGACCGGAGCGCATGCATCGCGCAGGCCAAGGGCTCGGCCAGGGTCAGCACCTCCGGGGCGATGTCGCTGGGTGGGCGCAGCGCCGCGCGGGCGGGGATGACCATCGCCTCGGCAAATCCCCAAGACGGCAAGTCACTCTGAGAGCGGCAGAACCAAGCGCGGCCCTCCTGGCATGCGGCGCAGCTACCGCAGCCAGTGGCGAGGTTGGGTTCGACACAGATCTGTTGGCCGGGAGCAAGGGAGTCCACGTCGGCTCCGACCCTAACCACCTCAGCGGCGATCTCATGTCCCGCAGCACCGATCCCCGAGCTGCCTTCGCGTTGGATGGCCAGCTCAGGATGTGCCCAGGCATGAAGGTTCGAGCCACACATGCCGCAGGCCCTCACCCGAATTTCTACCTCGCCGGCCCCCGGTGCGGCGAGTTCCCAGTCGCCGATCGTGCTCGTGCGTGGTGCTGTGATCGTTGCGGCCCGCATCAGAATCGGAATCGCGGCTCGGGAGGGTTCATCGAGTATTCGACGCAGCCGTAGCCCCGTTCGCCAGTCTCGAGAACTTCGAAATCGAAGAACGGCTCGTAGCAATCCAAACGCGCTTCCGCGTCGTTCTCGTCGCGCATGAGGCCGTTGCGCGTCTGTGCATGCTTCCTGCCGGTGCTGACGGTGAGGACCTCCCCATCGAGGAGGGTAAAGCGCATGAGGAACGACATCGCGGTTCGGCCGTCGTCTTCGAACCTCGCCGAGCACTCAGCCGAGCGAATCGGCCGAGCCCCGTCCGCGTCGGCTATCCAACCACCGGAGCGAGGAGCGCCCTCGGGAAGCGGATGCTCGGGATTGATCCAACCGAAGGCATTCAGGTGCCGGTCCGGGAGTTGGATAGACGGCCAGAAATGCCCCAGCGAACGGGTCAGCGTTCGGGCGTGCTTGGGCTCCCATGACGACGGCGTCCGGAAGCGGTACGTCCAGGAGTGGTCCCGGTGAGCCCAGCTATCAACACGGCGGCGCTCACCCTCACGCGGTCCCCCGTATGCCTCGAACCATCCAGTGCAGGTGTAGGCCTGCTCGAAGTGCCCCCCGTAGGCCTCGAAGGCGGCCAAGGGGTTCCCCCCCGGGCAATCGTGGTAGTCGAACGGAGCGAAGCGCGCTTCGTAGAGCAGGTCGAAGCCAAACTTCGGCCCGTCGAACTCCCAGCGCACCGTGCGGAAGGGGTCCACCACCCGATAGGTCAGGCGGCCGTCGCCCAGAGCGTCGAAGGTCGTGTCGCCGTCCAGCGGCTGACGCGAGGCCCACTGTTGGTGGACCCCGTCGATGACGTACATCGCGCTGGCCCGGAGGTATCCGTGGCTGCGGGAGGCGTGAATGTGATTGATGCCGAAGACATCCGCCTCACGATCGACGACGTCGAACCAAAAGTTGTCACTCCACAGCCCACCCGATCCGTCCGGGGGCGGATCGTGCAGGAACTCGTCTTCCCGAGCCACGGCCACATTGGCCACAGTAGATAAGAAACGTTCACCAATCAACCATTTGGTTGGGAAAATCTTATCGCTGGTAGACACAGGGCACGCAGTGCCGGGGCAGCTTTCACCGGCGCATGCGCCGCAAGGGGGGCCAATCGAACGAATGCCTCACGCCAGGCCTGAGCGATGTCCTCATCGGTCGCTGCTGCGCCTGACACGGAGTGACCCACCGGGTCCTCAAATCGGCATTGGCGCAACCGGATGAGCGATTCACCGAGCAGCTCGGATGGATACTCCGGCACCGACGCACCATCGCCCTCGACGCGCCAATTCTGCGGCAGCGGGAGCAGCGGCCCCTCGTTCAGCCAGTCGACCAGCGTGGCCATCCCCGCTTCACCGGCCGCCCCGATGGTCAGCAGCCGCTCGTCTTCTGAGCGGCCGCTTCGATAGGCCTGTTCACCGAGCATCGACGCGGTGTAGGAGCGAACCTGCTCAAATCGCGCCGCATAATGCAGACGAGAAGTGTCCACCGCAATGCCGGCCTCCTCGTAGTCGGCTACGGCGGGTCCGTCCACACTGCACCAACCGGAGTAGACCCGAGTGAAGGCAACATCGGCCATGGGGTCCCCGCACCAGGCGCGTTCCCAATCCAACACGGCACCCAAGACTCCTGGTGCAGTCCAGGTCAAGTTGCCGAATCGATAGTCGCCATGGCAGAACGTCGGACGGTCCGACACTTTGGGCATATGTGTCAACAGCCACCGCATCCCGATATCGAAGCCGACGCGCGGCCATGTGGCGGCACGTCGGTAGCGTTGCGCGACCCGCTCCAGCTCGGCATACAGAGCTTCGGTCACCGTTGATGCGTCGCCGAAGGCTGATGCGTCGCCGTCGCGATGCAGGCAGCCAAGGGTGCGGGCGAACCGCGTTCGATAGCGCACTCGCTCCGCCTCGTCGGCGACGGCCGACAGGCGCAGCACCTGTCCGGGGGCCGTCGACTGGATGAGATACGGGTTGCCCAAGGCTCCCCCGGTGGGCTCGACACCCAGAATATGAGGTGCCGGCACAGCGCCCCGGGACGCTGCAATGGCCCGCGCCTCCACCTGCGGGTCATACGGCTCCAGTGTTCCCCCACGCGGTGCCAGTCGAAGGACGACGCTGGCACCTTCGGCGCCGGTCAGCAGATAGGTGCGCCAGGAATAGCCGCCATCCATCCGCTCAATCCGAACCGGCGGCCGCAGGTCAACGGCCGCTTGATCCAAGGCGATCGCAATCGCCTCGGGTGGAGGATCGGACGAGGGGCGTGTCACCGCGCTATTCTACCAATCGTTTGGTGAAGGGACCTCTATGACGAACACGCACTACCCATCGTTGTTCAGCCCGATCGCCCTCGGACCGGTCACGCTGCGCAACCGCGTGCTGCTCTCCCCAATGACCACTGGGTTCGGATTTTCAGATGGGGCGCCGCAGGATCGCTTGCTTAGCTACTTCTCCCGACGCGCTCGCGACGCGGGCATGGTGACCGTCGCGTTCGGCGCGGTGGCGCCCGAAGGGAGGGTCGAGGAACAGGTCCCCTGGATGTGGCGCCCCGACGCCGCCGAGGTGCTTGCGCCGCTGGCATCGGCGATTCGCGCTGAAGGCGCCCACCCATGCCTTCAGCTCGGCCACGGAGGCCGGCAGGTATCGCCTCGGGTCATCGGTCAGCCGCCGGTTGCGCCGTCGCCGTTGCCGCCCGCGGTCCATACCCACGTTCCGCCGCGGCCGCTCAGTGTCCCCGAGATCGAAGAGATCGTGGCGGCCTTTGGTCGCGCTGCCGCGGCGGCCGCCAACGCCGGTTTCGCTGCGGTGGAGATCCATGCTGGTCATGGCTACCTCATCCAACAGTTCCTCTCACCGCAAAGCAACGTGCGTACCGACCGCTATGGTGGACAGACGCCGACCGCGAGGGCGCGATTCGGCAGTAAGATCGTCGCCGAGGTAAGCCGCTCGGCACCCGAGCTGGCCGTCCTGGTCCGGATCAACGGCAGCGATGTCGTCCCGGGTGGACTTACACCCAGCGACGCCGCCGAAGCGGCAGCATCATTCATCGACTCCGGGGCCCACGCGCTCGTAGTGTCTGCCGGCGTCTACGGATCGGTGCCGTACACGATCCCCCTACTGGACGACGATGAGGCTACCTTCCTCGATAGCTGCGCGTTCATCAAGGACAGCGTTGAGGTGCCGGTGATTGCCGTCGGCCGTTTCACTCTGCCCGCTACAGCGGAAGCGGCCCTGACCAGTGAATCCTGTGACGCGGTCGCCATCGGCCGGGGGCTCCTAGCAGACCCTGATTGGGTCGCCAAGTCCGCGGCAGGGAAGATCACCGACATTCGGCCGTGCATCGCGACCGTCCAGGGCTGCGCCGGGCAGCTGGCACACGGCGGGGAAATCTCCTGTGCAGTCAATCCGTCGGTGGGACGAGAGGGAGTCTCCAGAATCGAGCGCGTCACCGAACCCGCATCGTTCGTCGTCGTCGGTGGGGGCCCGGCCGGCATGGAGGCCGCACGGCGTGCCGCCGAGCTGGGCCATGAGGTCGTACTTCATGAGCAAAGGGCCGACCTTGGTGGAGCTCTGTCCCTGGCCTCCACGACGCCGGCGCTCCGGCATTTGCGACGGCTCATCACATGGTACGAGCGGCAGTTGAGCACCCTCGGTGTCGAGGTGCGGCTCGGCTCTCGAATCGACGAAGGTGACCTTCTGACCAGTGACCTCGTCATCGCAGCAGTCGGTGCCGAAACCACCGTGCCCCTGCTAGACGGATACGAGGACTTGCCCTCTTGGACCCTGGAGGAGTTCATCGACGGCGGTGACTCGACCATGGGCAAGCTGCCACTCCCCACCCGGCCGGTGGTGCTCGGCGGAGGGACCCGAGCGCTGACCCTGGCCTTGTGGCTGTCCGAGTGCGGCGCCGAGCCGACGGTGTTATCGCCCGACCGGATCGGCTCCGACAACAGCGGCCTGACCCGCCGGGCCCTTCTGACACGGCTGCACCGCCGCGGGGTGACGATGCTCTCAGGCTCAGCAACCGGGCTGCGCGTGGGCGCCGTGGAGTTCACGGATGGGGGTGGCCAAGCGGCGCAGGTTGTCGCCGACGGGCTAGTGGTATGCGAGCCGCTGAGATCTCGCAGGTTCGCGATGGGTCGCACCGGGGCACCGGTGGTGCACATCGGGGATGGTCGGCGAGTCGGTGACATTCAGGCCGCCATCGCCGATGCGCGGGACACCGTGGACAGCTTCACCAAAGACCCGCAGGCGGCGATGGGGTAGCCCAGGCATACGAACCGAGCAGCGCCATCGGCGTCGTCTAGGTGGCTCAGGAACGCTGATTGAACGAACGGCCGAGGTATTCCGACACGATACGGGTGCGCTGGATGGTCGGTGTTCCCCCGCCCAACGCCCAACCATGCGCATCACGGTGGAAACGTTCGATGCCGTACTCCTCCGAATACCCGTAGCCGCCGTGCAGCCCGATGGCGAGATCCGAGACGCGCTTGGCCATCTCGTTGGCGTGGCATTTGGCCAGGGATGCCTCCAACGAGGCCGGAGCCGCATGACCCGCCTTGGCGGCAGCCCGATAGACCAACAGCCGCGTTGCCTCGACTTGCAGAATCATGTCGGCCAGTGCGGTCTGGACGGTCTGGAATTCGATGATCGGCTTGCCGAATTGGTGCCGTTCCTGAACATAGCTTGCCGTGCGGTCCAGGCACCCCTGCCCGATGGCCAGGCTCATCGTGGAGTTGCCAAGCCGCTCGATGGAGAAGGCCGTGAAGAGTTGCTTGAAACCCTTGACGATGAGGTTGTCTTTGGGAACGCGAACCTCATCGAAGAACATGTCGGCCGAGGGGATGCCGTGGAATCCCATCAATCGCTCTTGAGCCCCGAACGTCAGTCCCGGACTGTTTCCGTCTACGACGAGGGCGCCGATGCCTCGCGCGCCCGGTTCGTCGTCGATCCGGGCATACACGAGGTACTTCTCTGTATGTCCACCGCCGGAACACCATCGCTTGGTGCCCGTGATGACGTATTCATCGCCGTCAAGGGATGCGCTGGTGGTCAGATCCGTAGCGGCCGAACCGGCATCGGGTTCCGAAATGGCAACGGCGAGGGTGACATCCCCGGCGATGATGGGCGGCAGGAACCGAGACTTCTGGTCCTCGTTGCCGAACAGCTCGATGACCCGGGCCGGTCCGGTATTCGCCTCGAATACCTGAAAGGCCGCAATCTGGCACTCCTTGGCCAATTCCTCGATAACGACGAGGGCGTCCAGCAGGGGTGCCCCCGACCCCCCGTACTCCTCGGGGAGGCAGATGCCCAGGAAGCCAAGGGACGCCAGTCGCTTGCGTTCATCGTCGGGCAGGAATGTTCGGTCCCGATCCCATTGAAGGGTCATCGGGGCATAAATGTCGCGAGCAATTTGCTCGGCCGTCTCACGGACCTGCATCTGTTCTTCGGTGAGGTCGAACTCAATCATGGCCAAGCTCCTTGGTCGCGACAGCGGTCCGTGCCCACCTCGATGCCACGCGGCGGCGCCGGTTGCGCCCAGGGCAGTCCTGCCACCGCAGCCCTTGGATAAGCACGCCTTGAGACTAGTATACCTACCAAACGTACGGTAGGTCGTTTGCTTGAGCGAAGGGAAACGATTGTGAACTACAGCGGCGAATGGACGATGGGGGCAATCGTTTCGGCACGAGCTGAGGAACATCCCGACCGCCGAGCGGTGCGGTTCGAGGATTCCGCGGTCACCTACCGTCAATGGCACACCCTGGGCAACCAAATGGCCAACGGGCTCCTCGCTCTGGGGCTGCCGGCACATGCCCGGGTCGCCGTCATGCTGCCCAACCAACCGGAGTACCTCGTTGCCTGGCTGGGCGTCGCGCGAGCGGGAATGATTGAAGTCCCGGTGAACACCGCCTACAAGGGCGACCTGCTCAGCTATCTGCTCGACCATGCGCAGTGCCAGGTACTCGTCATCGATGCCACGTGGATCGAGCGGCTGGAAGCCATCCTCGACCAAGTGAGCGCTCTCCAAACCGTCATCGTCGTGGGGGGTCCGATACGACACCTTCCCGGCGTGCGCTGCGTCTCCTGGACGGACTTCGTCGATAGCGCCTCGAGCGCGAATCCCGAGGTGTCCGTCGCTCCGACCGATGTGTCGTCGATCCTCTACACCTCGGGCACCACCGGGCCGTCCAAGGGCGTCGTCCTCACGCATGTCGCGAACTTCCGCATGGCCCGCAACGTCGTCGAGCTCATGGACTACGGGCCAACAGATGTTGTGTTCAACGCTTTCCCGCTTTATCACGTCAACGCTCGGTATTCGGGTGTACTGCCGGTGATGTATGCCGACGGAGAGTCCGTGCTGCACTCCCGCTTCAGCGTGAGCAACTTTTGGTCCACCTGTCGGCGCGAGGGCGTGACAGCGTTCAACTACATGGGCGCCGTCCTTATGATGCTGTTCAAACAACCCGAGAGCCCAGACGACGCGGACAACCCGGTACGTCGAGCCTATGGGGCGCCCGCGCCGGTAACGATCTACGAAGACTTCGAGCGCCGCTTCGGCGTACAACTCGTCGAGGTCTATGGGTCGACCGAGGCCGGCACAGTGACCATGAACACCGTGGAAGCCTTCCGGATCGGCTCGTGCGGGAAGCCCTCCCCCTACTACGAGGTCGCCATCCACGACGAGGAGGATCGGCCGGTTCCTTCGGGTGAGGTAGGGGAAATCGTTGTGCGGCCCAAGGAGCCACATGTCCTCTTCGAGCGCTACCACGGCATGCCGGAGGAGACCCTCGAAGCGTTCCGAAACCTCTGGTTCCATACCGGCGACCGGGGGAAGGCGGATGAGGACGGCTATCTGTATTACGTGGATCGCACCAAGGACTCCATCCGCAGACGCGGCGAGAACATCTCCTCGTGGGAGGTTGAGAAGGTCGTCACGAGCCATGACGATGTCGCCGAGGCAGCCGCCATCGGTGTGCCCTCTGAGCTGACCGAGGAAGAAGTCATGATCGTCGTGGTGCTCAAGCCCGGCCGTCAGTTCGACCCAGTCAGCCTCTTGGACCTCTGCCAGGAACGCCTGCCCTACTACGCGGTTCCCCGCTATGTGCGCACCATTGACGAATTGCCCAAGACTCCTTCGCAGCGGATCGAGAAGTACCGGTTGCGGGAACAAGGACTACCGGACGGCACGTGGGACCGCGAGGAACACGACTACGAGATCCGGCGCTGAGTCGACCCCCGGATCGCCGGGGTCAACCCTCAATGATGGATACGTCGGCACCACCGCCATCCACCTGGATCCGTTGCCCAGTCACATAGGACGCGTCGTGGCAGACCAGGAAGGCCACGACGCCGGCAACATCCTCCGGACGGCACACATGGCCAAACGGAAAGCGTCCATCCAGGTGATCGATCTTGTCCCCGGTGGCGGCCACCAACCTCCGGCCCATGTCGGTGGCCACCAATCCGGGCGCGACGATGTTGGCGTGGATCCCGAACTCCCTCTCCTCCCTGGCCAGGGTGCGGACAACCGACTCCATGGCGGATTTGGCCATGGTGTATGGAGCAGCAAATGCGGGGGCAGCCGACGTCAGTGCGCTGGAGATCATCACAATGTCGGCGCGCTCGCGCTGACGCATTTCGGGCAAGAGTTGCCGCAGCAGCCGAATCGGGCCCAGAACGTGCACGGTGAGCAGCTTGAGATATTCCTCGTCGCTGGTAGCGGCGACACCGCGGCCCGCGCTGGCGGTCCCCGCGTTGCTGACCAACACGTCCACCGGGCCCAAGTCCGACCGGATCCCGTCAACCATGGCTTCGACCGCGGCGTCGTCGTCGATGTCGGCTCGATATGAGCGGGCCACGCCGCCGGCCCCAACGATGGTGTCGACGACCTCTTCGGCGGCAGACCCGTTCCGGTGGAAGTTCACCGCGACCTGGGCGCCGTCCGCCGCCAGACGCAGCGCGACGGCGCGGCCGACACCGCGCGAGCCCCCAGTTATCAAGGCGACTCTTCCGGACAATTGGCTGCTAGACATCAGCGACCACCGCCTTCCCCACAATTTCTCTCATGACTTCGTTGGCTCCCCCGTAGATCCGCTGAACCCGTGAATCTCGCCAGAGGCGAGCTATCGGATATTCCTCCATGTAGCCATATCCCCCGAAGAGCTGGAGGCACTCGTCGACCACCCGCCACTGCAGATCGGTCGCCCAGTACTTCGCCCCCGCAGCATCCTGAGCGCTCAGTTCTGCGTCGTTCAGGGCAAGGATGCATCGGTCGATGTAGGCCCGTCCGATCTGAATCTCGGTATGCATGTCCGCGATCGCGAAGCGCACCGACTGCTGCTGCGTGAGTGGACCGCCGAATGCCTCCCGCTGGCGGACGTGGTCGAGAGCCATGGCCAGCGCTGCGTCTGCCGAGGCTATCGCCAGCGCCGCGATAGAGAGCCGCTCTCGAGCCAATCGCTGCCGGACGTCGGCGAACCCAATGCCAGGGGTACCGATGACATTTCCCAGCGGGACACGGCAGTCGCTGAAGAACAGCTCGGCGGTGTCCTGTCCCCGCCGTCCGATCTTGTGCATCGGCGCCCCCTGCGAAAAGCCAGCGTTCCCCCGCTCAACGACGACGAGTGAGGTGCCCCGTCCCTCCCGCTCACCAGTACGCACCAGCACAATAGCGAGATCGCACGAGGCCCCGTTGGTGATGAATGTCTTGCTCCCGTTGATGACGAGGTGCTCACCGTCTCTCACCGCGCTCGTGCGGATTGCGCCAACGTCCGAGCCCGCGCCCGGCTCGGTCATGGCCAACGCCGGCACCGTCGCCCCGCTGGTGAACCCCGGCAGCCAGCGACGCTGCTGATCGTCGTCGGTCAGCGTCAATAGATACGGGGCGACGATGTCGTTGTGCATGACGAAGGTGTCCCCCGCAATGCCGCTGGCAACGACGGTTTCGGTCATGATCGCGTTGTACCTGAAGTCGGAAATGCCCTGCCCGCCATACTCGACTGGCGCCTCAAACCCGAGAAACCCGCTTGCACCAGCACGGGTGATGAACTCCCGATCGACCGTTCCGGCCCGTTCCCAGTCCTCGATATGCGGCACTGCTTCGGCCTTCAAGAAGGCCGAGAAGGCCTCGCCCAGGGCTACGTGATCCGGCTCAAACAGTGTCCGTCTCATCGCATGCCCTCAGGGACCGCGATTCGTGGGCGGCTCCCCCAGGCGATCTCAAGGGCGCGGATGAGGACCTCGCGGGTCTGCTCCGGCGCGATGACATCGTCCAGATGCATGTTCGCCGCCGACTCCCAGGGGGCCGATTCGTCCACCCATTCCTGCATGAGCTCGGCGACCAGCCGATCTCGGGCAGCCTCCCCGCCGCTGGCCATGGCGTCATCCAATGCCCGACGGTGGACGATGGACAGGCCGGTCTCGGGGGCCATGAAGCTCATCTCGGCACCCGGCCAAGCGAACATGAAGTCGGGGTGGGTGGGCCGACCGCCGAGCGCAAAATGCCCACCGCCGTATGCCTTGCGGATCACCACGGACACCTTGGGTACGGTAGCCCGCGAAATCCGAGCCGCCACGGACTCGTAGGCCCGCAGAATGCCCCCCTGCTCCGCTTCTGTTCCGATGAGCAGGCCCGGCACATCCTGGAGGAAGATGATCGGCAGGTTGAAGGTGTCGCACAGGTCGACGAAGGACAACTCCTTCCGCAACGCAGCGGGGTCCAATGCGCCGGCCCCGACGAGCGGTTGGCTGGCAATGACCCCGACCGGGGCTCCATCGATCCGGGCCAGCATGGTGAGCAAACTCGGACCCCAACCGGTGCCCCACGGCAAGATCGACCGAGCGTCAACCAGGCTTCGCACTACCGACAGCATGTCGTAGCCGCGCCGCTGTTCAGTGGGTACCAAGTCCCCCACGACGGCGGGGTCGACCTCAGGTTCACGCGCCGGCCCCATCGGCGCAGCCAGGCCGGAGTGTGCAGGCAGATAGGACAGGAAAGCTCCCAGCGCCTCGAAGGCATCGTCCTCGCTCGTGACGACCACGTGAGCATTGCCTGTGTTGGTGGCCTGTTCGGGACCACCAAGCCGCGAATGATCCACGCTCTCACCGATGGCCCGATCAACCACGGTGGGTCCAGAAAGGGCCAGGGCAGCAGATTCGGTCATCACGACGAAGTGAGCAGTGGAGGCATGGAGAGCTGAGTCCCCGTAGCTCGGTCCCAGCACGGCGGCCACGCGAGGGACGGTGAACTGGTCGGCGCCCGCTTCGAGGAAGGTCTTGAAGTTGAACGGTAGTCCGGAAAACCTCCAGCCCATGACGTCCGGAACCCGCCCGCCGTCTGCATCGCACAGCAGGACGATCGGGATACCGACACGTTGCGCCGTATCGATCAGGCGACCCTGTTTGCGCATGCTCACCGGCGCCGTCGTCCCAGCGACGATGCTCGAATCGATGCCGATCACGGCCACCTGGCGTCCGTCCAGCCGTCCGTATCCGGTCACCACAGCGTCACCGGGGATGGGGCGCTTTCGCCGCAATTCGGGCTTGGCAAGGAGCCCTACCTCGAACCACGAGCTCGTGTCGAGGAGCCGTTCAAGGCGCTCCCGAACGGTCAGGCGCCCGGAGGCGTGGTGTTTCGCAATCCCCTCCGGCCCTCCCATCGCGAGCGCCTCGGCGCGCCGACGCTCGAGTTCTGCCAGTGCCTCTGCGGGTTCTGACGTCATTGGTTGCACCGCCCTTCGTCAATTGACTATACGTATAGTAATCTAAGTGACGTCCAGGCAAGCAATTCTCGATGCGAGGGGAACCAGATGTTCGAGTCAGTCCTCATCGCCAATCGTGGCGAGATCGCGGCCCGCATAGCGCGTGCCTGCCGAGACCTCGGGTTGCGCTCCATCGCCGTCTACAGCGACGCCGACCGCGATGCCCGCCACGTTCGCCTGGCCGATCACGCCGTCCATATCGGCCCCGCCCCTGTGCATGAGTCCTACCTCAATGGTGCTGCGATCATCAGTGCCGCCGTCGAGGCCGGCGCCGGCGCCATTCACCCCGGATATGGTCTCCTGTCCGAAAACGCGGACTTCGCTGCGCAGGTGCGCGCCGCCGGGCTCGTGTTCGTCGGCCCCAACCCTGAGGTCATCGACGTGCTGGGAGACAAGCGAACCGCCCGGACACGCGCGGCGGCCGCAGGTCTAGCGGTCCTGCCTGCATGTGGCGCCGATGTCGGTACCGCTGCCGCGGACGCGGCCGAGCTCGGATACCCACTGTTGGTCAAGGCAGCCTTCGGCGGCGGCGGCCGGGGCATGCGGGTCGTGACCGCTCCAGAAGAGTTGAAGGTGGCCCTTGGGCAGGCCCACCGGGAGAATCAAGCGGCATTCGGCCGGGCAGAGATCTATCTGGAGCGCTTCCTGCCCAAGGCGCGGCATATCGAGGTCCAGATCCTCGGCGACCATGGTGGCCACATTCGCCACCTCGGGACCCGGGACTGCACCACTCAGCGACGCAACCAAAAGCTCATTGAGGAAGCCCCCGCCGCGGGCTTGCCCACCGAGCAGATCGATCGCGCCGTGAACGGTTCGGTCCGGCTCGCACAGGACGTCGGCTACCAAGGCGCCGGTACGGTCGAGTTCCTGGCCGATCCGGACACGGGAGAGCTCTACTTCCTCGAAGTCAATACCCGTCTCCAGGTGGAGCACACGACGACGGAGTTGGTCACCGGCATCGACATCGTGGTGGCGCAATTGCAGATCGCCTTGGGCCAGGACATCCCCTTTACCCAAGAGGACGTCCGGATCAACGGGCACGCCATCGAAGCCCGGGTGAACGCCGAGGACGCGTCCTCGGGGTTCGTTCCCGGCACTGGCACCATCGGGCGATGTGACCTGCCCGAAGGACCCTGGGTGCGTGTTGATTCCGGGGTCGCCTCGGGCATGGATGTCTCGGCCTACTACGACTCACTCCTGGCCAAAATCACTGTATGGGGGCCCCACCGCAACGATGCCCTGGCTCGGATGGGCCGGGCCCTGGACGAGACCGTCATCGAGGGCTTGCCCACCACCGTCGGATTCCTCCGGCGAATGCTGGAGGAATCCAATTTTCTCCAGAGCACGCACTGGACCTCTCAGATTGATTCCGGCGAGGTGGACATGACCGGATGGGAGTCGCCTGGGCCTCAACAGCAGCAGAACCCGGACCAGCCGTGGCGCAGCGCCCGGATCAGCACGCCGGATGGGCTAATTCTCGTCGACGTGCCGATCTCCTCCCGCCATTCGCCGGGGGGCCTGCGGGAGCGCTTGGACCCGGATCAGTCGGACGCCGACGCTCAGACCGCCGACGCACTCGGTGGCGTTGCGCCCATGGACGGCGTGCTCGTGCGGCATACGGTCCAGGTCGGGGACATCGTCGAGGCCAAGACAACGGTGGCCGTCGTCGAGTCGATGAAGATGGAAACCCACGTGGTCAGCGGTCAAGATGGTGTGGTGGCAGCATTACATGCCGTCCCCGGCACCTCGCTCCGGCGAGGCGACCGGCTCGTTTCGATCGAGGAACACACACCATGAACGCCGACTCCAAGAATGCTGCCCGGCACGCAGAACTGCTCGATGTCGCCATCTCCCTCTTTTACGAGAAGGGGTATGCGCACACGACCTTGCAGGACATCGCCGACCACATGGGCTTCACCAAGGCTGCCATCTACTACTACGCCAAGAACAAGGAAGAACTGCTCATCGAGAACTACGCCGCGATTGTGGAGCCCGCCACTGCCCAGGCCCGCCAACTAGCCTCGGTGACCACCATGGACGGGGCCGGACGCTTCGAATCCATCATCGATCATCACCTGCGCACCTTCCTGCGCAACATCGAAGCGAATGCCGTCTTCGAGGTTCAAAGCACCTCGTTGTCGCCAGCCGGGACTGCCCGGATCCATGAGCTCGGTCGCGCTTACGACACCATCCTGCGAGGGGTGTACCAAGAAGGGATCGACGATGGGTCGCTCGTGCCGGCCGAGGCCTCGGTGGCGGTCAACGCCGTCATTGGCATGTGCAACTCAGTGCACAGATGGTTCCGGCCGAAGGGTCGGTATGACGTTGATCAGGTGATCGATCAACTGCTGAGCATCATCACGTCAGGAGTCCGCCGGACGCGCTGAGAGGAAACAGCTATGCAGGCACCGTTCTACCACGTGGGGCTGATCGTTCCGGACCTTGGTCAGGCTCGGCGTGACCTCACCGGGTCACTCGGCTTGACCTGGGCGAGTGAACAGCATGCGGATATGCCGGTGCTCATCGACGGGGAACCCACCACTAGGGAACTGTGCTTCGTCTACTCGGTAGAGGGTCCGCCCTATGTCGAGCTCATCGCCGCTGCCGAACCCCCATGGGACATGCGAGAAGGGATGCATCACATGGGTATATGGAGCGAGGACCTGCTCGAAGATCTCGAGACTCTGGAGTCTCAGGGGTACCGGAAGGCCGTCACCGGCATCACTCGTGGTGGCGCCAGTGGTGGCTTCGCCTACCTGAACAGCCCGGCAGGGCTTTTGGTGGAACTCGTTGACACCCGCAGCAAGGCGGCCTTCGATCGTTGGCTCGCCGGCGGGGAGTATTTCTGATGGGAGCGACCCGCACATGATCGACCAGTCGAACGTCCCGCTGCTTGCCGCGCGGCTGAGGCGCTACTGCTTCGCCTACACCGCCTCTCATGACCCCACCGTGTGTGATGACATTATGGTGGAGGACTACGTATTGCATATGGGCGAATTCGATATTCGCGGACGCGATGCCAACTACAAGCCAGCGGCAGAGAAGCAGTATCGACAATTCCCGGGATTGGGAATGTCGGTGCACGACCTGTTGGTCACTCCCACACGCGCCGCTTTGCACTTCAGCGAATACGGACGATCGGTGCTCACCGGCACGAGCGCCGTTTGGAACGGGATCAGCCTCTACCACTGGGACGGCGATCGGCTGACTGACTGCCGGGTCGAGCAGGACTACTTCGCTCGACGTCGCCAACTCGAATCGGGGACGCCAAATGCGATCCTGCCCCCTGAACTTGATCCGTGGACGGCACCCGTAGAGGTGCCCGACCCCAAGGTCGAGGCCGTCACCCGGGAGTGGCTCCTTGACGGTGGGCTGGCTCGGTTGGCGCTGGGCAGCCTGGACGACGAGGCCGTCGCGCAGCCCGGTCGGATCCAGCTTGACAGCCCTCACGCCGACATCCTGGATTGCTTTTCCGGACAGGACCGCGCCGCCTTCCATGCCCGACTGACCGGAACCATCGCCACATGGGTGAACGGGTCTGCGGACATGATCGGCGCCCCGGCTGTTGTCTATTACACCGGGTTCACCGGCGTCGTGGACGGCGAGGTCATTCAGGCCCGAGCGATCTCGGACCGCCTTGCTGCCGAGCGGCGAGTCAAGGCTGCCCGATCATCTTGAGTTGGCCCCGATGGCTCGTCCGGTCAGGCTCGGCGAGCCGACGCGGTCACAACGGCCAACGCCTCCGCTTCCTCGGCTAGGACCGTGCTGAGGGCCTCCTCGGGCAGCGGGCCGAAGTCCAGTTGTCGGAGCCCGTGTGGATCGACCGAGGACATGACCTCG
Source organism: Nostocoides sp. (assembly GCA_047974805.1). Classification (GTDB taxonomy): domain Bacteria; phylum Actinomycetota; class Actinomycetes; order Actinomycetales; family Dermatophilaceae; genus JAJXUB01. Next base: position 6,455 of record JBKECS010000077.1, on the reverse strand, counting down.
GCCTCCTCGGGCGACGGACCCCGATACACCGGCGGACCGTCGCAAGCCAGCTCGAATCCGACGCTGTCCCGAACATCCTGGACCGTGACCCCCTCGGACAAGCCGGCGATACGCCACCCCAACTCCGCCCGAAAGGCCAAGGTCGCCGTCGGCGACACGAGCACCCTGGGTATGCCGGGCGGTGGCGGCGCGCCGGAGACAAAGTCGACCTCGGGAACCAGTCGCCGGACAGACAGCTCCGGCGCGAAATACCACACGGTCGATGCGGAATGGTTGTTGTCCGGAAGCCCGCGACTTCCCGGAAGGGCGACCTGCGGGCGCTGCGTCGTGCCCCCGATCCCGGAGAGGTTCAACGCGGCCCGCGCATCGATCTGGGCCGGGGACACCACAACGCCGACCCGACCACGCGCCAACGCCATGAACGTCTCCGCGGACATCGATCGTGGAGAGGCAGCCATACCCATGGCGAACTCTCCGCTGGTCAGAGCTGGCTGAGGGGCGACATCGAGACGCCCGAAACCACCCGCTAGGGCGAGCCGATCCGCCCCCAGGCGCTGCGCCATCAGCCCGGCGATCAACGACGTCGGGGAGGTCACTGCGAGTACCCGAACGCCGTGTTCGCAGGCGGCCTGAACCATGTGTCGGGCCAACAGGGTGGTCACCAGGTCGGCGCTGGTACTCATGGCCGCTCCCCGAGTGCTGCCGGGTCCCCATGGGACTTCACCCAGGCCCCCAGCGCGGCGCCATCCGCGGCGCTGAAGGGGTAGCACGCGGTCGGCCAGGCTCCACCGGGGCTGTGCACGACAACGTCCACCCAAATTCGAGAAAGGGCCGCTTCATGACCCGGGCGCTCGCAAACGTCCTCAACGGAGGCCACCACCGTGCTCGAGGCACAAGCGATAACGGCATCAAAGCCTGGGTCACCGTCAATGAACAAGTCTCCCGCCGCGGAGGCGGTCGGCACGTGCAACAGCGCTACGTCGGGGGCCAGAGCGCGCGCATAGACCACAGGTGTCGCGGCGAACGGGTCGGCAACGGCACGAAGGCTCTCGTTGACGGTGACAACGTCAGAGTCCGGCGACATTGTGCACGGCAATGACGGAAGTCCTCGGGCTGCCGCTTCCAAAGCGGCGTGCAATGACCCTTCCGACCACTCGATGACGGCCACCTCTGCGTTCTGTCGCGCCTGGCGATAGCGCGGTGCCATCCCGACTCCGTCGATCGCCACCCCGGCGGTGTGCACTTCGGCAACGCACCCCGAGGCGAGCAGGTAGTCGACGTCAATCCCGCCGAGGACCGAGACAATCCGCAGGTCACGGATGCCGGCATCAGCCAAGGCTCGGACAAGTGCCATGGGCTTTCGGGACCCACCGACTCCACCGATGGCCACGAGGTCTCCGTCGCGGACCGTGTCAACAATGTCGAAGCGTTCGACCCAGGGGGGCTGTGTCCGTGGGATCATCCGGTGCCCTTCTCGGTGTTCGTCGCGTTCTTGGCTGTGATGCGTCCGTCTTGACCGAGGGTGAGATCTGCGGGGAACTCGCCTAGTTGGCGGCGATGCCGCGCCCGATGGCGTTCCTCATCGCAGGCCAGCGCCGCCAGCGCCATTTCGGCAAATTGCTCACCGACAGCTGCGGCGTCCAGACGTCCGTCCTCCCGGTACCACTGATAGGTCCAGTTCATCATCCCCAGAATGCCCAGGGTGGCGATCTTGGGGTCGATCGACTCGCAGATCACTCCCTCGGACTGGCCGCGAACGATCAGGCTGCGCAGAAGGTCGTCATAGGAGTCGCGCTCCTCGACGATATAAGCGCGCCGCTGCGGGTCGAGTGAACCGAAGTCGTGAAAGAACACGGTCACCTTCATCAGGTTGTCGGTGATGTGCCGAATATGGCTCTGGATGAACAGTCGAATCAGGGTGAGGGTGTCCAGGTCCATCTGCCGCAGGAGGTCGATGTTCGTCAGCCCCGATTGGTGGACTTCTTCCACAACCGCGAAGAGCAAGTCCTCCTTGGAATTGATGTAGTAGTAGACGCTGCCCTTGAGGATGCCCAGGGCGTCTGCGACGTCCTGAATCGACGCTGCTTCGTACCCCTTGTCCTGAAAGATCTTCGCGGCCACGTCAATCAGTTCCTGGCGACGACGCTGGGACTTCCCCGATGCAGCCGAGCGCAATGTGGCCTTCTTGTCCGGCGCGGGCGCTGCGTGCGTCTGGGTGCTGCTCATTCCTGGTCCACCAATCCACCATGCCGTTCGGTCATCTTGTTCGTCACAGTCTGCGCAGCTCACGTTCTCGAAGCGAGGAAGGATCCAATGCCTCGAGCACGCGCGCCTCAATGTCCGTAGGTAACGGCGTGACCGCCACCTCATCGACCGGAGGAAATGAGAACCCGGTTGATTCCGCGACGTCATGCCGCGACACCCAAGGATGCACGCTACGCAGCGACCCGGCACCGTTGGCGAATTCGATCACGGCGAGGTCGGTCACAGCCACGGTAACCCCCGCCGTTGGCGGCTGCCCCGACCAGCCCAACCCCGATCCGGTGATGCAGGCTACACGTTCGGGAAGATTCCGTACTCGATGGCCCGGAAGGTAGACCACAAGCCGAGGCAGCAGGCGAGGGACATCCGCCGTTGCCAATCCTCCTGGGAACCGAACCGACGGCCGCTCGCGACCACCGATGCGACTCGTGTTGAGGTTCCCGGCAGCGTCGATCTGGGCCGGCCTGAGGATTTGCACCGTCATGGTCCGACTCTCCGCCATACCCATGGTGTCCACGTGGGGGACAAATCCCGAGGTGTGACCGTGCACCGCCGCCGGGCCACCGAGCACCGTGGAGAAATCTGCGTCCGGATCCACGGCACCCCCGACGAGGAGATGCGAGTTCGGGGCGTGGCTCTTCCTGGCCACCAGCCCGGCGAGCACGGCGAGCGGAGTCCCCAAGCCAACGCCCAAGACGTCGCCATCGCGAATCTCCTTGCACAAGGCGCTGACCATGACGTCCGCAATCATGCGGGGAGTTACGTCGGCGGCCGTCATCGCCCCTGAACCTCTAGCGCAGCCAGGTCGCCACCACGACGGACGTATTCGTCAAGGGCGTGCTCGTCGACATCGGCAACCGGAGGGCACGCGGTCGGCCACGAACCAGCTGGTGCATGCACCAGGAAATCCACTTCGAAGCCAAACAACCTGGTCAGCTCGCTCCGGGCGGCAACCTCCTCGGCGGTGGCGAGTTCTTCCACGGTGACCACGACGAGGCCGGCCGCGCGCGCAGCCAAGATATCGACATCCCACAGATGCTCCGGTGGCCAGCCGAACTGTATGTCCCCTCCGGGAGAGGACCGCCAGGCGTGGATCACGGCAATCTCTGGCTTCAGCGGCGGCACCGCGAGATATGGCGTACCGGTGTAGGGATCGACGACCTCTTTGAAGTCCAGCGCGGCCACAACGTCCGATCCGCCGCCGGCCCTGGTGGGAAGGAAGGGGAGCCCCTCAGCCGCCGCCCGGAGGCCTTGAAGCATGGTCCATTCCGAGTATTCGATGTCGCTGATGGCGGCGGCCTTGACTGCGGCCGAGAAATTCGGCGCGAACCCCGCGTGGCCCATCCCGACGTAGCAGCTACGCACCGACCTGACGCAGCCTGCGCCAACAAGCATGTCAACGTCCACTGACCCCGCCAACGTGACGACATCGAGATCGCGCGCGCCCCGGTCGACCAGTCCGCGGCACACCGCCACCGGCCGCCGGTTGAGTACCGCCCCCCCGAGATACACCGTCGCGCCGTCAGGAATCGCTGCGGCAGCCTCCTCCAGGCTGACGGAGTGCATGATCACCTCGTTGTGACCCGGCCGAAGGATAGACTGCTTATGTCCGCTGGCCGCCAACGATCGACACGGCCGATGCTCGGCAACGAACGGGTCCACAACCCATGTCCTGGGCCGACCGTACGACCGGTAACCGCCTCGCGCATTGTGGCTCGTTTCCGTAGGGATCCAATCAAGTAATTCTACCAACCGCTTGGTTGAGTATCCTAGTCAAGCGGTCTATTCCGGAACAAACCCGTCGATGTCGGTAATCTCGCCGGAGCGTTGCTCGCCCCACTGGGCCTTCAACCGCATACCCAGGGTGAGCGCGTCGGACGGGGCGAGGACCCTGTGAAGGAGGACGTTGTCGGCGCCGTCGATCCCGATGAGCCCGAAAATCTGCGACTCACCGTCCCGCGTGCGTACGGTCCACCCCTGCAAGGTCCCCGTGTCGGCCAAGTCGACGACGCCGGAGGTGGCCCCCGAGCAACGCGGACAATACGGACGAGCGGGAGCGAACACCAGCGCACACGCGTCGCACCGGGATCCACGCAAGGATTTGTCAGCCATACCCTCCAACGCGCTCCGTTGGGCCGGACCCGCCGTATACCGGTAGGGCAGTCGGATCCGTTGGTGGTAAATCAGCGCTTCTGGGCTCATGAGTCCCCCTCCACGGTCCGGAAACGCTCGATGTCGGACATCGAGCCGACCCGCTCCTCGCGGAAGACCGCCTCGACCTCCATGCCCACGTGCAACCGCTCATGCCTGGATTCTTCGAGAAAGTGATAGATGTTGGTGTCTGCACCGGTGAGTTTGATGAAGGCAAAACCGTAGGGAACGGGCCGCTCGACCCCGGTCATCGGGTCGATAAAGGGGATCTCCACGACCGTGAATCCGGTGATGGTCCCGGTCGGACCTACCTCGACCCACTCCCCCGTTCGTGCAGAGCAGATGCCGCAGACCGGCCTCGGCGGAACCAGGACCCGAGAACAGTTCGTGCACCGCGTCCCGAAGAGCTTGGCGTTGTCACGCTCCTCCGACATGAACCGGCTGGCGTAGATCCCGGCCGCATAGTCGAATTCGAAGTTGGCCTGGTACTGCAACCGCATCGCATCGATCGCCGTGCTCATGCGTGATCCCCCTTAAGAATCAGTCCTTCGGTCCAGGCATTGCCGCCGTATCCGGTCGCAAGCGCCGTTTTCACACCCGGCACCTGATGTTCGCCGGCCTCACCCATCACCTGCATCGCAGCCTCAGCCACACGAACGAGCGCCGTGGCGCCAACGGCGTTAGTCGACAGGACCCCGCCGGAGGGATTCACCGGAAGTTGGCCTTGCAGTTGCGTGACGCCGCTATCCATGAAGGCGCCACCTTGACCCTTGGCGCAGAACCCGAGGTTCTCATACATGGCGAGCTCGGCATACGTTGCCGGTTCATAGATCTCAGCCACATCGAGGTCTCGAACCGGGTCATTGACACCAGCCTGGCGATACAGCGACGCAGCGATGGTCTGCAACGTGCGCATGTCGGCCAACCGCTGGGGGCTGTCCCCCATGAACTGTTGTTCATGGGCCGTCGCCGTGGCGGCTATCCAGGCCGGTCGTGGCGCCAGCCGGCGGGCGTCGTCCTCGGCAGCGACCAAGACTGCGCATGCGCCGTCGCTGGTAGGGCACATGTCCAGCTGTCGCAAGGGCAAGGCGAGCACCCGCGAACTGACGACTTTCTCGATCGTGATGTCCGGCATCTTCAGATGGGCGTGGGGGTTGAGACAGGCATTGGTCCGCGCCTTGACCGCGACCTTGGCCGCCTGCTCGGGCGTGGCGCCGCTCGATTGCACATATGTGGACGCCATCACCGCGAAGTTGCCGATCGCCCCCGCCATGACCGACCGCTCCCACACGGGATCGCCAACCGTGGTGATCGCCGATTGACTCTCGCCCTCCGACTGCTTCTCGTAGCCGATACCGAGCACGCGATCGAAGAGTCCTGAGGACACCAGGTAGTGGCACATCACGGCAACGCTGGTGCCGACTGTCCCGCCGGTGTTCACTTTGAACAGTGGCCGCCCAGTGCCCCCGAGAGCATCGGACCACAGCAACTCTGGATGATTGACACCTTCGAACAACTCCATGTTGCCAACGACGATTGCATCGACTTGGCTGAGGTCGATCCCCCTGGGGAGCAGGCAACGATCCACGGCCTCACGGATCATCTCCGGCATGGACACATCCAGCCGACGGCCGACGAAGTCCGTCTGGCCGGTCGCCACGATGGCGGTAGGGCGCCCCATCAGGATCCCCCCTCGAGAACCGCGACAGCATGTGCTTGCGCACCGATCCCCCACATCCCGTGCGCCAAGGCCCGATGCGCACCAAGGACCTGACGCTCGCCGGCGTCGCCACGCAACTGGGTAACACACTCGGCGACCCGGGACAGGCCAGCAACGACAAGAGGGTTTCCCGCCATACGTCCTCCTGAAGGATTGACTCGTGGTGACTCAAGCCCCGCCGCACCCAACGGCTCGGCGAACTGCAGGAGCTGGTAACCGAATTGGGCGGAGAACTCGATGAGATCGGGCTCGGCATCCCCCCAACCAGCCATGGTTCGGGCACGCGCGACACTTTGCCTTAGCGCATCGACGGCGGCTAGTT
>JBKECS010000058.1:0-11870 GCA_047974805.1 Nostocoides sp. | reverse complement strand
CCGAGACGCTGACCATCGCGTCGTGGTTCTTCAACGGCGGCGCGGAGATCACCCATGAGGACCTCGCCGAGGCAAAGAAAACGGGGGAAGTGTCAGAGTTCGACACTTCCCCCCGAGGTGGAGCTGAGGGGATTCGAACCCCTGACCTTCTCATTGCGAACGAGACGCGCTACCAACTGCGCCACAGCCCCGAGGCAGGCGAAACTTTAACACCTCGCGCCACGCGCATCGAATCCGAACCCGAAACGACGGCCAGCGATCGGCTAGGCCCCGGCCACTCGCGACGCCGGGAGATGCTCCTGCTCCTCGACGGGCTCGGCGACGACCCCGGCCGGGACGGGCAGCGGCTTCTGCGCGGCGGCCTTCATTGTGTATGTCGGTCGCGGAACCGGTCGGGGATCCCAGGTCAACGGCATGTCATCCTCATCCAACAGGGGCTCGCTGGGTGGCACCGCCACCACAACTGAGTCGAACTGATCCCCGTCAAAGGGCATGTCCGAGGAGTCGCCCGATGCGGGTCCGATGGCCTCCTCTAACATCCCAGCCGGGGTCTGAGGCGCAGGCTCTGGAAGAAGCTCGGCCGACCCGAGGCCTTCCGCGAGGGTTTGCCCGGAGCCCTGTGCCACCGGCCTGGAACGGCCCGTATGCGCACGGTCGGCATGCCCGTCAACCCGACCCCGGCGCGTGCGACCCTCGTCACCATAGGCACCCGTCGCCGGGCGGGGTGCGGGCGTGCGGCTACCACCAGCCCGGACCATCGAACGCCCGGCGACGGCGCCCTCACGAACCCAGCCGAAGGCCACGACGACGGCAACCATGGCCATCGGAACGAACCACCACGAGGTCACCTGGTATGCGGCGAGGGCCACGAGGTCACCGAGCAGCACCAGCGTCAGCACGAACGTGACGCCGCGGGTCCGTTGACTCGGCCCGGCAGCATGCCGTCGTCCGTCGCCACCTGCGGCCACGCCTCGGCCGCCCGATCCGAGTGCCTCGGGCCGGTTCGGCAGCCCTTGACGCATCGGCATCGTTCCTGCTTCTTGTCTGGCGAATGATTCCGGTGCCGGCCAGCGACGCGGCATACCATCCCGGGCGCTGATGGCGCCGGCCGCCGAGGCGGTCAGCGTCATCGGGGAGCTGGTGACGGCTGGCCGCATCGCCGGCGGACGCCGCTGAAGGATCCGCAGGGACTCACTAAACCGGTCCATGGAGCGGACCGTCACCAGGTGGTCACGGCGCCGGATCCAGATCTGCAGAAAGAAGGCAACCCAAACTCCCACGATGACCAGGAAGATGAGGCTGCTTGGGATCACAAGACGACGCTAGAGGCGAGGCACGGCGCGGTCGGGGAGCCGACACGGTGTGTCGTCAAAGTGACTGATGTTGTTCCTGGTTCAGACGGTGCACCAATCCTCCGGGACCGACCTCGTCGGCGGTCAACGCGAAGGCCACATGGTCACGCCACGCGCCGTCAATGTGCAGCAGGTTGCGGCGCACCCCCTCGTGCCGCAACTGCAGCTTTCGTGCGACGGCCAGGCTCGGTGCATTGTCCGGCCGGATGTCCAGTTCGACCCGGTGAAGTCCCAGCTCGCCGAAGGCATAGTCGGCGACCAGCGCGACCGCCATCGGCGCAATACCCCGTCCCGCCGAACGGCGTTCGACCCAATAGCCGATGCCGCACGAGAGGTAGGACCCGCGCTGGATCGTCCCGGTGATCTGGCCGACCAGTCGCCGATCCACCTCGATGACGAACGGGAGGCTGGCGCCCCGGCGCGCCGCGCGCCGCAGTGCCCGCACATAGTCGGCGAACGAACGGCTCGGCGCCGGCTCCGGGGTGGTCGGGTCCCACGGAGCCAACCAGGCGGCGTTGTCCCGGCGCAACCGCAGGAACGTCTCCTCGTCACCCCGGGTCAGCGCCCGAAGCGTGATCCGCGCGCCGTCCCCCAGCCGACCGTTGAGCACCGTCGGCCACGTCGGCCTCGCCTGCCGAGTGGGACGTCGGTCGCCGTGCCTGATCAATGGTCGCCGCCACGCAGCTGCGAGAGCGTATGCTCCAGCACCGGTCCCAACACCGCCAACCCGTCGCGAACCCCACCGGTCGAGCCGGGCAAGTTGACGACCAGGCACGCACCCACGCTGCCGGCCAGGCCGCGCGAGAGCATCGCGGTCGGCACCCCAGCCGCGGCCCCGGCGGACCGGATAGCCTCGGCAATACCAGGAACCTCCCGATCCAGCACCGCTCTGGTCGCCTCCGGCGTCCCGTCCGTCGGGCTCAGCCCGGTGCCCCCGGTGGTGAGCAGCACATCGGGCTCGGTCGCCAGTGCCGCACGCAGCGCTCGCTCCACCTGCGGACCGTCCGGGACGACGACCGGCGGAGCCACCTCAACGCCCCACTCCTGCAGGGTCGCCACGACCAGGGCGCCGCCGCGGTCGGGATAGACCCCTTGGGCCGCCCGAGTGGAGCAGGTGATGACGACCGCCCTCACGGTTCCCGCCAATCGCCGGAACGCCCACCGGACTTGGCGGTCACCCGGATGTCGGTGATCCGGGTGTGCCGATCCAGCGCCTTGACCATGTCCACCAGGGCCAGCGCGGCCACCGACACGGCAGTCAAGGCCTCCATCTCGATGCCAGTCCGATCTGCGGTGCGGACCGTCGCGGAGATGAGCACGCCGTCGTCGTCGACGGACAGGTCGACCTGAACCGCATGCACCGCGATGGGGTGGGCCAACGGGATGAGCTCCGGGGTGCGTTTGACCGCCTGGATACCGGCGATCCGCGCCACGGCGAGCGCGTCCCCTTTGGGGACCCCCTCACCGCGTAGGGCAGCCACGACCTGTGCCGAGGTCTGTACGCGGCCCGCGGCGCTGGCTTGACGGACCGTGGTCGCCTTGGCCGAAATGTCGACCATATGGGCCGACCCGTCGGCCCGCACGTGAGTGAGTCCACCCGCAGAGCCCAGGACCTGGTGACCCGATGCGTCCGGGCTCGGCGATGGCCCGCGTGGCGGCCGCCCATCCCTACCCATAGCACCGCCTCTGACCGAGCAGCGGCAGGCACTGCAGCAGATCTCCCGGTTCGACCCGAGTGACCTCCGGCGGGACCAGCGCCAGGGCGTTGGCATCGGCGAGGGCGCCGAGCATGTGCGAGCCCTGACCACCGCTGGGGCGGATCCCCAAGCCGCCGCGGTCGTCCGTGCGCGGCTCAAGGACGACCCGAGTGCATTCCAGCTTCCCCGCTGCCGCCGGCCAGCCCACCGACGCCGTCGCCGCGACCGTGTCCACGAACGGATCCACCTCGACCGCGGCACCGGACAGACGAGCCAGCATCGGCAGCACGAAGAGGTGAAAGGAGACCAGCGAACTGACCGGATTACCCGGCAGAGCGACGATCGGAGTCGCGCAGGGCCCGATCCGGCCTTGCCCCTGAGGCATGCCCGGTCGCATGGCCACCTTGACGAACTCGACCCCGGCGCCGCTCAACACCTCCTTGACCGTGTCGTATGCACCCATCGACACTCCCCCGGTGGTCACCACAAGGTCGGGGCGGCTATCAAGCTCGGCGAGCAATGTGGCCACCGCCCCAGCATCGTCGGGCAAATGCTCCACAGCGACCACCTCGGCGCCGGCGGCACGCGCGAGAGCAGCAAGCATGGCGCCATTCGAATCGACGATCTGTCCGTGGCCCAGGACCGAGCCGACCGGGGCCAGCTCGTCGCCGGTGGAGTAGACAGCGACACGAGGACGAGGGTGGACCGCCACCCTGGCCACATTGGCGGAGGTGATGAGCCCGATATGGCCCGGCCCCAGCCATTGCCCCGCACGGAGCAGCACATCGTCGACCCGGATGTCCTCGCCGCGGCGGCGAATATGCCGGCCGGGCTCGGGCTGGAGTCGGAACGTCGCCTCGGTGACCCCTCCATCAGTGAATTCCACCGGAACCACCGCGTCGGCTCCCGAGGGCATCACCGCGCCGGTCATGATCCGCAGCGCCCGGCCCGGGAGAAGGACGGCGTCTGAAGAATCACCCGCAGCGATGTCCCCATCGACTGGCAGCGTCACCGGGCTGGACTCGCCAGCCCCGGCAAGATCGACGGCGCGGACGGCATACCCATCCATCGCGCTGTTATCGAACCCTGGGAGGTCAGTGGCCGCCGCGACGTCCGCAGCCAGGACCATCCCCAGGGCCTGTGGAGTCGGCACGGAGCGGGCCGGCAAGGCGCGAAGTGCGTCCAGGAGGGCGAAGCGGTGGTCGGCGACCGATCGCAGCGTCATGGCAGCACCCCGGTCAGCATGCTCCCGTCCGCGATCCGTCGTGGCCGGCCTTCCTCCGCTTGCACGGTGACATCGCCCAGGCAGGTGACACCCCGGCCAAAGGTGACGTCACCGGAGACCGTCAAACGGGCACAGTCACGCAGCGACGGCGCCCCGAATGGCAGGCGAGCGTCGAAGTCGGCCACCATCCGGTAATGCCCGTCGAGGTCGATGACGGTGTCCGGCGTCTGGGTCACCGATACCACGTGCGACAACTCGTCGATGGCGAACCGGTCCGAGCGCAACAGGAGGAGTTCGTTCGTCGTCTTCACCGGCCGGAAGCGGGTGCGTGGCACCTTCAGCGCCCGCGCCCCGTCGAAAAGCTCGACGGCCGCGCCCATGGCCGTTTCAATCTGAATGATCGGGGTCGAGGCTGGGTCGGTCGGGTCGACCGTCTTGCGGTTGACGATGATCGGCAACCCCAGCACTCCGGATCGCTCGGCCAATCGTCCAGCCAGCACCGACAGGTCGACCCACAGGTTGTTGGCGTGGAAAAGGTGGTGCCGATTCTCGTCGGCGAACCAGTGCTCTTCCCCCGGACGCACCGCAGCCGAGTCCCGCAAAACAATCCGGCCATCGCTGCGCCGCACGGCCAGATGGCCGCCCTTGCGATCGTTCGGGGTACGTTCGCACACTTCGGCGACATAGGGGATGCCCTCACGGGCCATCCAGGCCGGGATCCGCGGATCGCAAGTGGCGCCGAGATTGTCCGAGTTGGACAAGAACAGATGCCGGCAGCCCCGGGCGAGCAGCGCCTCAAGAATTCCGCTGGTCGACAGGGACAGATAGACATCACCGTGGCCCGGCGGGCACCATTCCAGCTCCGGATCGGCTGGCCAGTCCACCGGCATCAGGTCATCGGCTCTGAGCTTCGGCTCGGCGCTTTGCATGAAGTCCAGCGGGAGCGAGTCGACGGCGAGGTCGGCATACCTGGCCAACCGGGCGAGCGATTCGTCCCGGGTGCGAAGGCTGTTCATGAGAAGGAACGGGACGTCGACCCCGTGGGCGGCCCGAAGCGCGAGGTTTTGGCGGGCCATGACATCGAGGAAGGTCAGGCCGTCACGGACCACCAGGGCGGTCTTGGGGCCCTGCAGCCCCATGCTCGTGCCCAAGCCACCGTTGAGTTTCACAACCACCGTATGCGCCAGGGCGTCGGGCGCGCCCTCCTCCCCGAGGTCGGCCAACTCGGTCACCTCGCTCAGCGGGGCGATGGAGTCCTCAGGGATGTATCCGGTGCTGCCAGCCTCGAGCTGGGCGTAATAGTGAGCGAAGACGGCAATGGCCCGTTCGTCGATGCCGTGGGCGCGCATACGCGTGGTGGCATTCGCCAGCCCTTCGCTGTTCATGGCGCCAGCCTACGATGGGCTGGTGAGGACCGAGCGCAAGGCCCTGGTGCGCCGCGAACTCCGGGAACGTCGAGTTCAGATCGCCCAAGGGCGCGACCTCGCGCTGGACGGCCTGCGGATCCGCGACCGGGTGCTTGACGGGCCGGCGCGTGCGTTGCCCGCCGGAGCGACGGTGACGCTGTATGAGAGCTTCGGCGCCGAACCGGTGACCGGGCCGCTCCTGGCCGGGCTGCACGAAGCCGCGTTGCGCGTCCTGTTGCCCATCACGTTGCCGGACCTCGACCTCGATTGGTTCGACGCGGCCGACCCCGATCGGACGCCGCTGGGACTGGATGCAATCGAGCGGGTCGCCCTCGCACTGATCCCGGGACTGTCCGTGGACACCGGCGGCACCCGGCTCGGGCAGGGAGGCGGCTGCTATGACCGAGCCCTGCCACGCATGCCGCAGACCACCTACCGGATTGTCCTGCTGCATCCCGGCGAAGTGCTGACCGTGTCGGTGTTGCCCCGGCAGGATCACGACGAAGTCGTCGATGCCGCCGTGACAGCCGAGGCCTTGACCTGGCTCGGTGAGCGGCCGGGCTGCCGGCCTACGAAGTGAGCTGGAGCGTTTCGACACCGGCACTCTGGACCGCAGCACCGGTGAACGGCCATCCGTAGGTCTCGCCCGACCTCCAGGCGTCGAACTGGTCGCCATAGTGCGCACTGGTCGGATGACCCGATTGCCCGGTCTGATTCACCCATCTGGACGCGTCGAGATCGGCAAGGTTGACCACCATCCGCATGGACGGGGCATGCGTCACGTGATAGCCCTCGGCGGCATCCCAGGCCATCGCGTTGACCACCGACGAGCTGCCCGGCACCGGGGCTGGGCCGACGGTGAACAGTCGCTGGAGCAAGCCCGGCATCCCCGAGTTGAGTGCACCGGTGACGGTCACCGTGTGCACATCCCCCCACTTCCAGGACATCGGGTCCTTACCGATCCGTTCGGTCAACTCCAGCCGCGCCCGCACCATGGCTTGCCGAAGGATCTCGTCACGGCTTTCCGCGACCGACGGTGTCTGCTTGTTGTCCCACCAGGTGCTCTTGGGGTTAGCGAGCATAGTGCTCATCGCTTGCATCCACCGGCTGCCGCCCCCGGCGGTCAAACCGCCCATCTCGTCATCGAACGTCAACGCCAGCAAGTTGGACCACACCGCGTAGTAGTAGGCCGCTGCCGCACCGTCAGCGGACTTGCCGGCCGGGCTGGTGTAATCCCAATCCTTGAGCAGGCTCTGCGCCTCGGCGGCGAAGGGATCGTCGACATCAACCGCCAGCAGCGCCTTGACCAGGGTCGGGGCGAAGCCATCAGAGGTGTCGGCCTGAAGCGTGGCCATGTCATCCGGTGACACGACATCGTTGGCACTGAGCACGTCACGAATTCGTTGGCTGCGGTAGCCCATGTCCCATTCGGTGGTCAGGAAGGGCCGAGCGCTGGCCGTGACCGCTTGGTTGGCGGCGACGAGGAACCCCTCGGCGGGATCGAGCGCGTAGGGCATCTGGTCGAAGGGAACCCAACCGGTCCAGTCATAGGAACTCGACCAGCCCGGTGCCGGCCAATAGCCGGCCGGCGCATTCACCGTGGCGGGCGCACGCTTGGGCACCAAGCCGGGGGCTTGATAGCCAATGTGGCCAGCCGTGTCGGCATAGAGCAGGTTCTGGGAGGGGGAGGCGAACTTCTCCGCAGCGGCACGGAATTGGGTGAAGTCCGTCGCCGAATCTATGGCGAAGATGGCGTCGGCGGTCGGTGAGGGCACCAGGCCCGTCCAGGCCAGGGACACCGCATACGTCTCGGTGTGCGCCTCACCACCCACCGGGGCGGTCGTCCCGATCCCATGCACGGCCGGACTCACGTCCGACAGCAGCGGGCCATGGCGAGTCGAACGCACGACGATCGTGCGGTCCTTTTGGCCGGCGACCTTGATCGTTTCGGTGCGTACCTCCATGTCGGTCCAGCTGCCGTCCTTGAGGCTGGAGTTGCCTTGCACCTTCTCGAGGTAGAAGTCGGTGACGTCCGGGCCCAGGTTGGTCAGCCCCCAGGCGATGTGGTTGTTGTGGCCGATGATCACCCCGGGAAGCCCGGAGAAGGAGAACCCGGCGACGTCGAAGGGGCACGAGGTGGAGACGGATCGGCAATGCAGCCCGACCTGGTACCAGATGCCCGGCAAGCTCGTGGACAGGTGTGGGTCGTTGGCCAGGATCGGCTTGCCGGTGGTGGAGCGCTCACCGGAGACCACCCACGAGTTCGAGCCCACGCCATCCCCTCGACCGATCAGCGTAGGAACCTGGTTCAAGGCGGCGCGTGCTGCGGCGTATGCCGACGCGGCCGCGGGATCCTTCCCCCCCACGGGTATGTCGGTGCCACCAGCAGCATCAGCCGGGCTGGCTGGGGCGTCACCGGTGAGAGGAGTGCTGTTGGACAAGGCCGACGGCAGCGCGGACTTCGCCGCGGTGGTAGCGGATGACCAGTCCTGGGTGCTGAGAATCGGGGCATTGGTGTCGTAGGGGTATCTGGGGAAGATCTCCGCGATGTGCTTCGGCGTCATCGATCCGGCCAACTGCGCCCGGACCAGCTCCCCGTCATAGTCCGATCGCAGATCCCACGCCATGGCCTTCAACCAGCTCAGCGAATCGAGCGGTGTCCAATCCTCGATGGTCGGGCTCGGATAGCTCAGATCGAGCAGGGAGTACTCCACCGACACCTGCGAGGGGTTCCCCGCCTGATGGAGATAGGCGTTCACCCCATCGGCATACGCCTGGAGGTACTGCCGGGTTTGGGAGCTGAGCAGGGGGAGTTCCTGCTCGGCCACCCGACGCCAGCCGAGGGTGCGCAGCATTCGGTCGGTGTCGAATCCGCTCGGTCCGACGAGCTCGGCGAGCCGTCCGGCCGTGACGTGCCGGCGCAGATCCATCTCGAAGAACCGGTCCTGGGCGTGGACATACCCCTGGGCACGGAACAGGTCCGCGGGATTGTCGGCATAGATCTGCGGGACCCCCCGGTCATCACGGATGACCGTGACTGGTCCAGTCAGTCCGGTCAGGGTCAGCTCGCCGGCGGTTTGCGGCAGGGGCTTGCGCACCCACGACCAGCCCACGGCGCCAACCGCCAACACGGCGACCAGCACGAGGGCGAGGAGACCGAGTCCGATCCGAGAGACAAGCTTCCACGGCACCCTGCGAGACTAGGCCACGACGGGGCCGAAATGTCGGTGGCCACGGCGAGCGCGCGAAAGGGGTGGTCGATGATGGACGAGTTCACCTTGGCCGATCTGACCCCAGTGCTGCTGCTCGGAACGATCGTTCTGCTCGTCTCGGTGGCCGCGGTCCGGCTGTCCACCCGGTCTGGGCTCCCGTCGCTGCTGCTTTATCTCGCCATCGGGCTGGTGCTCGGCGACGCAGGCCTGGGCATCCGGTTCGATTCAGCCCAACTCACGCAGGTGCTCGGCTACGTCGCGCTCATCCTCATCCTGTCCGAAGGCGGCCTGACCACGCGCTGGTCGAGCATTCGGCGATCGGTCGCTCCAGCGGCCGTGTTGTCGACCGTGGGTGTGGCGGTGTCCATAGCCACGGTCGCGGCGGCCGCCCATGTCGTGCTCGGCCTGGATTGGCAGCTCGCCTTGTTGCTCGGCGCCATCTTGTCCTCCACCGACGCGGCCGCGGTGTTTTCCGTGCTGCGCCGGGTGCCACTTCCCCGACGGCTGTCCGGGATGCTCGAGGCGGAATCGGGGTTCAACGACGCCCCGGTGGTGCTCATGGTCACCGCGTTCGCCACGCAGATCGCGACCGGACATGCCGAACCGTGGTGGATGCTGCTGCTGATTACCGCGCTCGAACTGGCCGGCGGCGCCGCGGTCGGCTTGGCCATCGGGTTCGGTGTCGGCTGGGTCGCCCGGCGTGTCGCTGCCGGGTCGTCGGCACTGTTCGCCCTGGGCATCAGCGCCACGACGATCCTGGCCTACGCGGTGGCAGCGTCGGTGCATACCTCCGGGTTTCTCGCGTGCTACCTCGCGGCGCTCGTGCTCGGCAACGTCAACCTGCCCCATGCCCAGGCGGCGACCGGTCTCGCTACGGCGCTGGGATGGCTGGCACAGATCGGGCTGTTCATCATGCTCGGGCTGCTCGCCTCACCGGCGGGTTTCCCCGCCCAAATCGGGCCCGCGTTGGTCCTCGGCGCCGTACTGCTCCTACTCGCGCGTCCGCTGTCGGTTGTGGTCTCGCTGCTGCCCTTCCGGATGGGATGGCGGGACCAGGCCTTCTTGTCCTGGGCCGGGCTGCGCGGCGCTGTACCAGTCGTGCTCGCCACCGTGCCGATGACCACCGGGCACTCGTCCATGCGGTGGATCTTCGACCTGGTTTTCGTCCTCGTCGTGGTCTTCACCGCGGTGCAGGCGCCGACTCTGCCCTACGTCGCTCGCTTGCTGGGGCTCGAAGAGAAGCACCACACCTTGGGACTGAACGTCGACACCACCCCGTTGGACGAGTTGCATGCCGACCTGTTGCAGGTCACCGTCGGCCCCGACTCGCGGATCGGCGGTGTGCGGGTGGTGGAGTTGCGCCTGCCGCACGGCGCCAACGTCGCGTTGGTCGTCCGGGACGGGGCGGCGACGGTGCCGCAGCCCAACACCGTCCTACGCCACGGCGACGACCTGCTCATCGTGACCACCTCACAAGCCAGAGATGCCGCAGAGAAGCGGGTGCGGGCGGTGTCGCTGGGCGGGCGATTGGCCGGGTGGCGGTCCGCGCCAACCCCCCGTCGATTCGCGTCGGAGTTGCCACCGGGCATACCGCCTGAACCGATGTCAGCTCCGCCCGCGCCGGCCCCCGACCTCGACAGCTGACCACCGACCGCTGCCCGCCTCAGCCTCCTCGGCGGCCGGCGCTGACCCCACGTCGTGGGGAAACACCGAGGGGTCCCTATACTTCACCGGGGCGCATCGGCGCCTGCCATCCCGTTCCAGGAGTTACCCGTGCCCACCTACGCCTATGAGTGCACCGAATGCGGGCACGCGTTCGATGTCGTCCAGTCCTTCTCCGATGATGCGCTGAACGAATGCCCGGAATGCTCGGGGCGCCTGCGCAAGGTGTACAACGCCGTCGGGGTCGTCTTCAAGGGCAGCGGGTTCTATCGGACCGACTCGCGCGCGTCCGCCAACAGCGCCTCAGGGTCTTCCGGCGCGTCCGATTCCGGACCTGGAAAGGACTCCGGAAACGGATCAGCCTCTTCGTCCGGATCGAGCGACTCCTCGGCCACCTCGGGCGGTTCGGGATCATCGCCCGCGACCTCGTCATCGTCATCGTCATCGTCATCGTCATCGTCATCGTCATCGTCATCCACAGGCTCGGCCACCCCGGCCGCATCGTCCACAACCTCGTCCTGAACCTCTCAGCGGCCCGCGCCGCAGGCCTACCGTCGGCCAGATGGGGTTCCTTTCTCGCCCTCGACCGGTCGCGATGCCCAGCCGTCGCACGCGCTGGCGAGTCACTCGTGCTCGCCGGATCGTGGCGGCCGCTCTTGCCGGACTCGCGCTTGCCCTGACGCTGAACGTGCTCGCCCCAGGCGCGCCACCCTCGGTGACGATCACCATCGCGGCCGATGACGTGCCGGCTGGGACGGTGTTGTCGTCGGCCGACCTGCGCACTGTTGACGTACCGGCGGACACGGTCACCTCGCGGGCAATGGTCGATGCACGCGATGCGGTGGGCCGTCGCCTGGCGGTCCCGCTGGCCTCGGGTGAGCCGGTGACCAGCACTCGACTCCTCGGCCCGGGGCTGTTGGTCGGGCGACCTGCGGGGGAGGCCGCGATCATGGTGCCGGTTGCCGGTCCAACGACGACGATTGCCCCCGGCCGGTCCATTGATCTCTATGTTCCTGGCACCGCCCGGCCGGTCGCGGTGGACGTCCTCGTCTTGGCGCTTGTCCCGGCTGGTCAGCAGGAGCCACACGGGAGCGCCTCCGGTGAGCCCGGCCTGCTAATCGCTGCGGACCGAGACACCGCCGGCAGGATCGCGGCCGGTGCGGCGACCACCGACGGGCTCGCCTTCATCGTGGCCGTCCACTAGTCCATATCCGCGGTGAACGGAATGCCCTGGTGTACTGTCCTTACCGGTCGTGTGGGCCGACTACGGGACATTTGCCCAGCTCACCCCACCCCTGGCTCTGCCTGCCGGGGCA
>JBKECS010000026.1:0-4815 GCA_047974805.1 Nostocoides sp. | reverse complement strand
GCGGCTCGGGCCCGCGGAGCCAGCTTGAACCCACTGGCGGTGGTGGTCCCCTTGGTCATCCGCACCCTGCGGTATGCCGACCGGCTCGGGGACGCGCTCGTGGCCCGTTCCCAACAGTGATGTCGCCTCGAGTGGGATACCACCCGCCTGTACGCCGGAAAGAACGGCGTGCAGCTTCACTGCCGCAGGCTGACCAGCGAACACGTGAGCTGGGCCATTGCCTGTGGGCTCAGTGCCTACCTATGGTCTTTCCAAGCCTCCCGAGCACCGCTGAAGGAGTTGGCACATGCCCGAGCAACGCCAATACGTGGCCTGCGAGGCCCTGAGGACTCTCCCCTCCCGCCTCACCGACCGGACCTTAGACGGGACCCGGACATGACCTCGGCAGGGGACCTGCTGTCCGGTATCAGCGTCGTCTCCGTCGCGATCAACGTGCCGGGACCTGCGGCGGCGGCTCGCCTGACCACCTTGGGGGCGCACGTCGTCACGGTGCTGCCCCCGTCAGGGGACCCGATGGAGGCGGCCGCACCGGGCTATTTCGCCGAGTTGCATCAGGCCCAGGACATCGTGCGGCTGAACTTGAAAGAGCGGGCGGACCGAGATCAATTGGCCGCCCTGCTGGACGACGCTGACTTGCTGATCACCAGCAGCCGACCGTCAGCGCTTCGTCGGTTGCACCTCGACTTCACCTCGGTTCATGCTCACCACCCTCGACTTTGCCTGATCGACATCGTCGGCTACCCCGGCGCGGGCGCCGAGGTAGCCGGCCACGATCTGACCTACCAGGCCAGTGCGGGACTGATCCGTGGAATGCGCATGCCAACCACGCTGACGGTTGACCTCGCCGGCGCCGAGCGCGCCGCCGGGGAAGCCTGCGCGGCCCTGCTTGCCAGAGCGGCGACAGGGGCAGGTGTCCGTCGCGAAGTGGCCATGTCCGATCTCGCCGTGGCCCTGGCCCGACCGATCGTCCACGGCTTGACCGAACCAGGGGGCCCTCTCGGTGGTGGGCTCCCCACGTACGGCCTCTACGCCACCGCCAACGGCGTCATCGCCATCGCCGCCTTGGAACCGCACTTCGCCGACCGACTGCTGGCCGAACTCGACCTCGTCGCTCCCATCCGTCGCGAGGACCTGGAAGCCGCCTTCCGCGGACGTACCTCCGTTCAGTGGCAGCAATGGGCGGCTGCGCGCGATATTCCGATCACCGCGCTGACAGATTCAGGCGAGCCGTCAGGGACGCGATGACGTTCGCGCATGTGAGGAAACCGGTTCAGTTGTGTGACGCGACGAGGCCCTCAAGCGCGTGAGCACCAGCGGCTGGCTGGCCCCTAGTCCTTAGACGTGTTCGGCGTCATCCCGTTGCGATCCGGGAGCGGAAGGCCAGGGACGTCATCGGTGCCGTTGATGACCTTGTCGGCCATCTCCATCTTGGCCGGGACGTTGGCCTGGCCGGACATGGCGATCCGTTGTGCTTGTGGCGATCCCGCCCCGTGCATGGCTTCCACCAGCGTCGTAACGCTTGTCATCCCCTCTATGTAGCGGCCGTATTTCACCCGATCCTCAACGCTGAAATCAGGGTTGGCGGTGTAGTACTTCCGGACCCATTCTGAAATCTCCGGATTGTCGAAAGCAGCGGTCTCCGGCAGGGTCGCGATAAACCCACCGGCCAAATCGTGGCTGAGCCGACCGATCGCATACACATTCCGGGTGATGTTCTGCTTCACCGTATTGGCAAGCAGCGGGTCAACCATGTACGAACCGCACGGCAGCTCGTGGCCCAGGGCACTGGAACCGATCGCGGAGGCGTAGCTGGTCTCGGTCAGATGGATCATCTCGGTGAGTTTGTCGCGGACAATGGCGTTCTTGTCGGTCCCGAGGATCTGCGTCAGTTTCGCCGTTGCCCCAATGAGCACATCGGCGTTGCCGCCCTTGCAGCCACCGTAGTTGGCGCGGTGCCAGGTGGCGAAGTAGTTCACCAGTTGTGCGCAGTGCTCCACTTCACCGTTGAGGAACACGCGATCATGCGGGACGAAGACATCGTCGAAGATCACCAATGCCTCGCCGCCGACGACTCCGAATCTGGGATTGCCCGAGTCACACCCGGCTTCGAGCTTTCGCGTGTCGTTGCTCTGCCGCCCGAAGACGAAGACGACCCCTTCGGCATCCGCAGGCACCGCACACGCGATGGCATATGCCTCTTCGCCGGCACCGAGCCCGGTACCAGGCAGCACGAGCACCTCGTGCGAGTTGATGCCGCCGGTGTTGTGGACCTTGGCGCCGCGAATAACCACGCCGTCCTCACGTTGCTCGACCACCCGGACGAATTGATCCGGGTCCGCCTGTTGTCCGGGTCGCTTGGCCCGATGTCCCTTCGGGTCGGTCATCGCTCCCGCCAGCATGAGATCTTCCCGCTGAACCATGGTCAGATAGTTCCGGAATCGCTGGTGATAGTCCGTGCCTCGAGCCTGGTCGACCTCATAGGTCACCGCATACGTAGCATTGAGCGCATCCAAACCGACGCAGCGCTGGAAGCACGTACCGGTCTCTTGACCCAGCAGTCGCAGCATCTGGATCTTCTTCACCAAGTCTTCCTGGCTCTGGAAGATGTGCGTGTACCGGTGGATCGGTTCGCCGGTGAGGTGACTGGTCGCCCTCATGACGTCGGCATGTGCGGGGTCATGGGCCAGCTCATACGTCTTGGCGACCGTATTGATGTGCGGCGCCACCAAGGGGTGGTCCACTATGGAATCCACCCGCTCACCGCCGACGTATGCGCGAATCTTCAGCGCCCGCAGGCTCTCGACGTATTCCTCGGGGGTCTTTAGCGTCATTAGAGGTCTCGCTTCCGATAATCGTGTTGTTGCGTTCTCAGTACGAAAAGAATCCGCTGCCGCTCTTCCGGCCCAAATGGCCGGCATCGACGAGGCGGCGCAGCATTGGCGGTGACACGTAGGAGGGCTCTCGATGCTCCGCGTACAACGAGTCTCCGACCTGGAGCAGGACGTCCAATCCGATGAGGTCGCACAGCGCCAGTGGGCCGAGAGGCATGCCACAACCCCCGACCATGCCGGCATCGATCTCTTCTCGAGTGCCCAAGCCGTTTTGCAGGGCCCGAATGGCGGACAGGAGGTAGGGAACGAGCAGGGCGTTGACGAGAAAGCCGGCCTGGTCCTTCGCACGAACGGCGTCCTTGCCGAGCACCTCGGTGACAAAGGTCGTGGCCTGCTGGACGGTCTCCTCCGCGGACAACAGCGACGGAACGATCTCCACCAAGGGCATGGCCGGTACCGGGTTGAAGAAGTGCATCCCCAGTAGCCGGCCCGGGCGCTGAACGACCGCACCCAGTTGGGCGATGGGAATGGACGAGGTGTTGCTGGCGAGGATGACGTCCTCGCCGACAACCCCTTCGAGGGAATGGAAGACCTCCTGCTTGTCCGGCAGCGACTCGCGAACGGCCTCCACAGCGACGCGAACCCCAGCCAGGTCCACACGTTCGGTCGTCCAGCGGATCCGATGGAGAATGTCTGACATCGGCTCCGCCAAGGCGCCTTTGGACTCTGCCCGCTGAAGAGAGTGTGAGATCCGCTCGCGGGCCCCGTCGAGGACGTGCTCGCTAATGTCGAGCACGATGACGCTGCAGCCGGCTCTGGCCGCCACCTCGGCTATCCCAGCTCCCATGGTCCCGCTGCCGACGACACCCACCGGCCACTGCGCACCAGGCAATTCGGTGGGTACGGCCGCCTCCGGGGTTGTGCCGGCCTCGGTCCGGGCCATCTGACTCCCCGGCGCGCTTCCATGGCTCGGCGACGAAGCCGTCACGTCATCTCCTTCAAGTTTTCTGAGCAATTGCTTATTTTTATACTCGGCATAGGCTGTGGTCGTCAACCGTGCGGGCGAGAATGCCCCGTGGAGAACCTCACCAACCCGATCGATCGAGGTGGTCATGGCCGCCAGGCCCGAGACGCCCAAAGCCATCGCGACCCGAGCGCGACTGGTGGCCGCTGCGGTGGACGCCTTCGCCGACCGCGGATACCACGGCACGTCCACCCGTGACATCGCCACCGGGGCCGGCATGTCTCCGTCTGCCATGTACGTGCACTATCCGACGAAGGAGGACCTCCTCTACGAGATCGCTTCGCAGGGGCACGAGGAGGTCTACTCCCGAGTGGTGGCCGCCGCTCGGGACACAGACCCGACCGAACAACTGTTCCAAGTCATGGTGGCCTTCGCCACCTTCCACCTGACCTCGGCCAAGGCCGCCCGCGTCATCAACTATGAATTGGCCCATCTCGGGGCCACCCATCACGCAGACATTGTCGGTCGACGAATGGCGATCGAGGGGGTCTTCCGCACGATCATCGCCGAGGGCATCCGGACGGGCGCCTTCACCGTGACGGAGCCACGCATGCCGGCTCGTGCCATATCTTCTCTGGGTGTCGATATCGCCCGGTGGCACAGTGATTCGAACCTGCCGACGGGGCTCGTCGCGGGAGCATACGCGGACATGGCGCTGCGGATCGTCGGTGTCGCATCCACCCGCACGGACCTGACCAGCCTCGACCATGACATGTCACTCCCCCCAGCGTGATGGGAAGTCGGCTGAACCGCCTCCGTGCGGGGGTGCTCGGCGCCAACGATGGGATCGTGTCGACCTCGGGCATCGTCATCGGGGTGGGGTCGCCAGTCCAACGAACGCCGCTGCTGTCCATCGTGCTTTTGGCGCCAAACTTGCGGATCCCCCTCACCCTGGTGGCCGGAGTGTTGGTCCTGGCCGGCACCGGGTGGCTCAGCGCCCGTTTGGGCGATGCTCCTCCC
>JBKECS010000025.1:0-7996 GCA_047974805.1 Nostocoides sp. | reverse complement strand
GCGGCTCGGGCCCGCGGAGCCAGCTTGAACCCACTGGCGGTGGTGGTCCCCTTGGTCATCCGCACCCTGCGGTATGCCGACCGGCTCGGGGACGCGCTCGTGGCCCGTTCCCAACAGTGATTTAGGTCGGCTGTTCGCCCGCCCATTGGAGGGGAACCTCAATGGTCGGCGGAGGATCGTCGCTTTGCGCAACCGTCCACAGCCGGCTCAGTCCCGGTTGCACCAACCGTGAGCCCAGGAGCCGAACGAGCACCGCCACCGTCTGCTCGACCGGAGGCACGTCGCTGCTGGGGGGCCGCCAGCTGACAGGGGCGCGTGTCCGGTCAAGGGTGAGTTGCAACAGTTTTGCGAGCAGCTGCTCATCACCCGGAGAAGGAGTCACGACGGCGCGACGCAAATAGTCCATGGCCTCGGGATGGTCCCGGAACATCCGATCAACGACCTCTACGGGAGTGAGCGTCGCAGTGTTCGGTCCCTGAGGAAGGACCGAATCGAGGGCGCGGGCGAAGATATCGGTGACGGCGCCGTCGACATCCGCCTGGAGCCCGTCCTTGCCACCGAAATGGTGCACCACGAGCCCAGGCGCCACGCCGGCAACGCGTGCCACCTCGCGCAGACTGCTCGCTGCGACCCCACGGTCGGCGAACAGACGCAGGGCAGCCATGCGAATCCGCTCGCGCGAGTCCGCACCAACCCTGCTGACGTCGAGGGGCGTCACTGCACATTCCTCCTGCCTCAAGCATGACCAGTGAACACGTGAGCCAAGCCATTGCACAAGTGTTCAGTCCCTGCCTATGGTGCTTCTGAGCTTATCGAGCACCACCGAAGGAGTTGGCACATGCCCGAGCAACACCAGGCCGTCATCTACGACGCGTTGAGGACTCCACGTGGCAAAGGCAAAGCGGACGGCTCCCTGTATGAGGTCAAACCAATCGATCTCCTCGGCGGTCTGTTCGACGCGCTTCGAGCCCGCAACCCCGGTCTCGACCCGACGAAGATCGACGATGTCGTGTTGGGCATTGTCAGCCCGATCGGCGACCAGGGTGCAGTCCTTCCGAGGATCGCAGCTCTGCGCGCCGGTATGCCGGAAAACGTCGCAGGCGTCCAACTCAACCGATTCTGCGGGTCGGGCTTGGAAGCGATCAATCAAGCGGCCGCGAGGGTCCGGTCAGGCTTCGAGGACCTCATCGTCGCCGGTGGAACCGAATCGATGTCGCGGGTGCCCATGGGCAGCGACGGTGGCGCTTGGGCGATGGACCCGGCGACGGCGATGGCTACCGGGTTCGTCCCTCAGGGGATCGGAGCCGATCTCATCGCCACGATCGAGGGCTTCGATCGCGCGGAGGTCGACCGATTTGCCGCGCAGTCTCATGCCCGAGCGGGGGCAGCCTGGGATGCGGGGTATTTCGATCGTTCGGTCATCCCGGTCCAGGACTCGAACGGGCTGACGATTCTCGACCGGGACGAGACGATTCGCCCAGGGACTTCGGTGGAGACCCTCTCCGGCCTGAAGCCGTCTTTCGCCGACATCGGCGACCAGGGCGGGTTCGACTTCGTCGCCACGGCGAAGTACCCCTACGTCGACCAGATCAACCATGTTCACCACGCTGGGAACTCCTCCGGCATTGTCGACGGTGCCGCCTTGGTGCTCGTCGGCAATGAGCAGGTCGGCACCGAGATGGGACTGACCCCGCGGGCGCGCATCGTGTCCATCGCCGTTGTGGGTTCCGAGCCCACCATCATGCTCACGGGGCCCGTGCCGGCCTGCCGACTGGCGCTGGAGCGCGCACGGATGGTGCCTTCGGACATCGACCTGGTCGAGATCAACGAGGCGTTCGCATCGGTGGCGCTCAAACTCGTCCGCGACATGGGCTGGTCAGAGGAGCAGACGAACGTCAACGGCGGGGCAATCGCCATGGGCCACCCCCTCGGCGCCACTGGCGCCATCATCGTGGGGACCCTGGTCGACGAGCTCGAGCGCCGGGACCTGGAACGCGGCATCGCCACGCTATGCATCGGCGGCGGCATGGGCATCGCCACAGTCGTCGAACGCGTCTAAGACTTCCCCCATTCTTCGCAACCCGGAACAGGTCACGGGACAGAGAGGCCCTGAGCGAAACATGATCGAATACGACCGCGACGACGAGGGCATCGTCACGCTGACGATGAACGACCCCAACTCCGGCGCAAACACCATGAACGCGGCCTATACCAAAGCCATGGGCGAGGTGGTCACCCGGCTGGAGGCCGACCGCGACGACATCATCGGGGTGGTCCTCACCTCAGGAAAGAAGACCTTCTTCGCCGGAGGAAACCTGGGCGATCTGCAGCAGGTCACCCCAGCGACGGCCGGGACGTTCTTCGCCGAAGTAGAGCTGATCAAGAGCCAGTTGCGCCGTCTCGAACGGCTCGGCGTCCCTGTGGTTGCGGCCATCAATGGCTCAGCTCTTGGCGGCGGCCTGGAAATTGCCTTGGCATGTCACTATCGCATCGCGGCCGATGGCGATCGAATCGCCATCGGCCTGCCCGAGGTGACCCTCGGGTTGCTCCCCGGCGGCGGTGGCGTCACCCGCCTGGTCCGTATGCGAGGCGTCACCGAAGCCCTCACGGAATGGCTGTTGCAGGGTCAGCAATACACCCCGGCACAGGCCTACGACAAGGGGGTGATCGACCAATTGGTCGACTCCCCCGATGACGTGGTCCCGGCGGCCAAGCAATGGATCCACGATCACGCCGGTGATGAGAGCGCCGCCGTCAAGCCCTGGGACGTCAAGGGCTACCACATCCCCGGCGGTACGCCGAGTTCTCCCACGTTCGCGGCCATCCTGCCGTCAATACCCGCGACGCTGAACAAACGGCTCAAGGGCAGCCCCGACCACGCCCCCCGGGCAATCATCAGCGCAGCGGTCGAGGGCACCCAGGTGGACCTCGACACCGCCACCAGGATCGAGTCGCGCTACCTGACCGAACTCGTCGCCGGACGGGAATCCACGGCAATGATCCAGGCATTCTTCTTCGATCTACAGTCCATCAGGTCAGGGGCGCTGCGCCCGGACGGGATCGAGAGCCGTCAGGTGGCCAAGGTCGGCGTTCTCGGTGCGGGGATGATGGGCGCTGGCATCGCCTGGTCGTGCGCTCTCGCCGGAATCGAAGTCGTCCTCAAGGACGTCTCACTCGACGCGGCCCAGCACGGAAAGGCATATTCCGAGAAGCTGCTGGCGAAGCGTGTCGAACGGGGGCAGACCGATCCGGCCGAGCGCGACGCCATTCTTGGCCGGATCACGCCCACGGCGCAGGCCTCGGATCTTGCCGACACCGATGTGGTGATCGAGGCGGTCTTCGAAGACTTCGCCCTCAAAGAGCAGGTCTTTGCGGAAGTCGAAGGCGTGGTAAAGCCGACGACCCTGTTGTGCTCCAATACCTCGACCTTGCCGATCACTAGCCTCCAGGGGTTCTCGTCCCGGCCCGGGGACTTCGTCGGGCTGCACTTCTTCAGCCCGGTGGACAAGATGCAGCTCGTTGAGATCATCCGGGGTGAATCCACCTCTGACGAGGCAGCGGCTAGGGCGATGGACCTGGTTCATCAGCTCCGGAAGATTCCCATCGTCGTGGGCGACGGTCGAGGTTTCTACACCAGCCGGGTGTTCTCCACCCTCATCGACGAAGGTGCGCTCCTGGTGGCCGAAGGTGTGGACCCCATGGTTATCGAACGCAGTGCTACGAGCGCCGGATTCCCCTCACCTCCGCTGGCCATGCTCGATGAGGTCTCGCTTCCGTTGACCCAGCACATCCGAACCGAGGCGGCAAAGGTTGCCGCCGACGAGGGCCGAACCCTCGAACCACCGAATCCCGGCGAAGTGGTGATCGACACCCTGGTGGAGCTCGGTCGCAAGGGCAGGGCTGCCGGAGCGGGGTTCTATGACTATCCGGACGGCGCCGCGAAGGCTTTGTGGCCGGGGCTGCGTGAACGCTGGGCGCGAGGGGTGGAGCTACCGACGGCCGACATCGAGGATCGGTATCTGTTCCGGATGGCCTTGGAGACGGCCGGATGCTTCCGGGATGGCATCCTCACAGACACTCCCTCGGCCAACATCGGGGGCATCTTCGGCATCGGGTTCCCGGCGCATACGGGCGGGCCGGCGACCTTCATGACGAACTACGAGGGTGGCCTGGCCGGGTTCGTCGGCCGGGCCAACGAGTTGGCCGACCGCTATGGCGAGCGGTTCCGTCCATCCGTCTGGCTCACCGATCGGGTCTCTGGCGGGACCCTGGTATGACGTCGGGCAGTCCCCTTGCCGGCGTCAGCGTGGTCTCCGTTGCGGTCAATCTACCGGGGCCGGCCGCGGCGGCCCGTCTGACTGCCTGGGGAGCACACGTCACCACGGTGCTGCCCCCCTCGGGGGATCCGATGGAGACCTTTGCACAGGACTACTTCACCGAGTTGCACGAGGGCCAGGACGTCGTGCGGCTGAACTTGAAGTTAGTGGCGGACCGAGAGCAGTTGGGCGCCCTCCTCGACGAGGCCGATCTGCTGATCACGAGCAGCCGACCGTCGGCACTTGGCCGGTTGCAACTCGACTTCGCGTCGACTCACGCCCGGCACCCACAACTGTGCCAGATCGACATCGTCGGCTACCCCGGGGCGGGCGCCGAGGTGGCCGGCCATGACCTGACCTACCAGGCCAGCCAGGGACTGGTCCACGGAGTGCGCATGCCGACTACCTTGACCGTTGACCTGGCTGGCGCCGAGCGCGCCGCCGGGGAAGCGTGCGCCGCGCTGGTCGCCAGAGCGGCCTCGGGCGCGGGGGTTCGTCGCGAAGTGCCGTTGTCCGATCTCGCTGTGGCCATGGCCAGGCCGATCATTCACGGTCTGACCGAACCCGGTGGCACACTCGGGGGCGGACTACCGGCCTACGGGCTCTACCCCACTGCCGACGGGGTCATCGCTCTGGCCGCCTTGGAGCCGCACTTCTTCGACCGTCTGGTGACCGAACTCGAACTCGTCGAGCCGATCCGTCGCGAGGACCTGGAAACCGTATTCCTTACACGGACCGCAGGCCAGTGGCAGGAGTGGGCAACGGCGCGCGATATTCCGATCACTGCGCTGGCCAGCTAGCCGAACGACCCTGGCGCCGTCGTATCGCACCGCTTGTCAGGTGCCGTGGAAGTTGGGCGTACGACGTTCGAAGAAGGCCGAGACCCCTTCGCGCTGGTCCGCCGTCCCGTGCAGCATCGCGATTGCCTCGACCGACCAGGCGTATCCATCTTCGTGGCCCCGCTGCAGAATGTTCTTGGCCGCAGCCAGCGCCAGCGGCGCCTTTGCAGCAATCAGCTGGGCGAGCCGCTCCGCTTCGGCACGGTGGGCACCCTCCTCGGTGAGCACCGTCACCAGGCCTGCGGTCCGAGCATCCTGGGCGGAGATCCGTTCCCCTGTGAAAGCGAGGTACTTCATCCAATGCAGGCCTGTATGCGCCCGGCCCCGGACCACGCCGAGGCCGGGAAACAGACCCACAGCGGCCTCCGGAGTGGCGAACACGGCTGTCTGGTCGGCAACGACGATGTCGCACACCATGGTGAGCTCACATCCGCCGCCGAAGGCGTAGCCGTGGACGGCGGCGATGGTGGGTTTGGGGATCTCTTCCACCATCCGCAGCGCATCGAGGCACTCCTGGCTGAATTGCCGACGCGACGACGCATCGTCCATGCCCTCGAAGGTTGAAATGTCACCTCCGACGGAAAAGCACGATCCGGCTCCGTGGAAAACCAAGGCACGAACACCCGCGTCGGACCCGGCCCATTGCGACACCTCGCAGAGTTCACCCCAGAAGCCACGATCCATGGCATTGAGTTTCTCCGCGCGGTCGAGCAGCGCCCAAGCCACGTTGTCACGAACCTCGTAGGTAATCATCAGACTGAATATCCTCCGTCGACGTCGAGCTTTTGTCCGCTGATGTAGCCGGCCCGGTCGGAGGCAAGGAAGCACACGGCCTCGGCAACCTCCACGACCGCACCGAGGCGGCGCATCGGGATCATGGCCCGCGTCGCCTCCTTGACCTCTTCGGTGAAATCGCCGGAGGCCATGAGCCGCTCGGTCATGCCGTCTCCCATGAGTCCCGGACCGACGCAGTTGGCACGGACCCCGAAGCGCCCTTCCTCGAGCGCGATGGCCCGCATCAACGCCTCGACGGCGCCCTTGGGAGCCGAGGACAGCGAGTCACGCGGCGGGAATCTCACCGTGGCCACGGTGGTGACCGCCACGATGGCGCCTTTGGAGGCGCGCAAATGAGGAAGTGCCGGCTGAACGATGTTAAAGCTGCCCACCGCGTCGTCAAGCATCTGCTGGCGGAACTGAGCCGGCGAGATCGTGGCGACGTATCGCATCGGGACGTGCGGGCCAGCGGCATAGACCAGGGTGTGCAACGCCCCGAAGTCAGCAACGGTCGCCTCGACAACACGCTGGCAGGCGTCCTCATCATTGAGGTCGAGCTGGTATGCCGCTGTCCCAGGCTGAGTGCACAGCTGGTCGACCTGAGCCGACGGCCGCCGATACGTCATGGCCACCTTGCTGCCACGCTCAAGCATGAGCGTGCTGATCGCCGAACCTACGCCGCCGCTCGCACCGATAACGAGTGCTGCTCCGACTCGCCGCGCAAACTCAGTCATGTCAGCTGCGGCTGCGTCGCCAAGGCGCCAGTGAGTTGGAAGGCGACCTGGTCGAGGACGGCGGCCGCGTAGGATGCCAGCTGGCCGTCGTCCTTGGACGACACCGGGT
This sequence comes from Nostocoides sp., assembly GCA_047974805.1. GTDB lineage: Bacteria > Actinomycetota > Actinomycetes > Actinomycetales > Dermatophilaceae > JAJXUB01. The sequence goes on along the minus strand of JBKECS010000025.1, from coordinate 1,224 downwards.
GGGGTACGACGGCGAAGTGGTATCCCGGCATTCCCATGGTGACCGCGAAGGACGCGACGTGGCCGGTGAAGACGTCGCTGATAAGCACCGTCGACGGAATACCCGCAGCTTCCATTTTGATGGCGTCCCCCAAGCTGCAGGCCGAGCAGGCGCCGCAGTCGCCTAATCCAGTGATGGCCACATCGGAGGAGACGGCTATGGAGGCGACCTCGTCATCATCGAGCACTCGGGAAGCCGAGCCCTTGGCATACAACTCCACCGAACTGATCCCGTGGGAATGCCTCAGACCCTCGGCAATCATCGACAGCAATTGGGCCGCCTTGGGCTTGCCATTGTCGACCAGGGTCAATCGGGCGTGGTCCGGAAGCGGACGGCGCTCGGCCAGCCGCAGGTCGCTCGGCGGCGGTTCGTCGGCAAGCTCAGGAACCATGATGTCGATCGTTGCCATGTTTTCCACCTCATTCTCCCTGGATGAATGATTCGGTGAGCCAGGGGATCTCGCAACTGTCCGGGCCGCAATCGGGCATGGCCTCTCCTGGAGGGCGTACCCGCCGGGTCACCGAGCGTGAGTGCTTCGTCGGTGCCCATGAGGGGATCAGTGCCGACCAGCCCGATCCGGCTCCTCCGGCGGTGATGAGCACGATGTCCTCGGCCGAGTCAACCACGGGCAACTTACCGTCCGGGCCGGGGGTCATGTCGTGCTGGGCACCACTTTCAAGAAGGATCCCGCCCGCTTGCAACTCCGCCGGGGTGACCCTGCTGGCCTGGACCAGGAAGTCGAGGGCGTCGGCCCGACTCCATCCTGCTTCACGCAGGGCGAGTTCGTGCTCATGGCCGAGGACGACGACCACTTGCCCAGACTTGCCGGCGATGAAGTTGGACGGTGCCTTCATAGCCGCCGCGAAGGATCGCAGCACGCCTTCGGGGTCTTCGTTGAGATGGTTGGCAACCTGGCGGGGCCCCTCGCCGGCCAGGATGGTGACCGTCGTGTCCTCGACCGCGTACCCCTTTTCGACTCGCAGCGGTTCCCACGGTGAGGCCGGGGTTCGCTCGGCGAAGCAGAACGAATACTTGCCGGGATGCCCCACCGAGGTAGCGTCCAGCCGACCGCTCTTGGCGCCCAAGGCGTTGGCCACGGTGAGCCGAATGGCGCGTCCGATGGTGGCGTTGGCCCGGTTGCCCGAGCCCAGCGCGTTGTGTCCTCCGTTCATGCCGATCTGCTCG
>JBKECS010000053.1:0-5805 GCA_047974805.1 Nostocoides sp. | reverse complement strand
GCATGAGGATGCGCGCCTCGGCCTGGGCCTCCGCGGACAGCGGTACGTGCACGGCCATCTGGTCACCGTCGAAGTCCGCGTTGAATGCGGTGCACACCAGCGGGTGGATCTGGATGGCCTTGCCCTCGACCAGCTGCGGTTCGAAGGCCTGGATCCCCAGTCGGTGCAGCGTGGGCGCCCGGTTGAGCAGCACCGGGTGTTCGGTGATGACCTCTTCGAGCACGTCCCACACGACCGAACGCTGGCGCTCGACCATGCGCTTGGCCGACTTGATGTTCTGGGCGTGGTCGAGGTCGACCAGCCGCTTCATGACGAACGGCTTGAACAGCTCCAACGCCATCTGCTTGGGCAGCCCGCACTGGTGCAACTTCAGCTGCGGTCCGACGACGATCACCGAACGCCCGGAGTAGTCCACGCGCTTGCCGAGCAGGTTCTGCCGGAACCGGCCCTGCTTGCCCTTGAGCATGTCCGAGAGGGACTTCAGGGCCCGGTTGCCCGGACCGGTGACCGGACGGCCACGGCGCCCGTTGTCGAAGAGGCTGTCCACGGCCTCCTGGAGCATGCGCTTCTCGTTGTTGACGATGATCTCTGGGGCACCGAGGTCGAGCAGTCGCTTGAGTCGGTTGTTCCGGTTGATCACCCTTCGGTAGAGGTCGTTGAGGTCGCTGGTGGCGAACCGGCCACCATCGAGCTGCACCATCGGACGAAGGTCCGGCGGGATCACCGGAATAGCGTCCAACACCATGCCCGCCGGCTTGTTGTCGGTGGTCAGGAAGGCAGAAACGACCTTCAGCCGCTTCAGGGCACGCGCCTTGCGCTGGCCCTTACCGGTGGCGATGACCTCACGAAGGGCCTGCGCCTCACCCTCGAGATCGAAGGTCTGCAGCCGCTGCTGGATCGCTGCGGCGCCCATGCCCCCGTCGAAGTACAGGCCGAACCTGTCCCGCATCTCGCGGTAGAGGATCTCGTCACCTTCGAGGTCTTGGACCTTGAGGTTCTTGAACCGGTCCCATACCTGCTCGAGGCGCTCGATCTGTGCGTCGGCCCGCTTGCGGATCTGGTTCATCTCCCGCTCGGCGGAGTCGCGTACCTTACGGCGGGCGTCCGCCTTGGCACCCTCGGCCTCCAACGCGGCCAGGTCCACTTCGAGCTTCTTGGCGCGCGCATCGACATCGGCGTCGCGGCGATTCTCGAATTCCTTCTTCTCGACCTCGATCTGTGCCTCGAGGCTGGGCAAATCGGCGTGCCGCTGCTCCTCGTCGACGCTGGTGATCATGTAGGCCGCGAAGTAGATGACCTTCTCCAGGTCCTTCGGCGCCAGGTCGAGCAGGTAGCCCAGCCGGCTGGGCACCCCCTTGAAGTACCAAATGTGGGTCACCGGTGCGGCCAACTCGATGTGACCCATCCGCTCGCGGCGCACCGCCGCACGAGTCACCTCGACGCCGCAGCGCTCACACACAATGCCCTTGAAACGGACCCGCTTGTACTTGCCGCAGGAGCATTCCCAGTCCCGGGTTGGCCCGAAGATTCGCTCACAGAACAGGCCCTCCTTCTCAGGCTTGAGGGTGCGGTAGTTGATGGTCTCCGGCTTCTTGACCTCGCCATGGCTCCAGGCGCGAATGTCCTCCGCCGTGGCCAGGCCGATCTGCAGCTCGTCGAAGAAGTTGACGTCAAGCACTTCGTGCTTCCTTCTCTCGTTGTCTCACTCGTCAGTTACGTTTGTTGGGTCGTTGCGGCCGGCGCCGGGGTATGTCGCAGAACGCGGCATACCCGCGTCACTCACACCTCTTCGACCGAGCTGGGCTCTCGCCGGGACAGGTCGATGCCGAGTTCTTCCGCCGCGCGGAAGACGTCGTCCTCGGCCTCCTTCATCTCGATCTTCTGCCCGTCGCTGGAGAGGACCTCCACGTTGAGGCAGAGGCTCTGCATCTCCTTGATGAGGACCTTGAAGGATTCGGGGATGCCCGGTTCGGGGATGTTCTCGCCCTTGACGATGGCCTCGTAGACCTTGACACGACCATTGACGTCATCGGACTTGATGGTCAGCAACTCCTGCAGTGCGAAGGCGGCACCGTATGCCTCCAGCGCCCACACCTCCATCTCACCGAAGCGCTGGCCACCGAACTGGGCCTTACCACCCAGCGGCTGCTGAGTGATCATCGAGTACGGGCCGGTGCTGCGCGCGTGGATCTTGTCGTCCACCAGGTGGTGCAGCTTGAGGATGTACATGTAGCCCACGGAGACCGGCTCCGGGAAGGGCTCGCCGGAGCGACCGTCGAAGAGCCGGGCCTTGCCGGATCCGTCGATGAGGCGTTCGCCGTCGCGGGTGGGTCGGGTCGAGTCGAGCAGGCCGATGATCTCGTCCTCGGTAGCGCCGTCGAAGACCGGGGAAGCGACCCGGGTGCCGGGTTCCACATCGCGCGCGTCGTCGGCCATGTGCGCGGCCCACTCCGCACCCTCGGCGATCTGCCATCCTCGGCTGGCTGCCCACCCGAGGTGAAGCTCAAGAATCTGCCCGACGTTCATCCGGCCCGGCACGCCGAGCGGGTTGAGCACCACGTCCACGGGCGTCCCATCGGACAGGAACGGCATGTCCTCGACCGGAAGGATCTTGGAGATGACGCCCTTGTTTCCGTGCCGTCCGGCGAGCTTGTCGCCGTCGGTGATCTTCCGCTTGTTCGCCACGTAGACGCGGACCAGCTGGTTCACGCCCGGCGGCAGCTCGTCGCCGTTGTCCTTGTCGAACACCTTGACGCCGATAACCGTCCCGGTCTCACCGTGCGGCACCTTCAGCGAGGTGTCCCGGACTTCACGCGCCTTCTCCCCGAAGATCGCGCGCAGCAGACGTTCTTCCGGGGTCAGCTCGGTCTCACCCTTGGGCGTGACCTTGCCGACGAGCAGGTCGCCGTCGCGAACCTCAGCGCCGATCCGGATGATGCCGCGCTCGTCCAGGTCGCCGAGGACCTCCTCGGAGACGTTGGGGATGTCCCGGGTGATCTCCTCCGGGCCCAGTTTGGTGTCGCGGGCGTCGACCTCGTGCTCTTCGATGTGGATCGAGGAGAGGACATCGTCTTGGACCAGCCGCTGGGAGAGGATGATCGCGTCTTCGTAGTTGTGGCCCTCCCACGGCATGAATGCCACGAGCAGGTTGCGTCCCAACGCCATCTCGCCACCGTCGGTGGCCGGACCGTCGGCAATGAGTCCGCCGGCCTCGACTCGGTCGCCCTCGGCGACGACGACCCGCTGGTTGTAGGAGTTGCCCTGGTTGGACCGGGCGAACTTCTGGATCCGGTAGGTCCGGGTCGTGCCGTCGTCGGCCGACACGGTCACCAAATCTGCGGATACCTCGGTGACGACGCCGGCCTTCTCGGCGACGCATACATCACCGGAGTCGACAGCCGCGCGGAATTCCATCCCGGTTCCGACCAACGGTGCTTCGCTGCGGACCAACGGCACCGCCTGACGCTGCATGTTCGAACCCATGAGGGCGCGGTTGGCATCGTCATGCTCGAGGAACGGGATGAGGGCAGTCGCCGCGGACACCATTTGACGTGCGGAGACATCCATGTAGTCGACGTCCTCGGCCGGGATGAACTCGACCTCGCCGCCCTTGGTCCGCACGAGCACCCGCTCGCCGACGAACCGGTTCTTCTCGTCCAGCGGCGCGTTGGCCTGCGCGATGACGTGCAGGTCTTCTTCGTCGGCGGACAGGTAGTGGATGTCGTCGGTGACCACCCCGCCCTTGACCTTGCGGTAGGGCGTCTCGATGAAGCCGAAGGAGTTGATCCGACCGTAGGAGGCCAGGGACCCGATGAGTCCGATGTTCGGTCCCTCAGGGGTCTCGATGGGGCACATCCGGCCGTAGTGGCTGGAGTGCACATCGCGGACCTCCATGCCGGCCCGGTCCCTCGACAGACCGCCGGGGCCGAGCGCGGACAGCCGCCGCTTGTGGGTCAGGCCGGCCAGCGGGTTGTTCTGGTCCATGAACTGGCTGAGCTGGCTGGTGCCGAAGAACTCCTTTATGGAGGCGTTCACCGGGCGGATGTTGATCAGCGTCTGAGGGGTGATCGCCTCAACGTCCTGCGTGGTCATCCGTTCGCGAACGACCCGCTCCATCCGGGAGAGTCCGGTGCGCATCTGGTTCTGGATGAGTTCGCCGACGTTGCGCAGGCGCCGATTGCCGAAGTGGTCGATGTCGTCGGTCTCGACGGCCAGGTCGGCTTCTTCACCGTTGCGGAAGCCTCGGATGGTGTCATCGCCGTTGTGCAGTGCCACGAGGTACTTGATCGTGGCGACGACATCCTCGATGGTCAGCGTCGATTGGTTCAGCGGCTCGGTCAGTCCGAGCTTCTTGTTGACCTTGTATCGGCCGACCTTGGCCAGGTCGTAGCGCTTGCCGTTGAAGTAGAGATTGTCCAGGAGCGCCTGCGCCGCCTCGCGCGTCGGCGGTTCACCCGGACGCAGCTTGCGGTAGATGTCCAGCAGTGCTTCGTCCTGACCGGTGACGTTGTCCTTGTCCAGGGTCAGCCGGATGGACTCGTAGTCGCCGAACTCCTCGAGGATCTGAGCCTCAGTCCAGCCCAATGCCTTGAGCAGCACGGTGACAGACTGCTTCCGCTTCCGGTCCACCCGGACTCCGACGAGATCGCGCTTGTCGATCTCGAACTCCAGCCACGCTCCCCGGCTCGGAATGAGCTTGGCCGAGTAGATGTCCCGGTCGGAGGTCTTGTCCGGGACGCGCTCGAAGTAGACCCCAGGGCTGCGCACCAGCTGGGAGACCACGACGCGCTCGGTCCCGTTGATGATGAAGGTCCCGCGGTCGGTCATCAGCGGGAAGTCGCCCATGAACACCGTCTGGCTCTTGATCTCGCCGGTGGTGTTGTTCATGAATTCGGCGGTGACGAACAGCGGCGCCGAATAGGTCTGGTCACGCTCGCGACATTCCTCGATGGAGTACTTGACGTCTTCGAAGCGGTGGTCCCTGAAGCTGAGGGACATCGAGCCCGAGAAGTCCTCGATGGGGCTTATCTCGTCGAAGATCTCTTCCAGGCCGGAGCGTTCCGGGACGTCGTCGCGTCCCTCGGCCTCGGCTTTGGCGACTCGATCCTGCCAACGCTCATTTCCCAAGAGCCAGTCGAAGCTCTCGGTCTGCAGGGCGAGAAGGTCGGGGACCTCTAGCGGCTCCCGAATCTTGGCGAAGGACAGACGGCCCGAGGCCGTCCGTGCAGTGGACATGTTCTGGGAGCGCGAGGCAGCCAACGAGGGTCCTTCCACTGACCGGCGCGGGCACCGGCCTGTCGAATATGTGCAGCGTCAGTACGCAGCCGGTCTCGGCCCATCGACGAGGACATGCCGTCAGGCGTCACAACACATGGTGTTGGGTGTGACGCGGACGATGTGACTGTGAGGAAGAGCAAAGGGGCAGCGCAAAGCGTCAGCATACCCGCCTCAACGCCATGACGCAAGCCTTCACAACTGCCCCGGCGGACGCCAAGCCCGCTGCCGCCACTGCCGTATTCGACCCCGAAAGAATGACTGCTGCACGCGCGGTCGTCAAGGGCGACGCGCTCACGGATGTGTCTCGGCAGCTGAGCAGCCCCCCTTCCGCCGCCCCCGCCTGGGCGCACACTGCGCCCGGCGGGCGTAGGGCCTCCCCCGAATCCAAGGGGACAAATACCTCGGGCCCGGTCCGTGACGGACCGGGCCCGAGGGCAGCTTTCATCCCCTGATCGGGGCAGATTTCACTTGAGCTCGACGGTGGCTCCGGCGCCCTCGAGCGCCTCCTTGGCCTTGTCCGCCGCGGCC
>JBKECS010000027.1:0-25640 GCA_047974805.1 Nostocoides sp. | reverse complement strand
CAAGCACAACGAGGAAAACGGCGAGGACAACCGGGACGGGACCGACAACAACCGGTCGTTCAACCACGGCGCCGAAGGAGAGACCCAGAACGCAGACATCCTCACCGCGCGTCGCCGATCGATCCGCAATCTCCTGGGGACGCTGCTGTTGTCCACCGGCGTGCCGATGATCACCGGCGGCGACGAGTTCGGTCGCACCCAAGCCGGCAACAACAACGCCTACTGTCAGGACTCCCCAGTGTCCTGGTTCGACTGGGACCTGGCCGCGTGGCAAGAGGACTTGGTCCAGACCACAGTGCTGCTGACCCGACTGCGCCGCCAGTTCCCGGCTCTGCGGCGCAACCGGTTCCTCACCGGGATGGCGCCTCAACCGGGCCGACGCCCCGACGTGGCGTGGTTCGGGCCCGACGGACAGCCGATCACCGACGGGTGGGCCGACCCCGGTTCCCGCACCCTGCAGGTCTTCCTCGACGGGGACGGTCTTATCCCAGTGCACCTGGTCCTGCACGGTGATGCCGCAGGCCGCAGCCTCACCCTGCCGCCGGTGCCGGAGATCGCTGCGTTCGAGCTCGTGTGGGACTCCACCTGGGAGCGCCCCCTCGATGCGCAGACCTACCAGCCCTTGAGCGCTCTGGAGCTCGGGCCGGCCTGTCTGATGGTCTTCGCCGGGACTCTGCACGCGTAGCGAGCGGCCAGGTTGCGCCGGGGTGCACAATAGGCACGTCATCAACGACGAGGAGCACCAGACATGACGGCGGTCCAGGACGCACCTACAGGTTTCGAACCGCTCGACCCGGCCCTGAGGCTGCAGTACGACCGGGACGGTTTCGTCATCATCAAGGATGCCCTCCCAGAAGCGGACCGGGCATACTTCGAAGGCGCCGTCGATCGAATCTATGACGAGGAAGCGGCTGCGGACCGGCTGCGCCCGGACAAATCCATCCACGTCATGGGCTGGATGCACCGGGACCCGAGGTTCACCGAACTACTCACCTGGCCACGCACCTTCCCCTACATCTGGGGGACCCTGGGCTGGAACATCTACACCCATCACAACCACATCGACGTCAACCCGCCGAAGGACGAGCCCCCCTTTTGGAACTGGCACCAGGACGGGTACCGACAGAACTCCGACGTCGACATGGACGTCCGGCCTATGTTCATGACGAAGATCTGCTACGCCCTGACCGACTTGGCCGAACCGGGCTATGGCAACACCAAGGTCATCCCCGGAAGCCACAAGAACAACACCCTCGCCGGGCGTCCCGAGAAGGAAGGTGACCCGATCATCGAGCCCGAGGACGCGATCGAGGTCTGCCTCGAACCCGGCGACGCGTTCATCTTCGACCGAAGGATCTGGCACAGCCGGTCGATGAACAAGTCGGACCGGATCCGCAAGCTGCTGTTCATTGGCTATACCTACCGTTGGGTCCGGCCCTTGGACGAGGCGGTCGCCGATCAGAGCTCGGATTGGTTCGCCGGCCTGAGCCCCTTGCACCAACAACTGCTCGGCTATGGTCCGGACCACGCCTCGTTCTGGGGCATCAAGCAGTCCGGCTGGATCGATGAAGAGATCCCGCTGCGGGCAGAACTGAAGGGACGGGGGCTGCTGGATCGCAGCATCCCCTACCTGCGATAGATCCGACGGTCGGCGCGCCAGGCGGCGCAGCCCACAGCTCGGCAGGCCGGGCGACCAACCGGCGGTCCGACACTCGCGCCGGCCCGGTCCATTCCGTACGCTGCGTGAATCCGCGACGCTGCAGCCGCCGCGCTTCCATCATGGCAGCGGCACGAAGCACGCCCGCGGGCCCCGAGTCCGGGACCGTCCTGGACGACCGGGTACAGCTGGCACAACGAGGTGCTCATCCCCAACCCACCCTCTCGTGACAGGAACGACAGCGCCGATGGCCGAGTTCGCCCCCGCCCCCACCGTCGTATCGGACGAGTCCCCCTCCACCGACGCCGCCCAGCTCGGTCCGAGCACCGAACCCACCCACCCCTTCGCCATCGGTGCGGTCCGCCAGCCCCTGCCCACCGTCGACGGGTTCGTCAAGGAGTTCCTCAACGAACTCAATTACGGCCAAGGGGTCCTGCTGGCCCGCTCAACGGTCAACGACCAGTACCTCGCACTGGCCAAGACCGTGCGGCATTACCTCATGGGCGCCTGGTTGGAGACCGGCGTGAGGCGGCGGGACAACCCCGGCAAGACGGTCGGCTACCTCTCCGCCGAGTACCTCCTGGGGCGTCAGCTCGGCAACGCCCTGCTGGCCACCAACTTGCAGGACGTCGCCGATCAGGCCATGGAGCAGTGCGGCATCGACATCGCCACCCTGCGCGCTCAAGAGGTGGAACCGGGACTGGGCAACGGTGGTCTGGGCCGACTAGCGGCGTGCTTCATCGATTCCCTGGCCACAATGGACGTGCCCTGCATCGGCTACGGGATCCGGTACGAATACGGCATCTTCAAGCAGACCTTCGAAGACGGCCGCCAGGTCGAGGTACCGGACAGCTGGCTGCAGCTTGGCTCGCCCTGGGAGTTTCCTCACCCGGAGCGCGGGGTCCAGGTGAACTTCGGCGGGCGGACCGAGGCCTTTGCCGATGACGATGGCACGGCGCGCTCCCGCTGGATCCCGGAATGGAACGTCATCGGCATCCCCCACCACTACATGGTGCCCGGGTACCGCAACGGCGCGGTCAACACCCTGCGGCTGTGGAGTGCAAGCGCGACGCAAGCCTTTGACCTGCAGATCTTCAACTCCGGGGACTACGCCCAGGCAGTGCGGGCGCAGACCTTCGCCGAGAACATCTCCAAGGTCCTCTATCCGGAGGATTCGACCCCGCAGGGCAAGGAGCTGCGCCTGCAGCAGCAGTACTTCTTCGTGGCCGCCAGCCTGCACGACTACATCTACAACACCCTGCCGGCCGATTTTGATCTGAACAACTTGCCCGACCGGATCATCTTCCAACTCAACGACACCCATCCGGTCATCGCCGTCCCGGAATTGATGCGGATCCTCATCGACGAGAAGGGCTTCCCCTGGGATGGGGCGTGGGAGATCACCCAACGTTGCTTCGCCTACACCTGCCACACGCTGCTGCCGGAAGCCCTCGAGGTCTGGTCGGTTGACCTGCTCGGTCACCTCTTGCCGAGGCACTTGGAGATCATCTACCGGATCAACGACCTGTTCCTCGACGAGGTCCGCCGGGTCTTCCCCGGGGACGAGATGCGCCACCGGCAGATGTCCATCATCGCCGAATACCCCGAGCGTTCCGTGCGGATGGCCTACCTGGCCACCGTTGCCGGCGCCAAGGTGAACGGAGTCGCCGAACTTCACAGCCAGCTCCTGCGTGACAAGGTGCTGCCCGACTTCTCGGCAATGTGGCCGGAAAAGTTCACCAATGTCACCAACGGCGTGACCCCGCGCAGGTTCATCCGCTCGGCCAATCGGCAACTGTCCACCCTGATCACCGAAACGATCGGTGAGGGCTGGGTCACCGACCTAGACCAATTGGCCCAGCTGGAGCCGTATGCCGACGACGCCGGCTTCCGGCACGCCTTCCGCGAGGCCAAGATGGCCAACAAGGAGCGCCTGCTGGCTCTGCTGGAGGTCCGCGACGGGCTCCACCTGCCGGCAGACGCCATGCTCGACGTCATGGTCAAGCGGCTTCACGAATACAAACGGCAAACCCTGAAGCTGTTGCACATCGTCACGCTCTACGACGACATCATCTCCGGGCGGGTTCCCGCCGACCAGGTCACCAAGCGGGCGTTCGTCTTCGGCGCCAAGGCGGCCCCGGGCTACTACCTGGCCAAGGAGATCATCTTCCTGATCAACTCGGTGGCGGCCACGATCAACGCCGATCCTCGGGTCAATCAGCGCCTCACGGTGGCTTTCCCGGCCAACTACAACGTCACCCTTGCCGAGAAGCTCATCCCGGCGGCCGATTTGTCCGAGCAGATCAGCCTGGCCGGCAAGGAGGCATCCGGAACAGGCAACATGAAGTTCGCCCTCAACGGCGCGTTGACGATCGGCACCGACGACGGGGCCAATGTAGAAATCCGGCGCCTGGTCGGCGATGACAACTTCTTCCTCTTCGGCATGACCGAACCGGAGGTCGCCGCTGCCGCGGCACAGGGCTATCGACCGGCGGAGTTCTACGAATCCGACCCGAGGCTGAAATCGACGATCGACCTGCTCGCCAGCGGTCACTTCACCGGCGGCGATCGACAGGTCGTCGCCCCGGTGATCGACAACCTCCTCTACCAGGACTCCTTCATGGCCCTGGCCGACTACGCCTCCTACCTTCAGGCCCAAGAGCGCGTGGACACGGCATACGCCGACCCCGAAGGGTGGTCGCGATCCGCCATCCTCAACGTGGCCCGGTCCGGGTTCTTCTCCTCCGATCGCTCCATCCGGGACTACCTCGACCGCATCTGGCACGCATGAGCCTGCCGGGCCAGCCCGGCGCGGCCGCGAGCGTGCGAACCTCCGGTAGCGTCACGTCTGTGACCTCTGCCCCACGTTCGGCCCCTCCGCAGACCCCGATCGGCCGTATTCCCGTGCTCGATGTCACGCCCTGCATCGACCATGGGTTGCGGCCGGCCAAAGCCGTGGTGGACGAACAGTTTCCGATCACCGCCACGGTCTTCCGGGAGGGGCACGATGCGGTCAACGCCTCGATGGTGCTCACCGATCCCGATGGGGTAGAGCACCGCCACCCCATGGAGTGCGTCAATCCCGGCCTGGACGCCTGGCAGGTCACGGTGAGCGCCGACCGAACCGGATGGTGGAGCTATCGGGTGGAGGGCTGGTCCGACCCGTATGCCACCTGGAAGCACGACGCCACCATCAAGGTTCAGGCCGACATCGACACCGACCTCATGCTCGAGGAGGGGGCCCGGGTGTTGGAACGAGCCGTCCGCGAGGTGGATCGCCCCACGCCTGGCCGCGCGCTGCTGACCTCCGCCGTGGCCACCCTGCGGGATGGCACCAAGCCGGCGCTCATCCGGCTGGCGGCTGGCACCGACCGGGCGGTCCAGGAGGAGTTGGCCCAGCGTCCGCTGCGGGAGATGGTCACCCCCAGCGCCGATCTGCCCCTGCTGATCGAACGTGAACGGGCCCTCTACGGCGCCTGGTATGAGATCTTTCCGCGCAGCGAGGGTGCCGTGCGTGGATCGGACGGCCGCTGGCGCTCGGGCACCTTGCGCAGCGCCGCGAAACGCTTGCCGGCCATCGCGCAGATGGGGTTCGATGTCGTCTATCTGACGCCGGTCAGCCCCATTGGGACCACCGCCCGAAAGGGAGCCAACAACTCCCTGAACGCCGGGCCGGACGACCCAGGCAGCCCCTATGCCATCGGGTCACCCGACGGGGGGCATGACGCCATCCACCCCGACCTCGGCACCTTCGAGGACTTCGAGGCGTTTATCGCCGCCGCCGCACAGGCCGGGCTCGAGGTGGCCCTGGACATCGCCTTGCAGGCCTCCCCCGACCACCCGTACGTGCGCACCAACCCGGAGTGGTTCACCACCAGGGCGGATGGAAGCATTGCGTACGCCGAGAACCCCCCGAAGAAGTACCAGGACATCTACCCGCTGAACTTCGACAACGACCCGGGCGGGGCGTATGCCGAGATGCGCCGGATGATCCAGGTCTGGCTCGACCACGGGGTGCGGATCTTCCGGGTGGACAACCCGCATACCAAGCCGGTCGAGTTCTGGCAGTGGCTCATCGCCGATGTCGCCGCCGACTATCCCGAGGTCATCTGGTTGGCCGAGGCCTTCACCCGGCCGGCCATGATGCACACCCTCGCCAAGGTGGGCTTCCAGCAGAGCTACACCTACTATGCCTGGCGCAACACGGCTGCCCAGCTGCGCGAGTATGCCGAGGAACTCGCCGGGGAGTCCGCGGCCTATATGCGTCCATCGTTGTGGCCGACCACGCACGACATCCTCACGCCGTATATGCAGTTCGGCGGGCCGGGAGCATGGAAGTTGCGGGCAGCCTTGGCTGCGACGCTGGCACCGACCTACGGCATCTACACCGGGTACGAGCTTATCGAGGCCGCCCCGCGCCCCGGGGTCGAGGAGCAGCTGGACAACGAGAAGTACCAGTACAAGGACCGGCAGTGGGATCGATATGCGCCCGGGGGCGACACGGAGGGCGAGTCCCTGTCCGGCTACCTGAGCACGATCAACCGGATCCGGGCCAGCCACCCCGCGCTGCATTGGCTGCGCAATCTGCGCTTCCACGAGGTCGACGACGAGAATCTGCTGTGCTTCTCAAAGCTGCGAGTGCTCGCCGACGGCAGCCTCGACACGATCGTCGTCGTGGCCAACCTGGACCCACACTCGACCCGGTCGAGCATGATCCACCTGGACCTGTCGGCCCTGTCGCTGAGCCCGACGCAGACCTTCACCGCCCACGATCTGATCACCGGTGAATCGTGGACGTGGGGGGAACACAACTTCGTGCGGCTGGGCGCCCACGGCGAGCCGGTCCACATTGTGCACATCAGGAGGTCATAGGCAGCAATGCAAGGCCTGAACCTCTCGCAGCCCGGATTGCGGCACGACCCGCAATGGTTCCGCACAGCGGTGTTCTACGAGGTCCTGGTGCGGGCCTTTGCGGACTCGACTGGCTCCGGGCAGGGCGACTTCTCCGGGGTCACCGCGCGACTGGACTACCTGCAGTGGCTGGGCGTGGACTGCTTGTGGATCCCGCCCTTTTACGCCTCGCCCCTGCGTGACGGCGGCTACGACATCTCCGACTACACCTCGGTGCTGCCCGAATTCGGCACCCTGCCAGACTTCCAGGAGCTCATCAGCCAAGCCCATGCGCGGGGCATTCGGGTGGTGACCGACCTGGTCATGAACCACACCTCCGATCAGCATCCGTGGTTCCAAGCCAGCCGCCGCGACCCGGACGGACCCTACGGCGACTTCTATGTCTGGTCCGACACCGATGAGACCTACCCCGAGGCACGGATCATCTTCGTCGACACCGAGACCTCGAACTGGTCCTTCGACCCGATCCGACGGCAGTTCTTCTGGCACCGCTTCTTCGACCACCAGCCCGACCTGAATTTCGAGAACCCCGCGGTGCACGAGGCCATCTTCGATATCGTCCGGTTCTGGATGGATCTGGGGATCGACGGGTTCCGATTGGATGCCGTGCCTTACCTCTATGAAGAGGAGGGGCATACCGGCGAAAACCACCCCAAGACGCACGAGTTCCTCGCCAGGCTGCGCGCCGTGGTCGATCAGGAGTACCCCGGCCGGGTCCTCCTCGCCGAGGCCAACCAGCCCCCGGCCGATGTCGTCGACTATTTCGGCACCCCGCAGACCCCCGAGTGCCACATGTGTTTCCACTTCCCGGTCATGCCGATGCTCTATTACGCGCTCCGTTCGGAGATGGCCGCCCCGATCATCGACGTCCTCGCCGATACCCCGGACATCCCCGAGGGCACCGGGTGGGGCACCTTTCTGCGCAACCACGACGAACTCACCCTGGAGATGGTCACCACCGAACAGCGGGCGGCCATGTACGGCTGGTATGCCCCGGACCCACGGATGCGCGCCAACGTCGGCATCCGCCGGCGGCTAGCCCCGCTGCTGGACAACTCTCGGGCCGAAATCGAGCTCATCCATGCCCTGCTGTTGTCGCTGCCGGGGTCGCCATGTTTGTACTACGGCGACGAGCTCGGGATGGGCGACAACATTTGGCTGTCCGATCGGGACGGGGTGCGCACTCCGATGCAGTGGACCCCCGACCGCAACGCCGGCTTCTCCACCGCCGATCCCGGCAAGCTGTATCTACCGGTGAACTCCTCGCTGGTGTTCAACTACCAACACGTCAACGTCGAAGCTCAGATGGCCAGCAGTTCGTCGCTGCTGCACTGGGTGAAGGCGATGCTGGAGATTCGCAAGCGCTACCCCGTGTTCGGCCTGGGGGACTTCACCCTCGCCCCGGCGGACAACGTCGCGGTCCTGGCCTACGTGCGCCGGCTCCCGGCCCAGGACGAAGAGCCAGCTTCGGACCAGCTCGCCGCGCCGTTACTGTGTGTGAACAACCTCTCGGCCCGTCCCCAGGCGACGACACTCACCGTGGCGCCGGAGTTCGCCGGAGCCAGGGTGATCGACGTGTTCGGTGGATCGGGCTTTCCCAGTGTCGACGAGCAGGGCCGGCTGACCCTGACCCTGGGCTCGCGCGACTTCTTCTGGTTCGAGTTGCGGCCCGGGGGCGACCATGGCTGAACTTCACCATGGCGCCACCCTCACGCCCGGCAAGGTCGACCTCATCACTGCCTGGATCGGCCGGCAACGGTGGTACGCCAGCTCCACCGCGAGGCCGGTCCTGCGCCGGATCGCCGCGTTCCGGTTCGATGACCCGGCCGGCCGGGTCGGGATAGAGACGATCCTGCTCGCGGATGACTCCGGACACACCCCCGTGCTGTACCAGGTGCCGCTGACCTATCGCGACGCCCCGCTTCCGGGTGGCGACCACGCACTTGTCGGGGTGAGCGAGCATTCCGTGCTCGGCACCCGCTGGGTTTACGACGCTCCGCATGACCCCGCGTATGCCGCCGCGCTGCTGTCCAGCGTCCTCGGGGACACCCGGGCGAGCTCGTCCCAGCTTTCGAATAGTCCGGAAACCACGGTAATCGGACATCGCCACCCTCGGTGGCGCCACGGAGGCACGGTAGTCGAGTCCTGCGTGATGTCGGGGGAACAGTCCAACACCTCCATCGTCATGGCCGTCCGGTTGGCCGATGGCGGCCAGCAATCCCTTATCGGCAAGGTCTTCCGGCTCATCCAGGCCGGGACCAACCCGGACATCGAAGTCCAGGGCGTCCTGGCCTCAGCCGGCTGTGACCGCGTCCCGGCCGCTGTCGGACACCTGAGTTGGCAGTGGCCGGTCGATGAAGAGCGTCGCGCCAGCGCAGCTGGGAACCTCACCGACACGGGCGATCTGGCCTTCATCAGCGAATTCCTCACCGGCAGCGAGGATGCCTGGGAGGCAGCGACCCGGGCCGTCGGCGCGGGCGAGGACTTCACGACGCAGGCTGGAGAAATAGGGCGCGCCACAGCCGCCGTGCACGCCACCTTGGCGCGAGCGCTCCCCACCGCGCCTGCCCAGCGGCATACGGTGCATCTTCTGGTCCATCAGATGCGACACCGACAGGTCCTCGCCATGGGCGAGGTGCCCGCCTTGGCCGAGTACGAGGGGGCCATCGGAGCGATCTACGATGCTGCCGAACGCGCCAACTGGCCGGCCATGCAGCGCATCCATGGGGACTTCCACCTCGCCCAAGTCCTCTCCTCCCCGTCCCGGGGTTGGGTCCTGGTGGATTTCGAGGGCGAGCCGTTGCGCTCCTTGGCTCAGCGCCGCGAACCGGACCAATGGCTGCGCGATGTCGCCGGGATGCTGCGCTCGTTCGACTATGCCGGCGGAGCCCACGAACAAGCCGAGCCGAACACCTCGGCCCGGGCGTGGGTCAGCGCATGCCAGCGCGCGTTCCTCGACGGCTATGCCGAGCAGTCCGGTCAAGACCCACGGTCCATGCAGCCGCTGCTACGTGCCTTCGAGGTCGACAAGATGCTGTACGAGGTCGTCTACGATGCCCGCCACCGTCCTACGTGGCTCCCCATCCCGCTGAGCGCGATCAGCCGTGCGCTGTCCCCATCCGCTGAGCATCCTGCGAAGGAGAATCCACAATGACCCTTTCCACAGAACTGGCCGGGTCGATCACCGCGCTGGCCCACGGACGCCACCAGCAACCGCACGATCTCCTCGGCCAGCACCTCGAGGATGAGGGCTTGCGCATCCGGGTGTTCCGGCCGTTGGCCCAGCAGGTGAGCATCCGGTTCGAGGACGGTCTGGAAGCGGCCGCCACCCACGAAGCAGAAGGTGTCTGGAGCGTGCTGCGCACGGACGCGGCGAGAACGATGGACTACCGGGTCGCTACCACGTGGAGCGACGGTGTCACCCATGAACAGGACGACCCGTACCGATTCGCGCCGACCCTGGGGGAGCTCGACGTCCACCTCATCGGTGAGGGCCGTCACGAACAGCTGTGGACGGTCCTGGGTGCGCACGTGCAGACCTACCCAGGACCGATGGGCACGGTGCACGGCACCTCGTTCGCGGTGTGGGCACCGCGGGCCAAGTCAGTGCACGTCATCGGCGACTTCAACGACTGGGACAGCCGGACGCATCCGATGCGGCTGCTCGGCAAATCCGGGGTGTGGGAGCTGTTCATCCCCGACGTCACCGGCGGGGCGGTGTACAAATACGAGATCCGCGGCGCCGACGATGTCCTGCGGGCCAAGTCCGACCCGATGGCCCAACGCACCGAGGTGCCGCCGGCCACAGCGTCCATCGTCGCGGACACGCACCACGAATGGGCCGACTCCGCGTGGATGTCCGCCCGAACCGACCACGCCCCGCACGAACGCCCGATGAGCATCTATGAGGTGCACCTGGGCTCTTGGCGCCAGGGCATGGGGTATCGCGACCTTGCCGAACACCTGGTCAACTATGTCGCCGATCTCGGCTTCACCCATGTGGAGTTCCTGCCCGTCATGGAGCACCCCTACGGGCCGTCCTGGGGCTACCAAGTGACCGGGTACTACGCACCGACGGCGCGGTTCGGCAGCCCGGACGATTTCAAGTACCTCATCGACACGCTCCATCAGCGCGGCGTCGGGGTCATCCTCGATTGGGTGCCGGGACACTTCCCGAAAGATGCCTGGGCGTTGGCCCGCTTCGACGGACTGCCGCTCTACGAGCACCCCGATCCCCGACGCGGAGACCAGCCGGACTGGGGCACGCACATGTTCGACTTCGGTCGCCTTCAGGTGCGCAACTTCCTCGTGGCCAATGCCCTGTATTGGATGGAGGAGTTTCACATCGACGGCCTGCGGGTGGACGCGGTCGCGTCGATGCTCTACCTCGACTACTCCCGCAAGGCCGGCGAATGGTTGCCCAATGTGCACGGTGGCCGGGAGAACCTCGAGGCCATCGGGCTGCTCCAGGAGACCAACGCGACAGCATACAAGCGCAACCCTGGGGTGTTCACTGTCGCCGAGGAGTCGACGTCATGGCCGGGTGTGACCAAGGAGACCAGCGGCGGAGGCCTAGGCTTCGGGTTCAAGTGGAACATGGGCTGGATGAACGACTCCCTGCGCTACCTGCGGGAACAGCCGATCCACCGCCAATATCACCACAACCTGCTGACCTTCTCGCTCATGTATGCCTACAGCGAGAACTTCATCCTGCCGATCAGCCACGACGAGGTGGTGCATGGCAAGGGTTCCCTGCTGGGCAAGATCAGCGGTAGCCGGCCGGAGCAGCTGGCAACGCTGCGGGCATACCTGGCCTACCTGTGGAGCCACCCTGGCAAGCAACTCCTGTTCATGGGCTGTGAGTTCGCTCAGTCATCGGAGTGGTCCGATGGCCAATCGTTGGACTGGTGGTTGCTCGACCACGCCGCGCACTACCGGGTGCACAACCTCGTGAAGGAACTCAACCGGATCTATCGGGCCTCACCCGCCCTGTGGGCGTTGGATGCCTCGCCGGCGGGATTCACCTGGCTGGACGCCGACGACAACAGCGGCAACACCTTCGCCTATCTGCGCTTCGGTGACCCCGAGCACACCGGACCGGTCGTCGCCGTGGTGGTGAATTTCAGCGGCAGCAGCCGCGAAGAACTCCGTCTGGGCGTCCCCCACCCCGGCGATTGGCGAGTCGTCTTGGACACCAGCGGCTTCGACGAGGCAAGTTCGCCGAGCCAGGCGGATGTCGTGCTCACTGCCGACGACGAGCCCTGGCAGGGGCAGCCGCACTCCATCGCGGTCCGGGTGGCCCCGCTGAGCGCCCTGTACCTCGCCCCCGAACCGCCGACGCCCTAGCGATCCGATGGCCTGCGCGCGCCTCAGTCGATCGGACGCACCAAGGACACGCCGGGCGCCTCCCAGCAGCACCCGGGCGTCCCGATCGGCAGGGGACTGGATCAGATGAACAGCAGCTGTGCCCCGTCAGTCTTCTCGATGAAGTCGCTGGCACTGATGATGTCTTCGACCCCGTCGTAGAGGTCCTCGAGGGTGACATGGTTCATGTCGGCGGACATTTTGCACGCCCACATGTGCGCGCCGGAGCCGCTGAGCAGGTCAAGGAACTCCGGTACCTCGGGCACATCCAGTTCGGAAATCTGCTTCTTGAGCATCTTCGTCGCGGCGGTTGTTGCGCCCGGCAGGGCACCGAGCATGTGGTGCACCCCCAGGCCGCTGTGCCCGGGCGGGTGCATGGCGGTGTTGCCGACAAAGGAGAATTTCAGGTCGGCCATGGTCGCCTTGGTGATGATGTCGAAGCCCCAGAAGGTGAAGAACAGGTGGGTCTCGACCCCTTCCCCAAGCGCCGCGTTGCCCAGGATCAACGCCGGGTACACCATGTCGAGGTTGCCCTTGGAACAGATGATGGCCAATTTGCGCCCGGAGGCCTGATCGTCATCGAAGTTCGGCACGACGAGCGCGTCGGTCTCCGCGACCGGTTCGGTGCTGGTCGTCGACATAATCACACGCATCCTTTCGGCTTGGGCAAACCGGCGATGTAGGCCATCTTCTTGGCCGGCTTCTTGGGGAACAGCGCGAACAACTCCTTGACCGGGGTGCCGCTTTGCGTGCTGGCCCTGCGCAGGGTCGCCGTCTCGCCTTGGGTCGCATAATCCGCACGAAGGAACCGAATGAGCTTCCAGTGCGCCCCGGTCAGTGCGTCGATGCCGATGGCCTTGGCCAGTTCGGGGGCGAGGTCCTCGGACCACTGGTCCGGATTGGTCAAGAAACCTTCCTCGTTGACCTCGACCTGGTGACCGGCGATTGTGGTCGTCGTCATGGTGCACCTTCCTTTCAGGCGGCCGGGTTCTTGCCGGCCATGGACATCTCGGCGGGGAGACCGAGAGGGCGTCCGGGCAGCAGCGCATTCCAGTACAGATAACGGAAGGCGAGTTTGCCCAGGTGGTTGGCCCGCGATTCCTTCAACAGCGCCATCGGCCCCACCTTGGGCAGCGGGAAGGTGCCGGTGAGCGGCTCAGTGTCATAGTTGAAGTCCAAGAGCAATGCCTTGCCATGGCCGGATTCGACGAAACAATTGGCATGCCCGTCGAAGCTGTGGCTCAGCGGACGCCCAGCAATGGCGTCGAGGAAGTTCTCCACGAAGACTTCGGAGGAGAAGTGCGCCACCGAGCCCGCCTTGGACGTGGGGATGTTGCTCGCATCACCCAGAGCCCAAATGTTGTCGTGCTGGGTCGACCGAGAGGTGTGCTTGTCAACCGGGACGTAGTTGAGCTCATCGCCGAGCCCGGAGGCGGCGACAAAGTCCGCACCCATATTCAAGGGCACCGTCACCAGCAGGTCGTATGCCACCTCACGCTCGTCGTAGGACCGGATCACCTTGGCGTCCTGGTCGACCGATTCGATCATGAAGTCGGTTTCGACGCTGACCCCCTTCTCGGCGAGCAGATGACCAAGGGCCTTGCTCGCCACCGGCTTGGTGAACGCTCCGTCCAGCGGGGTGACGAAGACGAGTTCGGTCTGCCCGCGCACCCCGCTCTTGGTGAGGAAGTCGTCGGCGAGGAAGGTGAACTCCAGGGGCGCCACCGGACACTTGATAGGCATTTCGGTGATGTGCACCACGAGTCGTCCGCCGGTGAACTGGGCCAAGTGCTCACGCAGGGCAAGGGCGCCTTCGAAGGTGTAGAACTCTCCGATCTCACGGTGCCACTGGGGCCCGAGCATGCCTTCGGTCTGGTCCGGCCGGGGGGTGGTGCCGGAGGCGATGATCAGCTGGTCGTAGGGGAGGTCGTGCCCGTTGCCCAGATACACCACCTGGGCCTGCGGGTCGACCCGCTCGACCTCGGCGACGACGAAGTCGAGACCGTCGGCGAGGAAGGGTCGTTTGGTCTTGCGGATCTGACCTGGGGTGTTGATCCCGAAGGGGATGAAGAGGTAGCCCGGCTGGTAGTCATGGATCTCGTTCTGGTCCACGACGGTGATCGACCAGTCGTACGGGAGGCGGGAGCGGAGCTTGTTCGCGACAATCGTTCCGGCAGTTCCAGCACCGAGGACGACCAGCCGCTGGAGGACTGTGGTCATGCTTCCAGCGTACGCCGGGGGGGTATCCGATACCAGGGTCAACTACGTGATGTAGTAGATACTTTGACCACCGACGGTGACCTGTCGTCGCCGGTGGAAACCCCTGGGGCACACTGTCTCCCACGACCAGCAGCGGCCAGCCGTTGATCGCGCCCCCAGCCGGTGGCGACAATGCCATGATGGCGGCATGGATCCCCGCGCCGGACAACCTGCCAGCCCGTACGACCTTGTTGCCGTTGACCACCTGGTCACCGCCTTCTACACCACCAAGCCCGATCCGGAGGATGTCGGTCAGCAGGTCGTCTTCGGCACCTCGGGCCACCGAGGGTCGAGCCTGAACGGCTCGTTCAACGAGGCGCACATCCTGGCCACCACCCAGGCCATCGTCGACTACCGGCGAGACCAGGGCTTCGACGGGCCTCTCTTCATCGGCCGAGACACCCACGCCTTGTCCGAGCCGGCCTGGTCCGCTGCGCTGGAAGTGCTTGTGGCAGGCGGCGTCACGGTTCTGGTCGACGCCGCCGACCGGTTCACCCCCACTCCGGCGATCTCGCATGCCATCCTCACCGCGAACCGGGGCAAGGTGTCCCGGACCGACGACCTGCGCCCCGGCATCGGGCTTGCCGACGGCATCGTCGTCACCCCGTCGCACAACCCGCCGAGCGATGGTGGGTTCAAGTACAACCCGCCCCACGGTGGCCCGGCCGACACTGACGCGACCAAGGTCATTGCGGCACGCGCCAACGACTACATTCGCGCCGAGCTGGCCGGTGTTCGCCGCATCCCGTTCGCGCGCGCCCGGGCAGCGTGCACGGCATACGACTTCTTGGGCACCTACGTGGCCGATCTGGCCAACGCACTGCATCTCGACGCGGTCCGGTATGCCGGCGTGCGGATCGGTGCCGACCCATTGGGTGGGGCGTCGGTGGACTACTGGGGGGCTATCGCCGAACGACACCACCTGGACCTCACCGTGGTCAACCCGCTGGTGGACCCGACGTGGCGGTTCATGACCCTGGACTGGGACGGCAAGATCCGGATGGACTGTTCTAGCCCCTATGCCATGGCCGGCCTCATCGGCGCCAAGGATGCCTTCACCGTCTCCACCGGGAACGATGCCGACGCCGACCGGCACGGCATCGTCACGCCCGACGGGGGGTTGCTCAACCCGAACCACTATCTGTCCGTCGCCATCTCCTACCTTTACGGCGGGGCCCGGCCGAGGTGGCGAGCGGACGGCTTCATCGGCAAGACGCTGGTGTCCTCCTCGATGATCGACAAGGTAGCCGCAGATTTGGGCCGGCACCTGGTCGAGGTGCCGGTGGGCTTCAAATGGTTCGTGCCGGGGCTGCTCGACGGGTCGGGACCCTTTGGTGGGGAGGAGTCTGCCGGTGCGTCCTTCCTGCGCATGGACGGCTCGGTGTGGACGACGGATAAGGACGGGATCCTGCTGGCCCTGCTGGCCTCGGAGATCATCGCCTCCACCGGCCGCTCCCCCAGCGAGTTGTATGCGGACCTGACCGATCGACACGGCAGCCCCGCCTACGCCCGCGTTGATGCCCCCGCAACCAGGGAACAGAAGGCCAAACTGGCCGCCTTGTCCCCCGAATCGGTGACGGCGGACACGCTTGCCGGGGAGCCGATCACCGCCAAGCTCACCTCCGCGCCGGGCAACGGCGCCCCGATCGGGGGGTTGAAAGTGGTCACCGAATCGGCGTGGTTCGCCGCGAGGCCCTCCGGCACCGAGGATGTCTACAAGATCTATGCCGAGTCCTTCCGTGGCCCCGACCACCTCGCGCAGGTTCAGGAACAGGCGCGCGAGGTCGTCTCCGCCGCTCTGGCCTAGCACCGCCCATATCCTCCGGACGTCCGCCCTCACCCGCCGCCTCCGGTTTTACGCCACAGGTGGGAACCCGGAGCTTGACAGGGGAAATCTTCCCTTGCCAAGCTCTGGTTTCCCTGGCGAAGTCCTCACGCCCGGCGAGGTTCCTCACCGCAAGCGCGGGGTGCCCCAGTGTCGCGGATCCGTACTCAGTCTTAGAAGAGGGCGCTCATCAGGGAGGTTCGGGCCTTCTTCACCCTCGGGTCGTGACTGCCGACCACGTCCAAGAGCTCCAGGAGGTGGTTCTTCGCCTGATCGCGCTCATCGTCGGTGGTGCTGCGGACAAGGTCCAGCAGGCGGTTGAAGGCGTCATCGACGTGACCACCGAGTACGTCGAGGTCGGCCACGACGATGGCCGCGTCGACATCGACCGGATTCGCGGCCGCTGCGGCCCGCGCCTGCTGCGGGTCGATTCCCGCGGTCCGACGCAATAGCCCGACCTGGGCGAGCCCCAGACGGGCACCTTCATCCTTGGGGTTGGCCGCGAGCACCTTCGTATAGGCCGCGCTCGCCGCGTCCAGATCCCCGGCCTCGATCGCCTCGAAGGCTTCGTCGAGCAGGGGGTTGTCCTGCTCGACCTCCTCATCGGCGGGACCGATGTCGATCCGGCCGGTGACACCGTTCTGCACCGCCACGGTGAGGACCTCTTGAAGCACCGCGCTCAGCTGTCCTCGATCAGGCACTCCCTGGAACAACGGCATGGGTTGCCCCTGCAGCAGGGCATACCCGGCCGGAACACTCTGGGCCTGCAAGGCCGCCGCAATCTGCGGGCTGGTGTCGACATCGGCGGCGAAGACCTGAAGCCGACCATCGAAGCCACGGGCCGCGTCGGCAACGACCTCGACGGCGGCACCAGTCGCCGGGTTGGCCCCCGAATGAAGCACGAGCACCGCCGGAACCCGCATTGTCGAGTTCACGGCCTCGCCGAAGGTCTGTTGATCCACCACCCGTACCACCGGGTCGCTACCGAAGTCTCGCGGTCCTGGCGGAGTCCCCAAGGCGCCTGCCGACACGCCCGGTGCGGCGGCTAGTTGGGATAGGTCGACGGCGCCACTGGCGCCGGCCGGGTTCTCAGTCATTCCCTCATTCTTTCGCGTTAGGAGCCCTTGACCGACGTGATCTGCTCAGACATCCCGATGACTGATGCGGATCCCTTGGACGGGATCACCAGACATACCGGTTCGAGGGTCGTCACGGTGACTGATGTAGACACCTTGGACTTCCCCAGCAGTTTGGCAAGATCAGCCGGAAGAACAACTTCCTTGGCCTTTGACGTCAAGGTAACCACATCGCTGCGGGTCATCATCCCGAAGGCGACCGCGCCACCGTCGGCCGTGCGGAAGGCGATCGGCAGGGCCTTGTTCGGCACATGCGATTGTCGCAGCTTGGCCAAGGCGCCCAACTGCGACTGCTGGCGCGTGGCGTTCGCCGCCAGCGCAGTGGAGGCGGCATCGGTCAGGCTGACCAACGTCGTCTTGACCGGCTTCGGATAGGCCAAAGCTTTCGCGTATGCCGCCAACGCCGCCGCTGGCGATGCCGGCAGCCCCGAGGCGTTGGGAACGACCTCCACCCCCTGCTCCACCGGACCGAGCCCGGGCACGCTCGTGCCGCTCACCATGGGCATGGACTCACTGACCTTGTACTGCCCGGTGGCCGCGGCGGACACCAACACATGCAGGGATCGGGTGCTGGTCGTCGTGTCCAGCGTCGTGGCCACGATGTAGCGGGGCCAGTTGTGCGACCTGGACACCGCCAGCACCTGGGCGACCGGCGGGCGGACCGAGGGATCGGGGAGCGCCGGCGCGGTGTTCGTGGACACGGCGGCTTCGGCCATGGCCAGGGCATGACCGGTCATCACCGCCTTCCGGGCCTTGCTACCCGCAGCGCCACCGGTGGCCGCAGCAATGTTGGCGTCACTGAGCACCCGGGAACTGATCAAGGCGGCGGCTGTGGTGTCCAGCGGAGCGGTGGTTTCCGCCTCGGTGGGCACGGGGCGGACCCCGGCCACCCGATCACCCAAGCCGCACCCGGCCAAGGCCGCCACCGTGAGAGCGGACAGTGGGCCGGTCACCGCGGTACGGCGGCTGATCATGTCGCCACCTCATTGTCCGAGCCCTGCGGACGCGCCGGCCCTTCGCCCTCCGTGGATCCGTCGTCGGCGCCGCCTTGACCGGCCAGGTCGGACCGATCGGTCGCCGCGTGGGCGGGCGCCGTGCCATCGCGGTCACCGTCGCCTCCAGCGGTAAGGCGCTTGGACAGGAGGAAGCTCACGCCGACCGCGACGAGCAGAAGCCCGATGAGGGAGAGGGTCAGCGCTTGGAAGAACCAGCGGGAGCGCGTCCAGGACATCGTGACCTGCGTCGGTCCGCCATCCTTGGTGGCGATGACGATCGTCGGCGGGTGCTCATCAACCGGCACGGCGACCACGACCTTGTTCATCGATCGGGACTGACTGCGCCAAATGTCATAGGAGGACAACGCTGCCGGATCTCCCGATCCGCTCGAACGTGTCCGCAGCTGCCAGCCGGGTATGTCCACCGCGGTCACCGTGGTGACCGCGGTTGTGCCGAGGGCCGCGGCGACATCTGAGGCACCACCACGCCCCACCCAGACCTCGGTCCCTTTGCTCGCCGTGGCCGTGATCGTCGCGGGGACGGTGAGCCGCGCGCTGACCTGAGCCGGGATGACGACCGGCTCATCCCCTGTGGTAGCCACCGTGAACGTCGCGGTCCCCGACGTGCCCACATGAGCAATGAACCAGGAGCCGAGCACCAGCGCTCCGATGCCGACCAAGCCCAGCAATCCACCGATCACCCGCTTGGCCAGTACCACTGCTCTCAATCCTTACCCGGTCACCCGTTGTGCGCCCGTTGGCCGCACCTGTCGTGGGAGTTCAACTGTGTCGCATCGCCGCGGAGTTCCCCAAATCCAGTGGCGAGTCACTCCGTGGTCAGGGCCTGCTCGATTCGATCCACCTTCGCGCTCAGCTGACCGGTATAGCCGGGCCGAATATCCGCCTTGAGCACCAGCGACACCCGAGGTGAGTGCGCGCTCAGCGCCTCGCAGCAAGCCTGGACCACAGCCATGCATTCGCCCCACTCCCCCTCGATGGTCGTGAACATGGCGTCGGTGTGATTGGGTAACCCAGAGGCCCGCACGATGCGCACGGCCTCGGCAACGGCACGGTGCACGGAGCCGTTCGCATCGGGTATGGCGGGGGCGACAGAAAAGGCGACAAGCATGAGCACCACCGTATGCCGCATTAGGCTGGCGTAACAGCCCGACCGTGATCACGCGCTTGATGACCTGACGATCTCGGTCAGCCGAGGGAGGCGAGCACGTCATCGGCAGCGGCATACGGGTCGAGGATCCCGTCGATAACCTGCCCCGCCAGACGCTCGATGTTGTGGCCATCGCGCAGATTGCCCATGCGGTCCCGCAGCGTCGCCAAGGCCAACGCTTCGATCTCATCGGCGGCCCTGGCGATCCGGCGCTCTCGCAGCGCGCCGTTGTCGGACATCCACGCCCAGTGCTTGTCGATGGCCTCGATGACGTCGGTGACTCCCGTGCCGGCGGCGGCCACCGTCTTGATCACCGGGGGTCGCCACAGCCCAGGCTCGGTGCGATCGCCGAGGGAAATCATGTGCCGGATGTCGCGCACGGTGGCGTCCGCACCCTCACGGTCGGCCTTGTTAACGACAAACACATCGCCGATCTCGAGGATGCCGGCCTTGGCCGCCTGGATACCGTCGCCCATTCCGGGAGCAAGCAGGACGATGGTCGTGTCGGCCAGCCCAGCGATCTCCACCTCGGATTGGCCCACACCCACGGTCTCGACCAAAACGATGTCGCACCCGGCGGCATCCAACACCCGGATTGCCTGCGGGGTGGTCCAGGACAACCCACCCAGATGCCCGCGGGAGGCCATCGAGCGGATGTAGACCTCCGGGTCCAGCGCGTGTTCCTGCATCCGCACCCGATCGCCGAGTAGTGCCCCGCCGGAAAACGGTGACGACGGGTCAACGGCAAGAATCCCTACCCGCAGGCCACGGGTGCGCAACGCCCCGACCAGGGCGTTCGTCGTGGTGGACTTGCCCACTCCGGGAGAGCCGGTCAGGCCGATGACGTGCGCTGACCCGGTATGCGGACTCAACGCCGCCATGACGTCCCGAACCGCGGGATGGTTGTCCTCGACGAGCGAGATAAGCCGGGCGACCGCCCGGGGGCTGCCTTCACGCGCCGCTGAGACGAGCGCGGGAACCTCGACCGGTCGAGCCATGCTCAGGACTGGACGCGCACGATCAGCGCATCACCCTGACCACCGCCGCCGCACAGCGCAGCAGCACCGATCCCACCACCGCGGCGAGCGAGTTCGTTGGCCAGGGTGAGCACGACCCGGGCGCCGGACATGCCCAACGGGTGACCCATGGCGATGGCGCCACCGTTGGGGTTGACCCTCTCCGCATCGATGCCGAGCAGTTTGGTCGAGGCGAGCCCGACCGCCGCGAATGCCTCGTTGATCTCGACGACATCGAGGTCAGTGGGCGCGATGCCCTCCCGGGCGCAGGCGGCGTTGATCGCGTTGGCCGGCTGGGCCTGCAGGCTGGAGTCCGGCCCGGCCACCACGCCATGGGCGCCGATCTCGGCGAGCCAGGTCAGGCCACGGGCCTGCGCAGTGGACTTCTTCATGACGACGACTGCGGCGGCACCGTCGGAGATCTGTGAGGCGGACCCGGCGGTGATGGTGCCGTCCTTGGCGAAGGCGGGTCGCAGCCCGGCGAGGGACTCGACGGTGGTGTCCGCGCGGATGCCCTCGTCGGTCTTGAACTCGATCGGCTCGCCCTTGCGCTGCGGAATGGAGACCGCGACGACCTCGTTGTCGAAGTAGCCGTCTTTCCAGGCCCGCGCGGCGAGCTGGTGGCTGCGCGCGGCGAAGGCGTCCTGCTGCTCCCGGGTAACCGAGAGGTCGCCCGTGTTGGCGGACTCGGTGAGCGCGCCCATGGGCTGATCGGTCAGGGAGTCCCACAGTCCGTCGTTGGCCATGGAGTCATGCGCGGTGACGTCGCCGTACTTGTAACCGTCACGGCTCTTCTCCAGCAGGTGCGGAGCGTTCGTCATCGACTCCTGACCGCCGGCGACGACGATCTCGAACTCGCCGGCGCGGATGAGCTGGTCGGCCAGCGCGATGGCGTCCAGGCCGGACAGGCATACCTTGTTGACCGACAGGGCCGGCACGCTGAGCGGGATACCGGCCTTGGAGGCAGCCTGCCGCGCGGGGATCTGCCCCTCACCGGCATACAGGACCTGGCCCATGATGACGTAGTCGACATCGGCCGGAGAGACCCCGGCCTTGTCCAAGGCGCCAGCGATGGCCACTGCGCCGAGGTCGGAGGCGGAGAAACCCTTCAACGAGCCGCTCATCCGGCCCATCGGAGTGCGGGCACCAGCGATGATGACAGTCGGGTCGGCGATGGGTTGGGTGGACATGGGGGCCTCCAACGGCGATGTCGGGTCGGATGTGAATTTCCTGGGTCGAGGGTATCCGCGGCGACCGTATGCCGAACCGCTGCGACCGGGTGTTGCTCACCACACCACGGCGTGGCCCGGCCGACCGGGCGCCTACGGTGACATCCATGACGAGCCAGCTGTTCACCATGATCGACCACGTGGGCGTTGCCGTGGCCGACCTCGACACCGCCATCGCCTTCTACCGGGACGCCTACGGCATGGAGTTGCTCCACGAAGAGGTCAACGAGGAGCAGGGCGTGCGCGAAGCCATGATGGCCGTCGGCGATTCCGGATCGTGCATTCAGCTGCTCGCGCCGCTGTCACAGACCTCCACGATCGCCAAGTTCCTCGACAAGTCGGGCCCGGGGATCCAACAGATGGCCTATCGCGTGGCGGACATCGACGCGGTGAGCGCCACTCTGCGCGAGCGTGGCTTGCGGCTGCTCTACGAGAATGCCAAGCGCGGCACGAGCAACAGCAGGGTCAACTTCATCCACCCCAAGGACGCCGGTGGAGTCCTGGTCGAGCTCGTCGAACCCGCTGCCGACTCGCCTCACTGACGTCCTGCGCAGACGCAAGCACCGCGGGGGGCACGCCACCGCGCGCCCGGACGGATCCTGCGGCGTCACGTCTCGTAGCGTGCCGACGTTCCGAGCTCGGTCAGGGTCAACAGCACGAGGGCACCGGTCCACGCCAGCGGCGCCGGACCGGCGGGCCTCCCGTTCGCGAGCACCTTTTCCGGCAGTGCACCCCACTCGGTCCGGGCGGAGTCCAGCCAATCCAGCCATGCCGTGGCGGCGGCTTCATCCCCCAACGCCGCCGCGTTCCAGGCCACCAGGGCGGTCTCCGGTGTCCAGGACTCCTGATGAGAACGCCAAGCGGTCCCCGGCGCCAGGCCGCCGGCCGGGCGCAATGCACCGAGCTGGTACTGCCGCCAGGCCGTGAGCACAGCCGGATCGGGCGGTCCGAAGGGTGGCAGCAGCATCCCCAGCGCGGCATCCCGGCCACCGCGGTCGCCGAGTCGCTGATACGACGGGCCGAAATGCTGCGCAATGGTCTCCCGCAGCGACCTGGCCGCGGCACCGGCCGCCCGGGCTCGCCCGTCATCGCCCAACCGGGCATACAGGCCCGCCGCGGAGGTCAACCCAGCCAGCATCGGGGCCACCACCCCAAGGCTGACACGATCTTGCGGCACTTCCCAATAGTCCGGAGTCACCGGCGGCAGGCTTGTGCCGCCCCGGGTCTGGCGCAGCAGCCGCGCGAGGCTGCGATCTGCCGCCTGACGGGTCACCGGTCCAGCGGTCCACGCCCCCAAGGTGATCTGATCGGCCGCCCACAGGAACCATCCGGGGCCATCGTCTTGCTGCGGCCGACCATCGGGCACGCCCGAGCCGTCGGACAGGTAGCGCGCTGCAAAGCCGCCGTCATCAGACTGGCGGCGGGCGAGGAAGGCCAGGGCCGCCTCCGCTTCGCGAACATGCCCGGTACGGAAGAACGCCACGGCCGCGAACGCGGCATCCCGCGGCCAGACGTATGCCCACTTGGACCCGGCTCCGGCAACCACGGCGCCGTTGTCAAGGGTCAGCCGATGCAGGTCCAACAGGGCGTCCCGGGCCATGTCGGCATACGGACCGCCCGAACCGGGCACGGCTGATTGGGACAGCCAGGTCAGTTCCTCATTGGCCAGGCGATCGGCATCAGCGCCCTCGGCCAGATACCACCCCGGCGCGGTCCACAAGGCCGGGGTCGGAGAGGACGGGGATGCCAGTGTCCAACTGAGCGCGAGCACAGCGGAGACGGCCGAGGCCATCAGGGCCGGTCGACATAGCACGGTTTCGCCTCTTCGCCCAGACGTTCGATCGGGTCAGTATGCCATCGGCCCGCACCCGGAGTTCGCGCGATGGCCTGCCGAAACGCGCTGCCAGTAGCCTTCGGCTGTGTCCCCACGTCGTCGCCAGCTGCTCACCGGGATGGGCGGTGTCGCCCTGGGCATGCTCGCTTCCCAGCAGTGGGCCGCCAACGTGCCTCACTCCCAGGGGCCCAAACCGTTCTATGGGGGTCCGGACTCGGCCATCCGTCCCGATCTCTCCCAACCGTCCGCAAGCGGCGAGCGGCTCTTCTGGCGAGCCGACACCCGCGAGCGCGTCATCGCGCTGACGTTCGACGACGGGCCGATGCCGGATTGGACGCCCAAGGTGCTCTCGGCCCTGGCCGACGAGGAAGTGCGCGCCACGTTCTTCCTGCGCGGCGACCACGTCGTGGCGCACGGCGACCTCCACCGAGCCTCGGTCGGCCACCACGAGCTGGGCAACCACACCTATTCCCACCCCGACCTGTCCACGCTGACGTATGCCCGGGTCACCGACGAGATCGCCCGCTGTACCGATGCCATGACCACGGCATACGGGTTGGCGCCGACACTCTTCCGCCCGCCCTACGGACACTTGGGCGGTTCGACCGTGCTGGCCGCCGCCGAGGCGAACCTGACGACGATCCTGTGGAGCGCCCAGTTCCGCGAGAGCCATTACGTCCAGCGTCCCGCCGACATCGCAGCCGCCGTCGCTCGCGATGTGGGTCCCGGCACGGTGGTGCTCGGCCACGACACCGGCGGGGCGACGCGGCTGGTTGCCATCGACCAGCTCCGAGCAATCATCGCGCGACTTCGAACCGACGGGTACACCTTCGTCACCGTTAGTGAGCTGCTAGCCATCAAGGCCGAACGGGGGCAGTGAGTCTTCTCACCTCGTGACAGAGCCAACAGGAGACGCGAACCACACGACGATCCGGTTAGGTTCGTCCCCTATCGGCCCGCGCCTGCACTGTTGGAGGACTCATGTCTATGGACCAGATTCGTGACGCCATCCTGGCCGGCGATCGGACGAAGGAGACGTACACCGGACTCGCCATCCCGGACAGTTACCGCGCTGCCACCGTGCATAAGGACGAGGTGGAGATGTTCTCCGGGATGTCTTCCCGGGACAAGGATCCCCGTCAGTCGCTGCACATCGACGACGTGCCGGTTCCGCAGCTGGCCCCCGGTGAGGCCCTCGTCGCCGTGATGGCGAGCGCGATCAACTACAACACGGTGTGGTCCTCGATCTTCGAGCCGCTGCCGACGTTCGGGTTCCTCGAGCGCTACGGCCGCACCAGTGAGTACGCCAAGCGACACGATCTGCCCTACCACATCGTCGGCTCCGACCTGTCCGGCGTCGTGCTGCGCACCGGGCCGGGCGTGACGAAGTGGAAGCCAGGCACGGAGGTCGTCGCGCATTGCCTGTCGGTGGAGTTGGAGGACCCTCAGGGCCACGACGACACGATGATGGACCCCCAACAGCGCATCTGGGGTTTCGAGACGAACTTCGGCGGCCTAGCGCAGCTGGCCATCGTCAAGGCCAACCAGCTCATGCCCAAGCCGGCCCACCTGACCTGGGAGGAGTCGGCGTCGCCGGGGTTGGTGAACTCCACGGCATACCGACAGTTGATTTCGCACAACGGGGCACACATGAAGCTTGGCGACCGGGTGCTTATCTGGGGTGCCTCGGGCGGTTTGGGCTCGTATGCCACCCAAATGGCCCTCGCCGGTGGGGCGACCCCGGTGTGTGTCGTCTCCAGCCCGGACAAGGCCGAGATTTGCCGGCGGATGGGCGCCGAGCTCATCATCGACCGGCGGGCGAACGGCTACCAGTTCTGGAACGAGGACGGGACCAAGCAAAACCCCAAGGAGTGGCAGCGTCTCGGCAAGGACATCCGCGAACTGACCGGCGGGCACGACGTCGACATCGTCTTCGAGCACCCGGGCCGGGAGACCTTCGGCGCCTCGGTCTACGTAGCCCGTAAGGGCGGCACCATCGTCACCTGCGCCTCGACCAGCGGCTATATGCATGAGTACGACAACCGCTACCTGTGGATGAACCTCAAACGGATCGTCTCCAGCCACTTCGCCAACTACCGGGAGGCGTGGGAGGCCAACGATCTCATCGCCCGCGGTATCACCCATCCGACCCTCTCCAAGGTGTATCCGTTGGACGAGGTCGGCCAGGCGGCCCTCGACGTGCACCGCAATCTCCATCAGGGCAAGGTCGGCGTGCTCACCCTGGC
>JBKECS010000061.1:0-3661 GCA_047974805.1 Nostocoides sp. | reverse complement strand
CGCTCGCGGGGTCCATGCCCCAACTGTGCCGCACCGGCCGACCTCGACCAAGCCTTTCGCCAACCAACGGTGACCGCAGGCGCGTTGGGCGATGGGGGTGCCACGTCGCTCTCGGGGAGTTCGGTGTTCCAACCGACGCCGGGCTAGCCCCATTCGGCCCACTGGCTGGCCGAATCCCCACCAGGGCCGGCCGTTGGGCCTACGCTGCCTGGCAGATGGCGACATTCGGAGGTTGACCCTGCATCCCGTCGTACGTCCCGATGAGCATCCCGACCCGGTGAGCGCCGTTCGCAGCGCCCACCGGCGCGGCTCTGTGCTGTCCCTGGCCACCGCGGGAACGACATCGACGGCCCGCCGGATCGTCCGCACCACCGACTCATGGTGGAATTCCTTTGACGCGTACGCCAACCTGTCCGGGGTCCGGGCCGGGGCCCGGCTGTGGGTGCCGGGACCGATGACCTCGACGATGGTCCTCTTCGCCGCGGTGCACGCGGCCGAGGCGGGCGCGCAACTCGTCGACGATCCGATCCGAGCGACCCACGCCTGCCTCACCCCGACCCAGCTGTGGGCCGTCGGCGACTGTCTGAAGCCTGGGACCGTGGTGACCACGGCAGGCGCGTCGCTCCCGGCGGCGACCCGGGCGGCGGCGCAACATCGTGGCCTCGTGGTGCGCAGCTACTACGGGGCGGCCGAGCTCAGCTTCGTCGCCGCCGATCCCGACGGCGACGGCCTGCGGACCTTCCCCCAGGTGGAGATCGATCTCCGAGAGGCGGTGATCTGGGTCCGCTCCCCCTGGCTGTGCTCCGGGTACGACGGGCCCACCGGGTCCCTTCGCCGCGACAATCTCGGTTGGGCCACGGTCGGCGACCTGGGCGCGTGGACACGCGGTCCGGACCAGGCGCCGGCCCTGATCGTTCGCGGTCGCCCCGAGGCCATCACCACCGGCGGGGCCACCGTGTTGATCGCCGACATCGAGTCGGTCCTGGCGCCGCTGGCGCGGGCTCCGTTCGCCGTGCATGCCGTGCCGCACCCCTTCCTCGGCGCTGTGGTGGGGTTGAGCGTGACCGACCCCGAAGACGAGACCCGGCTCCTGGCCTACGCGCGTCAACGCCTGCCGCTGACCCACCGGCCACGCCAGGTCCTCCTGGTGTCGGCTCTGCCGCAAACCTCGGCCGGGAAGCTGGACCGGGACGCGCTCACGGAGTTCGCCAGCACCCGGGAGACGTCGCCATGAGCAGCGCCATCATCATCGCTGCGCAGCGTACCCCGGTGGGCACGGTGGCCCGAGGGTTGGCCACAGTCACTGCTGGCGACCTGGGCGCCACGGTGTTGGCCAGCTTGGCGAGCGAGGTCGGCGCCCCAGCCGAGGTGGTCCTGGGCAACACCATGGGCCCCGGCGGCAACGTGGCCCGGGTGGCCGCCCTGAGCGCCGGTCTTGATGACGCCACACCAGCACTGACTGTCGATCGGCAATGCGCCAGCGGACTGGCCGCTATCGAGGTCGGGGCACGGTTGGTGGGTCGCGGCCACACCCCCGTATTCGCCGGTGGCGTCGAATCCGCCTCGACCGCACCGTGGCGCTATTGGCCCCCCGCCGACGGCGACCCGGTGCGCTACACCCGGGCCCCCTTCGCGCCGGAGGGGGTGGACATCGACATGGGGATCGCTGCCGACCTCCTCGCCGAGGAGGCTGAGATCTCGCGGGAGCGCCAGGATGCGTATGCGGCCCGTTCGCATGCACGCGCCGTCGTGGCGGCCCGGGAGGGTCGGTTCGCCGCCGAACTCGTCCCCCTCGCGGGGCTGAGCACCGATGAACGGCCCCGACCCGGCCTGTCGGCGCACCTGTTGAGCCGATTCCCGGCGGCCTTTCGCGCCGGCGGGAGCGTGACGACCGGGAACTCCTGCGGGATCAACGACGGTGCGGCGGTGGTCGCCCTGACCCCAGAGCGAGAGGGGATGTCCGGGTTGCGGATCATCGGCTCCGCGTCAGCGGGGGTCGATCCCCGCCGGCCTGGTCTGGGCATCGTCCCGGCCGTGGGCGCCGCCCTGCGCGAGGCAGGATTGTCCGTGGCCGATCTCGATGTCATCGAGCTCAATGAGGCGTTCGCGGGACAGGTGCTGGCCTGCTGCGACGCCTTGGGGATCGCCGAGGAACGGGTGTGCCGGGACGGGGGCGCGCTTGCCCTCGGTCATCCCTGGGGGGCCAGCGGGGCCATCCTCGTGGTTCGCCTGTTCAGCCAACTTGTCCGTCAGGGCGCCGGCCGCTACGGCTTGGCCGCTATCGCGGCCGGAGGCGGCCAAGGCACGGCATTGGTGGTCCAGGCATGCCGGTGATCGAGTTCGACGGTGTCGGGCACGCCTACCCAGGTGCCGACGGCCGTCCCCGCCCGGCGCTGGCTGAGGTCACTTGCCGGTTGACCGAACATCGAATCGGTGTGATCGGCGCAAACGGATCCGGCAAGTCGACCTTCACCAGAATGATCAATGCCCTGGTCATCCCGGTGACCGGGAGCGTCACCGTCGACGGCTTGGACACCAGCCGGCACCGACGCGACGTGCGTCGGTCCGTCGGGTACTGCTTCTCGGATCCCGACGCCCAGATCGTCATGCCGACGGTCGCCGAAGACCTCGCCTTCGGGCTGCGTCGACGCGGCATGACCAAGGCGGCCGTCGCCGAGGCCGTCACCGACACGATGGCGGCATACGGGCTGTCCGGCTATGCCGATCAACCGGCGCAGCAGCTCTCCGGTGGAGAGAAGCAGTTGTTGGCGCTGGCCGCGGTGCTCATCACCAGGCCCAAGATCGTCATCCTCGATGAGCCGACGACCCTGCTCGATCTCGGCAACGCAGCCGCTATCCGCGAGCGGATCGCCCAGCTACCCGAGCAGGTCCTCTTGGTCACCCATCAACTGGACCTGCTCTCCGACATGGATCGGGCGCTGGTCTTCCGTGGTGGGCGCGTGGCCTTCGACGGTGATCCCGGTGCGGCCGTGGAGTTCTACCGGGGGTTGTTCCGATGACGCTGCGCCGAAGCCACCGAACTACCAGCGGGCGGCGCCAATGAGTACGGTCGCGCTCTACCTCCCCCGGGCATCGGTTATTCACCGGCTGCCGGCCGGGGTCAAAGTCGCTGGGCTGGTGCTGGCCAGCATCGGCATACTCAGCCTGCGAACCCCGATGAGCATGGGTGGGGCCTTGTTCATCGTGGTCGGCCTCTATGCAGCGGCCCGGCTTCCGGTCAGGGTCGTTGCGCGGCAGCTGCGCGCTATGGCGCTCGTCGCGGTGGCCGTCGGGGCCGTGCAGCTGTGGTCCAGCGGCTGGGAGCGGGCAGTGGTCCTGGCCGGGGGTTTCGTCGCGCTCGTGTTGCTCGCCGCGCTGGTGACCTTGACCACCCGCACGAGTGATCTCGTCGAGGTGGTGGAACGTGCCGCTGGCCCGTTGCGCCGTTTCGGGGTCGAGCCCGAGTCCATTGGGCTGGTGGTCGCCTTGGGGATTCGATCGGTGGCGGTCGTGGCCGGGCTCTCGGTGGACGTGCGCGACGCGGCTCGGGCCCGCGGAGCCAGCTTGAACCCACTGGCGGTGGTGGTCCCCTTGGTCATCCGCACCCTGCGGTATGCCGACCGGCTCGGGGACGCGCTCGTGGCCCGTTCCCAACAGTGAT
>JBKECS010000045.1:0-13717 GCA_047974805.1 Nostocoides sp. | reverse complement strand
GGCGCGGACTACCAGATCAACACCGGCCCCTGGCACACCATCCCCGACCACGTCACCATCACCCAACCCGCCACCACCATCACCGTCGCCCAAGCCCACGCCCACCTCATCCCCTAACCCCCATCGCGGGCGAGAAGACACCAAACGTGGTCAGTAGCGGCGACGATGGACGATTCTTCCGCCACTCTCGAACCAGACACCCACGCTCAGCAGTTCCAGGAACACCTCGCGCCCAATCCCACAAGGCAAGCCATGCACATCCGGTCGCGCAGTTCCCGCCTGCCCGGGCAAGCACCAGATCACGGCCAGATCAGTCGTCCGCCGCTGAGCCCGACGCGAAGTCAGCAAACGGCACCCTCTTGGTGACAACGCTTCGGGCCAGCACAGGAAGTTCACTGTCAGAGACGACGAGATCGACGTCCTCGAGGGCGGCCACCCTGAATCGAGCCACAGCACCGAACTTGGTGCTGTCCGCCGCAAGCACGACCTTCGACGTGTGACTCATCGCGGCCAGCTTGACCGCCACCTTGTCAGGCGATGTCGTGGTGATCCCATGCTGGCCATCAAAAGCCCCAGTTCCAAGAACGCACAGGTCCGTCACCATGGTGGGCGTCGCCAGGGCAGCCATGCTGCCGTCGGTGGCCCCGCTGTGTGGGTCCAAACGACCACCCACGAGGTAGACATCGACCCCAGCGCGCTCCCCTACGAGTAGCGCCGTATGCAGATCACGCGTCAGAACAGTCAGGTCGAGGCCCTCGGGCAAGGCGGCAGCTACCGCCTGGCACGTTGTGCCGGCATCAAGGTACAGCGTTGCACCCCGGGGCACTTCGGCGGCGACCGCACGAGCAATAGCCTCCTTCCGCGCCCGTTCAAGGGTGCGACGGCGCCCCCGCTCCACGGGAGGTTGACGACCTTGGGCAAGCTGCACGCCACCAGAAACGGGTCGAACCAGGCCGGACTCCTCAAGCGCGCGGATGTCACGGCGCACCGTCATCACCGAGACACCAAGCCGCTCAGCCAAGTCGCGCAGCGGGATCGTTCCCTCGGTGCGCAAGGCGGCAAGCACGGACTCTTGGCGCTGCGCCGGAATGAGTGTCATGAAGCATCCATCGATTGTTACTTTCTGAGGTAATCTGTTCAATTATGTACCCGAAACTCAGGCGCCTGAAGACCATCGATGAGACTGGGGTGATCCTGATCATCCGCCTCGATGACGCCGATGTTGCGTATCGCGTCGCCGAGGCCGCCATTGAGGGAGGGGTCCGGGCCGTTGAAGTGACCTACTCGGTTCCGCGTGCGCTGTCGATCGTCGAGCGTCTCGCTGACGCACACCGAGACGACGGGACCGTGATCGGTGTCGGGACGGTCGTAGACGCCGAATCTGCTTTTGCCGCTGTCAACGCGGGCGCCGGGCTCCTGGTGAGCCCCAACTTGTCTCCGGAAATGATCACCGTCGGAAACAGATACCAGGCAGTCACTATGAGCGGCGCGTTGACCCCCAGCGAGATACTTGACACCGCTTCGGCTGGGGCAGACATCGTCAAGCTCTTCCCGACCGGCGGCTTCGGACCGGAGTACCTCAAGACGGTCATGGCACCCCTGGCACAAGTGCCCATCGCTCCAGCAGGAGGCGTGACGCCAGACAATGCTCACGAATGGTTCGCCGCGGGGGCCTGCGCCGTGGGGGTCGGCAGCGCCGTAACCAAGGCCGGGGGGCCTCACGCAGAGCCGTCCGCGGTGACGGCTGCGGCCCGAGACTTTCTTGACGCCGTCCGCCGGGCCCGACAGTCAGTGGCCGAATGACCGACCCATTCGCCGTCTTCGTCCTCGGCCCAGCCGGCACCGGCAAGTCAACGTATGCCCGGCGCCTGTCCGCCGCGACGGGGACGGCATACCTGGACAAAGACAGGCTTGTGGAACCACTGACGACGCTCCTCTTGCGTCAACTCGGCGTCGATCCGCTGCAGCGGGAGAGCAGCCCTGTCTATCTTGATGAGGTCTTCCCAGCCGAGTACCAAGCCCTGCTCGGGGTGGCCGCTGACATTCTGTCCGTCGGATGTTCGGTCGTGGTGGACGCTCCCTTCTTTGACCACCTCGAGAATCCCGCGTATCTGGCATCGGCTCGCATCGAGGCCGGCTGGCCACCCGCCCGCGTCGTCGTCGTCGAGCTGACCTCGAGCCCGGATACGGCGCGGGCGCGGATTGCCGCCCGCTCACTACCTCGTGATCGGTGGAAGCTGGCCCATTGGCAGGACTACCTGAAGCTGGTCAGCGAGCGTCGATGTCGCTGGACCGATGCCACAATCGTGTCTGTCGACGCCAACCCCACCGAGCCGAGCCTGGAACCTGTGATGGACGTCCTCGCGACTCGTTGATCGGCCTCGGCCAGTCAACGAGTCGCGTGGCTGGTCCACTGTCGGCCCTCTTGCTCCTGCGTCGGCAGGCCGGCAGCAGCCAAAATGCGATCCAGGAGCGCTTGGGTGCCCGCCGCCTCGCGAGCTGAGGTTTCCGGGACGCGGTGCTCTCGAATGCAGTCGATGAAATGGTCGACACTGGCTCGAAAACCTAGCGTTGAGGTGGCGGAAGCCCATCCGAACGCTTCGCTGGACAAATCCCGGGTCGTGGTGTTGCCGTTGCGGCTCACGCTGAGTCTTTCGGGAGCCTGGACGTGAACCGACGCCCCGCCGCCGTAGGCGTCGAGGTTCTCCTCCCACGCGCCAGCTGTGCGCGCCGCCACAAGGACACCGACGTTGCCGTTATCGAACTGCACCAAGGCGCTGGCCCCATCCTCCTCCCACTCATCATTCCCGCAGGCGTGCGCGGCGACGGATACCGGTTCGCCGCCGCAGTACCACCGAAGGAGGTCCACCATGTGAATCGCGTTTTCGAAGGTCGCCCGGTATTCGGAACCGGCTCGATTCTTCTGCGCGATGCACTGCTGGGCCCCGGACTCCCCGAACACTTCCCGTCCGGCCACGTATGCCGGCGCATACCGTCGGTTTAGGCCCACCATGACCACCCGGTCCAGGCTGTCAGCGAGGTCAGCAAGACGTTCCGCATCAGCCGTGCTGGTCGCCAGCGGCTTCTCGCAGAAGACATCGACGCCGAACCGTAGGCATGTCTCCACAGTCGCGGCATGCTCCGAACGAGGTGTAAGGACGAAGACCGCATCAAGGCTCTCGCGTTCGAGCATCTCCTCGACTGAGCCATGCACTGCCTTGAAGCCCCACCGCCGAACAAGCCCGGAAGGATCTTCGCGTCGAGACACCAAAGCGGTGAGTTCCACGTCATCTCGGTCGACCAACGATGGCAATTGCGCGATCGATGCGATATTGCCGGCGCCCACGATCCCCATACGCAGGCGCGCCATCAGACTGCCGTCCATTCGGCCGGTCCCACGAAGCGCGGTGGGTGAAGGACCCTGGATCTGTCCACGAGTTCGAGATACAACCCCCAGGGCGCGACCAGATAGGTCCAGCGATTTCCAGCCACGAGGGGACTATCGGCCGCAACCTGCTTAACCTTGCCGAGCAATCGCACCCCGGGGATGGCCCGAAGGTAGTCCGAAGCAGCGTCCACATCATCCACCTCGAAGGCGAGATGGTGCCCTCCCGCATCCGAGGGCAGCGGATGGTTGACCCGCTGCTGCGAACTCTGCCAGTGGAACAGTTCCAGATTGAGATTGGGAGGCATGCGCAACATGGACAACTCGAGCGAGGCATCGGCGTCGACACCGAAGTCGGTGGGCATGGAATCCGGGTCGGGCCCGCGCCGTGAACGGTACAACTCCTCGGCCCCGAAATGGTCGACGAAGAACGCCACTGCTTCGTCAAGGTCGGGGACGGTCAGGGCGACATGGTCCACGTGCGACAGGCCCGGCATGGTCATCGGGCAGGCCGCCGCACGTCCATCGACTTCAGCTGCGGAAGCAGCTGAGACCCCCACAGTTCCAGTTGGGCCGGATCGTCGGTGTAGGGGTGGATGATGAGGTGCTCCACGCCGACATCGACCCTGGCCTGGCACGCCCGAACCACCTCATCCAGAGTCCCGAATAGGTAGGACCGCTCAAGGTGCTCCTCGTCACGCCCGTCGCCGAGGACTTCGGCGGCCAGCCGGTACTGGATGTCACGTGCTCGACGTGGGTCGTCCTCCTCCGTCAGGTGCAGCCACTGGCCGTGACCGATAATCATCGTGTCCGGGTCCCGTCCGGCGTCTTCCAGCGCCTGAGCGACGAGCTTCCAGTCATCGGCCACCTGCTGCGGCTGAGCACTCGGCCGTGAGAACCAACCGTCGGCGGCCACGATGCGGTCGCGAACGCGAGGGTGCAGCTCGGGCTTTTCGACCGACTGCTCACCGGTCACCTGACTGCCACCGCCCACCCACACCGGCAGACGAACCGGCGACGGTTCGATGTGAACGTCCTCGAAGGAATAGAACCGACCGTTGTGGGTGACAGGCTCGCCGGCGAGCAGAGCCCGCACGACATCCAGGACCTCGTCGGTTCGCCGACCGCGCTCGGAGGGCTTGACTCCCATGGCGGCCATCTCGGGCGGGTACCAGCCGGTGCCGGCACCGAGGATCAACCTACCGCCGGCCGTCTGTTGAATGCTGGCCAGCGTCTTGGCGAGCATAACCGGCTGACGCAGCGGGAGGAGCAGGACCCCGGTGCCCAGCTCGACTCGCGAGGTCACGGCCGAGGCGAAGGCCAGCGTCGAGAGTGGCTCCAGCCAGGTGTAGGCATACATGTTTCTGGCCCTGAGCATGTGGTCGGTCACCCAAATGGAGTCGAAGCCAAACTCCTCGGCGCGCACGCACCAGCGACGCAGGCGGTCTGCGTGGTCGATACCGTCATCTGAGGGGTATCCGAAGCTCGGCAGATAGATGCCAACTTTGAGTTTGGTCATGCCCGGACCTTTCGTGAGAGGTGAGGGTCTCGAGCACGCAGAGCATCCTCAAGACCTGTTTGGAGGTCAAAGGTCGGCGCCCAACCCAATTCAGTGTGGATTCGGCGGGTGTCGACGGGTCCCCGTGGACTGATACCCGGCATCAGGCCGGGGTCGAGGTCGATGTGCCAGCTGGGCACGAGCGCGCGAAGTTCGTCGGATACATCACGAAGCGACCAGCTGCGCCCGGCGCCGATGTTGTATGCCTCGTAGTTGAGGGCTGTTGCCTCGGTGAGTAGGCCGACGGCGATGGCGACATCGTCGACGTACACCAAGTCGGCCCGGTGATCCGCACCTGGCGACCGTGGCGAGATACCCCCGTGGCGAGCGTCATCGATCCACGGCTGCGGCGGTCGTGCTCGGGGAAAACCAGGTCCGTATGCCCAGGTCACGCGCGCTGAAACAGAACTGATGTCGGCCACGGCACCGGCAAGGCGTTCGGCTGCAAGCTTCTGGGTGCCGTATGCCGATGTGGGACGGCAGGGGCTGTCCTCGACCACCGGTTGGCTATCGGTTTCCCCGTACACCTCATCGGAGGACAGCAGGAGGATCCGTGACGCCCCGGCCGCCCGTGCCGCGAGCGCGGCCGAGACGCTGCCGAGGACGTTGACCGAGGTGGATCTGACCAGCGCGGCAGCAGCGCCGGCCACCCCGACCACACCCGCGGCATGCACGACCACGTCGGGGCGCTCCCATGCGGCGACCATGCCGTCAACGTCCCTGATGTCGACCGCACGCACAGGCAGCCCGGCCACCGTGCTGGGACGCGCATCGAGCGGGAGGACCTCATGTCCTCGATCGGTCAATAGCCGGACAATCGCCACCCCTAGGAACCCGGCCGCACCTGTGACGCCCACCCTCATCGTCGCATCACGCGTCGTCGCGATCCGAGGTGGGAAGCCCTGCCGCCGCGACGATGTCCAGTGCAAGTCGCAGGGAGGCGAGCCCTTCGGCTGCGTCCGTCAAGGGGCGACGTCCAGTGCGCACGCAGTCGAGGAAGTGCGCGACGGCGGGGGCAAACCCCGCCGACATCGTGATATCCACCCACCCTGCGGCCTCGGCGCGCATGGTCATCGTCGTAC
The DNA here is from genome assembly GCA_047974805.1 of Nostocoides sp. Taxonomy (GTDB): domain Bacteria; phylum Actinomycetota; class Actinomycetes; order Actinomycetales; family Dermatophilaceae; genus JAJXUB01. Next base: position 7,692 of record JBKECS010000045.1, on the reverse strand, counting down.
TCCGCCCGCCGGTCACCACCGACATCTGGTCGGGGGCCACAACGCGGACAGTTGTGTTGGCACCAAACAGCTCCAGACGTTCGTCCCACTCTCCGGCGACCCGGGCGGCAAGAAAGAGTGCCGTCGCCCCAGAGTCGAACCGGATCATGGCCGCCGTGCCGTCTTCGGCCCACTGGTCGCCGGCCGATGTTGCCGTCACCTCGATGGCGTCGCCGCAAAACCAGCGGAGCAGATCCACCATGTGGATGCCATTCTCGATGGTCGCTCGATATTCGCTGCCCACCCGATGTTTCTGTCCGACGGCGAACAACGGTGGTTCCTTCATGAGCGCGTGGGCTTCTTGATATACCGGGGCGAAGCGCCTATTCAGCCCAACCATGACCGGCGCGCTTGTCGTTTGTGCTGCCGATGCCAACCGCTCGGCGTCTTCCAGCGTGGAAGCCAGTGGTTTCTCGCAGTAGACACCGACTCCCGCCTGAATTCCCAGCTGGACGTACTGCGTGTGCAGCTGCTTGGGGGTAAGGACGAAGATGGCGTCCACCGCGGCGTGCTCCAACAGCTCCTCAGCCCCGCCGTATCCTCGCTCGATCGGCCAGCGGCGGAGAACCTCATCGGTTTCCGCCGCTGATCCGGTGACGACGCCGGCGATCGTCACTGACGGGTCAGCCGCCAAGCTGGGCAGCTGGGCCAATCGGGCGATGGTTCCAGCGCCAATGAGTCCGACCCGCAGCGGCCGGGGATCAGTCATGAAGTACGCCGAGCTTTTTGAATATCTCGAAGATCTCGCTCGAGTGCTGCGCGAAGGCCGCTTCGTCTCCCACCTGCACCGGACGAGGTCGGGGGATATCAACGGGGATCTCGCGAACGATGCGGCCTGGAGAAGGCCCCATGACGATGACCCGGTCCGCGAGACCCACGGCTTCCTCCACGCTATGGGTGATGAACAGGACGGACTTGGGAGATTCACGCCACAGCGCTTCCAGATCGATCCGGATCTGGGTTCGGGTCAGCGCGTCGAGGGCGCCAAACGGCTCGTCCATGAGCAACACCGACGGATCGTGCACGAGCGCCCGGGCGATGGCTACCCGCTGACGCATGCCACCAGACAGCTGTCGCGGATACCGGTTGGCCGCCTGAGATATGCCGAGCTGATCCATCAACTCGTCGGTGCGCTGACGCTGCGTCTCCATGTCGAGTCCGCGAATGCGGCCCTGCATGAGGATGTTGTCCCGGGCCGTGCGAAAGTCGAGCAAGAGGTCGTCCTGAAAGACAATGCCGACGTCGGTCAACGGATCCGTCAACACCTGGCCATCGATCCGCACTTCACCCGAACTTGGCGCGAGCAGGCCGGCGACCATGAGCATGAGGGTGCTCTTGCCGCATCCGCTCGGGCCCACGACGCTGACGAATTCGCCGGGGGCGATGGAGAAGTCGGTCGGGCTCAGGGCGACGTTAACGCCGTCCTGAGTCTCGAACTCCTTCCCCAGGCCCCGACCTTCGATAGACAGACCGCGCGTGCGCGTCGGCGAGTCCGTCAGCATGCCGGGAGCTCAGCGGGTAGGTAGTCGTTGGTGTAGTAGTCGGTGATGGGCTTGTCGGTCGGCAGGGCAAGGTACTTGACCATAAGGTCATAGGTGGCGGTCCAGTTCGACTCCGGAGTGCCGCCGACCTTGGAGTCCGCTGACGGGCAGATCAGTTGAGCGTCGACAGCGAATTGTTCCTTGATGGCCTTTGCGTCAGCACCTTGCGGGAATGCCTTGGCCACGACATCGGCCGTCTCGTCCTGGTGTTGCACGGCGTAGCTCCAACCCTTGAGCGAGGCCGCGACGAACTTCTTGACCACCTCGGGGTTCTGCTCGGCATAGGTGGAGGAAGCAATCATCGAAAGGCCGATCGTCGGGACCCCGGCGTCTCGGTACAACACCTCGTTAATGTCGGCACCTTGGTCACGAAGCTGGACGGCCTGGTTGTCGGCTCCGGCGGTAATGGCGTCCACTTTGCCTTGAATCAGAGAAGCGACAAGCGCCGACGGGTCGAGATTGACGATGTCAACGCTAGACTTCGGGACGTCTGCTGCGGCTAGTACGGCATCAAACAGACTGGCCTGGGCCGTGCCCGGTTGGAGAGCCACGCTCTTACCCTGGAGATCCTTGATGGAAGCGATCCCTGACTTTTTCAAAGACATGACAGAGAAGCCGTTGGTCTGCAGGATGGGGCCAATGTTCACCAAAGCCCCACCTTTTGATGCCACCGTTATCGCCGAGGGTCCATCGGCATACCCGAATTCTGACTTGCCACCTGCCACGAGTGAGGCGGTTGAGTTGGACCCCTGTCCTTCTTGGACTTTGACATCGAGACCTTGCTCAGCGTAATAGCCCTTTTCCTTGGCCAGGATGAATCCGCTGTTTGGGGCCCCGGCAAGGAAGTTGAGGGTGACGGTGACCGACGTGGGGCTTCCGGAAGAGCCGGCGGAACCCGATGATGCTTGTTGCGCTGCGGGTGAGTCCCCACATGCGGTGAGTGCGGTAACGGCTACGGCCGCAGCGGCAAAGAGCACGGTGCGCTTGACGGCGACGTTCCGACGAAACATGGTGTTCCTTTCAAAGGGTGGAGGCGGTGATTCGTGGGCGTTAGTGATCGGTATAACGGGCCCAGGGCGCGACGACACGTTCGAGCACCTCGACAGCGCTCGAGAAGAGCAGGCCCAAAAGACTGAGGACGACCAGGACACCGAAGATCAGGGCGGTGTCGAGGTTTGCCGACGCCCGGAGCAGCAGGTAACCGAGTCCGGCGTTGGAACCGACGAACTCGGCGACGATGGCCCCGGTGACGGCCAGCACGACGGCGACCTTGAGACCACTGAAGATGAAGGGCAAAGCTGCCGGCATCCGCACCCACCCAAATGTTTGGACTCGGGTGGCCCCCATGGACTTGGTGATGTAGAGCAGTCGGGGATCCAGGGCCTTGAAGCCGGTCAGGGTGTCGACAAGGATGGGGAAGAAGCACAGGAGGAAGGTGAGCAGGATTTTTGGCATGCTGCCGAATCCGAACCACACAATGAATAGGGGGGCAACAGCGATTTTGGGAATGGTCTGAAGCACGACGATGAGGGGATAAAACGTCGTCTCCACCCATTTGACGGAGGCAATGACGTATGCCAGGGGAATGCTGACCACCGCAGCAATGGCGAAACCAGCGAGGACCTCGCCCCCAGTGACCAAACTGGCGTCCCATAGTGTTGGCACCATGCCGGCCATGCGGCTGAAGACTGCGGTCGGTGCCGGAAGGATGTAGGAGGGGACCCCCAGCGCGGCCACCGCCAGTTGCCAAATGCCAAGCACAGCCAAGAAGGCCACGGTGGGTAGTCCGAAGCGCGCCACTGTGCTTGACCATGGGGAGCGACTCGCCCGGCGGTTCGGTCCTCCGGTGGGATCAGCTGCCGGTGGGAGCGCCTCGACGTCGCCTGTCCCCGCGCTGGTGTCGGGGTTGGTACCAGCGGAGGGGTCCATGGGGCTCATATCGACCGCCTTCCTCTCGGCCTTTGCCGATGTCATTGGGTGAGCGCCTCGGTCATCGCGGCACGAATGCGCTCTGCGCCGCGGGTAAATCCTTCAAGAGGTTCGGGTAGGTCATGGGGGTGCCATCGATATTCGTATTCAAGCGACACCGCACCGCGATATCCGGTGTTCAAGAGATCTCGCATGATGGCCGTCCAATCAAGCTCGCCGTCGCCGACGACACGGGAACGCACGGCGCGTTCCTCCCCACTGACCGTGGCGACCGACGACGCCGAAAACGGGCGCTCTCGGTCCACGAAGATCAAGTCCTTGACGTGGACGTGGGCGATGCTCCCACCCTGAATACGCACCGCGTCGTGATAGTCCTCGCCGTGGGTAAAGGTGAGGTTCGCCTGGTCGTAGAGGATGGCGACGTTCGGGTGGCTCACATCGTTGACGAGGGCCTGCGACTCGGCGGCAGTCATGGTCATGGTGTTGAAGTGGTTTTCGACGACCAGCACCACTCCATGGCCGGCGGCAATGGGTGCGAGCTCCGTCAAAGACTCCACCAGGCGAGCCCATCGGCTGGCGCGCTCGTCAACCTGATCGGGGGTGTAACTCCCGGCATAGACCCGGACCAGGCCAGCCCCAAGTTGTTCAGCGTCGGCCAGACAACGAGAAAACCGTTCCAGGTCTCGGTCCCGATCGGCGGGATCCAAAGAGTTCAAATCCGTCATATACGGGGTGAGCCCGATAACGTCCAGCCCAGTCTCGGCGCAAGCCTGGCGAATGTCGGCTAGGACGGCGCCGTTGTCGTGCTCTGGGATGCCTCCGCGGTAATCGTCCTGCCAAATGATCTCGGCGCCATCCAGCTTTGCGGCGTGGAAGAGGCGCACCGCGTCGGCCGGACGTTGGTGCGGCGTACCCAGGGTATGCCCGGCAACCCAGAGCGGGACATTGTCGCTGGTCTTCACGGACACCTCACCTAACAATCGATTGCAGCCAAGGTATCCTGCAATCGATTGTTGCGCAAGGGGTGGGTCTTACGAGCCTGCCTGAGGCGGGGCTGTCGATGCCCTCGTGAGCAGCGTTGGCATGAGCTCCTCATGGCCGATTTCTTCGGTGGCCAACAGACGCTCGGCCAGGAGCACGGCACGCTCGCCAAGCTCAATGACGGGCTGGGCGATGGTCGTTATCGGCGGGACGAAGGTCTCCCCGATAGCCAGGCCGTCGAAACCGACGACAGAGAGGTCTTCGGGGATGCGAAGCCCGGAGGACCACACCGCAGACATGAAGCCGTAGGCCGCCATGTCGTTGGAAGACATCACCGCTGTTGGGCGAGGGTCCATGGCGAGGAACTGATCCGCCGCCGAACGCCCAGCCGCCGATCCGTAGCCGCCGAGCAAGATGGTCGGCTCGATGCCATGGGCCTCAGCCAAATCATGGAAGGCCGCCCGGCGAGCCTGCCCACTGAAGGTCCCGACGGTGCCGGACAGGAACACGATCCGCCGATGGCCCAGGGCATACAGGTGCTCGAACGCCAGTCGAACGCCGAGTGCGTTGTCGATGACCACGGTTGGCAGATCGAGATTCTCGGGAAGCCGGTCGATGACGACGATGCGCTTGGCCAGGCCCACCGTCCCCAAGGACACGGGGTCCAGGCGCGTGGATGGCGCGATGATCGCGAAGGGGCTCAGGAGCGAGTGCATGGAAGCGAGAAATGCCGTGGTCTGGGCCTCACTTCCCTGGGTGACGCAAAGAACCACTTGGTAGCCACGCGGCCCGGCAGCGGCAGCCACGGCATCGGCCAGCTCACCGTAGAAGGGGTTGGTGATGTCCGGAACGATGAGGGGCACGAGGGTGCTGGCACCACGGCGCAGCGCCTGACCCAATGGATTAACTCGATAACCCAGCTCGGCTGCCACCTTCAGGACTCGTCTTCGAGTGGCAGCGCTGACGGCCTGGGGGTTGCTGAACGTCCGAGACACGGTCGAAGCGTGAACACCCGCAGCGCGCGCGACGTCGTAGATGCTCACGTCGCCCATGTCGATCTCGCTTCAGTCGTCGTCGGGTTGGCTGGGTATGCCTCGTGGATCACCTCCATGGCTTCCACGAGGTCGTCCATGGTGGGAAGGCCGGGGAAGCCGCTGCCGCATCCGGCGAGGGCCGCCTGGACGAACGGGAGAAAGAGGGAATCGCTGTCAAGATCAACCCACGCCTCCGTCGTCCGATCGTCAGCATAGGTCGTTCGGACCGCGCCATCGTGCGCGACCGACACGAATCGATCTGCTGCTGCCAGTCGAATGCTGACGTGTCGCGTTGACGGCGCAGTGGGGTAGAGGTAGCCGACTTCGATCGTTGCGACCTGCGATGGGCCGAATTCCAGGACAAGGCTGCCGAAGTCCTCGACGCCCAGCCCATGAACGTGCGACACCGTCGCGTGGACCCTGCTGACGGACCGCCCGAAGAGAACCCGAGCCAGATCCACGAAGTGGACGCCGAGATTGACGAGCACCCCGCCTCCGGCCGCGACGGGGTCGAGCATCCATGGTGATCCGTTGGCGGGATAGCGCGACGGGGGACCGGCGATGTAGGTGACACTCAAACTGGCGGGATGGCTGGCGTGGAGCAAGTAGTGGGCGAATGGGGCCCGACGGTGGACAAACGGAACCGTGATCGCCACCCCTGCGGCGGCCGCTTGATCGCGCAGGGAGCGCAGATCTGCCAGCGAGGAGGCTCCGGGCTTTTCCAAAAGAATGGGCACCCCCTCGGCGACCGCTTCAGTGGCCGCTTGAGGCATACGGTCGTGTCGATCAAGAACCACGACCAAATCGGCCGGTTCCGCTGCAAGGGCATCACCGACGTGTGAGAACGGCGTGCTCGCCAACGCGGCGGCGGTCCTCGACCTGATCTGACTGTCGTCATCGACGACGCCGACCACCCGAGCATCAGACCGAGCGAGTGCATCAACATACAGCGGCGCGTGCCAGTGCGAGGCACCGCTGAGGATCACCCGAGGCTGACTCATGACCCGGGGATCATCCCATGCGATCGATTGCCGTGGACTCCGCCCCAATCATTGAACGTGGCTGGTGGTGGCGAAGGTGGGTGCTCTAGTGGCCATTCCCAGATCGGTGGTCCACGTTCGGTTGTGGATGACGCCGTGCGGGCTGGTGTGGTGTGTGTTTGACTCGTTGGTGGGAGCAGGGAGGCACACATGGTGTCGTGGCTGCGTATTGGTGGTGGCGGCGTGATCGTCGCTGTGATGGTGCTGTCAGGGTGCGGGGGTGATGATCAGGTTGGGCCGACGACGGGGACTGGCACAGTATCGCGGTCGGCGGCATCAGCATCCACCCCGACATCGACGACACCACCATCACCGACGCCCGGGCAGGTCCCCGCCGCCGCCCGGCAACACACCAACGCCGGCGCAGAAGCCTTCGTGCGCTACTACCTGGATGAACTGTCGCGGGCGTGGATGACCCCACAAACCGGGCTTCTACCACCCCTATCACTATCCACCTGCAAATCCTGTCGAGCGAATGAAGAAGCCGCGGCGGAGTTCGTGGCAGATCGAGAGCATGTGGACCGAGCTGTGTTCGCCGCAAAGAGCGTTCGCTATCGGGAGCAGGGCGATGGGCAGACAGCGGTTGTGGCAGCCGGGACCCAGACCGGGTTGCAGACCCTTGACACCTCCGGGAGGGTAGTCACCTCACGGACGGCAAAACCTCTGACCTTGGTGTTTCACCTTGAGTGGGCCGGCGAAGGGTGGAAGGTCGAGGAGGTGAAGATCGGATGAAGGCCCCGTTCCGGTTCATAGCCATCGTGGTGGCGAGTGGGCTAGTTGTTGTCGCCGGGGCAACACCTTCCCTCGCCTGCGACAAGAACGACGTGGCCTGCCAGATGGGCGATGGAGGCGTGGATCTGTGGTCGCGGGGGGAGTTGAGGAAGTTGGGTCGTGAGCAGGTGGCGGCGGTGGCGGCTCGTAGGCCGTATTTCGTGTATCGGTCGGCGTTGTTGTCCCGCGTCTAGCTTTCTGGCAGGCCGGTTGTGAGGGCATGATCGGCGTCTGAGTGCTGGAGGCGTGTGATGGGGAGACCGCCGGTGATCCCGCCGGGGAAGAAGACACGGATCGTGCTCGGGGTGCTCGCGGGTGAGACGTCGGTCGCGGAGGCTGCTCGGAAGGAGCAGGTGT
>JBKECS010000008.1:0-11226 GCA_047974805.1 Nostocoides sp. | reverse complement strand
CCCCTGCTGAGTGCGATCCGGGGTTGCAGTTCGGGGGGACAGGGTGGGAGTAGCGGTCGTTGTTCTGACTCTTGGTGCGCCTGCACATGGGGTGCGTGGCCCAACGCGGACGATCCGTATGCCATGGCTCATCCAGCCGCTGGGCCCGAGGCAGCCTTATGGTGCCGGGAGCGTCGGGCGGAGGACGTCCTCGTCCTCGCCGCGCCACGACACGCTGCGGCTGCCTCGGCGGTGGCAACACTCGTCGCGGCGCACACGCCCGGCACCGCAGCCACCGCAGTGATCCATCCCAGCAATCCGTTGACGCTGCTCGCCTGCGCGGCCTCGGCGGCCGAGAACGTCTCGACCGGGTCGCTCTTGGTCGATCGTTTGCGGGCCCATTTGAATGCTTCTGTTGGCGGGGTGCTGCCGTCTCGAACGTGGGGTCTGACCGACCCTCGACCCAACCTCATCCAACGAGTCAAGGGCCTGTTCGGTCACCGGTACGTCGTGCTCACCACGCCACGGCCCCACCTGATTGACGTTGATGGCGCGCGCGCCGACTTTCCGGCCGGTGGCACCCTCATCTTGGCCGGGAACGCGGGCTCCGACATCGCCAAGGCCTTCGTTGGTCTGCTTCCCGCCACGGACTTCCCGGTGCTGCCGGTCGCTGCCGACGTTCCCTCCGCCCACGGGGTCAGCGGCTTGGAGTTCACCATCCTCGGTACCCCTGCGCCGTTGCCGACCACCTGGCTGCGGTGTCCCACCTGCCAGGGGCAGTTGTTCGGCTACTGGTGTCCGTTGTGCCACGTCCGAGCCAGCCATCAGGAGCATGCTGCATGAATCCCCGTCAACGTCGAGGCATCCTCCTCATCAGCGTGGCCGTGCTCATCGCGGTGGCAACGTTCGTCGTGGTCATGCGCTATGTGGCGAACGTCAACAGTGAGGTCGGTGCCCGGGTGACGGTCTACCGGGCCAGCGCCGCGATCGACCCCTACACGGCGTTGTCGGCGGACAACCTCGAGGCAGTTGAGGTGCCACGCAGTTGGACAGCGGACTCGGCCATCCTGTCTCTGGACGAGCTCACCGGCCGGCGGATCGGGTTCAAGCTCAATCCGGGGACGACGGTCACCTCCGACATGCTCCTACCCAGCTCGAGCCTGAACACCGACGAGCGCGAGGTGGCCATCAACGTCAACGCGGTGACTGGGGTTGCCGGGCGGGTACGCACCGGTGACCGGGTGGACATCTACGCCGTGTTCGGGGATGTGCCGGGTCTGCCGAAATCGGTGCGGGTGCTGACTCGGGACGTGCGCATCGTCTCCGTGGCTGGACAGCAGAAGGTCACCACACAAACCGCCGACGGCGTCGCGGAACAGAACGTCATCCCGGTGACTCTCGCCCTGGTGCCCAAGGACGCCTTGGGCGTGACCTATGCGGCGAACTTCGCCGCCGAGGTCCGCCTGGTGGCCCTGCCCAACGACGTCGGCACTGACCGCCGGGGCGAGACGAACAAATACGACGCCTCGAATTTGGGCGGCAAGGCCATACCGGAAGGAACGAATCCGTGACCAAGGTACTCATCGGCACAGCCGTCGACAGCGTCGCTTCTGATCTGGCGTCCCTGCTCGGCGAGATGGACGACTATGACGTGCGGGCAGTGCCACGCAGCACGGCGGAACTCATGGACCTCGCCGGGCGCCTCGATCCGGATCTCATCTTTATCCACGAGGACCTCGGCATCGAGCCGGTGACCCAGACGATTCGTGACCTGGCCGGGCCAGCCACGGCCATCCTGCAAGTCTCCTCCACCCGGACTCCGAGCATGATCATCACCGCCATGGAGGCCGGAGCTCGGGGGGTGATTGCCTACCCATTCGCCTACGAGGACGTTTCGTCGCGGGTCATTGCCGCGACCAACTGGGCGAGCCACATGAGTGGGGTTCTTGACGGTGCCGCGCAGGTCGCCGGCGGGCGCGGGCGTGTTGTCGCTGTGGCCGGTGCCAAGGGCGGGGTTGGGACGACCACGGTGGCGACCCACCTGGCGTTCTCCCACGCAGACGCGCATCCGAACGACCGGATCTGCATCGTCGATGTCGATGTCGAGAAGGGTGACCTCGGGGCCCTCCTCGAAGTTCGGCAATCGGTGTCCATCGCCGACGTCGCCAAGGTTGCCGGGGACCTGTCCACGACTGCAGTCAACGACGCCGTCATCGAGCATGCCAGCGGCCTGTTCCTCCTGCTCGCGCCGCTTGACGTTCGTGAAACCGACTTCATCTCCCCGGAGGCGCTGCGTTCGATCATCGCCATCCTCCGCCGGGAGTTCGCGCTCGTCGTCATCGATGCCGGTGGCTACGTCTCCCCGGCCCAGGCTGCGGTGGTAGAAATCGCCGACGACGTGCTTGCCGTGACTACGCCCGACGTGTTGGCTATCCGGGCAATGCGGCGCCGGATGATCGCCTGGGAGGCGCTCGGGGTTCGCGAGGAGGCAGCCTTCAAGGTCCTGATCAACAAGGTCGACAAGGCAAGCATCTTCCCGGCGTCATCGGTGACGAAGCTGACCACAGCGCACGTGCTGGACGCCCAAATCCCGTTCTCGGTACGGCTGCTCGAGGACGCCATGAACGCTCGTGATCCGCGCAACATCACCGAGGTGGCCTGGTGGCGGTTGCTCGACCGGATCCGAGGAGAGCTCGGTTTGATCTCCCAACCGACACCTGTGGCGCCACGAGCGCCGGCTGCGTCAGCGTCGCAAGCCCCGACACCGGCATCCTCGCGCCGGCGTCGGCCTTCCTGGCCCTCCCGCCGTGCCAAACCCGAACCGGTTCCCGCGCCAGCACCGGAACCGGTTCCCGCGCCAGCGCCGGGCGCGCCGCCAGCTCCGGTGGCGTCACCTGCATCGGGTTCAGCTCCTGCTGCGCCGCTTCCCTCCACACTCGGCCCGGACCCCGCAGCTCTGTCCGCGCCGCCCCAACCGGCGTCGGGCTCGATGCCCTCCTCGTCGGCCGACCACCCGTCAGCCGCTCATGCGTCCCGAGCCGAGGTCGGTGCCATAGCCGTGGAGAATGCCGGCATTTTGCCCATGGCCCTCATCACGGCCCTGGTCGCCTGGCAGGTCGGCGTCATCGGGTTCAGCTCCCTTTATGCCTCGTTGGCCGCGGGCTCAGCCGCCCGGGAATACAGCATCGCCGGGACACAGCATGCGGCCTACGACGGCGCGCGCAACCGGCTGCCGAGCAGCCTGCGCGATGGGCTGATCGTCACCGCGGGGGGCCATCGGGTCACCGTGAAGTTGCACGTGCCGGGGCAGGCTCCGGCAGGGTTCGGGCTGCCACAGGACGTCAGCATTTCGCGCTCGGTTGTCCAAGAGCCGTCATGAACCGCTCGTGCGGGTGCCTGTCACGGCGCGAGGCGCCGCGCGATGAGCGTGGCGTCGCCGGGGTGGAGTTTGCCGGCGTCTTGCCGGTGTTGCTGTTGGCCATGCTGGTGGTGCTCCAAATCGCAGGCGCCGGATGGGCAACCTTGGCCGCCGAACAGGCGGCTCGACAAGGCGCCCGCGCGGGCTCGCTGGGCAGGGACTGGCATACCGCTGCCCAACACTCACTGCCCAGCTCGTGGTCCTTGGATCCGTCCTCGTCGATGAGCTATACCACGAAGGGGGTCGAGGTGACCGTGGCTTTGCGGGTTCCCACCGTGCTGCCGATCAGCCTCGGCACCGTGCACCGCACCGTCGAGATGCCGAGGTTGTAGTGGCTAGCCGCTACAACTCGTTCACCGGGGCCGGATCTGTCGTTGCCAGCAGCCGGGAGGAGGACGACCTGGTCGCCCGGTTCCGTCGGGAGCTGCTCGACGAGGTTGATCTGCAGGAACTCAGCAAACTCGATGGGAACCAGCGTCGGGCGCGCCTCGAACGGGTGATCGCACACCTGGTCTCCCGGGGCGGCATCATTCTCTCAGCGAGCGAACGCAACCAGCTCATCCGGCGCGTCGTCGACGAGGCGGTGGGCCTGGGCGTGCTAGAGCCCATCCTCGCTGATCCGAGCGTCAGCGAGATCATGATCAACGGGCACCGGACGATCTACGTTGAACGCGCGGGTGTGCTTGAGGAGGTTCCGTCCGCGTTCAGTTCCGAGGAGCAGCTGCGCCAGACCATCGACCGGATCGTGTCTGCGGTCAACCGCCGTGTCGACGAATCGTCCCCCATGGTTGATGCGCGGCTTCCGGCTGATGCGCGTATGCCGCGCGGTGCACGAGTCAACGTCGTCCTGCCACCGCTGGCCCTAGGCGGCCCGACCGTAACGATCCGGCTGTTCCCGCAGGCGTTGAGCCTGTCCGAGCTCATTCGCCTGGGCAGCATCGACGAACGTACGGCGCAACTCTTGCGTCTCTGTGTCGAGGCGCGCCTGAACGTCGTCGTTTCGGGAGGGACGGGGTCGGGCAATACCACATGGCGTGTTTGATGCCAATAGGACTGTTCAGGGGCGCCTCGAGGAGTGCCCCAAGGCAAGCGAGCCGACCTGGTCAGCGGGAGAGTTCCGTCGTCATGAACTCGGTGCCGCATGCGAGGACGCTTGGCCTCCGGTTCCAGGGCATCGAGCCGCGCGCTGGTGGACGCCGTCGACTCCGTATCAACGCACCTACCGGTAGCAGTTCGTCGGGTCTAGCTCGAATCGCTAGTGAGACCCTGTCGATCTGGGCGTGGGGAGTGGTGACATGGATGTATGGGATGCGTTTGGGCGCGAGATGCCGGGAGGCCGTCGACTGGGGTCGTCGATGCCTGCTGCTGAGCTGCCCGACTCGTCGCCGGTGCGGTGGTCAGAGCTCTCCGCGAGAGCGGGTCGTAACGAGAAGCCGGGCCTGCTGGTCGGTGCGGTCGGTTCCGGGCTGCTGTCGGATCCCGGCGAGCTGCGGGTCGCGTTGGAGGACACGTGGACGACGTGTGAGTGGCCCGGCCGTGCCGCCGAGTATGACCTGTGGCTGACCCTGTTCGACATGGCCGTCGAGGAGGGCACGTTCCTGGAGGAGACGGCACTGCAGCCGCTGGACACACTTCCTGAGCCGCTGCAGTTGTATCGTGCGGCGGCGCCGGGCTACGAGCAGGGCCTGTCGTGGACAACGAGCTTCGAGCGTGCGCACTGGTTCGCGACCCGCCTGGCGTGGGCGGCGGGCACGGCGCACCGGATCTACGAGATGGATGCCCCGCGCGAGAGCGTGCTGGCCAGCTTCCACACCACGCGCGGCGAGCACGAGTACGTCCTGGACACCCGACGCATCGATCCCGACGGCATGCGGGAGGTGCTGCCCGAGGAATGGGAGTACCTCCTCGAGGCGGCGCAGGGCGACACCGCCCCGTGACCGGCCCTCCCGCGCGTCGTGATCAGGCTTCGGCACGGACAGCGTGCTTGCGTTGGCGGCGTTCGCGGAGCCGGGCGCGGGCGAGGAGGACGAGGCTCCAGGGGCCGAAGATGAGGAACTTCAGGGCGTTGTAGAAGAAGAGCAGGAACGGCAGGTAGAGCCATCCGGTCCAGCCGGCCTGAACGAGCGCGGCGCAGCCGACGGCCGCGGCCAGGTACGCGACGCCGAGGAGCATCGCAGGCACGCCCCAGCGAAGTCCTTCACGGGTGCGTAGCCGGTTCAGGAGACGGTTGGTGGGCGCGTATCGCTGCAGCAGGGTGTGGGTGCGGACGCTGAGGTTCCACGGGGTGAGTCTCCTGAAGGAACCGGACGAGCGGGAGTCCGACGGGCCGACGTGACGCACGTGAGGGGTGAGGCCGTCTCGCCTGGAACGGTCAAGAGGTCCTTCGGAGAGAACGAGCAGACGCTCAGCCCGTATTCGGTAGGTGCCCCTCCTATGAGAATGTGACGCTCATAGACCCGGAACACGTCAGAGTTCAAAGGGGTCATGGTGCGCGTCTTCGTGACCTTTCCTGCTTCCATCGTGCAGGAGCAAGTCGGGAAGAGGCAGGATCTGTCCGTGCCGGGCGCCGCCGTGCCCCGCTGTCGGGGCGGCACCCGGTGGAAGCCGCCTCTCGGCGGCGCTGTCAGACTTCGTGGTGCGCTTCGCCGCCAGCGGCGTTGACGGACTCCGGTGCGGGATTCTCCTGGGTCGCGGCCCAGGTCGCGAGCAGCTGCAGCGCATCGGCGGACGGAGTGCCGGGGTCGGCGGTGTAGACGAGCATGGTGAGACCGGGGTCGGAGGCGAGGGCCATCGCCTCGAAATTCAGGTGCATCTCACCAACTGCCGGGTGGTGGATGCGTTTGCGGCCGGTGCGGTGGAAGCGCACGTCGTGCGCGGCCCACCGCCTCGTGAACTCCGTGCTGCGCGTGGTGAGCTCGCCGATGAGGTCCGTCAGCGCCTTGTCGTGCGGGTTCCGCCCGGCCTCGGAGCGCAGCATCGCCGCGATGTCGTCCGCTGCCCGCTCCCAGTCGGGGAAGAACTCCTGCGCGGCGGGGTCGAGGAACACGAACCGGGCGTTGTTCGCCGGCCGGCGGGGGCCTGCGAGCACCGGGGCGTAGAGGGCTGTGGCGAGGCGGTTCAGGGCGAGGAGGTCGTGGCGGGCGTTGCGCACCCAGGCCGGGGCGTCGGTGACCGCGTCGAGGACCTGCTGCACGACCGGGCGGATGCGTGGCGGGGTGCTCTTGCGGCGTACGGGCACGGTCTGGGCGAAGCGGCGGGCGAGGTCGAACAGGTGCTCGCGCTCGGCGTCGTCGAGCTGGAGCGCGGTCGCGACGGCGGCGAGCACGGTGTCGGAGACGCCGGAGAGGTTGCCGCGCTCCATCCGGACGTAGTAGTCCACGCTGACGCCGGCGAGCATCGCGACCTCCTCGCGGCGCATGCCCGGCACCCGGCGGTGGCCGCCGTAGGCGGGCAGTCCCGCCTGATCCGGGGTGATCCGGGCGCGCCGGGAGGCGAGGAACTCGCGCACATCATCCCGGACACCCATGGCCCCAATGCTATGGGCGAGGCCAGGATGGGAGGGAGGGTCTGGCAGTACCTGGAACACCGGCCACTCCCGCGCCCGCGTGAGGAGGGGTTCACTGGATCATGCGTCGCGCAAGGCGCCGCGTGTGTCGTATCCGCGATCGGGAGGGAAGAGGTCTATGAGAGCGACGTTCATGTACGGAGCCGGTGATGTGCGCGTGGAGACCGTGGCGGACCCGGTCATCCGGCAGCCGACCGACGCGATCGTGCGCACCGTGCGCGCGTGCGTGTGCGGATCGGATCTGCACCGCTGGCATTCGATGCCCGCCAGCGACACCGGCCGTTCGATGGGGCACGAGCTGATCGCCGTCGTCGAGGAAGTCGGCCCGGGGGTGACGACGCTGAAGACGGGGGACTTCGTGATCGCCCCGTTCGGCTGGCAGGACAACACGTGCGTGTTCTGCCGGGAGGGACTGCAGACCTCCTGCCTGCACGGCGGCTTCTACGGCACCCCGCAGGCGGCGGGGCTGCAGGCCGATCTCGCCCGCATCCCCCAGGCCGACGGCAGCCTCGTCGTGGTTCCGGGCGTCGACCCCGATACGGCCGAGGAGAGCCTTCTCGCATCGCTGTTGTCCCTGTCGGACGTGTACCTGACCGGCTACCACGCCGCGCACATGGGACAGGCCGGGCCGGGCAAGACCGTCACGGTGATCGGCGACGGCGCGGTCGGGCTGTCCGCGGTGCTCGCCTCGCGGACGATGGGTGCGGAGCGGATCATCCTGATGGGCCGTCACCGGGCCCGCACCGACCTGGGCATCCAGTTCGGTGCGACCGATGTGGTCGCTGAACGCGGCGAGGAAGGCATCGCGAAGGTCATGGATATCACGAACGGCGAGGGCTCCCACGTCGTGATCGAGGCGGTCGGGCACATGCCCGCCTATGAGCAGGCTTATGGTGTCGTCCGTCCCGGAGGGGTCATCTCCCGTGTCGGCGTGCCGCAGTACGAGGACGCGCCGATCGGGTTCGGGTCGCTGTTCGGCAAGAACGCGCGTCTCGCTGGCGGTCCCGCCCCGGTCCGCGCCTACGTGGAGCCCGCCATCGACCAGGTGCTGAGCGGGGAGATCGACCCCGGGCGGGTGTTCGACCGCACGATCCCGCTCGCCGAGATCGCCGACGGCTACCGGGCCATGGACGGGCGCACAGCCCTCAAAGTCATGGTCACGCCCTGAGAGATGAGGAACGAGGAATGAACGACAACGTCATCGTCGTGGTCGGCGCCGGCTCCATCGGGCAGGCCATCGCCCGCCGCGTGAGTGCGGGAGGGCATGTGCTGCTGGCCGACCTGCGGCAGGAGAACGCGGACGCTGCGGCAACCGTGCTCGCCGATGCCGGCTTCGAGACCAGCACCGCGGTGGTCGATGTCTCCTCCCGGGAGTCCGTGCACGCTCTCCTGGAGACCGCGACCGGAAGGGGTGAGATCACCGGCGTCATCCACGCTGCCGGGGTCTCGGCCAGCCAAGCGACCATCGAGCAGATCCTGCGCGTCGACCTCTACGGCACCGCGCTGGTCCTGGAGGAGTTCGGCCGGGAGATCGCCGCCGGCGGCTCCGCGGTGGTGATCTCCTCCCAGTCCGGACACCGCCTGCCCGCGCTCACCCTGGAGCAGGACAGGGCGCTGGCCACGACCCCGGCCGACGAACTGCTCGCTCTCCCGATGCTCCAGCCCGGACAGCTGCACGACGGGCTGCACGCCTACCAGGTCTCCAAGCGCGCCAACGTGCTCCGCGTGCAGTACGAAGCCGTCCGCTGGGGCGAGCGCGGGGCCCGGGTCAACGCGATCAGCCCGGGCATCATCATCACCCCGCTCGCCCTCGACGAGCTGAACGGATCGAACGGGGCCGGCTACCGGCGGATGATCGAGCTCGCCCCCGCGGGACGTGCCGGCACCCCCGACGAGGTCGCCACGGTCGGCGAGCTGCTCATGACCGACCGCGGCGCGTTCATCACCGGCAGTGACATCCTCATCGACGGCGGCGGCACCGCCTCCCACTTCTACGGCCCGCTCGCCGGCCTCGCCCCGACTCCGAAGGAGGACGCCGAATGACCCCTGAGAACTCCATGGTCCTGATCGTCGGGGCCACCGGCAGCGTCGGCCGCCTGGCCGTCGCCGAGGCGCTCCGCCAGGGCTACGCCGTGCGGGCGCTGGTCCGCGACCCCGCTCGAGCGGGATCCCTGCCGGATGCGGCCGAGCTCGTCGTGGGCGACCTCACCCGCTCGGGCACGCTCGATGCCGCCGTCCGGGGCGTCGACGCGATCGTCTTCACCCATGGCTCCACGACTCGGGAAACCGACGTCCGTGACATCGACTACGCCGGCGTCGCGAACACGCTCGTGGCGCTAGGCGGCCGGCGGGCGCGGATCGCGCTGATGACCGCGGTCGGCACCACCCGGCCCGGCGTGCCCTACGCGGCCTGGAAGCGCCGGGGCGAGAAGCTCGTGCGGGCCTCCGGCAACGACTACACCATCGTCCGCCCCGGCTGGTTCGACTACAACGACGCAGAACAGCGCCGGATCGTCATGCGCCAGGGCGACATCGCCCAGTCCGGCGGTCCCGCCGACGGCGTCATCGCCCGTGACGAGATCGCCCGCGTCCTCATCGACAGCCTCGGCACGGATGCGGCGAACCGGAAGACCTTCGAGCTCGCCGCCGAGATCGGGCGGGAGCAGGAGGATCTCACGGACGCCTTCGCCGCACTCCGCGCCGACGCGCCGGGGTCCCTGGACGGAGTCCTGGACACGAACCTCGTGCCGCCGGAGGAGGAGCCCGCGCGTTTCCGGGACGATCTGCAGCGGATCAGGACGACCTGACCGTCCTGAGCGAGGGTCGTCACATCCCGAGGGCGGCGCGCAGCCCAGTCTCGTTGGTGTTGACGAAGCAGCCGGGGTTCCCCCACTCGAAGACGCGACCGGAGGCGAGATCCCCGGTGACCACCGGGACGCAGCCGGCGTCGCGCACGAGCTGCTCGGCCACGGCCACGGCATCGGGATCGTCACCCGCGACCGGCACGGCGAAGGGCTCTGCCTGATCGCAACTGCGGGTGACATTGCCGGCGTTGATCGAGCTGAACGCCCGCACGACGCGCGCGGCCCGGAACAAGCACTGCGTGGTGACCCCCATGCCGTCGCGCCGCGAGCGCTCGGAGAGCTCGTCGTGGCATGACGGCTCCGGGTTAGTCGCGTCGACGAGAACCTTGCCCGTGAGGAGTACATCATCGACCCCACCCGCGTCGTCGGCGATGCGATGTCCGAGATACCCGCCGCGCAGTGGAAGAAGCTGCTCCCTCACCACAGCCGCATCAGGCGCTACCACCCTCGAAGGCAGCGTCGTGGACGCCTACATCGGCGGCACCATCGTGGTCATCGCCGCCGTCCTCGCCTGCCTCACGCTCATCGTCCCGCCCGAGCTCCCCCACCGCCGGACGGATCGTCGCCAGCAGGCTCTGTGATCGGGGGCCATGCAGGGGTTAACTCATTCGAAGGTCGCGTGGTACTCGCTCCGCTTTGCGGCTACGACTGTCTGCGCAGCGCTTGCTTTCTATACCAGCGAGAGCGTCGTGCGGAACTGGGGACCACCTTGCGTGAGGGCGATCCGATGTCCCACCGCGCCCGGGGGAAGCCGGTGGCCTCGGGGACGACGGTGGTTCGTTCGACGCGCCAGCCCCGCCCGACACTCGGCTCCGCCCTTGCCTCGTGCCCGTCTCCGCTGGAGGGACGGGCACGAGGCAAGAGCGCACACTCAGAGGTTCTCGGTGAAGAACGAGGCGAGCTTGTCGAAGGGGATCAGGTCGGTCTTGTCGTACAGGTCGACGTGGTTCGCACCGGGGACGGTGAGCAGCTCCTTGGGCTCGGCCGCAGCGGCGTAAGCATCCTCACTGAAGTACAGCGAGTGGGCCTCCGTGCCAGCGATGAACAGGATCGGGCGGGGGGAGATCCACTCGATGTGCTCCAGCAGGGGGAAGCTCACGAAGGCCGGGGTGCTGGTGACGGTGAATTGGCTGAGCGCGTTGTGGTGGTATCCGCCGAGGCCATCGTCGCCTGGCTGGGTCGTCCTTCCTCCTGAATTGCAGCACCCCCGCTGCGACGCATATGCGGCCCCGCGGACCCGTGCCTGGGGGTGGCCATTTGGTGGGGGTGTAGGTGATGTTGTCCCGCGTCAAGTAGGTGGCAGGATTTCGTCGCCGTGAAGGGTCGGGATTCGGGGGTCGGCGCGGCCTTGGTGGACGTCGAGCGGTCGGTTCCAGGCGAGGTTCTCGTGCGGTTGGACG
>JBKECS010000084.1:0-4753 GCA_047974805.1 Nostocoides sp. | reverse complement strand
CTGCTCGTCGTCCTCTACGGCGCCACCGCCCGAGAGGTCGGCTGGGCCCTGGCGGCATACAACCTCAGCGGGTTCGTTTCCACACTGATCATTCCCTCCCGGGCCGACCGGTCCGGGGACTACATCCGGCCGCTGCTGTGGTGTGGCGTACTCACCGTCTCCCTGACCATCGCCCTGGCGCTCGCCCCGACGCTGGGGTGGGCCGTGCTGGCCCTCGTCCTGCTCGGTGGCCCAGCCGGGGTGGCGCTGGGGCTCATCTTCGCCCACCAGCGGGCCATCGGCGCTCCGGTGAACTCGGTCATGCGCACCCGTGCCGTCTTTTCGTTTGCGTGGGCGATCGGGCCGCCGGTCGCGACGTTCCTGGTCGGTTGGTTCGGCAACCAGTCCGTCCTGTGGGCCGTGGCCGGAATCGCCGTCGTCGGGATGGGACTGAGCGTCCTGTTGCGTCAGGCGCACGCCCGGTCGGGTCGGGACGGGGGCAGCAGCGATCCGGAACGGTTCCTTGTCGCGGTCCGCCGTCCGGGGGTGGGCGCGCTGTTGGTCGCTTTCACCCTCTTACAGGGCGCCCTGGCGGCGGCGATGGCGGTCATGGCGCTGTTCGTCACCGACCGTCTACACCTCGACGTGATGTGGGCGGGTGTCGCGCTGGGGACCGCGGCCGCTCTGGAGGTGCCCGCCCTGATGGCGATCGGCTCGCTGTCGCAGCGGTTCGGCTCCCTGCGGCTGCTCGTGGCGGGGTCGTTGGCGGGCGTCATCTATTACCTGAGCATGGCCTTTGTCCGTGGTCCGATCGAGATGATCGCGCTCCAGGTCCTAAACGCCGCCTTCGTGGCCGCCGTGGCCGGGGCTGGCCTGACCGTCTTCCAGGACGCGTTGCCGCGGCCCGGGCTGGCATCGGCGCTGTTCACCAACACCTTCCGGGTTGGGGCCATCGTCGCCGGCCCGCTCATCGGGCTCGGTGGCGTCTTCCCGATGGGTTACGCCGCGGTGTTTCTCGGCTGTGCCCTTATGGCGCTGGCCGGGACCGTGGTCATCGTGGGGATCGGCCTACGGGCGCTGCGGCGGGACGGCCGCTCGATCAGGCCGGGACGGTCGACTCCTCGATAGTGCCCTGGTCGATGGGCTCGGTCGGGGGAGTGTCGGCCAGGTCCCACAGCCCGAGGAGGTCCGCAGGCCAGAACGTGTCCTCCGTGGCAGCCAGTTCGGCGCGACTCCACCAGCGATGCGCCGTGATGCTCGCCTGCTCATCAGCTGTATGGCCCGAGGTGTCGATGGCAAACGACGGACAACGCACCGCCCAGAAGACTTCATCCTGGACCGTGATCACGTCGCTGAACCCGTGGATCACGGTGCGGGTGGCCAACGGTCCGATGAGATCGCCTTCAGCGACGACCAGCCCGGTTTCCTCGTGCACTTCGCGGGCAGCGGCGCGGGGGTCTGCCTCTCCGGAATCGACGCCGCCCCCGGGTGTCATCCACCACAGGGCGATCGGGTCCAGGCCGCGGTCGCTGTCCTGAAAGAGCAGGAGTCGCTCGTCTTGGTCGATGAGCAGCACCCGCATCGCTCGACGGTGAACGCGCCGACGCGTCATGACGTGAGGCGCCGGCGGAGGCTCTCGACCCGGCCCGAACCCCACCCGGCCTGGTGGAGCCAGCCTGCGGCGCCGCCGTACCGCGAGCCCAACGCGGTGAGCGTGCCCTCCATCGTTCGGGCTTGTGGCGCTTGCTCGGCAAGTGTCTCCGGGTCGACGGTCACCGTGTAGGGCCCGACGCCGCTGAGCCGGCCGATGATCGCCTCGATGCGCTCGGCGCTCGCGACATAGTCGGCAATGACCTCCGCCGACGGGACTCCCGCAGCGGAAAGGGCCAGGGCCACGATCGTCCCGGTCCGGTCCTTGCCGGCAGCGCAGTGCACGATGGTCGCTCCTGGCGCGTCCGCAATGGCACCGAGCGCGGACAGGACCGAGTCGGGCCGGTCCTCGAGATACCCCAGGTAGTGCTCTTGCCAATAGACCGGGTCGTTCCGCCGTGCGGTGTCCACGGCGACCCAGCTGTCCACCTCCGGGGTGAGACGTGGCGCTTGGGGACGCTCGCGGAAGAGGCTGAGGTGGTGATGACGGACCGAGGTGGTGTGCAGCGGTCCTGGCCCGGTCGCCCTCCGCTCGGTGTCGGACCGCAGGTCAACGACATCGGTGACGCCGAGGACATCAAGGAGGTAGCTGACGTCGGTGGCGCTGAGGTCCTGCAGATTGTCGCTTCGGATGAGCCGTCCCGGTTGGATGGCCCCTCCCTGCGTGGTGGGGAGGCCGCCGAGATCGCGCATGTTGACCACGCCATCCAAAGGAAGCCAATTGGGCGTCACGTCGATCACTCTAGGTGCTTGTTGGCCTCCCATGCGCTGGGGTCGACGCGCGGGAGGTTTGGTTCAGGGGTATCGGGGTAGGGCACACTCATGGGTGAGGGCCTCGGAAAGTATGAGTTTCCGAGGCCCTCGTGGACGTCCGGGCACGAGTCCCGTCGTCCCAGGTGTCGACGCGAACGCCGCCACCTATTTCCGTTCGTCTGCGCAAGGCAGTCGCCCGGCGGAACTCGCGACCGAAGCCGATGTTCCCTTCCCGTTTCACCGAGGTGATCCGGTTCCTCATTTCTAGTCTTGCTGGGCGTGACAGGCAAGGGATTGGACGGAACTTTTCAGACGGATTTTTCGCCCTGCGGCGTGTCGGGTGAACACGCCGCACGCTGGGTGGTTGCCGTGGTGTTTGAGACGTCAGAACACTGGTGGGAGGGGTGCGACACTTGTTGACATGCCCAGCGTCTTGCCCGATGGTCAGCCGGCGCCGCGCGACGGTTCACTCCCGGTCACGGCGCTGCAGGAGGTCGGCTCTCGACCCTTCGGGATCTACTGGCACGTTCCCTTCTGCGCGAGTAGGTGCGGCTATTGCGACTTCAACACCTACACCGTGGCCGAGCTCGGCGGGGGAGACGATCTGGTCCGCCGGTATGCCGTTGCGGCCCTTTCCGAACTCGACCAGGCGGCGACTGTTCTGGGTCGCGCGACCGGGGGGACTCCGGAGGTCAGCACGGTCTTCTTTGGGGGCGGCACGCCGACGCTGCTGGACCCGGTGGACCTGGCCTGCTTCCTCGCCGCTATCGCCGACCGTTTCGACTTGGCATCGGATGCCGAGGTCACCGTGGAAGCCAATCCGGAAACGGTCACTGTCGAGGGCCTGCAGTTCTTGGCCGAGGCGGGTTTCACCCGCATATCGCTGGGGATGCAATCGGCGGTTGTCCCAGTCCTGGCTACCTTGGAACGAACTCACCGGCATGCCAAGGTCGCCGAGGCAGTGGCTGCTGCCCGTTCGGCTGGGTTGCAGGTCAGCCTCGACCTCATTTACGGGACTCCGGGTGAGTCCATGGCGGACTGGGACGCGAGCCTCGCGGCGGCCGTGGCGCTCCATCCGGATCACCTCTCCGCCTACGCGCTCGTCGTGGAGGAGGGAACCGCGCTGGCGCGCCGGGTGGGGCAAGGGCTGGTCCCCCCACCCCAGGATGACGACGAGGCCGCCAAGTACGAGCGTGCCGATGCCGCTCTCGCCGCGGCGGGCTACTCCTGGTACGAGGTGAGCAACTTTGCCGCGCGCCCGTCGGCACGCTGCCGACATAACGAGCTGTATTGGCGCTCGGACCACTGGTGGGGGATCGGGCCCGGCGCCCACAGCCATGTCGGTGGGGTGCGGTGGTGGAATCACAAACACCCCCGTCTCTATGCCCAGCGAATCGCCGACGGGACCTCGCCGGCAGCCGCCCGGGAAGTCCTCACCCGGGAGCAGCGCCGCGATGAAGAGGTCCTGCTCGGCATGCGGCTGGCTGACGGCCTATCCGATCACGTGCTGGATGCTTCAGGATCGGCTGCCGTCTCGGCCCTGGTTGCCGAGGGGCTGATCGAGGCCGACGCGGCCGACCAGCGGCAACGTCTGCTTCTTACCCTGCGTGGCCGGCTGCTCGCCGATCTCGTGGTGCGCCGCCTTTTGGGGTTGCCCGGATGACGGCGCACCACGAGATCGGCCGCGGGTATTAGCTGACGAAACGGATGGTCAAAGGTGGGGTCCACCATTGACCCTCATTGGCGCGCACCGCACCGATGATGTTGAGGACCAAAGCGGCAATCGCTGCGACCGCGAAGGTGACAAAACCGATGAGCACGAGCATGAGCGGCAGCGACACGAGCATGACGACCACGGCCGTCAGCTGAATGTTCAGGGAACTTGCTGCTGCAGCTCGAACGAACGGCCCACGGTCCTTGTAGAGCAGATAGATGATGAGGGAGCCGACGAAGCCGACCGTGCCGGCGCTGAGCACCGAACACACCGCAGGGACGACATGGCTGAGCATGGCCCAGGTGCGCTCATCTGCGGGGGTCATCGGCCGCGGGGCCGCGGCATACGGCGACGGTGCCGAAGCGACCGGTGGCTGCTCCCATGGTGGGGTGGAACCGGGTGGTTCCGCGGATGGTTCGTTCATTGGCGTCCTCCTGTGCGGATACCGCTAGTGAATCCCTGGTCGGCCGCCGCCGACGCCGTTTCGAAGGCGAATCAGGGCTGTGCTCGGGGGTCAATCAGGGGCGACCCCTAGTTGTGATGTCCAGGGACGTTGTTTCGGCGACAGGGCCTTGAGTTGCTGGGAGGCGAAGACCTCCCGTTGTGAAGTGGAGCTGTTGAAGAAGCCGCTTCTCGAAACAGGAGGCTTTCGTGTCC
>JBKECS010000083.1:0-31459 GCA_047974805.1 Nostocoides sp. | reverse complement strand
ACCAACGCAACGACGATCGCGCCACCGCCACCAATATGCCTCCACTGCACCATGGGTGCCTCCCTCGCTCCCACGCCGAGTCAAACACAAACCAGCACCCATCGCTCGCCGTCATCCACAGCCAAACGTCGGCGCCTGGCACAAGAATGGCTGCCAGAGCAGCCCGTCCTCGTGACCTTGACGGCAAGCGTGCTACTCCGCGCATCTCACCGTGCCATATGTGGGGTGAACACCCCATCAACGGCACAGTGGCACGCTCCGTGAGGTGTACGGAGCCCGACATCGCCGGCAGCCCGGGCTGACCCCAGAATTGGCCATTACGATCCCTGCGTGCCCGCCGACAACGACCTCATTGCCGCCATCCAATCAGCCATGGCCCCGCATGCCGACCCCGTTCGCGGCGCGCAGCAACAGGCATACATGAAGTCCGACCTGCCCTACCTCGGCCTGGGCAAGCCCACCCTGACCAAGGCGCTGCGCTCGCCCCTGACAACCCACAAGCTTCTCGACCGGGCCACCTGGGCCGACACCATCACCGCGCTGGTCGACCGCGCTGCCTACCGGGAGGAGTGGTACGCCGCGCTGGCCCTGGCCGGACACCGGCATTACCGCAGCTGGGCCGACGAACCCAAAGCACTCGACCTCTATCGCCAACTCATCGCGGCCACCCAATGGTGGGACGTCGTGGACGAGATCGCCGCGCACCGCGTGGGGGCCGTGCTGGCAACCCACCGCACCGAAACCGGCCCGCTCATGGTCACCTGGGCTCGCGACGACCACGACCTGTGGCTGCGCCGCACCGCGATCCTCGCGCAGCTTCGCCACGGGCCAGACACTGACACCGCCCTGCTCGCCGACGTTATCGACGTCAACCTGGCCGGCAGCGTATACGGGGACACGTTTTGGATCCGCAAGGCCATCGGGTGGGCGCTGCGCGCGTATGCCGCCGTCGGACCCTCCGCCGCCGGCTGGGTGGTGCCCTTTGTCACCTCTCGGGGTGATGGCCTGTCTGGCCTCAGCCGGCGCGAGGCACTGAAACACCTGTGAGTCAGCTCGCTGCGAGCAGGTGAGGGCTGCGTCCGGGACTCACCACCCGATCGGGGAGCGAGCGTCCCCGTCGCGTTCGCCGCGCTCGGGTCTACCGTCACCTCGTGGGGAAGACCTGGCGCCAAGAGATCCTGCGTTTGGCCGTGCCCGCCTTCCTCGCCCTGGTCATCGAGCCGCTGTT
Organism: Nostocoides sp.; assembly: GCA_047974805.1. GTDB lineage: Bacteria > Actinomycetota > Actinomycetes > Actinomycetales > Dermatophilaceae > JAJXUB01. Next base: position 30,231 of record JBKECS010000083.1, on the reverse strand, counting down.
CCTGCTCACCGACTCCGCCATCGTCGGACACCTGGGCACCGCACAGTTGGCCGGGCTCGGGGTGGCGTCGGCGGTCCTGCTCACCGCCGTCAACATCTTCGTCTTCCTCGCTTACGCCACCACCTCCGTGGTTGCCCGACAGATCGGCGCCGGCTCCACGCGTCGTGCCCTGGAGGCCGGTGTGGACGGGCTCTGGCTGGCGATCGGCCTGGGCGTGCTCACCGCCGTCATCGTCGACACCCTCGCGGGGCAGCTGAGCTCCGCTTTGGGCGCCACCGGGCCAACGCTGACCGAGGCGGTGCGATACCTGCGGATCGCGGCCTACGGCATACCGGGCATGCTTGTCGTCCTGGCCACCACCGGGGTGCTCCGCGGACTGCAGGACACCCGCACCCCCTTGCTGGCCGCCGTGCTGGGGTTCGGCGTCAACATCGTGCTCAATCTCTGGTTCGTTCTCGGGCTCGGCATGGGCATCGCCGGGTCGGCACTGGGCACCGCCATCGCACAGACCGGGATGGGCTTGGCGCTCGGGATCGTCCTGGCTGTCAAGGCCCGCTCCGCCGGCGCCAGCCTGCGCTCCAATCCGGCCGGGGTGCTCAGCGCGGCCCGCGGAGGCGCACCGCTGCTCGTGCGCACCCTCGCGCTACGCGCGTGGCTCGTGCTCACCACCTGGCTGGCCGCGGGGTTCGGGGTCACCGTGCTCGCCTCCCACCAGGTGGTCTCCACGGTCTGGAGCTTCCTCTCCTTCGCTCTGGACGCCCTGGCCATCGCCGGACAAGCCATCACCGGCCGGCTCCTCGGGGCCGCAGACACCACCGGCGCTCGGGAGGCCACGACGGTCATGGTCCGCTGGGGAGTCGGTGCCGGCGTCGTCCTGGGCCTGGCCACTGCCGCGCTGCATACGGTGCTGCCGGCGATCTTCACCACCGATCCCGCGGTGCGCTCAGCCGTAGCCGCGGGCCTGCTCGTCGTCGCGATCCAGCAACCGCTGACCGCATACATCTTCGTCGCCGACGGCATCCTCATCGGAGCCGGCGACGGCCGCTGGCTGGCCGGGGCCATGGCGCTTGCGCTGGTCGCCTACCTGCCGGCACTGGGGGCGATCTATGCCCTGGCGCACACCTGGGACCCCGGGCCCGACGCGGCCATCGTGCTCATCTGGCTCGGGATGAGCTGGTTCCTCCTCGTCCGCGGGGCACTCATGGGGTGGCGCCTGAGAAGAGACACATGGATGGTCACCGGCGCCGACTGACACCAGGGCCGGCCCTCACCGTTGGTGAATAGGCTGCCTTCGGCAGCTTGCACACCCGGCGTGGGTCGTCTCGGCGATGGAGGACCCACGACCGGCGTGGCGGCGCTCGGGTAGCGTGCTTTGGGTTGGCTCAATGCCTGGGGTGAAAGGAGGCGTATGCCATCGGCGCGCTCGGTGCTGCCGGACCTCTCCCCGCTGCGCACATCACCGGCCTTCGCTCGGCTCTTCCTCGGGTTCACCGCTTCCAACATCGGCTCGCAACTAGCCATCGTCGCCATCGGGTTGCAGGTCTATGGCCTCACCGGCTCGACCGGCGCAGTCGGGCTGGTCGGTCTCTTCGCGCTCGTGCCCACCGTCATCCTCGGGCTCTACGGCGGCGCATTAGCCGACCACTATGACCGGCGCACCGTCGCCCTGGTCTCCAGCATCGTCGCGTGGGCCACCTCAATCGCCGCCGCCGCCCAGGCCTGGCTGCACGTGGACTCCGTCCCGCTGCTGTATGCCATCGTCGCGGCCTGGTCGGGCGCCTTCGCCGTCACCTCCCCCGCCCGCACCAGCATCACCCCGCGGCTGTTGCCGCTAAACCAACTGCCCGCAGCCAACGCACTGAACGTCACCGCCATGAACACCGCGATGACCGCCGGGCCGCTGCTGGCGGGATTCCTCGTCGGCAGTTGGGGGTTTCCGATCGCCTACACCTTGGATGCGATCTTGACCATCGCCGCGTTGTGGGGGGTGCTGCGCCTGCCGTCGATCCCACCCGAGGAGCCCGAGCCGAGCGCCGAGGTCACCGGCGGCGCCGTGGCCGCCCCGTCCCGCGCCGGGCTGCGCTCGGTGCGGGACGGCCTGAGCTTCCTGCGCACCGCCCCCAACGTCCGGATGACCTTCGTCGCCGACATCGCTGCCATGGTGCTCGCTCAGCCGCGGGTGCTGTTTCCGGCCGCGGGCGCGGTCATCCTCGGTGGCGGCGCCGCCACCGTCGGCCAGATGTATGCGGCGGTGGCCATCGGTGGCATCCTCGCCATGCTGTTCTCCGGTCGGTTCGGCGGCGTGCGCCGCCAGGGTGCCGCCATCTTGTTGAGCATCACCGGCTGGGGTTTCGGCATCGCCGGACTTGGCGTGGTCCTCCTGGCCACCCCGGGCTACCTCGACCGGCATACCGCCTTAATCATCGCCCTGGTGGTGCTCGCCGCGGCCGGAGCGTGCGACTCGGTGAGCTCGGTGTTTCGCTCGACGATCCTCCAGGCCGCCGCCCCGGACCGGATGCGCGGCCGACTCCAGGGGGTGTTCATCGTCGTCGTCGCCGGCGGCCCCCGGCTCGGGGAGGTGTTCGGCGGTGGGGTCGCGGAGCACCTCGGCGAAGGGTGGACGGCCGTTCTCGGCGGGTTGGCCTGTGTGGCAGCCATGGCGTGGTTCGCCGTGCGTCGCCGCGGCTTTGTCCACTACGACGCCGCTCACCCCACCCCATGAGGGGATCGCCGCCGGGGTGGGCAACCCAGGGTTCCCCCGCACAACCATGAACTGACGGCTCTAGCGTTCGGATCGGCCCAATAGTGCCCAGTGAGGACCGATACTCCACCCCAAGAATGGGCTTGTGCTTGCCATGTGACCGTCGCCCTCCAGCACCGAAGCCAGCGCATCGATGACGTGGGACATCGGCCACTGCGACGCCGACGGCAGCCCGCGCAGCTCCTCCACATGTGGGGACAACGCATCACGCGGAATCAGCGAAAGGAAGAAGACCGCCTGTCGCCAGGCGTGGGCGGCGTCCTTGATCGTCGCTAGCGGACGTTCCTGGCGCAGGGCGAGCGCAAGCAGGTGGGCGGTACGCGCCGCCGCGCCTTTCGCCAGGTCTTCGTGGGCACGAGTGGGTTGGACGCCCCCACGCCAAGCAGCGCGGCGAGGTTGTGCGTGGTGAGTACCTGCTGGCGTTCGATGATCATGCCGCTTCGGGCCACGGACCACCGGTTCCCCTCGGGGACCCCACGCGTGCACACATCCGCGAACGTGACCGACATCGGCTCACTATGGCCCCGGAAGGCCCAGCGACCACGGAATCGCCGCTTCGGTTCACGCTCGGGTATGGACAGCACCTCTGCGAAGTCCAGACCTAGTACCGCTCATAGGCCGACCCTTGCAGAAGTTCAGCGGCGAGCTTGGCTGCGCGAGTGAACTTGGCTGAGAAGCGGCCCGTGAAGAAATCTGCAGCCAACTCCTCGGTGAGGGGGATATCGATCCCCGCCGCGGCATACAGCGTCGCCAACTCGCTGACCAACGGATTGGGCAAGATGGTGCCCGGGAAGGAATCGATGGCCAACGCGGCCACCCGTCGAGCTACTCTCGCCGGATCGTCCGGGCGGGCGGAAGCCCCCCGACCATCATCGCTGCGCGCACCCAGGGGAGCTCCGCGAACTGGACCTGTTTCTGCAGGTCGAGCAGCAACAGCGTGCGTCGGCGGCGGAACGCGGCATAGGTCGCCCCCAGGAGGGCCCCCAGATCCGGGTCGTCGACGGAGGCTGACACTTGTCGGGCCGTGAGCGCGGGGACGAGCTCGGCCAAGACTTCTGCGGACGACACGATTCCCTTGGCGATCAGCTGCTCGACCGGCGCAGAGAACCCCAGACCTACCCTCCGTCCGACCGTGGCAGGCATGGGGGTCCCGCGGGGGACCCCCATCGCGCCCTCCTCGTCGGGCGTCACGGGGCCCAGAAGCGGCGCGATGTCCCCAAATCCCTCGTCGGGCCGCAACGGTGCGAGGCGAGCCACAGCAACGGCGGCCATCCTGTCGTGGGCGGGTTGCGGCCACCTCCTGCTGCGCCTGCCGCTGGTTCGCGGCGGCAGCGTCGTCAGGCGTACCTCGCTTCGCCTGCACGCAGGCCAGAACGTGTCCGACCCGACCCGCCACCGTCCGTCGAGCCCGCCGCCGACTGCGACCCGTGTCGCAGCGACGAGAATCGGGAGGTTCTCTTTGGGGTGGCGATACTTCCGGCAGCGCGGGTGCTGCTGCAGCGCCGCGGCGTATGCGGTGGGCAGTGTCTCGGCTTCTGCGGCATGGTCGCCTCCCCAGGCGAAGTCGCACGCCGAGCGTTGGGCCCAGAACGCCACGAAGCGGTCGGTCAGGGGAAGCCAAACCGATAGCGCCTCGCGCTGGGTCTCCATGCGAGCGTTGGGCGCGATCTTCTCCAGTGATGCCTTCACCTCGTCCGCGGATCGTCGGTGGACGTGCTCGGCGGGCACCGTCGAAGGGCGACCGGCGCGGGGCATGAAGCGCAATGACTTGGCATATGGCCGAAGCGTCTCAAGAAGTTCCAACGCGGTGGCGCGGTGACCTTGGCGCGTGAGCGCCGCAACCGCAAGCAACGCACCGTCCTCGGGCAATCGCACCTCGTAGCTACGGTTCTCCAGCAGAAGCGAGAGCTCGTGGAGTCCGGCGTCCGTCAGGTAGGAGGCGAAGAGCGCTTCACGGGATCGGGGCAGACCCAACCATTGAAGCCGCTCAAGCTCGTCGTCGTCGAAGGGCCCGTCAGCGCTGGCTTTGCCCGTCGCGAGCCCACCGCGGGCCACATCGAGTGTCACCCAAGGGGGGAAGGCCGCGGACGGGCGTTCGAGAGCCGACATCGAGGCGACCGTCCGACATGCCTTCGAGCACACTCGCCCATTGGCGCACCCGAGCGTCGGCGCGCGTGCGGGTTTCCGCGTCCTCGTGCTCGGTCGCGGTGGTCAGCGCACGGACGAGTTGAGCATGTGCGTAGGCGGGGTCATCTCGCATCCCTTGTGCGGTGGTCGTCGGCCGACGTGGCAGGTGCTGCCCCTGCTCCCTCCGGGTCCAGAGCCCGGTGCTCTGCTGGTGAGCTACACGTCGCTGTCCGTTGTGCGGGACGGGCACCAAGATGCGCGTTGGGCGCGCGCTCGGACGGGACGTCCACGGTCACCGACCACCACTGATCGACCCCTACCCACGCCTCATCGCCGAGATCTCCGCCAGCGCTCGCTAGCCTGGCGCGATGGATGTGCGACCGCTGGGACTCATCGCCGGGACCGGCTTCTCCTCCCTGGCCACCCTGACCGACGCCCAGGACCAATCGGTCGGGACGGCATACGGCACGGCGCGGCTGGTCCGCGGATCCTGGCATGGGATGCCGGTCGCCTTCCTCACTCGGCACGGCATCGGACACACGGTGCCGCCCCACCTGGTCAACTACCGGGCCAACATCGCCGCCCTACGCGACGTGGGGGTGCGCGAGATCCTCGCCGTCAACGTCGTCGGCGGTATCGACCCCGGCCTGGCCCCCGGCAGCCTCGTGGCGGTCGATGATTTCCTCGACTTCACCAAGGCGCGAGCACACACCTTCGTCGACGCCGACAGCCCCGACGGGGTGACCCACACCGACGTCAGCCACGCCTACACCCCAGGACTGCGCGCGGAACTCCTGACCGCCGCCCACCGTGTCGGGACCACCCTCGTCGACGGCGGCGTCTACGCCTGCTTCGAGGGCCCACGCTTCGAATCGCCCGCCGAGATCAGGCTGGCCGCCCTCGCCGGCGGCACCGTTGCCGGCATGACCGGGGTGCCCGAGGTGACCCTCGCAGCCGAGGCGGGGGTCGGGTATGCCAGCATCTGCCTCGTCGTCAACCCGGCCGCTGGGGTCAGCGAGGAAGAGATCACCATGGACCAGATCAACGGCCACCTGGCCACATCGGCCCACCAGGTGCTGGCCATCCTCGATGAGGTGCTTGCCGCGCGTGCCGCTCACCACGGCGAGACCGGCCCGACCAGAGACGGGCAGTCGTGAACGCCACCTGGATCACCGACCTGGACCACCTGGTCACCTGCGCCGATGACGGCTCGATCCTGGCGGGGCAGTCCATCCTCATCGAGGACGGCACCATCACCGCGATCGGGCCCCGCGCCGACCTGGCCGCTCGCGCCACCGGACTAAGCGCCCATCGCATCGACGGCCGGGCCCACCTGGCGCTGCCGGGACTGGTCAACTTGCATACGCACACGCCGATGACCCTGCTGCGGGGCATCGCCGAGGACGTCGACCTGCAAGGGTTCCTCGCCGGGGTCTGGGCCGCCGAAGCCGCCGTCATGGACCCCGCCTCGGTCGAGTTGGGTGCCCGACTCGGTGCGCTGGAATCCCTGCTCGGCGGCACGACGACGGCGCTGGACATGTACTTCCACCACGAGGCTGCGTATGCCGGTGGCCGGGCCGTCGGGTTGCGGCACGTCATCGGCCCGGTCTTCTTCGACGGCCCCGGACCGGACGGGTTGTCCTGGCAGCAGAGGATCGACTCTCTGGCCACCTGGCGCCGCACCGTGGACGAGGCCATCCGTGCGGGGGCACCGACCATCCCGCTGGCGGCCATGCCGCACGCCACCTACACCAACTCCCCCGAACATCTCGCCCACCTGCGCGCGGCGCTGGCCGAGAACGGCTACACCGCACTGACCACCCATGTCAGCGAGAACGCGACCGAGAACCAGGACATCACCGAACGCTACGGGCACAGCCCCACGCAGGTGCTCGCCGGCGCCGGCCTCCTCGACGGGGAACTGGCGGTGACGTTCGGCCACGGAGTGCACCTGGACGGACACGACCGGGATGTGGCCGCCACCGCCGGCGTCACCGTGGCGCACTGCCCCGGCTCCAACGCCAAGCTCGCGTCCGGGGCGCTGAACTGGGCCATGCTGGCGGCCAGCGGCTTGCGGATCGGCATCGGCACCGACGGCGCCTCCTCCAGCAACGACCTCGACATGTGGCAGGTGCTTCGACACACAGCACTGCTGGCCCGGCTGACCTCAGCTGACCCACAGACCGCCCCGGCGTGGCAGGTGCTGCGCGCCGCCACCATCGACGGGGCCCGAGCTCTTGGTCTCGGCGAGGTCATCGGCAGCCTCGAAGTCGGCAAGCGCGCCGACCTCATCCTCATCGACCTGGACGCGCCGCACCTGACCCCCGTCCATGATGTGCCCGCCCTGCTCGTCTTCGCCGCTGGCCGCGCCGACGTAGCGACCGTGCTGGTCGACGGGCAGGTCGTGGTCGACCAACGGCGCAGCACCCGGATCGATCAGTCCGAGCTGCTGGCCGCGGTCCGGGCCCGAGCAGCCGTCGCAGATCGGGCGGTGGGCAGGTGAGGTCCGCCGGATCGAGAGGACCGGGCCTGCCGGCAGGTGCCCCCGGAGCCGCCGACCTGATCGCCCGGCTGGGGATGCAACCGATCGACGGCGAGGGGGGTTGGTGGGCTCCCGGGCCACGCACCGCCGGCCTCTCCAGCATCACCGTGCTGCTGAGCAACACCCCCGACGGGTTCTCCGCACTGCACCTCCTCGATATCGACGAGGGCTGGCAGTGGCTCGGCGGGGCCGACATCACCATGCTGGCGCTGCGACCGGACGGGACCGGCGAGCGGGTCCGCCTCGCCTCGAACGCCGCTCAGCTGGTGATCCCGGCCGGCACCTGGCAGGGTGCGGCCACCGGCGGAGCATGGAGCCTCGCCGCATGCTGGTGCGCGCCGGCGTTCACCCCGGACTGCTTCACCCTCGGTGACCGGGCCCGGCTCTGCGAGGACTTCCCGGCCTACGCCGACCACATCACCATGCTCACCCGGGTGCGTGATATCCCCCAGGGCGCCCGATGAGCCTGGCCCTGGTCACCGGTGCCAGCCGCGGCATCGGCGCAGCCAGCGCGGTGGCGTTGGCTGCCGCCGGACACGACCTCGCGCTGCACTACCGCACCGACGCCGACGGGGCCGCCCGGGTCGCCGACCAGGTCCGCGCCGCCGGAGCGGACGCGCACACCCACCACTGGGACCCGGACACCGACCCCGCCCTCCTGCTCGACCAGATGCCCACCGTGCCGCAGGTCGTCGTGCTGGCCGCCTTCCCCCAAGACATCACGCCGTGGCCCGAGCTGACCCCGGCCGATTGGGACGCCATGTGGACCGGCGGGCTGCGCTCGACCGCGCTGCTGCTGCATGCCGTGACCGAAGCGATGGCTTCGGGCGGGGCGATCGTGCTCCTTGGGTCGATCGAAGGGTTTCGACCGGCACCTGGACACGCCCCGTATGCCGTCGCCAAGGCCGGCCTGCACCAGCTCGTCGCCGCCGCCGCAACCGCGGTTGGCCCGCGCGGCATACGGGTCAATGCGGTCGCGCCGGGGCTGACCGAGCGGCCGGGCCTGGACACGGACTGGCCCGAAGGCCTCGCTCGGTGGTCTCAGGCCAGCGCCCTGAGACGCCCGGTCACCGCGGCCGAGGTCGGCGCCGCGGTGGCGTGGTTGGCCGCCCCGGCTGCCTCCGGGGTGACCGGCATCGTCCTGCCCGTGGATGCAGGATGGTCCGCCTCACCCGGGTGGTAACCGCGACGTGGCGCGATCACCCTACGGAATCCGTCGCCCGACGCTTCGTAACGACCTCGTCACGGGGCCGACCGCGGTGCGCCGATGAGGGCTACTCGGCGGTATGGTCCGACGGTGCCCGGTGGCGGCCAAGGCCGCTCAGCGGCCGGGCGCATTCACACCCGCGTCTCTCCAGCGAGACGATCAGAAGGAGCTTCACCGTGAAGAAGGCCACGCGCTTCGTCGCCGCCACCCCCCTGCTCGCCCTCGCTCTCGCCGGCTGCGGCGGGAGCACCGGAAACCCGTCCACGTCCTCCAGCAGCGGCACCTCGGCCCCCTCCGGTGACTGCTCCAGCAAGGACGTCTTCTGCGTCGGGCTGGTCACCGACACTGGCAAGGTCGACGACAAGAGCTTCAACCAGGCTGCCTGGGAGGGCGTCAAGGCCGCCGAGTCCAGCCTCGGCGCCCAGACCAAATACGTCGAGACCACCGATGCCAAGGACTACGCGGCCAACATCAAGCAGTTCACCGACGCCAAGTACGACGTCATCGTCACCGTCGGATTCCTCATGGCCGAAGCCTCGGTCACCGCGGCCAAGGCCAACCCGGACACCGTCTTCATCGGGGTCGACCAGGATCAGTCCGCCGGCACCGTGGACAACCTCACCGGGCTGGTCTTCCCCGAGGACCAAGCCGGGTATGCCGCGGGCTACCTCGCCGGTCTGATGACCAAGACCAACAAGATCGGCGACGTGCTCGGCCTGGAGATCCCGCCGGTGCAGAAATACTCCAAGGGGTTCGAGGCCGGCGCCAAGGCGGCCAACCCCAAGGTGTCCGTCACCAACGTCTATCACCCGGCCGGCGACAACGGGTTCACGGACCCGGTGTGGGGTGCCGGTGAGGCCAAAAAGATGATCGGACAGGGCGCCGACATCGTCTTCGGCGCCGGCGGCAACACCGGCAACGGGGCCCTCCAGGAGGTTGCCAAGACCGCCGGAGCGGGCACCAAGCTCTACTGCATCGGTGTTGACCAGGACCAGTGGAACACCCTCCCGGCCGCTCAGCCGTGCCTGATCACCTCCGCGGAGAAGCTCATCACCCCGGGCGTGACCGACCTGCTCACCGCGGCCAAGGACGGCTCGATTAAGGGTGGCAACTTCGAGGGCAAGACTGGCCTGTCGCCGTTCCACGACTTCGACGCCAAGATCCCGGCAGACGTGAAGACAAAGGTCGCCAAGATTGTCGAGGACCTCAAGAGCGGCACCCTGAAGACCGGCGTGACCCTCTGATCGATCGCCGTAGGCAACGGTCCTGAACCGGGCTAGTCTCCGGGGAATGGATCCCGCAGCGGGCGGGCGCACATCAGGTGCCCGCCCGCTGCGTGCTCACCCGATGCAGTCCCGCCCCGCTCGCCCGCACCCCGGAGACGCGAACGCATGAGTCCGAAAGACCGCACGCCCGCCGAACCCGCGGCGTCCGGCGATGCCGCGCTCCCGGCCGATGAGTTCGCCTCGGAAGGGCAGCGGGGACTGCCGCCGCCACCCAAGGGCGTGCTCGGGGTGCTCATCCGGGATCAATCCATCGTCGTTCCGGTGATCTCCCTGGTCGCCGCCTTCCTCGTCGGGGCGCTCCTCATCCGCTGGCAGGGGGTCAACCCCACGTATGCCTACAACAGCCTGTTCTCCTACAGCTTCCTCACCAGCGACGGGCTGACGGCCACCTTTGCCAAGATGGTTCCGCTGATCCTGTGCGGGCTCGCCGTGGTCATTCCGCTGCGGGTGGGCCTATTCAACATCGGCGCCCAGGGCCAGTTCATGGCGGGCGCGATCAGTGCCGCCGCCGCGGCATACGCACTGGGGGACGCCCCCGGGATCGTCCTGGTCTTGGTCGCCATGGCCGTTGCCGTCCTCGGCGGATTCATCTGGGCCTCCGTCGCCTCGCTGCTCAAGACCAGCCGAGGCGTGCATGAGGTGATCAGCACGATCATGCTCAACTCCGTGGCCGCTGGGCTGATCGACTGGCTCATCAACGGCCCGTTGAAGGACCCCAAACAGCCCTACCCGAGCACCCACCCGGTGCCGGAACAAGCGCAGTTGACTCCGCTCGGGGTGGTCCCGATCGGGCTACCCATTGCGCTCGTGCTGGCCGCGGCGGTCGCCTGGATGCTGCACCGCACCACGTTGGGCTTTCAGTTCGAAACGGTGGGCCGCAACAAGTTCGCCGCGTCGTATGCCGGCATCTCCATCGGCACGATGGTGATCCTGGCCATGGGCTTCGCAGGCATGTTGGCCGGGCTGTCCGGGGCCATCGAGCTGCTGGAGATCGCGCCCTATCGCTACCAGTCCGGAATTGCCGGCAGCCTCGGTTTCGACGGCATCACCATCGCCCTGCTGGCCCGCGGCAACCCGATCGGGACCATCCCGGCGGCACTCCTGGTCGGGGCGATGCGAGCCGGTGCCGCCAAGTTGATGTTCGACACCGGGATCCAACCGGAGATCGTCGACATGCTCTTGGCCATCACGCTGCTGTTCGTCTCCCTCCCCATCGTCGCCAAGCTGCTGTTCCGGCGATATGCCGCCCAGGGCGCCACCTTAGCCAGCAGTTGGGGGTCCTGACATGGGGTGGATCCACCGCAACAAGATCGTCCTCGGCGCGGCCGTTGCTGTGCTGGCCGCGGCATACGTCTTCTACGGGATCAATTCCGTGGTGGCCTCATCAATGTTCACCAACGCCTGGTTCTTCGCCGTGCCGCTGGTGCTCGGCGCGCTCACCGGCGTCGTCGGCGAACGCTCCGGCGTGGTCAACATCGGCATCGAGGGACAGATGCTCGTCGCTGCCTTCGCGGCGTTCTTCACCGGTGCGGCTACTCAATCCCTGTTGGCCGGATTCATCGCTGGCGTGCTGGCCGGGATCGCCATGGGCGCCTTCTTGGCCTTCACCACGGTCAGGGGCCTAATGGACCAGATCATCGCCGGGGTGGTCATCAACATCGTCGCCACCGGGATCACCTCGTTCTTCTATGTGCCGGGCAAGACCCTGACCAAGAACTGGCCGCAATGGCAGATCCCGGTGCTTTCGGACATCCCCCTCATCGGTGAGGTGTTCTTCCACACCGGACCCATCGCCCTGCTCGCCCTTATGCTCGTGCCGTTGCTGCACTTGCTGCTCACCCGCACCCGGTGGGGGCTGCGCACCCGTGCAATCGGCGAATACCCCTCTGCGGCGGACACCGCCGGAATCAACGTCATCGCCATGCGGTTGCTCAACGTCACCCTCGCCGGTGGGCTGGCCGGGCTGGCCGGGACGTACCTGTCCATGGAGGCCACCCCCGCCTTCGAGCGAAACATGACCGCCGGGCGCGGCTTCTTGGCCCTGGCCATCCTCATCTTCGGCAACTGGCGCCCGCTGCGGATCTTCGCTGCGGCCCTGTTCTTCGGGTTCACCAACGCCCTGGCCAGTCAGCTTCAAGGAGTGGTGCACATCCCGCAGCAGTTCATCACCCTGCTGCCGTATGTGCTGACCCTCGTCGTGCTCGCTGTCTTTGCTGGTCGGGTCCGCGGCCCAGCTGCCGCCGGCCAGCCGTACGTGAAGGGAGAATGACGATGGACCATGCCCGGATGCCCGGCGCCCCCAACACCTCACCCGACGCGCCTGAGGTGTTGCTCAACATCACCGGGCTCAGCAAGTCCTTCGGCACCGTGCACGCCAACCGGGACATCACCATGCGGGTTGAGCGCGGTGAGATCGTCGCGCTGCTCGGCGAGAACGGGGCAGGCAAGTCCACCCTGGTCAACCAGATCTTCGGCCTGCTCAAACCCGACACCGGGACGATCCGCATCAACGGGGACGCCACCGAGGTCAAAGACCCCAAGGACGCCATCGCCCGCGGCGTCGGCATGGTGCACCAACACTTCCAACTTGTCCCGGTGATGACCGTCGCGGAGAACATCATCCTCGGACACGAGACCACCTCGGGGGGCATGCTCGACCTGAGGGGCGCGCGGGATATGGTCCGTTCGCTGTCTACGAAGCACGGGCTGGCGGTCGACCCCGACGCTGCCATCGAGGACCTCCCGGTCGGGGCCCAGCAGCGAGTGGAGATCCTCAAGGCGCTTTCGCGCAACGTCGACCTGCTCATTCTCGACGAACCGACCGCGGTGCTCACCCCCAAGGAGACCGACGAGTTGTTGTCGGTGATGCGAGATCTGGCCGCTACTGGCACATCCATCGTCTTCATCACTCACAAGCTGCGGGAAGTCCTCGCGGTGGCCGACCGGGTCTACGTCCTGCGGGATGGGGCGGTCGTCGGCGACCTGAACGCGGCCCAGACCGACGCCCGCACCTTGGCGACGTTGATGGTCGGCCGGGAGGTTGTCCTCAGCATCACCAAGGCGTCGGCGGACCCCGGCAAGGAAGTGCTGAGCATCGACGAGGTGGCGGTCCGCGACGACCGCCGGCTCATGGCCGTCGAGGGCTTTTCCCTCTCGGTGCGCGCCGGCGAAATCGTCGGTGTGGCTGGCGTGGAGGGCAACGGGCAGCGCGAACTCGTCGAGGCGATCGCCGGTATGCGCCCCCTGGCCGCCGGCCGGATCACCCTCGGCGAGACTGACCTGACCCGGTCAAGCGCGTACGCCACCAACGAGGCGGGGGTCAGCCACATTCCGGAAGACCGGGAGCGGCACGGGCTGGTCGGCTCCTACTCCATTGCCAACAACCTCGTCCTGAACTGCTATGAAGACGAGCCCTTCTCCCGTCGCGGCATCCGGAACACCTCGGCGATCCGCGAACACGCCGAAGCGCTACGAACCGAGTTCGACATCCGCAGCCCCGGGGTGGACACGAGCGCGGCCGCGCTCTCCGGCGGCAACAAGCAAAAGGTCGTCGTCGCCCGGGAGATCGCCGCCCGGCCGCGATTGTTGGTCGCCGCCCAACCCACCCGGGGCGTGGACGTGGGGTCGATCGAGTTCATTCACCGCAGGATCGTCCAGGCTCGGGACGAGGGCGCCGCCGTGCTGCTGGTCAGCGCCGAACTCGACGAGGTCATCTCGCTGTCGGACCGGATCGCGGTCATCCACGGCGGCAGGGTCATCGCGGAACTGCCCGGTGGGGACGTGGACCGCACGACCATCGGGCGTCTCAAGGCCGGCGACCCTCACGACGCCGACCTCGTAGGCGATGGCCAGGGCGCGACCTAGTCCGCTGGGAGGGTCCAGGATGGGGTGCTCAACCACGAGGCGCAGGCGGTGATCCAGGCCTGACGCTTGTCCCGCTCCGCCCGCTCCTTCAGGCGTCGCAGTTCGTCCCAGCACCCCCGTGCGCCCAAGATGTAGGTGAACGCGTCAGCTGCCGGCGCATCCTCGGGGTCCGAGCGGTAGTGGGCGTCGGCGAGTGACCGCACGCGCGCAACGAGATCTGGTCGGCTGGGATCGAGTCCCGTCGCGACGGCATACCGGACCGAGCGGCGCAGGTCGGCTGGGACGGATTCGTCCTCTCCGACGTCCAGCATCGCCGGAACCGACTCCGGGCCGGCGAGCCAAAACAGCATGGTGACGCATTCGTAGGCGGCGGCTCGGCCCAGCTGCCGGTTCGCCCGGATGAGCACGTTGGTGACCGCGTGGCGCACCGACCGGCCCTGGGGAGTGAGCATCAGCAGCGCCAAGGCGTTCCCGCGCAGTTCGACGTCCGCCTCTCCGACGGCTTGGCTGAGCACCGACCGAAGGGTGGCGTCGACGGTGTAGCCGTCGCGACGGATGTGGGCCGCCGAATGATCCATGAGCAGCCGGCGCTGCCAGTCCGACAGGACGAATCCGAACTGGAGAACTTCGGCGACCCCGCTTGCCGACGAGCTGGCGCTCACCCGGGCCGCCAGGCCCGGGGCACGCTGCGGTTGCAGGGCCCGGATGAGCACGGCGGCCGCCCGGCGCACGCGAAAGGACTGGCGTTCGTCCAGGACCAGAACGGCGCACGCCGAGGCGATCGGTCCGCTCGAGGCTGGCGGCAGCGGCGCCTGTCGAACGTGGGCGGCCAGGGTGAACAGGCAGGCGCACAAGGCGGCCTCACCGGCCGGGCTGACGACTTGGTCAATGAGCAGGGCGGTGGCCTCGGGTAGGTCGACGAACCGCAGGCCCGAGGCGAGATCCCCGTAGACGTGCCGGTAATTGTCGGCCAGCCCGTCCGCGGCCAGGTCGAGGTAGACCCTTGCCGCTCGTGGGTGAGCCACCAGACGCCCAAGCGCCACGAAACGCAGGACATAGGACGCACCGAAAGCCAAGTCCAGCTCGGTAAGCAACCGATGCAGCAACGAGTGCCAATCCCGGTCCCGTAATACAACCAAGGGGGACTGGGCAACCAAGGAGGCCAGCCGCCACCATTCCATGCCCCGCGACGGCTCTGGTGCGAGCAGCTTCTCCAGCAGCTCGCTGGTCGCGTGGCTTCGTTCCTCAGGGGAGAGCCGGGTGTCTTCGCGGGCCACCGAGTCGCCCCCGATCGGTACGTGACCACGGTAGATGATCTCGATGGCGCCGAGGGTGGAGCCCGGGACTGCTCCAGACACAGCGTCGTAGATCAACGTTTGACCTTCGGTGAGACGATTTTCGCCTCGCTCCCATCGACCGACTTGCGCGCGGTGCACACCGCATCGTCGGGCGAATCCCGCGGCTGACCGTTCGGCCGGGTTCAGTGCGCCCAGCCGCTGGCTGCGCAACACCCAACTGAGCGCCTCAGTGGCCCATGTTGTGCTGGTCACGTCCTCATGATGACCTCGTGCGGGGGACCATGTTGCGCGATCGGAGAAACTACGCAACAAAGAGGCGAGCAGGTCGTTCGGTTCCGCACAGTAGCGCTGTCGTTGCCACGGGACATGGCACGAAGGGGGGCGATGACGCGCCGCGCTGAGCACACGAGCGCGGCCATTCATCGTGGGCGGGGACGTCGGTGCTGAATGTTGGACGAGCCGACGGCACCGACACCCCGCCCATTTCTATACCCCGGCCGGTCGGTCAAACGCGCGGACTCGCAAGGATCGCACGCGAGGACACCGCCGCCAGAACATGAGCCTACGGGGTCGTAACTTACGGTGGCGTAGGTTATGCTGCCGCCATGACCGCGACGACCCCCCGTCCCCTGGGCGGCGCGCACACGGGCGCCAGCCACCCCAAACGGGTGAGTCTTCTTCGGCTGCGAGATGGCGCGGCCGCTGTTGCCGGCGCGCTGGCAACACCCCTGGTGCCTGCCGACTACCTCGACCTGATCAAGCCGATGCGCTCGGGCGCCGACCTGCGCGGGCGGATCGTGTCCATCACAGCAGAGACCGCCGATGCCGCCACGATCACCATCCGGCCAGGCAGAGGGTGGCGCCCGCACGTGCCCGGCCAGTACATCCGGCTCGGTATCGACATCGACGGGGTCCGCCATTGGCGGGCCTATTCGCTAACCAGCCCGGTCACCGGTGGCGGCGGCGACGCGCTGATCACCATCACGACCAAGGCGATCCCGGACGGCCTGGTCTCCCATCACCTGGTCCACTCGGCTCGGCCGGGGGCCATGGTCATGCTCGACCAAGCCACCGGCGAGTTCACCCTGCCCCCGACGGCGCCCGAGAAGATCTTCTTCCTCACCGCGGGCTCGGGCGTCACCCCGGTCATGGGCATCCTGCGCAACCGCTTGTCGACGCTGAAGGACGTCATTCACCTGCACGTGGCCCCTACCTCGGACGCGGTCATCTTTGCTGACGAACTGCGCTCGTATGCCGGCAACTACACCCTCATCGAACGGCACGACGACACCCACGGCATCCTCGACCTGGCCGACGTGGGCACCCTCGTGCCGGATTGGCGGGAACGGCAGGCATGGGTATGCGGTCCAACGAGCCTTCTCGATGCCGCCGAGACGCTATGGGACGAGAACGGCTTGGGCGAGTCGCTTCACGTTGAGCGGTTCCGGCCCAGCATTATCGAAGCCGGCGAGGGAGGCACCATCACCTTCCTCGGGTCTGGCGTGGACGTGGATGCCGACGGCAGCACGCCCATCCTCGATGCCGGCGAATCCGCCGGGGTCCTCATGCCGAGCGGGTGCCGGATGGGCATCTGCTTTGGCTGCGTGGTCACCATGCGTGAAGGCAGCGTGCGTGACCTGCGCACCGGGGAGCTGACCGTTGCCGAGGACGGCGACCCGGCCACGATCCAAACCTGCATCAACGCCGCCGCTGGTCAGTGCCAGCTCGATCTCTGAAGCCCCCTGCCTGCCGATCCGAGGAGCGAACATGACCATCATGGCCGAGCGCCGCACCACCGCCGCTGAGTCCACCGGCTCAGCCGCCCACGCTGTTGCCCCACACGCCAGTCTCGATCCGCGGCTGAGCAACGACGGCACCGCGACCCGTCCGGCACGCAAGCCCTTCAAAGCGTCGGGGCGACCCAACCCGGCGGCACACCTGACCCCGGAGCGGATCGAGGAACTCGGCAAGGAACTCGATGCGTTGCGCGCCGAGGTCATGGACGACCGCGGTGCCCGCGACGCGGCATACATTCGCAAGACGATCACGGTGCAGCGATGGCTGGACCTGGCCGGGCGGGCAGCACTGCTCACCTCGGGAGTGAAGGTGCGCGGCATACGCCCCGGATGGTGGATTGGCGCCGCGGCGCTGTCGGCGGCCAAGATCATCGAGAACATGGAGATTGGGCACAACGTGCTGCACGGCCAGTGGGACTGGATGCGCGACCCGAAGGTCCACAGCACGACGTGGGAATGGGATTTCGTCTCCCCCTCGGACCAGTGGCAGCACAGCCACAACCAGATGCACCACACCTACACGAACGTGCTGGGCAAGGACAACGATCTCGGCTACGGCATCCTTCGGGTGGACGAGGACCAGAAGTGGACGCCTTACCACCTCGCGCAGCCGATCGTGCACTGGCTCAACGCGGCGTTCTTCGAATACGGCATCGCCGCCTATGACCTGGAGCTGCGCGGCACCATGGTCGCCTGGGACTTCATGACCGAGGAGCAGAAGGCCGAGTGGCGGGCCGCAGCCAACGACGTTGTCGTCAAGATCCGACGCCAAGTCGTCAAAGACTATGTGGCCTGGCCGGCGCTCGGGCTGCTTACCGGCGCGGGACTGCACGTGGCGTCGGGGACGTTCGCGGCGAATATCGTGCGCAATGTGTGGGCCAACACCGTCATCGTGTGCGGTCACTTCCCCGAGGGCATTGCCACCTTTGAGAAGTCCTCGATCGAGGGCGAGACCCGCGGCGAGTGGTACCTGCGGCAACTCATCGGGTCGGCCAACATCTCCGGCGGCTTCCTTACTCATTTCATGTCCGGCAACCTGTCCCACCAGATCGAGCACCACCTCTATCCGGACATGCCCAGCAACCGCTACATCGAGGTTGCGCCACGGGTTCGGGCCATCATGGACCGGTACGACCTGCACTACCTGACTGGGCCTTTGCCGAAGCAGTTCGCCTCCGTGTACAAGCGGATCCTCAAGCTCTCCCTGCCCAATCCTGTGGAAGGTCAATCACGGCTGACCACCATCAAGCAAGGCTTCGCCAAGTCGCGCAAAACGAAGCGGGCACTAAAGGCGCGTAAGGCCGCCGCCGCCCGCTCGTAGGGGCCTGGCTTTGGATCGGGGCTTATGCGTCGGCGTCCCACCGGCGGTGGGCTCTTTGTGCACTACCAGGGATCATGCGGAAGAGCAGCTTGGACACCGCGCTGGAGAATAGGTACCGTCGGCCGTCTCGATCGAGAGAATGTTCAGCCTTGCCCCGGGGCGCCCTGCCATGGCGCCGAGACATGCTGATGGCGAAGGCGCAGAGGCCTTCGAATTCGGGATAGTCGAAGGTACGTTCGTGAACCGGGGGCATGGGGCCCTTTGGATCTGGGGTTGTCATCAACCCGGCGGACAGGACGTGCACATACGGTCCCTCCGCTCGACACCGCACAATGACGAAGGGCCGCTGCTTGGTGGGACAAGGCAGCGGTTGGCCTTCGCCAGCGAGGAGTTTATCGCCGGCGACAGCGGCCGCGTTACAGCGACGCTTGGAGCCCCATTGAGGCAGCACTGTCGCTTGCCCTCCTCGGGAAAACCTGCAATCGCCACACGTCCATCACGGTGCACTTCACCGTGCCCAACGTGGGGCAATCACCCCAGTTCAGGCACAATGACGCGCGCGATGACTTCCGCGCCCGTGCAGGAGCGTCGGGGCGTTCAGGCATGCAAAGTCTCCCGGGAGGCAACAGCCGGGCTGACTACACCTCGCGAGCCGCTCGCGCCTGGGGAAAGTCCACGCCGACCGCGGCGCGGATGCTGTCCATCAGCTCGAGGGTGGCGATGGTGTCAGTGAACGGGCGGATGGGCGAGCCCTGCTCCCCTGCGGCGATGCGCCGAGCGGTCTCGGCAACCTCGAAATGCAGTCCATCGTGGTCGACCCGGGGCTCATCCCAGGTCAACGGCTCAGCGCCGGCTTGCCGCACCGTGAACGGCCCCGGCCGGTAGAAGTGCCGGTCGATCCACAGCGCGCCAGCATCACCGACGATGCTCGCTCGGGTGGGCGTTTCGCCGAGGATGGTGGCGTGGAATTGTGCCGTCCTGCCCGAACCACCACTCTGCCCCGCGGCGTCAGCCGTTCCTGCCCCGGTCAGGGTCGCCGAGATCTCGCCATTGAGCCCGGGCCCGGTGCCGCCATCGCCTTCATCATCGGTGCGCCCACCGATATCACCACCCGCGCCACCGTCGCCAGCTCCACCGGCACCCGTCATGCCGGCCGGGACATTCTGCGCGACAGCCCCGGCTACTCTCAGATCGGCGCCGAGGAACCAACTGATGATCGTCGCCGGATAGGTGCCCAAGTCGAGCATCGGCCCGCCCGCTAGATCCGCCCGGAAGATCCGGTGACCGGCCGGGAAGGCTTCCCCCATGTCAGCCAGCACCGTATGCACTCGCCCCAGTGCGCCATCCGCGAGCAGTTGGCGGATGACGTCGTACTTGGGCAAGAACAGTGTCCACATAGCCTCCATGGCGAAGACACCCGCCGCGGCAGCCGCGGCATCGATGGCTCGGGCCTCACCGGCATCGAGCCCCACCGGCTTCTCGATGAGCACATGCTTGCCGGCCTCGATGGCCAGCAGAGCGTGCGGTAGGTGGAGATGATGCGGAGTCGCCACATAGACCACATCGATCCGGGGATCGGCAACGAGCTGCTCATACGAGCCGTATGCGCTGCCCACTTCCCACCGCTGCGCGAAGTCCTCGGCGCGAGCGAGGTCGCGCGAGGCCACGGCCTGCAGGATCTGCGTGGTTCGACGCCGCATGGCGGCGGCCATCTGGTCAGCGATCCACCCAGGCCCAAGGATTCCCCAGCGCAGCAGGGGCGCCTCATCCGAGCGCGGGGTCGTCGGCTGAGGCAGGCTCGTTATCGGCATACCTCAGGGTAAACGCGAGATGCGCTAATGTCAGTACAAAGAGGCAGATGGGGTTGAGTCGGTGACGCAATGCGTGCTCATGGTGTTGGCCGCCCTGATTATTGGCTACTCCAAGACATCCCTGGGCGGGCTGGCCGTGATCAGCGTGGCCATCTTTGCGACCGTGCTGCCGACAAAACAGTCCACAGCGGCCATCCTCGTACTCCTCATCGTCGGCGATGTCGTTGCTTTGAGCATGTACCGCCGCGATGCAGAGTGGTCCCTCATCAAAAGGCTGCTGCCGGCGGTGATTCCCGGGCTGATCCTCGGCACGATCTTCCTCAACGTTGTAGACAACACCACCTTGAAGCGAAGCATCGGGATCATCTTGCTGGCCCTGCTGATCCTCCAGCTATGGCTGCAGTTGCGCGCCAGATCGGCGCCCCATGCGCGGAGCCACGACCACCCCATCGCGGCCATCGGGGCCGGCACCGCAGCCGGTTTCGCCACCATGACGGCGAACGCGGCGGGCGCGGTGACCACGCTCTACCTGTCGGCCGCGGGTGTCGACAAGCGGCGCTTCCTGGGCACCCAGGCGTGGTTCTTCTTCGTCGTCAACCTCAGCAAAGTGCCGTTTTCCATCGGGCTGGGGCTGCTTCACCGATCAGATGTCACCCGCGCCCTCTGGCTGACTCCTGCCATCATCGCCGGCGGGTTGCTCGGACGGTGGAGCGCCCGGCGGATGAGCCAGCGCCAGTTCGACGTGTTCGTCCTGCTCGCCTCGGCGGTCTCCGCGGTGGCTCTGCTCCTGTGAGGCCCTGCGGGATCAAGCACCCCGGCGGCCCACAGTGGCCGGCTCGTCTGGAACCAGGCGGTGGGGGATGTTGTGCGGAGTGACCACCTGGGGGACGGACCGTATGCTCGTCGGGGCGCCGGCGATGAGTCGGTGATGTCGCAGCACCTGCTGAACAGCCGAGCGCAGGTCCGCCCGCAGATCGTGGTGCAGCACGGCACTGAGTTGACCGGAGATGAGCAGCGGCAGGTTGTCCGCGTCCAAATCGTGCGCCAGATAGATCACCGGTCGCACCGCCGCGGCCGCGAATTCGGCAAGCAGGCCGGCATTCCCGCCGCTGATCGAATACACCCCGGAGACATCACGCCGGGTCGACAACAGGTCGCGGACCTGGGCGCGCGTGCCGGCATCGAGCCCATCGCTGTCGCTGAGGAGGATCACCTCGCGCGCTGGATCGAGACGGTGCAGCAACTCCACGAATGCGGTCAGCCGCTCTTGCTCCCCCGACATGGTCGACCGGCTCACCGTCGCCAACACGGCCCCGGGTACGCCCGATAGCCCCTGGACCAGCACGTATGCCGCTGTCCGGCCGGCCGAGACGTTGTCCGCGCCGACGTAGGCGACCCGGTCAGACCCGGTGACGTCGGTGACCAAGGTGACCGTGGGTATTCCCGCTCGATCCAGTGCGTGCACCGCGTGAGCGATGCTGGGCTCGTCCGGCGCCTTGAGCAGGACGCCTTGACTGCCGCGGCGGGCGAGGGTGGCCAACGTGGTCGCGACCTCGGCAGCTGTGGCCGACTCCTTCAGGTGGAACCGGACCCGAACGTTGGCGGGGCGCAGCCCGGGCAGCTCGGCCTCCACCGCCTCGCGGACGGCGGTGCTGAACCGCGTCGGCGCGACCATAACGAGGTCGAGCACGTGGGCTCGGGCACCAAGACTGAGCTGGCTGTGCTGGCGATCCAGATCGGCGAGCGCCCGTTCCACTGCACGCACAGCCTGGGGGCTGACGCCGCGGCGCGCGTGAAGCACCCGATCGACGGTGGCCAGGGACAGCCCGGACTGGCTGGCGATGTCGGAGAGGCGGTGCGGACGCCGTGGACCGTACGGCATAGCGGCAGCGTAGCGAGCGCTCGAGGAGCTGAGGTGATTCTGAGGTGATTATCGGGTTCCTCCCCGCGCCTGCGCACCGCATTCTGGTGATGCGGGTCCGTCCCGCCCCACCCAGTTCCGGTTCATTGAGGAGCCCCGATGTCAGCCCCCGCGACTCGTTCGGCCATGGCCACCCCGTCCCGGGCGTATTACCGGGCCGAGGATTGCCGGCTGGAAGATTTGCTGGCCATCATCGGGGACGCGACAAACCCGGCGGACTTCCCGTTTGCCACTGCCGTTGAGCAGGATGTCCTGCTTTACGACAGCGCGCAGCTGAGGGAGCGCATGACCGCCGGATCGGCGCACGTGAGGGGGGCCATCGAGGCCGAACTCATCCGGGCCTGGCTCGAAGGCCCCGGCATCATCGTGCTCGCCGGGGCCTTCGAGAGCGGGGTGCTCGACCGAGTCCGCTCAGCATACGAAGCCATGATCGCTCAGGAGTGGGCGGCCGGCGGACCCAAGGGCGACCATTTCGGGGTGCCCGGCGCCAATGCCCGGATCTGGAACGCGCTGGAGAAGCTGGCGGTGGCCGACCCGGCGGCGTTCGTGGACTACTACGCCAACGACATGGTGGCATTGGCCGCGCGGGCGTGGCTCGGCCCTGGCTACCAAATCACCGCTCAGCCGAACATCGTCAAGCCCGGCGGCAAGGGGCAGACCGTCCATCGCGACTACCACCTGGGGTTCATGGACGAGCATCAGGCTGCGCAATATCCCGCGCATGTCCACGCGCTTTCCCCCCTGCTCACACTCCAGGGGGCAGTGGCGCATGTCGACATGCCCGTGGAATCCGGGCCGACCCTCTACCTGCCGCATAGCCAGAAGTACGCGCCTGGTTATCTGGCCTATTGGTTGCCGCAGTTCCAGGACTACTTCATGAGCCATCATGTCCAGCTCCCGCTAACCAAGGGTGATCTGGTGTGGTTCAACCCGGCTCTCTTCCACGCGGCCGGTTCGAACACCTCAGCCGACATCGACCGGATGGCCAACCTGCTCCAGGTGAACTCTCCGTTTGGTCGGGCCATGGAATCGGTCGATCGTCTCCGGGTGGTTCAGGCCATCTATCCAGCCCTGTGCGCGGCGCGGGACGCCGGTATGCCCGATGCTCAGGTGGCCAACGTCGTCGCCGCCGCCGCGGACGGCTACCCCTTCCCGACCAACCTCGACCGGGACGAGCCTCAGAGCGCCTCAGGGATGGCGCCGCCGAGCCAGGCCGACCTGCTCCGAGCGGCCTTGGCCGAGGGCGCGAGGGCCGAGGAATTGGATAAGCGCTTGTCTGACAACCTCTGGAGTCGGCGCTCACACTGACCGTGCTGCGGCTCTAGTGCCCGTCGATGCCGAACAGGTCTCCGGGCGTGCACTCGAGAGCGTCGCACAGTGCGGTCAGTGTGGAGTACCGGATCGCCCTGGCGCGGTTGTTCTTGAGGATCGAGAGGTTGACTACGCTCACGCCGACGGCATCCGATAGCGCCGCCAGTGTCATCCTTCGCTCGTCAAGCAGCTCATCGAGATGACACACGATGCGATGAGGTTCCTCGACCGGCATGGTGGTCGTCCCTCCTTGAGGCGCCATCGATATTCGATAACAGCGATAATCGTTATGCATATCGACCATCGTTGTCAAGAGCGAATGTCGACGATCCCTCCGGCACACACTTGACCTCATTTCGCCGCGGTGGAGGTCCGAACGTGCGCCCCAGCGCGCGGTCAGACCTCCACCGAGCGGCGCCAGCACCTCAAGCGCGCGGTGGCACCTCCACCCGGAAGGAACCAGGGCCCTTCCCAGTGTTCGGGCTCGCGATGATCCTTCGCACCTCCACCCGAGAGGGACCAGGGGGCTACAGGCCGAGAAAGTCCTTGATAGCCGGCAACTCGCGGCGGGCCTGAGCCAGGCCGGCGGCATACGAGGCGTTGAGCTTGTCCAGGGAGCGTTCTCCGGTGTTGACCGTCATGTGCTCCGGCATGAACACGTGGGCCTGACCCGCGGCCTCCAGGGCGAAGATCTCCTCTCGGACGGCGTTGTACCGAGCCGGACGCTCGTGGATCGCATTGGGAATGGTCGGCAGATTCCGGAAATAGCGGCGCAGAACCCGCTCATTGCCGTCGGGGACCTTGACGTAGCTGCGTTCCTGAGTGAGCACGACCAGGAATCGGGAGTACCCCGCCGCCTGGGCCGCTTCCAACGGAATACCCCCAGAGTGCCCCAACGCACCGTCGGCATACACCTGGCCGTCTATGGTCACCAGCGGCATGAGGATCGGCATCGTCGAGCTGGCCCGGACCCGGATCATCAGATCATCCAACGTGGTGGCGTCCGCTCGGCCCCAATAGATCGTCTCGCCGGTGGTGGCGTTGAAGCCGCCGATCGCCAACTCTGCTGGATTGGCCGCGAAGGTGTCCCAGGCGAACGGGATCGGACCCCCGGGGAGCCCGGAACGCTGGTAGATGTACTCGGCGTTGAACAGCCCCCGGCCGCGGGCGAAGTGCCGCCATCCGGCGAAATCCTTGTCCATGACGAAGTCGGTGAAGGCATGCCGGACCCGCTCCGGGCTGCGGGTCAGGTAGTTCGACATCAGGGTCGTACCCGCCGATATCCCGCCGACCCAGTCGAGGTAAATGCCCTCGGTCAGCAGCAAGTTGAGCAGGCCCGCGCTGTAGCTGGCCCGCATTCCACCACCTTCGAGCACGAGCGCGACATCGGTGACGTTGGAGGCCAGGCGCTGCCCGACCCGCTCCTGCCGATCCGGAGCGCGCAGGCGTCCGGCAACGCCACCGTCCGATTGAGTCCCCACGGCGCCAGGCTATGCCGACACGCCGAGTCTCGGAAGGGCTCAGCAGCGAACACCACCGTCACCTCGCCCCGGCCCACAGTGGGCGCGTGCAGGTCAGATCAGTCGATCCTGAAAGAGTCCGCTGGCGCCTGGGTCGAGGATCGGATGACGAGGTGGGGAGCGAGCACGACATCATGGGTTGATCGCGGCGTCGCCGTACGGCCGGCCGAACCGTCAGCGGCCCCGTCGGGATCGTCACGGGGTTCTCCGGTGGTGTTTGCTGGATTAAGTGCACGGCGTAGCTCATCGATGCACGCCGCAGCCAGCGCGGGCGGGTCCTGGCTCACCGAGGTGAGGTCCTCCGTGGCCAACCTGGCCAGGGCGCTGTCGTCATAGCCGACCAAGGACAGATCCTGCGGAACCCGTATGCCGTGTCGGGCCAGCCCCTCGCGCACCCCGACCGCCACCCGATCGTTGAACGCGATCACGGCGGTGACCGGATCGGAGGGTCCCGACCGCGGCCCTGCGGAGGGATGGACAGTCCGGCCCAAGTGGGGCAGGAGTTCGTCCGCGGCAACCATTCCGGCCTCCTCGGTGTCACCCCCGGTCAGGACGAGGGAGGGGAGGTGGTGCTGGTCGAGCGCTGCCACGAACCCCTTGCGGCGCGCCGTTGCGATGGCACCGCGAGGGCCGCAGATGTGGCCTATCCGGCGATGCCCCAACCCGACGAGATGGTCGACGGCAGCTGCCAGGCCCTGGCTGTCCTCAGCGCGAACGCCGATGATGGCGCCCCGCCCCGCGCGGCCCACGGCGATGGCGGGAAGCGTGACGCTTATCGCCGCCATGGCCGCCTGGCTTAGGGAGATGCCGAGCAGGACGATGCCCGCGCAGCGGTGATCGACCAAGGTGGCTACCGCGGCGCGCGCCGACCGGCTGGGGGTGATGGTCGTGAGGATGAGCTCCAGGCCGGCCTGAGCGGCCGCTTCGTCGAGAGCCACGGCCATCTCGGCATGGAAAGCGCTGCGGATATCCAGCGCGACACCGACGAGGTTGCTCTGTCGCAGGGCCAGCAAGCTCGCTGCCCGATCGACCCGGTAGCCGAGTTCCTCGGCCGCTTGATGCACCGACCGGCGGGCTGCGGCGGAGGGTCCGGGACGATCCCGCAAGACCAGCGAGGCGGTGGCGACGGAGACGCCGGCGCGGTCGGCGACGTCGACCAAACGGGTGCGCGGCATACGGGTTCTCCCTGCAGCGGGGGCTGGTTCGGCTGTTCCCAGGAGACTAGCGACCGCCCGCGGCCTTTTGTTCGAACAAACTCTTGACAGCGTAGCGCCCGGGGAGGACAGTAAGGGCTTAAAGCGCTTTAAGCCCTTACGTTGGCACGCCGGATTTCCGCCGTGTCGACTGCGAAGTCTCGCTCGAGGAGGGACCCCGGATGACCCAGCCCATCGGAGTAGCCGTGATCGGCGCCGGCATGGCTGGCCGCGCGCACTGCGCCGGCTGGCGTGCCGCCCCGACACTGTTCGACCCACCGCTGCCACCGATTCGCTACGTCAGCGTCATCGACGCTAACCCAGACGTGGCCAGCGACGCAGCGGCCCGCTACGGCTATGAGGAGTCTGGGACGGACTGGCATACCGTGCTGACCGACGACCGGGTGAATGTCGTCTCCGTCGTCGTCGCCAACGCCCTGCACCGCGAGATTGTCGAGGCCGTACTGGCCGCAGGCAAACACGTGCTGTCCGAGAAGCCGCTGGCTGACACCCTGGATAACGCCCGTGCCATGGTCGCTGCCGCGGCGGCACACCCCGACCTGGTCACCGGCACCGGGTTCGTCTATCGCCGCCAACCCGCCGTTGCCGCCATCAAGAACCTCATCGCTGACCGGCTCGGGCAGGTCAGCCACTTCAACGGTCGCTACTGGTGCGACTACGCCAACTCCCCCCTCACCCCGATGGCCTGGCGCTACCAGGGCGGCCCGGGCACCGGCGCGCTGAACGACATCGGCAGCCATCTGATCGACCTCGCCGAGTTCGTCGCCGGGCCGATGACCTCGGTCTCCGGCGCAGCGTTCGCCACGTTGATCACGCAGCGCTTCATCGCCAAGGGCACGACGTATGGCCACTCCCGTGCCGAACTGACCGACGAGAAGCGTCCGGTGGAGAACGACGACGTCGCCACGTTCACCGCGCATTTCGCCTCCGGCGCCGTGGGCACCTTCTCCACCTCAAGGGTTGCTCCCGGGCACGCCAACTCCCTCGCCTTCGACGTCTTCGGCACCAATGGCGCGGCCAAATGGGACATGGACCGGCCGGCCGAGTTCTCCGTCATGCTCAATGCCGCCGACGATGCCGTCGCTGCGATCAACGGGTTCAACCAAGTGCTCGTCGGCCCGGCGCACCCTTACCTCAAGGGCGGGGTTCCGATGGACTTCCCCGGCGTCTCCTACGGCGTCGGCGACCTCTTCGGCTTCCAGGCCCGCGCATTCCTGGAACAGGTCGCCGGCATCGACGGCCTGCCCGCCGTGGCGAGCTTCGCCGACGGGGTCCGCGACCTGGAGATCATCGACGCGGTCACCCGCTCCGCCGCCGCACACGGCGCCACGATCGACCTGCCCGTCCACCCCTAGAACTGCCGGCGGCGTATGCGCTGAGCACGCGGCATACGCCACCGGTCACCACCGCCGAACCGAACCCGAGAAGGGAAAGCCATGTACATCGGGGTCTACAACGCCGTCCTAGCCGACAAGAGCCTCACCGATGCCCTCGACCTCATTGCTGGACTCGGCCTGAACAGCGTCGAGATCAACTCCGGGGGTTTCCTGCCACCGATCCAGCTGCCGGTCGAGGACCTGATGTCCTCGGAGCAGGCACGCACGGACTACCTGGGTGAGTTCTCCTCCCGCGGGCTCACCCTGACGGCGCTGAACTGCAACGGCAACCCGCTCTTCCCGCGGGAGGGCTTCCCGCATGACGGCGACCTCAAACGGTCCATCGAACTGGCTGCGCTCCTTGGGGTGCCGCGGGTGGTCACCATGTCCGGCACCCCGGCCGGCAGCCCGAGCGGGACCAACCCAGTCTGGAATCCACTGCCGTGGTGGAGCCCGTTCCTCGACGTGCGCGACCATCAGTGGGAGGTCGCGGTGCCCTATTGGCGGGACATCCAAGCGCGCGCCGCTGACGCCGATGTCAAGGTGGCCATCGAGATGCACCCGGGCAACATCGTCTTCAACCCGGCGTCCATGCACCGCCTGGCCGAAGAGATCAACGCTACCCACGTCGGCGCCGAGATGGACCCCAGCCACCTGTTCTGGCAGGGCATCGATCCGGTGCTGGCGCTGAGAGACCTCGGCTCGCTCGTCTATTGCTCGGCGGCCAAGGACACCCGGATCAACGAGGCCGCGAAGATCAACGGCGTCATCGACGACTCCTTCACCCGGGTCACCGAGGGTGAACCAGACTACGTCTCGCTCGGGCCGGGCACGTCCCTGTCCGGGTGGCCGCGCAACAGCTCATGGGATTTTGTCGCCATTGGCAAGGGGCACGACGTGCCGTTCTGGACGGAGTTTCTGCGTGCCCTGCAGCGGATCGACGCGGACATCCCGTGCAACATCGAGCACGAAGACGCCGAACTCCGCCAAGTCGAGGGACTGGAATACGCCGCCAAGAACATGCTTGCCGCCGAAGCCAGCCTGTGAGTATGCCCGCCGATACCCGCGAACCGTTGCGCCTGGGAGTGCTCGGCGCCGCCCGGATCGCTCCCCTGTCCCTGTTCACACCGGCCGCGATCACCGGGGACCGGATCGTCGCCGTGGCCGCTCGCTCGCCTGCGCGTGCGGCGGCGTATGCCGCGGAGCACGGGATCGAGCGCGTCGCTGCGTCATACGAGGACTTGATCGCCGACCCGCAGGTCGAGGCGATCTACGACCCGCTGGCCAACGGGCTGCACGGTGGATGGAACCTGCGGGTGCTCGCCGCCGGGAAGCATCTGCTGACTGAGAAGCCATCGGCCGCTAACGCCGAGCAGGCGCGTGAGGTCGCCGCCATGGTGGAGGGCACCGGGCAGGTGTTTCTCGAGGGGTTCCACTACCCCTACCACCCGCTCTTCCAGCGGGCCGTGTCCTTGGCTGTGGACGGCGCGATCGGGGAGATCGTGCATATCGATGTCCCACTGCTCATGCCCGACCCGGGCGCGGATGATCCGCGGTGGAGCCTTTCCCTGGCCGGTGGGTCCGGGATGGACCTCGGCTGCTATTCGCTGTCGTGTCTGCACCTGCTCGGGTCAGCACTGTGCGGCGGCAGCTTCGCCGTGCAAACCGCGCGCACAACGCAGCGGGATGGCGCGCCGGGGGTCGATGAGACGCTGGCGTTCACCGGCGTGTTTCCCTCGGGTGCGACCGGGTCCGGAGGGTCGAGCATGGTGGCGTCGGAGCAGTCGTTCACCCTGGTCATCACCGGGACCGCGGGCGAGATCGTCGTGCCGAACTTTCCACTGCCCAACCAGGACGATCGGCTCATCCTGCGCGCGGGGACCTCGAACGTTTCCCCACCTCGCAAGCGCACCGCGCCCGGTGACGCCGACGATCTCCTCGCCGAGCGGGACGGAGACGTCGTCGAACATCTCGGGACGCGGTCGACCTACACGTATCAGCTCGAAGCGTTCGGTGCGGCCGTGCGGAACGGTGCCCCGGTCATTACCGATGCAGCGTTCTCGGTGCGCGTCATGGAACTGGTGGACGCGGCATACGAGCACGCGGGTCTACCACTTCGCCCCGCGACCCCGGTCTCCTAAGTCTTCATCTCGGGTGAACGCCACCCTCTGTGTACATGTGTAGTGTAAGTGCATGTCCGTCCTCGAACGTCGGCTCCAGCTGCTGCTCGACATGGATCGCTACGAGAGGGTGGCGCGAGAGGCCCAGCTGAGTGGCCGCAGCGTCAATGCGGTGATTCGCGAGGCCATCGACCTCCGGTTCCCCGCTCAACGCGAAGCACGTCACGCCGCCCTCGGTGAGTTCCTGGCGCTGATCGCCACGAGCCCTGCCGAAACCGAGGACTGGACGGACCTCAAGGACGCAATGGCCCATGACACCGACGAGCATTTGCCCCGTTGAAGGCCTTTGTCGACACCCCGGTCTTCCTGTTCGCCATCGGGGCCGATCATCGATTTCGCGCCGACTGCGTGGAGTTCCTCAACCGAAGCCACACCCTCGGCATTGATCTCCACACCAGCATTGAGGCGGTGCAGGAGTTCACTTTCCACCGTATGCGGAGGGCCCCCGGCGAGCTGGCCCTACGCGAGACTCAAGCCCTCATGGGGACCGTCGTCATCCACCCCTTCGACAAGGCCGTCCTGGCCCGCGCTCATCACCTGCTGTCATCGACCCAACTCAGGGGCCGTGACAGTGTTCACGCCGCCACGGCCTTGGAGGCGGGCTTTGAGATCATCGTGTCCACGGACGCGGACTTCGACGAGGTGCCCGGCCTGCGCCGGGTCAGCCCGGCGGACGCAGCTCGTTGAGTGTGCGTA
>JBKECS010000032.1:0-30924 GCA_047974805.1 Nostocoides sp. | reverse complement strand
GGGGCGCCGTCAACGAGGTCCTTGGCTTCCTTCAGACCCAGTGAGGTCAGTGCACGGACCTCCTTGATGACCTGGATCTTCTTGTCCCCGGCGGCGGTGAGGATGACGTCGAACTCGTCCTTCTCCTCGGCGCCGGCGCCACCGGCTTCGCCACCAGCGGCGGCCGGAACGGCACCCGCAACGGCGACCGGGGCGGCGGCGGTGACGTTGAACGTCTCTTCGAACTGCTTGACGAACTCGGAGAGCTCGATCAGGGTCATCTCCTTGAAGGCTTCAAGGAGCTCGTCGGTGCTGAGCTTCGCCATGATGGGCGTCCTTTCGTATCTGTCGTATGCCGTGAGTGGCGCTACTACATGGGTTGAGTGACAGCCGAACCAGTCAACGGGTCACTCGGTGTCGCCACCCGCCCCAGCGGCGCTGGGGTCCGAGGCGTCGTCGGTGGTGTCGGACGGTGCGGCCGGCGTGGCCGGTCCCTGCGTCTCGACCTGGGCGCGCAGCGCATCGACCGTCCGCGCTGCCTGCGATAGCGGCGCCGCAAACAGGTAAACGGCCTTGGCCAGCGAGGCGTTCATCGCCCCGGCTAGCTTGGCGAGCAGCACATCGCGAGACTCCAAGTCCGCGAGCTTGTTGATTTCCTCCGCCGAGAGTGCCTTGCCGTCGAGGACCCCGCCCTTGATGACAAGCAGGGGATTGTTCTTGGCGAAGTCACGCAGGCCTTTGGCAGCCTCGACCGGATCTCCGTCAACGAAAGCGATCGCGGACGGGCCGACGAATTGACCGTCGAAGGCCGTCACCCCCGCTTCCTTGGCCGCGAGTTCGGTCAGCGTGTTCTTCACCACGGCATACGTGGCGTTTCCCCGGAGTGAACCACGTAGATCGGAAATCTGTTTGACCGTCAGGCCGCGGTACTCGGTGAGGACGGCAGCGTTCGAGGTGCGGAACCTCTGCGTCAACTCGGCGATGGTGCCAGCCTTGTCGGAGCGAGCCATGTGCGCCTCCTTTGCTTGTGATCGATGTGTGCCGACGACCGCCGATCCGGTTCAGCGGGGCGCCACATGACGAACGCCCCGGCGCAGGGCACCGGGGCGCATATGTAGGTAGCTGCTACCACGCTCACGGCCTGCGCTGGTCGCCCGCTGCCTGCGGAGCCTTCGGTCACCGTCACTGGCGGGCAGTGGGGGTGACGACCGGCGGTCTTTGGTCGGGTACTAGGGTACGGGCGCTGAACCGAGAGTCCAAATCGGCGGTGTTACCGCCCCTACGTCACGGTGGGGTCGGGACGTGCACGGACCCCACCGTGACGTGGCGTGGGCGAAAGCGTCAGGGCATCAGGTCGCCAGAGGAGATCACCTGATCGGCCGGCGGCTCGGCCAGGTCGTCGAAGGAGGCACCCCATTGTGAGTATTCGGTGACCATGTCCTCAGTGGCACCTCCGGTGGGCTGGTTCATGACCACCTTGACCGGGAGGCCGTCACCGTTGACCGTCTCGATCACCTTCTGCGGCTCGGGCGTGGCGCTGGCTGTGGACGTCGGCGAACTTCCGAGCATCTTCGTCGTCAGGTCATCGGTGAGCTTCTGCACCTGCGCGGCGGTCAGTTCGATGGTGTAGGTCGTGTTGGTTCCATCCACCGCGGTGACCTTGGCTTCGGCGTCGCCGACGGAGGCGAGCAGTTCGTTCGGATTGCTCAGCGTGGTCAACGTCTTGGACAGCGGGGCCAGGCTCTGGCTCATGGGGTTGCTCGTGTCGTTGGGGTCCAGGACCATCCACGACTTGCCCTTGAGCGAGCTGGCCACGGCCGTGCCGCCGACATAGAGCTTGCCGCCGACGAACCTCATGTCCATCGTTGCCCCGCTTTGTTCCGTCTTCATCGAGAACGCCACCGGGTCGGCGCTGAAGTCGTAGTGCCCCGTCATGGTTTCGTCACCGATGGTCGAGGAGACCGCAACGGTCCCCTTGGCCTTCATAGCCTCGCTCGTGGACTTGGTCAGGTCCGCGAGACTCACGGTGCTCCCCATGGCAGGTTTCTCGCCGCCTGCGGCCGATCCTCCATCCGATGTTCCATCCGATGAACCACACGCCGAGCCCACAAGGGCCACGCCCAACATTCCGGCCGTCAACCAGCGCTTCACAACAATCCCTCCCAATCCGACGGGACCGGTTCCCGCCAGAGGCAGCCTACGCAATGAATGCGACAGATGCGCCAAGGGGGCCGCGGTGTAGCTCATCGCACACGAGAACGCATCGGGCCCGGAGCCAGCGCATCTGGATCCGGGCCCGACAGCGGCGAGCGGGTCTGCTCAGGCGGCAGAGTCGTCGTCGCTGAGGTTTCGCGTCTTGTTGACATCCAGCGGGATACCGGGGCCCAACGTCGTGCTCATCGTGCCCTTCATGATGTACCGGCCCTTGGACGCCGACGGCTTCAGCCGCAGGACCTCATCGAGCGCAGCGGCGTAGTTCTCCACCAGCGCCGACTCGGAGAAGGATGCCTTGCCGATGATGAAGTGCAAGTTGGCGTGCTTGTCGGCCCGGAACTCGATCTTGCCGCCCTTGATGTCCGAGACGGCCTTGGCCGTGTCCATGGTGACAGTGCCGGTCTTGGGGTTGGGCATCAGCCCCCGGGGTCCCAGCACCTTGCCGAGTCGACCGACCTTGCCCATGAGATCCGGGGTGGCCACGACGGCGTCGAAGTCCAGCCAGCCGCCGGCGACCTTGTCGAGCAACTCATCGCTGCCCACATAATCGGCGCCGGCCTCGCGGGCTGCCTCAGCCTTGTCGCCGTTGGCGAATACGAGCACCCGCGCGGTCTTGCCGGTGCCGTTGGGCAGGTTGACCGTGCCGCGGACCATTTGGTCGGCCTTGCGGGGATCGATCCCAAGACGGAAGGCGACTTCGACGGTCTCGTCGTATTTAGCCTTGGCGCCGTCCTTGGCCAGCCGAACAGCTTCCAACGGAGAGTACAAACGCGCGCTGTCGATCTTCTCGGCCGCGGCCCGATAGTTCTTGCTGTGCTTCATGATGCGCTCCTGAAGAGTTGACTACGGAGTTGTGGTGCGAGCCGAAGCTGGCTCTCCCACGTCACCGGGTCCGTCGGGGATCCGGTGCATAAATGCGCGATGCCGGTTGCGGCATACGACGCACCTGCCTGGTTGTGGCGATTCAGTCGCTGACGGTCACGCCCATGGAGCGGGCAGTCCCGGCAATGATCTTCATGGCCTGGTCGATGTCGTTGGCGTTGAGGTCTTCGAACTTCTGCTGCGCGATCTCGCGGACTTGATCCGCAGTCAGGTTGGCAACCTTGTTCACGTGTGGCTCACCAGAACCCTTAGGGATCCCGGCGGCCTTCTTGATCAGCTCAGCAGCCGGCGGAGTCTTGGTGACGAAGGTGAACGAGCGGTCCTCGTAGACGGTGATTTCCACCGGGATGACGTTGCCGCGCTGGGATTCTGTCGCCGCGTTGTAGGCCTTGACGAACTCCATGATGTTGACCCCGTGCTGACCGAGCGCGGGACCGACGGGCGGGGCGGGCGTAGCCGCACCGGCCTGGATCTGCAGCTTGATGAAGCCGGAGATCTTCTTCTTGGGGGGCATGACTGTCCTTTTCGTGGGTATTGGGCCGACGCCTCGGGCGATGACCCGGTTGCGGGTGCTGCGGTTCGAGTCAGATCTTGGCGACCTGGTTGAACGACAGCTCGACCGGGGTTTCCCGGCCGAAGATGGACACCAGAACCTTCAGCTTCTGGGTATCGGCGTTGATCTCGGAGATCGTCGCGGGCAAGGTCTCGAACGGGCCATCCATCACGGTGACGGATTCGCCGACCTCGAAGTCCACGTGGGCGACCTCGCCGCTGGCCTCGCCCGGCCCGGTCGCCCCGGCGGTTGCGGCCGCGACAGGGGTCTGCAGGTCGGCCGGCTTGAGCATGCTGAATACCTCGTCAAGGGTCAGCGGAACCGGCTGGTGAGCGTTGCCGACGAAGCCGGTCACCCCCGGGGTATGCCGTACGGCGCCCCAGGACTCGTCCGTCAGATCCATCCGGACCAGGACATAGCCGGGGATGCGGACTCGGCGCACCAGCTTGCGCTGACCGTTCTTGATCTCAGTGACCTCCTCCATCGGGACGGCCACCTCGAAGATGTAGTCCTCCATGTTCAGGCTGGAGGTTCGCGATTCCAGATTCGCCTTGACCCGGTTCTCGTAGCCGGCGTAGCTGTGGATGACGTACCAGTCGCCGAACTTGCTCGTCAACTCGTCCTTGAAGGCTTGGACCGGGTCGACGTCCGGCACGACGTCTCCGTCCGAGTCGCCGGGCCCGGTGGACGCCACAGCCGGCGCCACCTCAGCTGCGGGTGCTGGCTCCGACTCGTTCTCCGCAATCTCGTCAATGACGCCACCGAAGGCGGCCTGGGCATCTTGTTCGCCCCGCAGGAGCGTCTCCTCGGCTGGAGTCACCTCGCCCTCGACGACATCCGCGTCGCGCGGGCCGGGCACGATGACCTCGTCCACCACGAGGGTCGGCGGAGTTTCGTCGTCGGCGCCATCGGTGGAGGTCCACTGGTCGGACACGTCTTGGCCTGCTTCCTGCTGCTGTCGTTGTTGGTCGAGCTGTCGTTGTGCCGGTTGCCGCCCGGGGCGCGCTTGAGGTCGGGAGCCCTAGCCAAAAGCCCAGGCGACCAGGTGACTGAAGCCGAAGTCCAGCACCGAGACGACCCCGATGACGATCAGCACGAAGACGATGACTACGAGGGTGTAATTCCACAACTCCGACCGGGTCGGCCGGACCACCTTGCGCAATTCATCGAGGATCTGGCTGATGTAGAGCCCGATGGAGGCAAACAACCGCGCGACCGCGTTTCGGTCCGAACCGGCTCGACCCGATGGCCGCGATCCGCGGGACGTCGCTCCCACGTTCGTCACGTCAGTCTCTCTC
Organism: Nostocoides sp.; assembly: GCA_047974805.1. Lineage (GTDB taxonomy): Bacteria > Actinomycetota > Actinomycetes > Actinomycetales > Dermatophilaceae > JAJXUB01. The sequence goes on along the minus strand of JBKECS010000032.1, from coordinate 25,998 downwards.
CTCGAATCTCGTTGCTGATCACCGCAGTGCCGATGGGCTGGATCGTTGATCCCTGCGACGCAGGGCAGGAGGGACTCGAACCCCCAACCGCCGGTTTTGGAGACCGGTGCTCTACCAATTGAGCCACTGCCCTATGGAACGACCCGTTGGGTGGGATGCGTTCCCGGGGGGTGAGTGCGGGCAGGCCGAAAGCCTGGTGCCATCACCGAGAGGACAGCATACGGGAGTTCCGGTATCAGGCGCGAACTCGTCGACGGGGGCACAGATAAAGGAAGCAACCGCAGGTCGGGAAGGCGAGCGCGCGAACGCCTGACGGTGAGACGATGTTCGGGTGAGCGACACGATCCACATTCCGCTGGCCGACCGTACCCGCGTGCAGTTGCAGGACTTCCACCAAGAGCAGCTCAACGGATACGAAAAGGTGCGGGCCGCCGGCCTGAAGCTCGACCTCACCAGGGGCAAGCCATCCGCCGAGCAGCTGGATCTGGCCAATGGGCTGTTGCGGCTGCCGACCGCGGTCCTCGACGCCGACGGCGCCGATGTGCGCAACTACGGCGGGTTGGCCGGTCTCCACGGGGTGCGTGAGCTCCGCGAGATCTTTGCCGAGTTGCTCTGGGTGCGCCCGGAGCAGGTCATCGCGGGGGGCAACTCCTCATTGACAATGATGCACGAGTGCCTCGTGGACCTCTTAATGTTCGGCGGCGTCGATAGCGAGCGGCCGTGGGGCGAGCAGGAGAACGTGACCTTCATCTGTCCCGTCCCTGGCTATGACCGGCACTTCACCATGCTCGCCCATCACGGCATCACCATGGTGACCGTGCCGATGCTCGATGATGGTCCCGACATCGAGCAGGTCGAGGCGCTAGTCAAGGACGACCCGAACATCAAGGGCATGTGGATCGTGCCCACCTATGCCAACCCGGCTGGATCAGTGGTCTCCCAGGACGTCGCGGCACGGCTCGCCGCGATGCCGACCGCTGCACCGGACTTCAAGATCTTCTGGGACAACGCGTATGCCCTCCACCACCTCACCGAGGATGAGGCAAAGTCGGCGGACATCCTCTCGCTGGCGAGCGCGGCAGGTCGACCCCATCGCCCGTTGATGTTCGCCTCCACCTCCAAGATCACCTTCGCCGGCGCCGGCGTCGCCTTCCTGGCTGCATCGGTAGACAACGCCGAGTGGTACGTCAGCCACCAGCAGTACGCCTCCATCGGACCCGACCGGGTCAACCAGCAGCGCCACGTGGAGTTCTTCGGGAACGCCCAGGGGGTCCGCGACCACATGACCAGCCACAAGGCAATCCTGGCGCCGAAGTTCGCCGCCGTGCAGGAGACACTCGAACGAGGCCTGGCCGGCTTGGGCATCGCTAGCTGGACGAACCCCATCGGCGGGTATTTTGTCTCCGTCGACGTCCTTCCCGGCACCGCGGCCCGGGTCGTACAGCTGGCCAAAGAAGCCGGGATAATCCTCACCCCGGCAGGGGCCTCCTTTCCCCACGGCACCGACCCGCACGACACCAATATCCGGCTGGCACCGAGCTTTCCGGTGCTGGCCGAGGTACAAGCCGCCATGGCCGGCGTCGCCATCTGCATCGCATTGGCCGCGGCAGAGCATCTGCTCGATTCGCGCGCGTAGAGTCGTTCTTGACAGTGTGGATGGCTCGGTGCCACGAGCGGCGCGGCGCCGATCCGACGAAACGTCAGTGAGGTGTCTTCGATGTCCCAGGACGACGGCTACTACGACGGCTACGAATCAGACGATGACCAGCTAGGCCCCGAAGACACCCTCATCGACACGGGAGTAGACGACCCGTTGGATACCGGCTACACAGTGCCAGACTACCCGCCGCCCGGATACCGGGAGGGGTTCGCCGGCCACGAGACCATCGACCAACGCGAGGCTGAGGCCGAGCGGGACCCCAACGCCCGCTTCAGTGAAGAGGACGATGACGCTGGCGACGGGTTCGCCGACGAGGACTGGTCCGGTCGGTTGGACGAAGAGGTCGGCACCCGTCGCTCCGGCCGACTGGTGGCCGACGACGAAGGCGCCCACGGCGATGACACTGCCGAAGCGTGGGCGCACGATGTCGGCATCGACGGCGGTGCGGCCTCGGCGGAAGAGGCCGCGATCCACATCGTCGAGGACGAGTGAGCCGCGACCTGACCGCGCTGCCGAAGGCGCACCTTCACCTGCACTTCACCGGCTCAACCCGGATCAGCACAATTCGGGAGCTGGCCGACAAGCACGCCCTTCGCCTGCCCGAGGCCCTGCTCACCCAATGGCCACCCCAGCTGTCCGCACGCGACGAACGGGGCTGGTTCCGCTTCCAACGGCTCTATGACGCCGCCCGTGCCTGCGTCCAGGACGAGGAGGACCTGCGTCGGGTAGTACGCGAAGCAGCGGCCGATGACGCGGCCGAGGGTTCCCGCTGGCTAGAACTGCAGGTCGACCCGACCTCGTATGCCGCCCGGCTGGGTGGCATCACCCCCACCTTGGAGATCATCCTGGACGAGGCCGCTGCCGTCTCATCCTCCGGGCCGACGCAGGTCGCCGTCGTCGTGGCGGCATCCCGGATCCGTCATCCCCTGGATGCTCGCGCGTTGGCCCGGTTGGCTGCTCGGCACGCTGGGTCGGGCCCGGGGACGGTCGTGGGATTCGGTCTGTCCAACGACGAACGTCGCGGCGAGACCGCCGAGTTCGCTGCGGCATTCCGGATTGCCACGCGCGCCGGGCTGGCCTCCACGCCGCATGCCGGAGAATTGCTCGGTGCCGACGCCGTCGCCACCACCCTGGCCACGCTGGCGCCGGACCGGCTCGGCCACGGCGTCCGTTCGGTCGAGGATTCGGCGGTGCTCGACGCGCTGATCACCGCCGGGGTCGGGCTTGAGGTGTGTCCCGGTTCGAACGTCGCCCTCGGCGTCTATCCCACCCTGGAGCAGGTACCCCTGCCTGCTCTCGTCGAAGCGGGCGCCGCACTGTCCCTTGGCGCCGACGACCCCCTGCTCTTCGGCTCACGGCTGGTCGACCAGTACGCGGCGGCCCGAACCGTGCACGGCTTCGGCGACAAGGAACTGGCCGAGCTGGCCCGCTCGTCGCTGGCGATCAGCCGGGCCCCTGAGCCGGTGCGGCAGGTCGCATACGCCGACATCGACGCCTGGCTGGCCGCCCCGGCCTGACCGGAGCTGAGCTCGCCGGGACGTGGCCAGCCGCGCTAGAGCGCGAGACCGATGAGGACCGGCTCATTGACCAGGGTCACCCCGAAGGCACTGCGCACCCCGTCGCGGACCTCACGGGCGAGCGCGACGATATCGCTGGCGCCGGCCTGGCCCCGATTGGTCACCGCCAGGGTGTGCTTGGTCGACAGCGCGGCCGGCCCGGGCAACCCGTAGCCCTTGGGGAACCCGGCCCGCTCGATGAGCCACGCCGCTGACGTCTTGAACGCACCCTCGCCCGCAGGGAACTCTGGGGCCACGGCGTCTGCACCGAGACGCTCACGAACACGATGACGCAGCGCTGCGGCCTGGTCGGCGTCGAGAACGGGGTTGGTGAAGAATGAGCCGCACGACCACGTGTCTCGATCCTCTGGGTCGAGCACCATCCCCCGGCGACGGCGTTGGCCCAGGACGGCGTCGCGAACCTCCGCCAGCGCCGCCCGACCCCCGAGCGGGACGCCCAGTCGCTCGGCAACATCGGCATACCCGATCGGCCGCGACAGGGTGTCCACGTGCAGCTGGAAGAGGACGTCGAGGACGACGTAGCGGTCCGTGCCCTTGAACCGGCTGTGTCGGTAGGTGAACCCGCACTCTGCGTTGGCGAAGGTGCGTACCGCTGCCTGCTGTCGATCCCACACGCGCACGGAAGCCACCGTCTGCGCGACCTCCTGTCCGTATGCCCCGACGTTTTGGACCACCGTCGTGCCGGAGCAGCCGGGGATCCCGGACAGGGCCTCGGTGCCTGCCCAGCCCTCGTCCACAGATCGCTGAACCACACCGTCCCACGGCTCACCCGCGGCCAGTCGAACGTTGGCGCCGCCGCACCGATCCACCGATTCGATCGTGACCCCACGGGTGGCGATCTGGATCACCGTTCCAGAGAATCCCTCGTCGGCGATGACGAGGTTGGATCCGCCGGAGAGAATCAGCAGAGGCTCGTCGGCGTCGTCCACTTCCCGGACCGCATCGACGAGCTCGTCCGTGGACTCCACCCTGACCAGTCGCGCCGCCGGACCGCCGACCCCGATGGTCGTCAACGACTTCAGCGGGACATCGTGACGCTCTTCCACCCTGCTCCCTTCGGCTCCGTTGGTGAGATCGCCGGTCAGCCGAGCGCGACCACAGCGCGGCACCGACCGAGGACCTTGGTGCCGGCGGCAGCTGTGGTGATTTCGATCTCGGCCGTGCCGGCTTCGACATCCAGGGCGGTCACCCGTCCGCTCACCTCCAGCTCGGCGCCCTCGACGGGAACGATGACCATGGACGTGAACCGGGTCCCGAGCGACCGGATCTTCCCAGCGTCACCAACCCAGTCCGACAGCACGGACACGGAGGCACCCATGGTCCACATGCCGTGGGCGATGATGTTGGGCAGCCCGACCTTGACCGCGAAGGCCTCGTCCTGGTGGATGGGATTCTGGTCGCCGGAGGCGTTGGCATACGCGACGAGGGTCTGCCGGTCGACCGGGACGGCCACCGGCCCGAAGGTGTCGCCGACCTGCGTTGCCTCCATCGTGCGGGCGACCATCATTCACCTCCTCGAACGACGATCGTGCTCGTTACGGTGCAAACAGGCTCTCCCGCATGGGTCAGTTCGGTACGGACGGTGATCATTGAATGCCCACCGGCTTGGCGGATACTGGCCACGGTGCTTTGGCCGACCAAGTCGTCCCCGGCAGTGATCGGGCGATGGTGAACGAACTGCTGCTCCCCATGCACCACCCGGGTGAAGTCGATGCCCGCCTCCGGATCGGCCACGTAGGCCGCCGAGGTGGCCTGCTCGTATTTGACCGCCATCGTCGGTGGGGCGATTACGTCGCGGTATCCGGCAGCCTGGGCAGCCTGCGCGTCGATGTGTACCGGGTCGTTCGCCCCGACCGCGGCCGCGAACGCGGCGATCTGCGCCGCCGACACGGGATAGGGGCCACTTGGTGGATAGGTGCGTCCGACGAAATCGGCGTTGACAGCCATATCCGCAGTCTATGGGTGCCCCCGCCAGACCCGACGATGACGCCGGGATCGAGACTTCTGTGGATCTGAGCACACCAGCAGTCCACGGAGTGACCCGCAGCCACCGTGCAACGAGGCCGCCGCGCCTGGATGGGCGGGCGGCCTCGCAAGAGTGCGGCCGGAGACGTCAGCGCGTCTCGCGGTGCTCGGTGTGCCGCTTGCAGCGGGGGCAGAACTTCTTCAGCTCAAGACGGTCCGGGTCGTTACGCCGGTTCTTCTTGGTGATGTAGTTGCGCTCCTTGCACTCCGTGCAGGCCATGGTGATCTTCGGGCGAACATCAGCGGACTTGCTAGCCACGGGGCAACCTACTCTTTCGAACACGCGGTCGGTGGGTCGACTGGTGGGTCAACCGGTCGGCATCCTGCCGACACAACCTGTCAATCGTACGGGAGTCACGGCTATTCCCGTAATCGGTAGCGGGAGCGGGGCTCGATCCCGCGACCTCACGATTATGAGTCGTGCGCTCTAACCAACTGAGCTATCCCGCCTCGGGTCACCGAGGTGACCGGAGCCCCCTGTCGGAATCGAACCGACGACCTTCTCCTTACCATGGAGACGCTCTGTCGACTGAGCTAAGGGGGCGGCGACCTTCCAGCGCGTTTCAGGGCGTCCCGATCGCGCCTTGGTGCGTCGGTGAGACTACACGGTGCGACGCTTGCTCAAGAAATCGAGTCGTCCTCGTGCACGCCCTGATCCTCCAGCAGGTCTGCGCAGTCGTCGCTGCGCGGCGCCATCGGCACGAGGAAGGGCCGGCCGGCCGACCGCGCCCGGTTCCACGACCACACGGTGGTGTTGTCGTAGGCCGCGTTCATGTTCCCAAGGACACATCGCTTCAGATCCGGCGACAAAGCGGACGCAGCCACCGTTGGCGCCGCGTCCTCGCCGAGTGAGGCCAGATACCACCCGTCCAAGCTGCCGGTAGCGGCATACCGGTCGATGTTGTGCCGTGCCGCCCATGCCTCGGGGTTCATCAGGGAGAGCCCGAGGAAGGCGGCCACCCCGGTGACCAGCACCGTTCGTGGGACCCATCCACGTCTGCCCAGCACACCTCCGAGCACGACGACGACGATGATCAGCCCCAACCACACCTCCAAGACGTCGACGGACAGCCGCATCACGGTGAACCCGTAGGCCTCCTGGTAGATCGCCATCCGCCGCAGTGCCGACACGACGACGGTCAGGGAAGCTGCACCCAGCATGAGGAGTATGACGGCGGCCAGCCGCCGATCCAGTGCGCGGGTGCGCGGTGCCAGCGGGGCGGCGAACCCCACAATGAGCACGGTGAAGAATGTGGCCGCCACCAACTGCCCGAACCCTTGGTGGACGTAGCTGGCATAAGTCAACCCGGTGGTTCGCCGGACGTAGTCGTCCCCACCCCACATGGCCGAAGCCAGGGCGACCAGGAACGCCAAGTAGATCGCCAGGAGCGCGCCGACCGGGACGAACCATTCCCACCGATGACGCACCGACCGCCGCGCCGGGAGGGCAAACTCCAAGACCTGGGGAGGGTTCAGGGCCAGATAGCTGCCGGCCAGGGTGACCCCGGCGACGACGAACCAGGTGAACCCCTGCGCGACGATCGTCGCCCAGTCGGCTTGGGGCACGAGCTCGGCCATATAGTGCCCGAAGACCGCGTCCGCGGCGGAGAACAACGTCCCGAACAGGACGAGGATGACTGCGGTGATCGCACCGGTGCGCAGGATCGGCCACAGCAATCGCCGCCGAGACATCACACCCAGTGTGCGCCCCAGCAAGGGCAGGCCGCGCACCCCGGCAGTGACCCAGGCGACCGGGCCCACGATCATCTCCACGAGCGTCCGCGCGTCGATCAAGGCGCTGGCGATGACCACCCCACCGAGCAGCATGCCCAAGACGGCCCACGCCGGGTCGGCGCGCACCACGCTGAGGGCGGCCAACCCCAGGCAGAGCACGACGCTGATGCGCGTGAATGCCGTATGCCGATGGGCTGCCGCTGCGTAAAGCAGGCAGCCCGCGGCCACGAGGACGACGAAGGTTCCCAGACCGATGTCGTTGGTCGGCAGGATGATCGCGGCCAGGAGCCCAACGCCCACAGCGCCGAGCACTAAGCGCGGTTGCGGGCTCAGATCGCCTTCGGGCCACAGTCGGCCGAACAATGCATCGAGCACTCCCCCATTACCCGGCGTGGCCGACGGGCTCGGCGCCGCCGGCGCCGATGGCGCGGTCGCCACCATTGCCGGTTGCCTCACCGGTTGCTCCAGCGCCGTCACCGACGGGGCATCCTGTGCTGAATCATCCGATCTCATGGGATTCCTTCCTTCCGGCGGTTGCGCCGGCGCGGTGGGCAAGGTCAGGCGCAGGCATGCCCCGGAGCGTCCGTCAGGTCGATCGAGGACCACGATGCGTCCGCCGTGGAGTTCGCTGACCCATCGAGCGATAGCCAGGCCGAGCCCGGTACCTCCCGTGCGCGCCGTGGCGGCACCCGGGCCGCCGGAGGCCGATGCCCCGAAGCGAGCAAAGACGGCCTCTCGATCTTCTGCGGGGATGCCCTCGCCGTCATCGGTCACCTCCAGCGTCCAGGCGTCGTCGGACGCCGCTGTGGCGGCCACCGTGACGTGGCCTCCCGGTGGGCTGTGCCGGGCGGCATTGTCCAGGAGATTGGCCAAGATCTGGGTCACCCGCTGCTCGTCGGCGAGTACGGAGAGCTCCGGTGGGGTGACGCTCACGGCATACGTGACGTTGCGCGGGGTGAGCGACGCCTCGGTGACCGCCTCACTCAGCAGATCCGATACCGAGACGTCGGCTAGGTGGAGGCGAATGCTGCCAGACTCCAGTCGGGACAAATCGAGCAGGTCCTCGACCAGGCGGGATAGCCGTTCGGCCTGGCGTAAGGCGTCGTTCAACCTCGCCGGGTCAGCAGCGATGACTCCGTCGGCGAGGTTCTCCAGCAGGGCTCGCTGGGCCGCGAGCGGCGTGCGCAGCTCATGCGAGACAGTGGCGATCAGGTGGCGCCGTTGCTCATCGGCGGTGGCCAGATCCGCGGACATCTGATTGAACGCCCCGGCCAGGACGCCCACTTCGTCGCCGGCGTCGGTGACGACCCGCGCTCGGTAGTCGCCGCGGGCCATGGCGTGGGCGGCAACGGTCATCCGGCGCAAGGGGGCGGTCATACCACGGGCCATCCATGCGCTGACTCCCAGAGCGGCGGCAACCGTCGTGGGCACGGTCAGCCACCAGGGCACCCCGGCGGCATCCCCTCCGGCATACAGGACCAGCGCGATGACGACGCTGAGGGCCACCAGAGCGCCGAGCTTGACCTTGATCGAAGTGAACCGGCCCAACGGCTCGCTGGTGTCCATCAACGTCGCCTTTGGGCACCATCGGTGGTGTCCTGGGGCTCGATGGCATAGCCGACGCCGTGCACGGTGCGAATCCGATGGGCGCCGAGTTTGGCTCGCAAGGACTTGATATGGGTGTCCAGGGTGCGGGTTCCGCCTGCGTCGTGCCAATCCCACACCTGAGCCATCAGCTGTTCCCGGGTGAGCACCGTTCCGGGTTGCTCCGCCAGTGCGCGGAGCAGATCGAACTCGGTTGGGGTCAGGTGGACCCGATTCCCTGATCGGGTCACGGTCCGGGTGGCCGGGTCGATCCCCAGGTCGGCCACCGTGCGCGGCTCGCCGGGTGTGGTGGCCAGCTCTTCGGCACGCCGCACCCGACGCAGTAGCGCACGCACGCGCGCAATGACCTCGCCCATGCGGAAAGGTTTGGTCAGGTAGTCGTCCGCCCCGACGGCAAGGCCGGTGAGGGTGTCCGCCTCGTCGTCGCGGGCAGTGAGCATGAGTACCGGCACGGGGCGAGTGGCCTGAACCCGGCGGCATACCTCGAGGCCGTCGAAGCCTGGCAGCATGAGGTCGAGGACGATGACGTCAGGCTCGAGGTGGGCAGCCATATCCACCGCGGACGGACCGTCATATGCCGCGTGGGCGGCGAATCCCTCGGCCCGCAACCGGTCACACAGGGCTTCATTGATGGTGAGATCGTCCTCGACGACCAGGACCGCGGGCTGACTCATAGCTCACAGGCTAGGAGAGCGCACCTGATCCCCGTGGGGAGGATTTGTGCAGATTGTGTGAAGGTTGCCGAGCGCTAGCCCCGCGCGGCCAACCAGTCGATGGCCTCGACGTAGCCGGGCAGGCCGTGCCCGATGACGTGATGGGCACATACGTCGGTCAGGTAGGAATGGTGCCGAAACTCCTCCCGTCCATGGATGTCGCTGATGTGCACCTCGATGACCGGCACCGTCGTCGCGGTGATGGCATCCCGCAGGGCAACGGACGTGTGGGTGTATCCGCCCGCGTTGAGCACGATTCCGACCGCGGTATGCCGCCACTGCTGCACCCAGTCGATGAGGGTGCCCTCGTGGTTGGACTGTGCGAACTCTAGGACGTAGCCGTGCCGCTGGCAGGCTTGCTCGCACAGGGCCTGCAGGTCAGCCGCAGTCTGATGGCCATACACCTGCGGCTGCCGTTCGCCGAGGAGGTTCAGGTTGGGACCGTTGAGGACGACCACGGTCGATGGTGCCGCGTTCACCGCGGGCCTTGTTCGCCGCTGACCTCGATGACGGTCCGGCCCATCACTGACGCACCGACGATCTCACGGCATACGTCCGGCAGGTCCTCAAAGGGGCGCGTTGTACCGATGGCGGCCAGATCGACCTTGAGGTCGCTCGCCATCCGCTCCCACAGGCGCGCACGGACGTCGTCGGGGAACCAGCCAGAGTTGATCCCCAGCAGGTTCACCCCGCGAAGGATGAACGGAAGCACGGTGGTGGAAACGGCCGCACCTCCAGCATTGCCGTAGGAGGCGATGCTGCCGCCGCGTTTGGTGCTCGATGCGAGCCAGGCGAGAGTCTGCCCACCGACGGAGTCCATCGAGGCCGCCCACGTCTGCGATCCCAACGGTCGAATCTCGGAGGTGTCCGGACGTGCCTCGATGTCGGCGGCGCCCAAACGGCGCAACTCCTCATGGGCTTGCGCCTTGCCTGTGAAGGCGACGACGTCATAGCCCAAGGCGGCGAGCATGGCCACGGCGAGCGAACCCACCCCGCCGGAGGCGCCAGTCACCGCGACCGGGCCCTGTCCGGGACGCAACCCATTGAGTTCGAGTTGGTGAATGCCCAGGGCAGCGGTGACCCCGGCGGTGCCCAAGACCATGGACTCCCACAGGGTCATGCCTGCTGGGACCTTTACCGCCCAGTCGGTGGGTACACGCAGATAGTCGGCATACCCGCCGTCGTGCTTCTCGGACATGTCAAACCCGGTAACAACGACCCGATCCCCCGGTGTGAAACGGTCGTTCTCGCAGGCGACGACGATGCCAGCGGCGTCGATGCCCCCGATGAGCGGCAGGCGACGGGCAATCTTGGCGGCGCCGGTCGCCGCGAGGCCGTCCTTGTAGTTGACGCTGCTGTGCGTGACCCGGATGAGCAGATCCCCCTCGCCGAGGAACTCGATCGGCACTCGGGTCATCACTCCACGCACCCCCTCTGGAGTGTCCTGCAGTTGGTATGCCCTGACCTCGCCGTCGACATCGCTGCTCATGAGCCCAACCTTGTCACATGCCCGTGCAGCGCCTTGAGGACTTGGCAGGGCAACCCGGAGGTTCGCAAGGGAAAGATTCCCTTGCGAACCTCCGGATTCCCACCTAAGGCGTAAATCCGGTTAACGGCGGCGGCGAAGGAGGAGACCGATGAGGAATCCCACCAGCCCGGCCACGGCATACGGGGCATAACTCTTGGCGATGACCGGCAGCACCGTGCGGCCGAGGTCCAAGGAATCGTCCCCGGTGGACATCGCTGAGACCCGCATCGGTGAGGCCGTGGACATGGCCGGCCCTGCCCCGGTGCCGTCCTGGCCCGGGGCAGCGTCCTGGCCCGGGGCAGTGTCCTCATCGGGGCCGGGCGGCGGTCCATCTCCAGCACCGCCGAGCTGCCCCTCGATGCACGCGACGAACTGGCCGAGCAGTTTGTCCGACACCTCCTGCATCACGCCGCGACCGAACTGGGCGGGTTTCCCTGTGATCGCCAAGTCGGTGGCCACGTCGACGTGGGTGCCCGAGCCGGCCGGGGTGAGCTGGACCGTCACCGTCGCGCCCGCAGTGCCGTTGCCCCGCTTGTCCTTGCCCGAGGCTTCGATCACCGCCCGATGGGCCTGGTCGTCGCGCTCGATGAACGTGCCGGACCCGGCATACACCAGCGCGATTGGGCCCAGCTTGACCTTGACCGACCCGGTGAAGGAGTCCTCATTGACCGAGTCCACCTGCGCCCCGGGAAAACAGCCGCCGACCCTTTCCAGGTCCATGAAGGTCGCCCAGGTATCCACCACCGAAGCCGGCACGTCGAAGGCGTGACTCAACTCCACCGAGTCACTCCCCGAACGCGGACGCCACGGCCCGGCGGGTGAGCACCGTGGCCAGATGGGTGCGATAGGCCGCGTCACCGTTGAGATCGCTCGGTGGGTTGGTGCCCTCACCGACACGGGCGGCTGCCGCGGCTGCGCTGTCGGCGTTCGCGGGTTGACCGATCAAGGCACTCTCGACGCCTGCAGCCCGCACGGGCGTTGACCCCATGTTGGCAAGTGCGACCTTTGCACCGCCGACGGACCCGCCGGTGAGGTCCACGGTCGCGGCGACCGCGACGATGCTCCACTGTTGGGCAACCCGGACGAACTTCTCGTAGGCCGCACCCCAGCCGGTGTGCTTGGGGAGGCGGATTTCGGTGAGGATCTCCTCCTCGCCGACGGCGGTGGCGAACATGTCGTGGAAGAACTCACCGACCGGTACCGTCCGCACCGAGCCGCCCTGACCGGCAATGACCAAGGTGGCGTCCAAAGCGAGGACCGCCGGTCCGACATCGCCGGCAGGATCGGCGTGCACGAGCGAGCCACCGAGCGTTCCTCGGTGCCGGATCTGGGGGTCGGCCACCGTGGCCACCGCCTCGGCGAGCAGCGCGAGGTGCCGACGGACCAAGTCGGAGGCGAGGATGTCGGCATACGTGGTCATCGCACCGATGACGATGGCGTCCCCGTCCTCACGTATGCCGCGCAGGGCCGCCACCTTGCCCAGATCGATGACGACCTCAGGCGCGTTCAGGCGCATCCGGAGCACGGGGAGCAACGACTGACCGCCGGCCAGGATCTTGGCATCGTCGCCATGCTGCGCCAACGCCGCCAGCGCCTCCTGCAAGCTCTCGGGGGCAAGGTAGTCAAAGGCGGCGGGAATCACTGGGCACCTCCATTGATCGCTGACCACACTCGGTGTGGCGTGCACGGCATGAGAACGTCGTTGACGCCGAACTGGCGAATCGCGTCGACGACGGCATTGACCACCGCCGGCGTCGACGCAATAGTGCCGGCCTCGCCGACGCCCTTGGTGCCGAGGGTGTTCGTCGTCGATGGCGACGTGGTGTTGTCGGTGACGAACGAGGGCAGGTCGGCCGCCGACGGAAGGGTGTAGTCGACGAAAGAGCCAGAGATCAGGGTGCCGTTCTCGTCATAGGCCGCATCCTCGAACAGAGCCTGGGCGATGCCCTGTGCGAGCCCGCCGTGAACCTGACCTTCGACGATGAGCGGGTTGATGATCTGGCCGATGTCGTCGACGCAGACGTACGAACGGATCTGCACCTGCCCGGTTTCGGTGTCCACCTCCGTGGCGCACAAGTGTGTGCCATGGGGGAAGGAGAAGTTCTCCGGGTCGAAGGTTGCGTCGGCGTCGATGCTCGGCTCGAGCCCCTCGGGGTAGTCGTGGGCGGCGAACACGGCCAGGGCAACCTCACCCATGGTCAGGCCCTTGTCCGTGCCCGTGACCCCGAACCTGCCGCCGCTGAACTCCAGGTCGTCCGGGTTCGCCTCAAGCAGGTGCGCCGCGAACGGTTTGGCCTTCTCGATGACCTTGTCGGTGGCTCGAACGACGGCCTCGGCACCGACCACCAGGGATCGGGAGCCGTAGGTGTCCAGGCCGCGATAGGCCACTTGGGTGTCCCCGTGTAGCACCTCGACATCATCGAAGGCCACGCCGAGACGGTCGGCGACGATCTGGCTCCAGGCCGTTTCGTGGCCCTGCCCATGTGGGGACGTGCCGGTGACGACCTCCACTTTGCCTGTGGGCAGCATACGAATCGACGCGGACTCCCACCCGCCGGCACCGTAATCCAGCGACCCGAGCACGCGGGACGGGGCCAGACCGCACATTTCGGTGAAGGTGGACACGCCGATGCCGAGCTGCACCTTGTCGCCGCTGGCGCGCCGACTGGCCTGCTCGGCTCGCAGGCCGTCGTAGTCGAAGAGCTCTTTGGCGCGAGCGGTGGCCGCCTCGTAGTTGCCCGAGTCATAGGTCATCCCGGCCACGGTGGTGAACGGGAATTCCTCGTGCTTGATCCAGTTCTTCTCGCGCAGCGCGAGCGGATCCATGCCGAGCTCCGCGGCCAGTTCATCCATGGTCCGTTCGATGGCGAAGGTGGCCTCCGGCCGACCGGCACCCCGGTAGGCATCTACCCACGTGGTGTTGGTCAGCACGGTTTGACAGGTGAACTGATAGGCCGGGAACTTGTAGATCGAGTTGAACATCCACGCGCCGAGCACCGGCACGCCTCCCCCGACCAGGGCAACATAGGCCCCGAGGTTGGCGAGCAGCTCGACCTTGAGCCCGGTGACGGTGCCGTCCTTGGTCGCCGCCAGGGTCATCTTTTGATACTGGTCGCGGCCATGATGCGCGGAGACCAGTGACTCCGATCGCGTCTCGGTGTACTTCACCGGCTTGCCCAGCCGCCGCGCGACAGCAAGCGTGATGAACTCCTCCGGGGTGGTCTGCAGCTTCCCTCCGAAGCCGCCGCCGACGTCCGGGGCGATGACCCGAATCTTCGACTCCGGTATGCCGGTGGTCGCGGCGATGAGGAACCGCAGAATATGCGGCACCTGGGTGGCGGTCCACATGGTGATCTGCTCACCGGTGGGGTCGACGACCGTCGATCGGGGCTCCATGAATGCGGGGATGAGCCGCTGCTGGCGAAACTCTCGCTCGATGACCATACCGTCGGCACGCGCGGCGGCGATGGCTTCCTCGACGTTGCCGCCGGTCCCGGCCTCGGCCGAGTCAAGCCTCCACAGCGCAGACTTGTTCGTGCCCTTGTCCGGGTGGGCAAGCACCTCGTCCTTGACCGCTTCCTTGGCGTCCAGAACGGCGGGAAGGACCTCGTAGTCGACATCGACCAGTTCGGCGGCATCGCGGGCCGCGGCCGCCGAGCGAGCGACCACCGCCGCGACGATCTCCCCGGCGCAGGCCACCCGGTCCCCGGGCATGGGCAGGTGGTCCGGGGTGACTTGCTCGGGCGTGATCGGCCAGGCGTTGGCGCACGCCCCACCACCCTCGGCGATGTCGCCCCCGAGGACAACATCGATGACGTTCTCGGCCGCCTTGGCCGCTGAGGTGTCGATGGACACGATCCGGGCATGGGCATACGGGCTGCGCACCATGGCCAGGTGGAGCATCCCCGGCAGCACGATGTTGTCGGTCCACCGGGTCCTGCCGGTGATGAGGCGCTGGTCTTCCTTGCGTAGGCGTCGGCTGCCGATCTCCGAGCCGGCGCGTTCGTCCACGGCGGTCATGACCGCTCCCCCGCCGCGGCTTGGACGGCCTTGACGATGTTGTGGTAGCCCGTGCACCGGCACAGGTTGCCCTCCAGGCCCTCACGGATCTCCGCCTCGGTCGGGTGCGGGTTCTCAGTGAGCAGGTCGAGGCTCTGCATGATCATGCCGGGTGTGCAATAGCCGCACTGGAGGGCATGGTGCTCGTGGAAGGCTTGTTGGACCGGATGCAGTGTTCCATCGGGTGCGGCAAGCCCCTCGATGGTCGTCACGTCGTGTCCGTCCGCCTGGACTGCCAGAACGTTGCACGACTTGACGCTTCTGCCGTCGAGATGGACGGTGCACGCGCCGCAGTTGCTGGTGTCACAGCCCACGACGGTGCCGGTCTTGCCGACGATCTCGCGCAGGTAGTGCACCAGGAGGGTTCGGGGTTCGACATCGTCGGAGTAGGTCACTCCGTCAACGGTCACGCTGATTTTCGTCATGCGGACGCACTCCCTTGTGGCCGACGGTTTCACACGTGCCCTCATCCTTGTGCTCCACGCCACATTGGGCAAGGGTTGCGTGTCGTCGAGAACCTGTGAATCCGCCGATCGGTGCGCCGCGATCAGGTCAGCGGCCGGTTGTCCAGGTCAGGTCGCCGCGGGTATCCCAATTCGGCGAACGCGTCCAGAGACGCTTGCGCGGCCTCCGGTTGGAGGTGCTGGACGGCAAATCCATTTTGGACCAGGACGTAGTCGCCGATCTCAGCGTCCGGGACGTACGCCAAGCAGCAGTCGACGCGTCGTCCCCCCTGATCCACCTGACCCATAGTCATAGGGCCCGGGGTAATCGAGACGATCAGGGCCGGAATGGCCACGCACATGTCATGCTCCTTCGCTTGCCACCACGTCACGGTGTTGAACGATCAGCCCCATCCCTCCCGGGGGTGCCGAGCTGCACGGCAGGCACGGGTCCGCTTCCCGGATTGCCCCTTCGAGGTCGGCCAGGGAATCCTGGTTGATCGGGACTGCGCCCAAGAGCCCGGCCAGCCATGGCTCGTTCTGCGCGGTCGGGGTGAGGATGGCCGAACTGGTCAGGGTGCCGGACGTGCACTGGTAGCGATGGATGAGCAGCCCACGTGGGCCGTCCACCCAGCCCACGCCGACCCCGTCGTGTATCTGCACGTCGGTGACCAACCGCTCGCCGGTCAGCGCTGACCGGCCCAGCAGCTGATCCACACTCTCCAGCACGTGGACCGCCATGACGGCGCGGGCCGCATCAGCGCCGCCATGATCGAGCCAGCGTTCCTGCAGGGCCCTAGCCGCGGGGGTGCCCAGCGGGCCGATGTGGAGCTGAGCCACGGGGCCGACCCGATAGCGCCCGGCCATCGGGCCCAGGGCAGCCAGGTACGGTCGCGGCGCGGACGCCCCGGGGATCTCCTCAGCGATGAGGTCATCGGCTTCTGCCGGGCCGATCACCGCGAACACCTCACCCGGGCGGGCGACCTTGAGGTGGTCACCCAGAAGGTCTGGGACGCCGCTGGCGTCGCACAACGATGCGTTCCACCCGGTGAACGTGTCATCCGCCGCCGGACGCGACAGGGCAGCCTCGGCAGCGGCCAAGCTTGCGTCGAGGATGGTATTCAGCGCCGAGGACAGCTGGTCGAGGTGTTCCGGTGACACCGCCGCGGACACCCCGCCGGGGATAGCCGTGGCGGGGAAATGCCCCGGTGAGCCAGCTGCGGCTTTGACCTGGGCGGCGAACCGCAAGGCCGCCGCGGCGTCGGCAGCCTCGGGGCTGCGGGACATCACCGCCCGCTCAGCGTGTACCTGCACCGCTGAGCCGAGGTGAAGCAGCCGCCGGATGGCCAGGGCAGTCTCGGGAATGGCTGGGGCGCCGGCGAGTGCCTCCAGCGCTCGGATCCCGGCCAGGTGGTGCGCGGCCGGACACAATCCGCATACCCGCTCGACAAGACCGGGAACCTCACCGATCGGCCGGCCGACCAACAAAGCATCCACGCGGGGCAGCCCAGAGAGGTCGAATCTGACGTCGCCGGTGTTCCCCTGGGCGTCGCGTTCGACCACGACGGTTGCCTGGTTGGGATCGATGACCTCCTGCAGGGCGAATCGTCGGCTCACCGGGCCCCCCCGCCGGCGACGACGGGGTCGACTGGCACGATGGCGTTGTGCACGAGCTCTCCCTGCTGCAGTCGGTGGTAACCGCCGTCGAGGCCGGCGTGGACGAGACCCAACGGGACCGGGTCGCCGAGGTCGGGTTGGTCGTGGGCTCCCTCAGCGGCGCGGTGCCCGAGGTGCTGCAAACCTGCTGGCCGCTCGCCGTGTCCGGGACGCCCCTGGCCGGCGCACGACTGAACATCGAGCAGGTCCAGGCCGCGATCTGGTGCCCCGGATGTCAGAGCGAGCAGGAGGTCGATGAGTTCTATGCCTTGGCCTGCCCCCACTGCGGCACACCCTCGGGTGACCTCGTGCGTGGGCGGGAGTTCCAGGTCCGCTACGCGGACATTGAGGATGGCCGTCACGAGTAGGGCACCAACTCGGGCGGTTCCGCGATCCAGTCGTCCAGGACGTCGGCCGCCGCCACCACGGCTGCACCGACGGCCGCGGCGACCGGCTCGCTCAAGCCAACGCGAAGCTCGACCGATTGAGGGACGACGCCGACGACCTCGACCCGATGCGGCTCCCGACCACGTAACCGGGCTGCGGTGAAGATGTCCAACAGTCCGACCTGGTGCGGGGACAGCTTCGAGGCCAACAGCCGCGGCACCTGATCGCCGCTGACGGCAACCACCTGGCCAGGGACCTGACCGGCTACAGCGTCGAGGACCAGCAGGCGGCCGCAATCCTCGACGAGCGGCAGCAGCTCCAGGCCACCGGTGCCCCCGTCGACGAACTGCACCGGGGCGTCCGGTCGCGCCTGTTGCAGGCCAGCCAAGATGGCCAGTCCCACCTGGTCATCGCCCATGATGGGGTTGCCGACGCCGAGGACGAGGATGCCGTTGTTCATCGGACTTCCGGAGCGTCCTTCGGCTGTGCACCCCGGCGCACCCACACCCCGCCGCCGATCATGGCCGACAGGTTGCCGTGGCGCTCGACCGAATCGGAACGAAACACGAGATAGACATGCAGGATCACGAACGCCCAGAGGAGGAACATGATCCCGGTATGCAGCAGCCGGGTCATCGGGACCCCGATCCAGTGAACCGGCATCGAGGCCAGCGCCCAGAACGCGTTGCCTTGGTGGTACAGGCCGAACAGGGCGAACCCGGTGAGCACTTGGAGCAACGCGAGGACATATACCCCCGAGTAGGCCAGCTGTTGGAGCGGGTTGTGGGCAAGGTAGAGCGGTTCCGTGCGGGCCACGAACGCGTAATGCTTGGCCACGGCACCAAGGTTGCGTAGTTCGGCTCGGGACCACAGCGGCCACAGCGCCCGCCACCGGACGTAGCGGTTGCGTGAGGTGAACAGGGAAACGGCCCGGGTAATGGCCACGACAACCCACGCAAAAGCAGCGGTGAAATGGATGAACCGGATCCAGCCCATGAGGAATCCAGCGGACTCCCCGTCACGCGCCACCGGGCCGAAGAACGGATCCATGATGTAGTAGCCGGTGGCGGTGAGGATGACGATCAAGGCCAGGTTCAGCCAGTGCTGGATGCGTAGCGGGGCGGACCAGACGCCAACCCGGGCGTAGTCCGCGGGCTCCAGTGCACTGGCCGGTTCGGCGCCCGCTCCCTGCTCCGGCGCCAAAGCGACCAGGCCCTCGACCTGGAAGGTGCCTGACGACCCGTCCGCCGAGATCGGCGCCACGGCCACCGCCAGTGGGTAGCCCCGGCGTCGAGCAATCAACGCTGCGGTCCGTTTGAGCATGGCGCGATCGTCCCGGCCGACACGCGCGGCACTCAGCACGCTCCCCGGTTCGCCACACATGACCTGTAGGTCGGTGTCGGTGTCGTAGGCACGCTGGCGGACCGTTGTCAGCCGGTATCCGGGGCCGGTCTGGCCCGAGTCGGTCAGGTCCTCCTGAGGGTGGGTCAGGGTGGTGCCCGATCCGCCGGCCGCTGCGCTCGCCTTGGCCAGCGCAGCTGCTACGGGGTCATCGCCAACCGCCGGCGCGGCTGCCGCCAACGCCAGTAGGTGATCTTCGCTCAGCCGCCCCAGGGTGAAGGTCCCGGTGACTACGAGATCGGGACGTGGCTGGCCGGACGCCTCCTTTGGTGTTTGTGTGCCGGCGCGTTCTTCCTTCTCGGCCAGGGTCATGACGTCACCGCGACCAACTCCGTCCCCTGCGGGTCCAGCACATGGACTGCGCATGACATGCACGGGTCGAAGGAGTGGATGGTTCGCAACGGCTCCAGCGGCTCGTTCGGTCGCGCCAACGGATGCTTACCGTTGCCGGCAAGGGCCTCCTCATAGGGGCCCTGCTGTCCTTGGGCGTCACGGCCGCCAGCGAGCCACGTGGTCGGAACGACCGCTTGGTATGTCGCGACCTTGCCGTCTTCGATGCTCACCCAGTGACTGAGGTTTCCTCGGGCGACTTCGGCGAAGGCATACCCCGATCCGCGAGTCGGCCACGAGCTGGGTTCCCACTTCGTGGCGTCGAAGACATCGATGTCACCGGACTTGATGTTGGCGACGAAGGTGGGGAACGTCTCGTCGGCGAGCATTTCCACCGAGGTCAGGCACTCGACAGCACGTGCCAGGGTCCGGCCGGCGGTGGAGTTCAGCTGCGCTGGGGTGATGCCGAGGGTTTTGATCGCGCCGTCGACGATCTCCTTGGTCCGTTTGTGCCCACGGGCGTAGGCCAACAGGACCCTGGCCACCGGCCCGACTTGGACGACCTTGCCGTCGTAGCGAGGCGCCTTGCACCAGGTGTATTTCCCGTCCTCGGCGTCCGCCAGCCATTCGAAGGGCGGCTTCGGACCGGTGTAGACCGGCGTGGTCTCCCCCTTGTCCGGGGTGAGAGCGACGTCGCCGCCCTCGTAGGCGTACCACGCCGAGGAGACCCACTCGGCCACCTTTTCCGGATCGAACGGGTGCACCGTGGTCAGGTCCCCGTCGAGGATCACCCCGGGCTTGACCTGGGTCAATGGAGTCTCGGTCCGTGACGCGGCCGGGTCCCCGGCGTAGACCGCGCCGGCCATCCCGACCGCGAGGAAGTTCGGTTGAGCGGCGCCGATGTCGAAGTAGTCCTTGTAGACCCCGACGATCGCCATCGCATCGGGCACGTAGCAGGTGGTGACGAACTCGACCGACTCGGCGATCCAGGCCTGCACCTGATCGAGCTGGACCTGGTTGATCGACTCGGACTTGTCCGGGTCGATGCTGCAGGCCATCCCACCGACGAGGAAGTTCGGGTGCGGGTTCTTCCCTCCGAAGACCGTTCCGATCCTGATCATCGAACGCTGGAACTCCAGGGCGTCCAGATAATGCGCGACAGCCATGAGGTTCGCCTCGGGAGGCAGCCGGTAGTCCGGGTGGTCCCAGTACCCGCCGGTGAAGATGCTCAACTGGCCCGAGCCGACAAGGTTCTTGACGGTGTCGCGGACCTGCGTCATCCGCTCGATCGAGTTGCCCTTCCAGGTGGACCCGATCGACTTGGCGAACGCGACCGCCTTGGCCGGGTCTGCCTGCGCCGCTGACGGCACGTTGACCCAGTCCATGGCGTGCAGGTGGTAGAAGTGGATGACGTGGTCCTGGATTTCCTGGGAGGCCAGCACCATGTCCCGGATGAGCTTGGCCTGCTCCGGCACCTGCGCCCCGATCGCGTCTTCGACAGCGGTGATCGACGCCACGGCGTGGACGGTGGTGCAGACGCCACAGATGCGCTGGACGAACGCCCAGGCGTCGCGAGGGTCACGTCCGGCCACGATCGTTTCGATTCCTCGGAACTGGGTTGTTTCGCTCCAGGCCTTCTCGATCGTGCTTCCGGCACTCTCCAATTCGATCCGTAGGTGACCCTCGATGCGGGTCAACGGGTCGATAACTACGCGTTCAGCCATGGGAACTACTCCTTCCTGCCCTGGTTCTCACCGGTCTCCTCGGTGGGTCTGACTTCGGTGATGGAGCCCTCGCCGTCGGCGGTTCGCGGCGGAGGCTCCTCATTGATGGCCGCGTCCGTCGACGGCGAGTCGGCGGGAGCGGTCTGCGTCGCCGTCCTGGCCGTCGGCGCGGGCAGCCAGACCCGGTGTGCCTCGCCGTATGCCTGGATCGGGTCCGGCCCGGGGGTGTTCCGGCGGTTCGCGGCCCGCTGCACTGCGGTGGCGCCGGCGTGAACGGCGACTGCGGCCGTGGTGACACCGAGCAGCCCGAGGCCCACCTTCTCTGCGGTGGCTTCGATGCCAAGCCCGGTGACGTCGGGCAGTTCCTGGTAGAACGGCGTGAAGCGGTCGAAGAAGTCCTTCTCGGTGCAGCCGATGCAGGGATGACCGGCGCCGATCGGCCAACTGGTGTGCAGGTTCCATTGGAAGATGGGGCAGGGGCTGAATGTGCTCGGCCCCTTGCATCCCACCTCGTACAGGCACCAGCCGGAGCGGGCCCCTTCGTCGTCGAAGGTCCGCACATATTGGCCGGCGTCGAAGTGTGGCCGCCGCGGGCAGGAGTCGTGAATCCGCTGGTCGTAGGCGAACAACGGGCGGCCTTCCGCATCCACCTCGGGCAGGTCGCCGTGGGTGAGCACGTAGGTGATGGTGGCGGTGATGACTTCCCCGATCGGGGGGCAACCGGAGACGTTGACCACCGGTTTGTCGGTGATGATCGCATCCACGCCGACAGCGCCGGTGGGGTTGGGTTTGGATGCCTGAACCGAGCCCCACACGGCGCATGCCCCGACCGCGAGGATCGCCGAGGCATTCTTGGCCGACTCACGCAACACCTGTTCGGCCGATTTGCCGCCGATGGTGCAGTAGGCGCCGCCTTCCTCGAGCGGGACGGAGCCGTTGACGACGAGGATGTGCGGCGCGGCGTTGGTCTCCTCCAGCGCCTTCTCCGCGGCGGCTCCCGAGGCCGCCATGACGAGTTCGTTGTAGTTGACCGACAGGAGCTGCAGGACAAGTTCTTCGACGGTCGTCCCGCCGGATCGCAGCGTGCTCTCCATGCATCCGGTGCATTCCTGGAGTTGCAGCCAGGCAACGTTCGGTTTGGTCACCGCCCCCAACGTCTCGGCGATGCTCTCGGCGTCCAACGACGATGCCTGCGCGGAGTCGACCGGTAGCAGACTGCCTGCGCTGAAGACCGCGGCGAGCTGGCCGCAATACCGCAGAAAGTCGCGACGTTTGACGCCAGCTCGCGCAAGATTGTCGGCCAGGGTTGGCTCGGTCCAACCGTTGAATTGGTACGACATGTCGTATCCGGTCCTCCACTTCTTTGTGGGCCGGTGGCAGATGTCGATCCGGTGCAAGCCCCGACACGATCGGCGTCCCCTCGAGCCCCCTTGCTCGAGGCCCCTGGCCCCCGTCCAGGCGCCGATGCCCGAACTAGATGCGGCCAGGTTATTCCTGCCCTGCCTCAGGTGATCCACCCGGGTCCGCCGGCTGTGTCGTCATGAGAGCGAATGGACGGCCTGCGGAACTTTTTTGTAGTTTTCCTTCATCATCAAAATATACTGATGTCGTCCACCGGTATTCACCGAACTTCTTGTTGACTTGACCGGTTCTGGCGCGTCTGCTGGCGCAGCGGGGAAAACCCCCTCGTCACCCCGGATACGGTGGCGGCGACCACCTTTCCCCTGGAGTTTGTTGCGCATCCTGCGCTGTCGCTGCGCGATCGTGATAGTCCTCCGGCGTGTCACGGGTCATTCGCAGGCTCGTCGGGCAGAGGTTCGGGCCAGGGCGCTGGGCGCCCGAGGTGATGGATGGCGCCATCGAGCGTGCCCAGTCGCTCTCCGCCTCCTCCCCATCGCAACGCAATGATCTCCGCCGCGATGCTCACGGCGGTCTCCTCCGGAGTGCGCGCCCCCAGATCGAGCCCGATCGGCGAGGACAGCCCGCCCAGTTCCTCCTCGCTGACCCCCGCCTCTCGCAGCCGATCCAGCCGATCCAGATGCGTTCGGCGACTGCCCATTGCGCCGATGTAGCCGACCTCGGGCAGTCGCAGAGCCACTTGGAGAAGTGGTACGTCGAACTTCGGGTCATGGGTGAGCACGGCCAACACGGTGCGGGCATCGATCCGGCCGGCCCTCGCTTCGTCCGCCAAGTAGCGATGCGGCCAGTCCACGACGACCTCGTCCGCACCGGGGAACCGGGTGGCGGTGGCGAACACTGGGCGCGCATCGCATACGGTCACCTGGAAGCCAAGGAAAGCCCCGATGCGGGCCACGGCGGCCGCAAAGTCGATCGCACCGAAGACCAGCATCCGCGGTTTCGGCGCGTATGCCGCAACAAAGATCCGCGCCCCCTCGCCGCGCCGCTCCCCCTCCGGCCCATAGACCAGGGTGTCGCTGCGCCCAGCGGCCAACAGCCCCAGGGCATCGCCGGCGACGGCAGCATCCAGCCGAGCGGACCCCAACGAACCGGAGGTCTCCGACGTGGGCCCCATCGGATCCCCCCCAGACGCTCCCGCCGTCACCGGTGGGCGAATGATGATTCGCCGCCCGATCCGACCCGCGTCCGGATGAACGACCACGGTGCAGACCGCCACGGGCCGGCCGGCCTGGATGTCTGCCGCGATGCCACCGAGCTGGGGAAACGTGGCCTGACTGACCGGCTCGACGAACACGTCGAGAATCCCGCCACAGGTCAGCCCCACCGACTCGGCGGTCTCATCGGAGACGCCGTATCGCTGAAGCGAAGGGACGCCCGACCCCAGCACCGACTCGGCGAGTTCGTAGACTGCGCCCTCGACGCAACCGCCGGAGACCGACCCGACCGCCTCCCCCTTCGGACC
Source organism: Nostocoides sp. (assembly GCA_047974805.1). GTDB lineage: Bacteria > Actinomycetota > Actinomycetes > Actinomycetales > Dermatophilaceae > JAJXUB01. The sequence continues at coordinate 2,275 of JBKECS010000032.1, read as the reverse complement.
GACGAGCATGGATGCTCCGGCCGGCCGGGGCGACGAGCGCCAGGTCGCCACGACCGTGCCAACCCCGATCGTGTGTCCGGCCTGCCACCAGGCCAGTAGTTCGGGCAGAACCTCACGCACCGGCGATCACCTCGGTCAGTTCTTGAAAGGTTGCCAACGAATGTCCGGCGACCAGCTCGTCAACGAACGGGCGGACCGCGACGATTCCGGCCTGCACCGGCTGGTACCCGTGCTTCCCCCGGTGCGGGTTGACCCACACCACCTTGTGGGCCAGCCGGGACAGGCGGCGCATCTGCTCACCTAGGGCCTGCGGGTCGTTGCGTTCCCAACCGTCGGAGAAGATGACGACCACGCAGCCACGGGCCATGCCGCGTCGCCCCCATCGGTCCAGGAATGCCTCAAGCCCCTCACCGAGCCGGGTTCCACCAGACCAGTCGGGCACCACGCGGCCGGCCTCGATGAGAGCCCGTTCGACATCGGGCGCAGCCAGGGCCCGGGTCAGATGGGTCAATCGGGTGCCGACGGTGAACACCTCCGTCTTGGGCACACTGGTCACGAACCGGTGAGCCAGGCGCAGCAGCGCCTCGGCATACCCGCTCATCGACCCGGACACATCGAGGAGGAGGACCACGTGCCGAGCACGCCTACCGCGCCGACGGTAGGCCACTCTGCCCGGTTCACCCATCCGGCGCACTTGGTCACGAAGCATGACCCGCGCATCGACCCGGCCCCGGCGGGCCGGCATGCCGCGCAGCGCCCGCCGTTGCGGCGGACGGGGCGCCACCAGGGCAAACATCCTGGCCAGATACGCCTTCTCCCGAGGCGACAAGTCGGACACATCCTTGTGTCGCAGGACCTCGGTGGCACTAGCCGACACCCGCAGGCCCTCGTCCTGGTGCTCTCCCGAGCCCTGCCCTGGACGCTCCTGGACCGGCGTCGGCGAGATGGTGTTCGCCTCCGGCGGTCGAATCCCGCCCAGGGATGGCCACGGCTGGGAGAACCACGACATGAACGCCCGGTCGTAGCGCTGCAGATCTTGCGGGGTAGCGCAGAGGGTCGCCCGCCCAGCCGCCCACACGGCATACCCGTCGGCCAGCGAGAGCGCGGCGGCAGCGTCCAGAAACGTCCGTTCGCGATCCGGCGTCACCGCCACCCCGGCTGCCCGGACGCACCGGGCGAAGCCCAAGAGGACCTCAACGGGCCCATGGCGCAAGGCCAGGGGCGGGGAACCCGGCGGGGCCGTCATCGATCACCTGCCGAGGATCCGGTCGATGGCGTCGCGGACGCGTTGGGTGTCCTCGCGATATTTGATGGCCACCCCCAGCGTTGCTGCCGCGGTTTCCAGGTCGACCTGAGCGGCACCGATTTCGTGCAGTGCACGGGCCCAGTCGATCGTTTCGGCCACACCGGGAGGCTTGATCAGGCCGGGTTCGGTCCGAACCTGCTGGACCAGCCGGGCCACCTGCTCAGCCAGTTCCCGACCGACCTCGGGCGCCCGCCGGGCGACGATCTCGATCTCGCGGGCCAGTCCGGGATGTTCGACCCAGTGATACAGGCATCGGCGTTTCAACGCATCGTGGACTTCACGGGTCCGGTTCGAGGTGAGCACGACGACCGGAGGGACGGGCGCATGGAGCGTGCCCAGCTCAGGAATGGTGACCTGCCACGTGGACAAGACCTCGAGTAGGAAGGCCTCGAACTCGTCATCGGCACGGTCGATCTCGTCGATGAGCAGCACACATGGCGCGTCTCGCAGTGCTCGCAGCACCGGTCGGGCCAGCAGGAACCGTTCGTCGAACAGCGACTCTTCAAGCGTGCCGAGTCGTTCTCCAGCCATCGAGGCGCCGTGTTCGCCCTCGACCGGCCAACCGATGGCCTCGACGGTCCGCAAGTGCAGGATCTGGCGGGGGAAGTCCCAGTCGTACAGCGCCTGGGTTGCGTCGATCCCCTCGTAACACTGAAGCCGGATCAGGGGCACATCCAAGGCCACGGCCAGTGCCTGGGCCAGCGCCGTCTTGCCCGTGCCCGGCTCGCCTTCGAGGAACAGCGGGCGCGCCAGCCGCAGTCCGAGCCAAGCGACCACGGACAGTTCACCATCGGTGACATAACCTGCCGCCTCGAGCCCCTCGGCGAGCTCGGCCGCGCTGGAGAAGGCGCTCGCGGGGTCCATGCCCCAACTGTGCCGCACCGGCCGACCTCGACCAAGCCTTTCGCCAACCAACGGTGACCGCAGGCGCGTTGGGCGATGGGGGTGCCACGTCGCTCTCGGGGAGTT
>JBKECS010000052.1:0-7321 GCA_047974805.1 Nostocoides sp. | reverse complement strand
CTGCGCGAACTCACCATCGACACCAGTAAGGACTACCAGCCACAAACCCCGAAACGAAGAACACCCGAACCCACGATTCCGTAGGTTCGGGTGTCCGGGATGTCCTAAGACATCACACAGTAGCGGGGGCAGGATTTGAACCTGCGACCTCTGGGAGCCTTCAAGGGCTCTCCGAGCATCTACCGTTCGGCTCGGAAAACTTCGGAATCCCTTGGTTCTGCAAGGGTTCTCCTCGCCTGACGGTTGCCAGTCTACACCGGTTGTCTCGGGTCATTGGGGCAACGTTTGTGGCCACAAAGTGGCCACCTGTCGAGTCCCAACGGTCACCGGATCACCCTGCCGACAGTCAGCTCGCGATCTCCGGTTGCACTTCGGGGCGGGCCTGTCGCCCCGCGGCTCGACGACGTCAGCGTTGTGGCCTACAGGGGCCATGTCCCGGTACGCCTGCGGCACGGCTTATCTGTCAAGCACCTACTGGCGGCTGGAACTCTTCCTTCTGTGTTGAGTGCTTGAGCGGTCTCGGGCTCCATAGTAGGTTGGGGACGGTGGCACGGGTTGGAGGTGGTGGCTGTGACCTACTACGACGAAGGCTCCGGGCCGGCCATCGTGTTGGTGCCGGGTGGCAGCCTTGACTCGACCTATCTCAAGCCCTTTGCTCAAGCTCTGGTCGACGGCGGGCACCGGGTGGTCCGGGTCGAGACAAGGCGTCCCCCCGTTGACCCCGATGAGTCGGTGAGCATGCATGACCTTGCCGATGATGTCGTGGAGGTGATGGACGAACTTGGTCTGGAGCAGTGTTGGGTCGCGGGACACGCGTTCGGTAACCGGGTCGCTCGCACCGTGGCGCTGGACTATCCAGACCGGGTCGAAGGCGTGATTCTGCTCGCCGCTGGCGGTGCGGTGCCGCCGTCAGCGCAGGCCCAGGAAGCGTTGCGGATTGCCTTTTCCGACGTTCCCGATGCCGAAGCCCTCCAGGCGATGGAGTTCATGGTCGGCGACCCCCACGATGTCCCAGCAGCTTGGCAGGCGGTCAAGCAGGCGCGCGATCCGAGTGTGGGAGACATGCAACGCCGCGCGCTCATAGACACCCCCTCAGACGAGTGGGCCAGGCTCGCCACCGGCAAGAGGGCCGTGGTCATCCAGGGGACGCGTGACCAGATCGCCCCTCCGGCCAACGGGGACCAGCTGGCAGCCGAGTACCCCGACCAGGTGAGGCTGGTCACCATCGATGATGCCGGACACCTGTTTCCCCTCCTGAATCCGACCGCGACCGCAAAAGCGATCCTCGACAACATCTGAACCATGTACCTCCGGACCCACCACGTGGGTCACCGAATCTGCGAACGGAGACCACCGAGATGAACCTGTTTCGTGAGAATGCGGTCATCGTCGTGACCGGTGCTGTTGGGGGTATCGGCACCGTCATCGTCGAACGCCTCACCAGTTTGGGCGCCACCGTGATCGCGTGTGACGTCGGCCTCCCCGAACCCTACGGGTTCGATGTCCGCAGCCGAGAGAGCTGGCAGAAACTCTTCAATCATGTCAAGGCCGAGCACGGCCGTGTCGACGCGCTGATCAACAACGCCGGAGTCCAGACCCAAGGCATCGACACCGTCACAGATCTCGACGATGACGAGTGGACCCGGGTCATGGACATCAACGTCACCGGTGTGCGGATCGGGATGTCCGAGGCAATCCGCGCCTTCGACGACAGCGGCGGCCGGATCATCAACACCGCCTCGGTCTCCGGCTACCGACACTTCCCAGGAGCCTGCGTCTATTCCACATCCAAGGCCGCTGTCATCGCGCTGACCCAGCAAGCAGCCCTGGACTACAGCCCCCGAGGCATCCTCATCAACGCTGTCGCACCCGGAATGATGGAAAACACCATGGATCACGGCAAGGCCGGCACCTTCCGAGACAAGGTCATCGCCTCATCCCTCACCGGCCAGCCCGTCGGCCGGATCGAGATCGCCGCAGCAATTGAACTGCTCCTAGACGCCAGAGTCACCTCCATCGTCGGAGTCACCCTCGAAGTCGATGCTGGATTCGGCCTCCCCAAGAGCACCACCTGACAAGACGCCCCCGCTGACGAGACGCTAGCCAAGACAGAACGGATACGCCTTACCCCGACCGGCTCCGCCAGACAGGTCATACGCCAAGAACCCCAGCAACACCAACGGCAATACCGTCTTCACTCGTGGCCACCCCGAACTTCTCAGTTCCAGCCGTTTCGGCTCGCGCTATTTTCCCCAATCTGATATGATGGTGGGATTCTCTACCGAGATTCCAGGACCGTTGGCGTTGAGGAGGCCCGTCAGTTCCTTAGCGAATCGCGTGTAGATCGCGGAGTTCAACTCGGTCATTCGCTCATACATCAACAGCTTGTTGGCTTTGTTGAACTGTCGTGACATCGAGTTTCTCCGCACTCGATAGTGATAGAGTTTCTGCGGGATTGCGACACCCGCGACGCCGGCGGCCACCATTCGTACAACTGATTCATAGTCTTCCATGCCCGTGAACATGTGTGGGTTGTTTCTGCCGTGGGCGAGCCAAGTGTCAGCCAACGCGACGATCGATGACGAGTTGATCATGTTGTGGTATAGAAGGAAGGGGGGCTCAGGATTCCAAGAAACAAAGACCTGAGCAGACATCTCGAAGTACTGCATCCACGACCCGACGAAACCAACGTTCTCATAGGAATCGATGATCTCTACCGCACGTGCGAAATATGTTGGCTCGACAAGATCATCGGCATCCAAGAAACTCAGATAATGCCCCGTTGAAGCCAATGCTCCGGTGTTGCGCGCGGCGGCTAGTCCTTGGTTGTCAGTATGAATGACACGCAGGCTCAGTGAGTCGCTGGTTTCAACGTCGAGACGATAGAGCGCAGCGATCGTAGAGGGATCCGTAGATCCATCGTCAACAATGATCAACTCCAACGGCCGGTAAGTCGATTCAACCACGGACCTCACGGTCTCGTTCAGGGTTTCCCCGAGGTTGTAGCACGGCACAACGACGCTCAGTCGGTCGCCGCGCCTCATGTTGGTGGCAACTTCCCCATTGGTGGTGTTGGAGGCTACAGTCTCGATCGCTTGGGGTTGGGGTCGTACAACCGGAAATCGGCGCGAGGCACGGGCTGCGAGAGGATCCGACATCGATTCCAACGCTTCAAGCAGCCGTCTCCCTACTTCGAACGGATTGTGCAGTTGACGCACCGTCGCGGCGGCCATCGCTCCCATGCGTTCTCTCTCAGTCTCGCTGAGACTCAACGCACGCTCCAACGCACCGGACAAACTAGACGTTCCGGAGCGACAGTCCGGATCGAACAGTATGCCGTTCACATCGTCAACGATGTAGTCAGCCTGGCCTCCATTCTTACTGGCGACGACGACCCTGTGCAGTGCCATCGCTTCGGTCACCGCGTAGCCAAAAGACTCGAACCGAGACGGCACCAGGACGACCTTGGCGCTCTTGAGCCGCTCGAGCGCGGCGAGGCGATCCATCGCCCCGAGGAACTTGATGGTCCCGTTCCCTACTGCATCGCTGTGTTTGTCTTCGAGGAACGTTCGCAACTCCTGCCCACGCGCCTGGTACTTGGCCGAAGCCCCGATCACTACGATTTCATCAAATTGGGCATCATCAAACCTATCCTGGAACGCATCCAAGAGTTCGATGATCCCCTTCAGCGGCTGCAGGCGAGAGAAGTACACAACCTCTCCGTCATATCGATTCCGATCAGACGGGATCGATTCTCCATCGACTGGATTTGGCACCCGAATCGATCGCAAACGAAGGCCTTCATCGAGTAGCTCCCGTTCCATGGCATCGCTAGGTACCAAGACCGCGTCGGCGGCAACGTAACAAAAGCGCTCCATTTCCCCAACCCAGTATTCTGGAAGATGGAATTCGCTGTCATCGTTGTAGCGCCGGTGAAGAAAACTCGGACAGTGTGCCCGCACCAATACCGGAATCTGCGGATAGTCCGGTTCGAACGTCAGTTGACGCTGGAGGACAAAATAGCCAATTCCTTGAAAATCCTGAACTTCGATGTAATTCGGACACCCGAAACGTTCCACCAAGACCTTCACGATCTCAGAGAACACAAGACTCAGGCGTGCGACCACTCCCAACGACTTAGGAATATCCGGCCAATGCCGAGGATTAAACTCGACCGTGGGCACCCCTGCCAAGTCGCCCACCTTCATGCGACCATCAAGCATGTAGTTCGGGAGTACCACCATGACATCGTGCCCTTGATCCCGGAGCCCCTGAGCCATCAATGGCACGTAAGTCCCAATGCCACCCAGATGACGAGGTTGACACTCCGTGGACAGAATCCAGTAACGCAATCCTGCCTTCATCGGTTCTTGACCAGACTTGACGTCGATTTGATGACTGATCGAACCTCGTCACGGATCTTCACGAGTCGCGTCCGAGTCGCCAAGCCAAGATGAGGCCCCACCAAGAGTTCCATCCGACGCCAGACACCCACGTCGGCCACTGGAGCGCCGGAACTCGGTGGCCTGCGCTCCTTAACTTGCTCCGAGCCCGAACCCACTGAGTGCTGCAAAACCGCCAAATGTTCAGCCATTCGACGATTGTGATTCCGAAGAACTCGCAGATCCGCCTTCAAGAGCTCTCTGATTTCCGCCACATCCAGACGCATCTGCGTGACTTCGCTGCGGACGTCGCCCATATCGCACTCACATCCCGGCCGATCAACGACTCGCCTCAGCGCAGCACCACCATCTACTTCTCCCGGAATCCCCTCGTAACTATCCGAGACATGGTCGACCCGATCCCGAACAATCGCATCGGGACGAGGCACGTCAGAGGACTCTCCTTCCACCCGAGACGTGAGGGGTGCACCAGCAGGCGTCCTCAACTGGGTGTGTATATCGAACGAGTGGCCCACATGAAGCGGCCCGCGCCATCCCCCACCCATAGCTGGAACACTCGGCGCAGCGACTTCATCAAACAGGGGATCTACCTTCCAGTCATACCCGAAAAGCGCAAAATCACTGATGTATCTCTCATAAACCGCCTCACGGATCTCTGAGGTCAGCAAAGCTGAATGAGAATTCGCAACCGTCGGGTTGAGTATCGGCAACGACGGCAGGCTGACCTCACCGCCCGTGTGACGGAGAATCTCGCTCGCGCATCGTTCCCAGTCGCTGTCCATACGCTCCTGACTCACCACCACGTCAGGGATGAGCGACAAAGCCGAGTCCGAAGCAACAGTCAAACTGAACGACAGACTTCGAAAATGCGGTTCCGAATCAACATCTGGAATCCGTCGAACACCATCCACGAAATCCGCAAACGGCATCTTGGGCTTGAATTCTGGGAACATCTCGAACTCGACATAGTACGGCTCGGCCATCACCTTGTCAGTCCAACAGGACAACAATCGAGACAGTGGGTGCCGTACCGTGCCGACACACAAGTAGCCGTCCGCCTTGCGTTCAAGTGCCTCCGCCTGAGAGAGGGGGTCTGCTGCACGAGTAGGTGACAGGTGGTCTCAAGCGGCGAGTGCGGCCTGAGGGGTGTTGATGGTCTCGTACTCGATGGGTGTCAGTCGACCCAGGCGCACCTGTCGTCGGCGGCGGTGGTAGGTCCGTTCGATCCAGGTGATGATCGCCAGGCGCAGGTCGTCGCGGGTGGCCCAGCGGCGCCGGTCCAGGACGTTCTTCTGCAGCAGGGAGAAGAAGCTCTCCATGGCGGCGTTGTCCCCGGCGGAGGCGACCTGGCCCATCGATCCGAGCAGGTCGTGACGCGTCAGCTCGCGCAGGACCTTTCGGCTTCGGAACTGGCTGCCTCGGTCGGAGTGCACGATGCACCCGGCGACGTCACCCCGGCGTTGCACCGCGCTGACCAGGGCGTTGACCGCGATGCGGGACTTCATGCGGTCGCTGATCGAGTACCCCACGATCCGACCCGAGTACACGTCCTTGATCGCGCACAGATACAGCTTGCCCTCGCCCGTGGGATGCTCGGTGATGTCCCAGAGCCACAGCCGGTTCGGGGCGTCGGCACGGAACTGGCGGAGCACGAGGTCGTCATGGGCCGGCGGGCCGGGCTTCTTGCCGTTCTTGGCCCGGCCCTTGCCGAACACCGACCACCACTGGTTGTCGCGGCAGATCCGCCACACCGTGCGGTCGCACGCGACCAGCCCGGCGGTAGCGGCCTCGTCGGCCAGGAGCCGGTGACCGAACTCAGGGTCGTCGTGGTGGGCGTCGAACAACGCGTTCGCGAGGTAGGCCTGACGCACCTCACGAGCGGTCGTGGGGTTGGCCAGCCACCGGTAGTAGGGCTGACGTGCGATCTTCAGGACCCGGCAGGTCACCGCGACGGGGACACCGTCGACGGCAAGGTCACGGACCAGCGGGTACATCATTTTCCCGGCAGATGCGCCTGCGACAGGTAGGCCGTCGCCCGCCGCAGGACCTCGACCTCCTGCCCCAGCAGCCGGTTGCGGCGACGCAGGTCGCGTAGCTCGGCCGACTCCGACGCCGTCGTCCCGGGCCGGTTGCCGTCCTCGACGTCCGCGGCCTGGAGCCAGTTGCGCAGGCACGACTCGGAGATCCCGAAATCACGGGCGATCTGCTTGATCGGAGCGTCCCCGCGGCGAGCCACGGCCACGACGTCCTCGCGGAACTCCTTCGGATGAGGTCTGGGCACGTTCGACATCCTCTCAGCGGCACCTCCCGGCACCACAGATCAGGTGTCACCTACTCGTGCAGCAGACCCGTTCCCCTCGCCGCCCACGCGGCTTCCTGCTTGTCGGCCCCAATCGAATGAAGGGACGCATGCTACCGGCGGTAGGCGCTGCGCACCTGTCTCACGAAGACGTGAGACAGGAGCGGCCGGTGAAGGGTGGCGTGACCCTGTTCCGCGGCACCGGCACAGCCGCGTGCCGGTATCTAGAGTCCGACCGCTCCACGGCCGACGACTACTACCTGGAGGGCGGCACCGCCCTCGCCGAGTTCACCGTCACTGACGCCACTGGCGAGGTCGTCGCTGAACGCTCACTGACTCCAGAGGAATACGCCGACTGGGTCGACTGGACCGACCCGCTGACCGGGACCTCGATGGGCACGCCGCGTCTTCCGGGCGACGGTAGCAAGGGTTCGCCGAGGTTCGCTGAGATGGTCGTCAACACCCCGAAGTCCCTGTCGATCGCTGCCGCGCCCCACTCGAAGGTCTCCGATGCGCTCGATGAGGCACAGCGGGACGCCGCCGCCGAGATTCGCCGCTGGCTCTCCCAGTACTCCGTCACCCGGGTGGGGCCGCGCGGGATGCAGGAGGTGGTGCCCGT
>JBKECS010000044.1:0-10795 GCA_047974805.1 Nostocoides sp. | reverse complement strand
GCCGTGAACATGCGCCGCTTCGCCCGCTCCGGCACCTCCGGGTCCGGCCGTTCCGTTCCAGCGTCTTTCACCCAGCCAGGGTCACCGACCCCAGCCCCATCAGGTACCGGGTTCTTCATAGGTGTCATCTCGGCAATGATCTCCATCCCCGCCCTCAAGGTCAGCAAAAGTCAGCGGGCGGGTGCCTCACCCAAGGTTGACAGAGAGGGAAGGCCTATGGTGAGGTTGGGCTTTGAGACGGAGAGCGAGGGCAACGCTGTGGGTGAGGTCGAGCCATACCTGCCTTGAGCGGGACGCTACCGGGATTCACGTCGAGGCTCGCGGCCACCACGGGCGTACAGAGCCGGGTCTAGTCGTGTTCGACTACACAGCAATCGACTTCGAGACGGCCAATTCTTATCGTGGGTCTCCCTGCTCGGTCGGGTTAGTCAAAGTGCGTGGTGGCCAGGTGGTGGACGAGCGGCATCTGTTGATTCGTCCTCCTGAGGGAGCGGACTGGTTCGACGCGTGGAACACCTCCATCCACGGAATCACCAGAGAGATGGTCGCAGGGTCGCCGCGCTGGCGAGAGATCCTGCCGCGTATCACTGACTTCATCGGGGATGACGTTGTCGTGGCACACAACGCCGGTTTCGACATCGGGGTCATCCGCTACGCATGTGCTGTCGACAATATCGAGTGGCCCGACATGCGCTTCCTGTGCACGCTGGTCCTGGCGAGACAGGCATTGTCACTACCTACCTATCGCCTCCCGTATGTGTGCGAGTCGCTTGGCCGACCCATGGAGAACCACCATGACGCCCTGGCCGACGCCCGAGCAGTAGTGGACGTCGTCGGCCGGCTCGCTGCCCGGCAACGGGTCGACGACCTGAATGCGCTTGCGGAGTCGGTCGGGGTTCACATCGGGCACATGAGCAGTGGGATCTACCGGGGCAGCGTCGTGCCCTCCGGTGGCGGCGGAGCTTCTCTTGTGCGAGCCGACCTCAACCCCGATGCGGACCCTGATGGCTACCTCTACGGTCGCATCGTCGTCTTTACTGGGAAGTTGATGTCGATGACCCGCCAGTTCGCGTGGGACGAATGCTCCAAGGTCGGTGCGTTGGCGGACAAGACCACGACCAAGCGGACGAACGTCCTGGTGGTTGGGGACATCAACCCCGCCGTGCTTCGCCCGGGCACGCATCTCACAGGAAAGGCCCGAAGGGCGTTTGAGCTCCAAGACCAGGGTCAAGCAATCGAAGTGATGACCGAGGACGACTTCATCCGTTGTCTGGGCGGCGGCCGACTGGAAGGCACCGAGGCGCTCCGGACGAGCAGCGCTGTCGACGCCAGATCCGCGGGCCAGTCTTCTCCGCCGGTTGCCGGCCCTGCCGGGTAGGCTCGAAAATGTACTCACAACGGTCACGACTTGGGTGCGTCACGTCGAGCGAGCAAGCGAAATCGGAGTCCCCGGTATAGACAGGTAATACAGATCGGCACGTGCTCGCCTCGGCAAAGGAGACCGGCATAGACACCATCAGCAGCGACGGCTCCCAACTGGGTATCGTGCTGACCAGCTGAGAAAAGGTCGGTGCGCTGGCGGTCAGGCTCCCGAACGCCGTCCTGCCATTGTTCCTGCCAAAGGAACACGGTGGGACAGCCCGGAGGCCGGTGTAAGACGTCCAGCGCAAGGTAGCCAGCGCTCTCAGCGCCGGCATGGGAGTCAACGTCGCGCCCCTCAACGCGATGCCGACCACCCAGGAAGCCGCGGCACCCGAGCGATGTCGATCGCCTCTGGCGTCTCAACCGCACCTTGGCACTCCAGGAGCGCTTCTGACCTGACCCCTTCTGGTTGGTCCAGGTGATGTGTGAGTTTCTTGCCGCCCACGGGTGTGGGCAGGAAGGCTCCACATCATGTCGACAAGGAAGCAGCGCACTCCCGAGCAGGTTGTCCGCAAGCTCGCCGAGGCGGATCGGCTGTTGGCCGGTGGTGCCGACAATGCCCAGGTGGCCCGTCAGCTCGGGGTGAGCGAGCAGACCTACTACTGGTTGCGCCACCGGTAGTAGGACGCCTCGGTGATCTGGAGCTCGCGGCAGACATCGCCGACGTCCCTTCCTTCGGCCAGCAGCCGGTCAGCAGTGACCAACTTCCTGACAATCTGCTCCGGGGAGTGTCTCTTCCTTGTTGCCATGGGTCGAGCCTTCCTGCCCACCGCAATAGGCCACAAGACTCTCACTCAACGGCGCCCTGAAACGTCAGTCGCAGACTTTGAGACAGAGTTCACCTGCCACATGCCCACGATCAACCCCCACCAGTAGGATCAGAGACTTTACGTTAAAGGGGAAGAAATCTACCATGGTCAAGTGACCATGACACACCGCCGCGATGACGGGCTGTTGCGCCAAGACGGCGAACCTCACTGGCTGTTACCAGTGTTGTTGGTGCTTGGCGCCGGCGCCGTGTCCCAGGGCCTCGCCCGGTTTGCCCTTGCTGCGTGTCTGCCGGCCATGACGCAAGACTTGCTGGGTAGCTACACCGCAGCCGGATGGATGGGAGCTGCCAACCTGGGCGCCTATTTCCTCGGGGTACTCGTGCAGGCCCGGATGCCCTCCTCGATCGATCCGGGCTTGATCCTGCGTATTGGTTTGCTCGTCACCACGGCCAGCATGCTTGTCGTGGGGTTGGCACCCAATGTCTGGATCGTCGGCATCGGAACCGCGCTGGGTGGGTTCTTCGGGGCTGCAGTGTGGATGCAGTGCAGCGCCATCGTTGCGGGACACACCCCCAGTCACCGCCGCGGCCTCGCTTTTGGGATGACGACGGCGGGGATCGGAGGGGCCATCGCTATCACCAGCGCCCTGGCCGCGTGGGCTGCACGCGCTGACCTCTATTCTGCGTGGCGCCCCGTGTGGCTGATCGAAGCGGGTATTGCCGCGCTGATCCTGGTCGCCAATCTGCTTTTCCTGCCCCCGACTCGTCGCCCTCCGTCCACGTCGAGCAGGATGCCTCTCGATGAAGTGCTTCCGGGATGGCGGCGGTTGCTCGCCTCGTACTTTCTCTACGGAGCCTCCTACAGCCTCTTCACGAGCTTCTTGGTCGAGGCCCTGCACGTCGACGTGGGTCTCAGTGTTGTTTCAGCCACCCACGCCTACTCGCTGCTCGGGCTGGCTGCGATCTTCGGCGGATTGGTCTTGGGGCGTGTGTCCGATGTCCTGGGTCGAAAGCAGGTCTTGTCCGGAGCGATTCTGATAACCGGTCTGGCAGCATTCGTGGTACCGCTGGGATCGCTCGGGGTGACGTGGCCGGTCATTCCGGCGGCGCTGGCATTCGGGCTCTCCATGTCGGGCATGGGCACCGTCTTGATGGCCCACATCAGCGATCTTGCTCCAGCAGGTCACGTTTCCCAGGCGTTGGCCACCGTCACCCTTGGTTTCGGGATAGCTCAGTTCCTTGTTCCCCCGGTGGGTGGCCACCTGGCAGATGCTCTGGGCCGATTCGGACCCACGTATGTTGTTGCTGCGCTGCTGGGCGTTGCCGCCGCCTTCTTTGCTGCGATCCTTCCGACACACAGCCGCACACTGGACACCCGCCCAGCGATGTCCGAACAGTCCTAACGGCCATCATCGGCCACGGATACGTGATCCATCAGCGCCTCACGAATGGCCAGGTGGATCTCGTGCGGCCGCAAACCGAGCCCGTTGTCCTGGCCGCTGACCCTGCTCATGTCACAGATGACGATGTGTTCCGCACCGGCGTGATGCAGCGCTGCCAGCCGATCCGCGATCTGCGTGGGCGTGCCGTGGGGGATGACCACTGCCAGAGCATCGACGTCGATCGGCGCGACGAGATCGCCAAGATTCGCCCGGGTTGGTACCAGCGAACCCGCTGGTCCATTGGGCAGTGGAGACTTCGGCAGAGCCCCAGCCGGCAACAGCAGGCCCAAGGCGCGTAGCTGAGGCGTTGCCAGCAGGGCGCGGGCGCGCTCTTCGGACTCTGCCGCGACGCACCAGGCGAAGGCCCCGGCCGTGACGGCGCCACGAGCCCTCCCGGCGGAGGCCTCAGCCGTGCGGATCGCTTCAAGATCGGCTCGATAGCGATCGACTCCTGCGGCAGTGGGCATCCAACCATCGGCAAGGCGTCCAGTGATTCGCAGGGCCCGTGGCCCATGGGAGGCGATCCAGATGGGCGGGGCGTCAATGACCGAGGCCAGCCCACACAACGCGTCCTGCAGGGGATAGAACTCATCCCCTCGGGTGACCACACCGCCCCCGTCCCACAGCGCCCGAAGCGTGAGAATTGCCGATTGGAGGCGGCTGACCGGACGGTTGAATGTCATGCCATATGGGACCGTTCCGGCCGCTTCCCCGCTGCCCAACCCCAGCAGGAGCCGTCCGCGCGACACGGCTTGAACTGACAATGCCGTCTGCGCAAGCTGGGCGGGATGGCGGCGCAGCGGGTCTGATACGGCCGTACCCAGCTGAATGCGTGAGGTCGCCTGGGCCGCGATCGCCATGACCACGTAGGGGTCGAGCAACTCGTGTGGTCCCGCAGGAAGCCAGCCCATAAGGCGATCCGCCCACCAGATGCTGTGGAATCCATCGTCTTCGGCCCGTCGAACAGCTCGAGTGGGATCGGAACTGGGTAGCTGAGTCCCTGGGATGCCGATCTTGAGAATGGACACAGCTGATCCTTCCGGGGTTCCCGGGCGGCGGCGCCATGGCCCGTATCGCTGCCAGACCCTAGACAAAATTAACGTATTACGTCTAATTTATCTACTGGTCGGTCGATTTTCAAGGATGAGGTGGATTCGCAATGGCATATGACGTCATCGTCGTTGGGGGAGGAGCGGCTGGATCGGTGGCCGCCGCACTGCTGGCCAACGAAGGCAAGAGCGTGCTGCTGCTGGAGCGGGACAGTGGACTCGCCGGCCGGGCTCGCTATTTCGATATCCAGGGCTACAAGCTGCAATGGGGACCGCACCTGTTGGAGGACCCCGGCAGCGGGTTGACCGCCATCCTTCGCCACCTGGGGATCGACATGGTCCATGGAGAGCCGAACGATGGCATGGCGATTTGGGCGCACGACCGCTGGCGGAGCGCAGCCGAGGTGTACGGCTCGGGACGCGAGGACTTTGCCAAGGTGGCCGCCGAGATGGCAGACCTCGATTTGTCCGATCTCGATCAATTCGACCAAACGACGCTGCGATCGTGGCTGGAACGCCGCACGTCCCATGAGGGAGTCATCGGCCTGTTCGAATTCATGGCGGTCCTTGAGGGCCAGACCGGCGCGCCGCAGGATCACTCGGCCAGCGACAACCTCTTCGTCCGCTCGCTGCATCTTCGCGAACAGCGAAAGCCGGGGTACTCCTACGTCCCGGTCGGCGGATTCGACGCGCTCTTTGAATCGGTCGGGTCGATGGCCGAACGACACGGTGCGCATGTCCAGCGCAACGTCGAAGTGGCCGGGCTGTCGCTCGATGGCGATCGGATCGACGGCGTCTTTGTCGAGAGAGGCAGTCGGCAGATGCCCAACGAGTTCCTTCCGGTGGAGAAGATCGAAGCCGACGCCGTGATTCTCACCTTGCCCGTATGGGAGGTGCTGAGCCTGCTGCCTACCGATCGGGTCCCGGAGTGGTACCTGGAGCTGATCAAGCGCATGACCGGTGACGAGGCGCGGGGCAGTTGGCTGGGCTTCTATGCCGCAATGCCTGGGCCAGTCTTTGTCAACTCGCCCCGAGAACTGGCGGCCTGGTTCGCCACACCCCGGACCGGGCTTCCGGGGTTCGCCTATACCCACTCCGAACTCGATCCGGGCACGGCGCCGGACGACGCGGCCCTCTTCGTATGCGGGATTGCGTGCGACTTGCCGACCGTGGCCGACCGGATGACTCTGGACACGTTAATGCGGAAGTTTGAGGCGGACATGGAGGAGATGTATCCGGCGCTGCGCGATTCGACCTTCAGAGTCCGCCATGTCATCACCAACTTTGGGCTGAAAGCTCGACCGGGACTGGTTGGAGCGATGCGGCCGCACAACGTGGTTCCCGGCGTCGAGGGACTCATTTGCGGAGGGGACACATTCCGCAGTCGATCCGTTGGGATCGATCGGGCGGCCCGTTCCGGGTTGACCTGCGCGGAGTTGGTCCTGGGCCGACGGGTCGCCGGGCTGGACGGGACGTGGCGGTACTGACATGAGCACCGTTGACTTCGACATTGCCGATGATGTCGCGACCATCCGGCTCAACCGGCCGGAGTCCCTGAACGCGATGAATGACGACATGCTCTTGCGAGACCTGCCCGGTGCCGTCGAGGAATGCGCCCGCGCGGCGCGCGTCATTGTCGTCGCCGCCGCAGGGACGACGTTTTGTGCCGGCGCCGACCTGGCGCAGGCCTCCGCGTGGAATCTGCGCGAGGAGTCGGAAGCCGTCCAGTGGGTCCGCGAAGCCTGTCGCGCCGCGCGCCTGCTGCTCAACTCTCCGGTGCCGACCATCGCGGCTGTCGACGGCCACGCCGTCGGTGGGGGATTCGGGCTCGCAGCGGCATGCGACCTGCGCATCGTCGGACCGAGCGCACAGTTCTGGGCCCCTTTCGTCTCGCTCGGCCTGGTACCGGACTTCGGCTTGACCTACAGCCTTCCCAGGATCGTCGGCCCGTCACGGGCCTTGGACATCCTCGTGACAGGCAGCCGCGTGTCGGCGACCGAGGCCCAGGCGATGGGTCTGGCGACCAGGATCAGCCCCGAGCCTGAAGCAGCGGCGACGCAACTGGCCCACGAGATCGCCGCCCTGTCCCCTGGCGCCGTCGCGGGGACCCGGGCCAACATGTGGGCAGGGCTGCGAGTGGACGCCGCGACGGAGATCGACGACTACGAGGCGGTGGTCCAGGGGCGCTTGCTGGTCAGCGAGGACGTCCGCAACCGGGTGCGCGGTTACCGTGCTCAGGTCAAGGAAGGGTGAGTCCGGTGACTGAACCCAGGGACGCCACCTCCCAGAGCTCAACCAGCGTCGCCGTGGTGACCGGAGGGGCCAGGGGGATCGGCAACGCCATCGCACGGCGGCTCGCCGCCGAGGGACACGCCGTGCTCGCCCTGGACCTGACGCAGCCTCCAGTTCCGCCGGGGCGGCCCGACTCGATAACGTGGCGCGTGTGCGACATCACCAGTCCGCACGAGGTCGGGGAGGCCTTGGCTATCGCGCGATCATCGGGCCGGCCCCGGATCCTGGTCAACTGCGCCGCGGTGCTCAATGGATTCCCGTTGTCTGAGCTGGACGACGACCGGATCGCTGAGAGTTTGGCGACCAACGTTGCCGCCTCTCTGCGCCTCGTGCGGGACCTGGCCCCGGACTTAGAAGACGGTGGCTCCGTGGTGAATGTCAGCAGCATCGCCGCCCACCGGCACGGGGCCCCGGGCGTCACCGTCTACAGCACGACCAAGGGAGCTCTCGACGCGATGACGCGGGCCTTGGCGCACGAGTTGGCTCCTCGCGGCATACGCGTCAACGCCGTGGCGCCAGGGTACGTCGACACACCGATGTCATCGGGACTGACCGGAGGCACGCCGGAAGGCAAGCAGAGGTTGACCCGGCTGATCCCGCTGGGGCGTTTGGGCCGCGCTGAGGAGATTGCCGATGCCGTGGAGTTCCTCGCGTCGCACCGGGCGAGCTACATCACGGGAGTCGTGCTGCCGGTGGACGGCGGGGCCTTGACGAAATGACTGGTGACGGACGTGGTCCCGGTCGGCCCAGCGGGCGCCCACGAAAGACGCGCAGCGACATCCACGCGGCGGCGGCGGCCCAGTTCCTTGCCCGGGGCTATGCCGGAACCCGGATGGACGATGTGGCCGAGGCGCTCGGGATCACCAAGGCCAGCCTCTATCACTATGTGCCGACCAAGTCGTCGTTGCTGTTCGACATCGTACTGCCGCCCTATCGCGACGCCGTCGATCATGCCGAACAGGTGCAGGACCGGGGGTTGACGGCAACGACACAGGTGGAGCTGATCGTGCGTCACTACGCGAACAACACGCGGGAGTACTATCCGGCGATCTCCATCTATGTGGCCCAGTTCCGGTCCATCACGGCCCCTCCCGAATTCCAGGTCTTGGACCACCGGTACACCAAGGCGATTCGTCGCCTCATCGAGTCAGGAATCGCCGCCGGTGAGTTCGCGACACTCCAGCCCTCGTTCGCCGCCAATATCGTTGTCGGTGCGTGTGGGGCGTATGCGCTGGCCTACGACTCCGCTCGCCCTGGACAACTTGCCGAGGATGATCTGGTGGAGTTTGTGGTGAACGGGCTCCGGCCTCGAAGTGAGTGCCGCTGAGGTCCGTCGGCTGGGTCAGAACCCCAGGTCGCGACCGATGATTTCCTTCATGATCTCGGTCGTGCCGCCGTAGACGCACTGGATGCGACCATCGCGCCAGGCGCGGGAGATGGGGTACTCGTCCATGTAGCCGTAGCCGCCGTGGAGTTGCAGGCAGGTGTCCATGACGCGCTTCTGGAGTTCGGTCGTCCACCACTTTGCCTTGGCGGCATCGACGGGAGTCAGCGTGCCGGCATTGAGTTCGGTGATGCAGCGGTCGATGAAGTTCTGCGCGATATCCAGTTCGGTGGCCATCTCGGCAAGCTGGAACCTGCTGTTCTGGAAGCTGCCGATCGGCTGCCCGAATGCCTTGCGGTCCTGGCAGTACTGGATCGTCCACTCCAGTGCCGCCTGGGCAGCGCTAACGGCCACCACGGCGATCGAGAGGCGTTCCATGGGGAGGTTATGCATGAGGTGAACGAAGCCGTTGTCGAGCTGTCCCAGGAGGTTGGCCTTGGGCACCCGGACGTCAGTGAAGACCAACTCAGCCGTGTCCTGTGAGTGCATCCCGGCCTTGGCCAGCTTGCGCCCACGCTCGAAGCCGGGAGTCCCGCGTTCGACGACGATGAGGCTGATGCCTTTCGCGCCGGCTTCGGGGTTGGTTTTGGCAACGACGATGACGAGATCGGCATGAATGCCGTTGGTGATGAACGTCTTGGTGCCATTGATGATGAAGTCATCACCATCTACCACGGCGGTAGTGCGCACCGCCTTCAGGTCGCTCCCGGCGCCCGGCTCGGTCATAGCGATAGCGCTGATGGTCTCCCCGGTGCAGAACTTGGGCAACCACCGCTTGCGTTGTTCCTCGGTCGACAACTCCAACAGGTAGGGCGCGACCACATCGTTGTGCAGACCGAAGCCCGAGCTCAACGAGACCGCTCCGACGCGGGACAGCTCTTCGACGAAGATCGCGTTATACCGCCAGTCGGCGACCCCGCCGCCCCCGTACTCCTCGGGGACGGACATACCGAGAAATCCGGATTCTCCGGCCAGCGTCCACACGCCACGATCGACAAGGCCGTCCTGCTCCCACTGGTCGTAATTGGGAACGACATGCCGGTCGACGAACTGTCGGGCGGCATCCCGGAAATCGTCGTGGTCCGACTCGAACAGATTGCGTTTCATGAGCCGCCGCCTATCTAGATCTACCGTGGAACGTTCAACGTCATATATCTAGGCATAGATTACGCCTTCCTCCGGCGTCCGGCAATGTCTGACGGATAGGACTGGCGAAAGCAGCGTCCCGGTGCGAAGGGCACCCGGGGCTGGCGTCAGCCTTTCGTGCCCTGGGATGTCCGGCCGCGCCGCTTGTTGCTCGATGCCGCCTCGGCCTCTTCTTCCGCGGCAGACGCCGACAACCACTGAAGCAGCTTGCCGACCGGCATGGCCTGAGTCTGTGAGCCTCCAGCAGCCTGGGCGACCACGTCGTAAAGCTTGGTCAGGACGCGGATGCGATGGTCCAGGTCGGCAAGTTTTCGCTTGAGGATCCCGCGGGTCTGATCAGAGGCAGCCGCGCCGGTTAGGGCGAACTGACCAATTTCGGCGATTTCTTCGAGTCCGAAGCCCAGTTGTTTCAAGAGCTTGGCACCCTCGACGTAGAAGGCGTACTCGCGCGGGTACCGCCGGGTTCCACCAGGTGTTCGCGTCGGTTCGGGGAGGATGCCGAGTTCCTCGTAGTAGCGAATGGTCCTGGTGGATACCTCTGTCAATTCGGCAAGCTCGCCGATACTGAGCTGTTCAATCGGCTCCGCCTCCTGCGCGGTCTCCGGTGCTGCTTTCAGCGGCTTCCCCGACGCCGACCTCGTGGCGCTCGAACGCCCCGTTGATCGTGCCGATGCGGCCCGCTTGGCCGGGTTAGGGCTTGCCGCCCCTCCCTTGCTGGGTGCAGCCGCTCGCGGCATCGTGGTTCCTCCGTATGGTGCGGGGGTCAGGTGCTGGGGCTGGACCCGACCCAAATATTGATCTTGGCACTGATGACTGGAGTGTCATTCTGGTTTTAAACGTCTCCAGGATGGTGACGACACCCCCAGGAGTCTTGTCCTTCTTGTCAAGGACCTCCATCGTCGGGTGGACGGTGTTGCCGATGAATACTGGTGCAAGGAAACGCACTTCGTCCATTCCCAGGAAGGCTTGCATGCGGCCCGGGAGGATCGGAACGAGACCAGCGCCACACGAGAGGACCAATAGACCGTGGGCAACTCTCTGCTTGAACGGGGTTGATTTGGCGTACTCGGCGTCCATGTGCAGACTGAAATGGTCCCCGGTGACACCCGCGAAGTTGACGATGTGAGCTTCGGTGATCGTGATGGCGCTGAAGCTTCTCGAGTCACCGACGGTCATCTCGTCGTAGTAGCGGTCAAACATTCTCTTCCTCCATGTTGATTCTAGTATGACGTCATACGTGAGTCATAAGCGGAGTGGGCGAGCCGTGGTGCCGGTCTATCCCGGGGGCCAA
>JBKECS010000031.1:0-41027 GCA_047974805.1 Nostocoides sp. | reverse complement strand
GCCGCTGCTGTCCATCGTGCTTTTGGCGCCAAACTTGCGGATCCCCCTCACCCTGGTGGCCGGAGTGTTGGTCCTGGCCGGCACCGGGTGGCTCAGCGCCCGTTTGGGCGATGCTCCTCCCCGACCTGCGATCCTGCGCAACGCCGCCGGTGGAGCCCTCGCCATGGCGGTCACGTACCTGGTCGGCACCGTGACCGGTCAAGCGGTCGGCTAGCGGGGACCCTGACGCTGAGTGGTGTCGGTCACCTCTCCGACGAGTTCTTCGATGACGTCTTCGAGGAAGACCACCCCGGTCACCGATCCCGCACCGTTGACCACGCGAGCCAAGTGGGCGCCGCTACGGCGCATGGATTCCAGCGCCAACTCCACCCCATCGGCAGAGGCCACGGTGGCCAACCGGCGGATCCGCTTGGGAGGAACCGGCTCCGAACGTTGCTGCTGGTCGGCATACAGGATATCTTTCAGGTGCAGGTACCCGTACGGCACCCCGGCCACGTCGACCACCGGAAACCGGGAGAATCCTCGCTTGGCGACCAGCGATTCGATCTCATCCGGGGTGGTCGAAGCATCGATGGTGACCAGCCCCTCCAACGGCACCGCGACATCGACCGCACTCTTGTCGGAAAACTCCAAAGCGGCTCCGAGCCGGCCGGCCTCCTCGCCCTGGACCAGCCCCTGCCGCCAGCTCTCCTCGACGATGTGCGCCACCTGCCCGGCGGTGTATTCCGACGCCACCTCATCACGAGGCTCAATGCCCATGGCGGACACGACCGCCTTGGCGAACCACTCCATGAAGGAAATGACCACCCGAAGAGCCCTGGTCAGCCACAACAGCGGGGGAACGAGGATTAAGGCGGCCCGGTCCGGGCCGGCCAGGGCAAGGTTCTTGGGGATCATCTCGCCGACGACGACGTGGAAATAGATGACGATGAGCAAGGCCAGGACCAGGGCGATGCCCTCGGCGACCCCTCCTGGGATCCCGGCACCTTCTAGGACCGGGATCAGGCTGTGGTGCAGCGCCGCTTCGGAATAGGCGCCGAGCAGGACAGAGCACACGGTGATCCCCAGCTGCGCGGTGACCAGGACTGAGCCAAGCTGTTCCATCGCGGTCAGCACTTGGACGGCGCGCCGCGAGCCGCCGGCCGCCAGAGGTTCGAGCTGGCTGCGCCGAGCCGCCATCGCTGCGAATTCCGCCCCGACAAAGAAGGCGTTGGCCAGCAGGAGCAGCAGCGTGACGAGGACGGCGATCATGCCTGGCCCCCCGCCCCTGCGTCACTGACGTCGTGCACGTCCGGCTCGTCGGCGTCGGGCATGATGGCAGTCAACCGGAGTCGATCCACCCGATGACCATCCATGTCAATCACCCGTATGCTCCACCCGGGCACCTCGACCGCATCGCCGACCTGGGGCACCCGACCGAGGGCCGCCATGACGAATCCGCCGGTCGTCTCATAGGCAGCGTGGTCTGGGATCGGTGCCCCGATCCGGTCACGGACTTCATCAGGACGCCACATGCCGGGCACCGTCCACGTCCCGGCGCCGAGCGCCCGTCCCGTGGTCCCGGTCCGGTCGTGCTCGTCGTTGACCTCTCCGACGATCTCCTCGACGACGTCCTCCAAGGTGACCACTCCGGAGGTGCCGCCGTATTCGTCGACCACGATGCCCAGCTGGAGTCCGGCCCCCCGCAACATCAGCAGCAGCGGGTCGAGCCGGATCGTCTCGGGAACTAGCAGAGGCGGCATCATCAGCGCGGTCACCGGCACGTCGCCGCGTCGTTCGTGGGGCACCGCCATGGCCTTCTTGACGTGAACCACCCCGTCGACGTCGTCCCAGTCCTCCCCGATCACCGGAAAACGGGAATGACCGGTGCTGCGTGCCAGCGCCAAGACGTCGGCGGCGGTTGCGTTGCGCTCCACCGCCGTGGCCCGAACTCGAGGGGTCATGACATCCGCCGCCGCGCGGTCGCCGAAGCCGATGCTGCGTTTGACCAACCGGGCCAACGAAGGGTCCAAAGTCCCAGCTTGCGCGCTGTGGGTCACCAGGGACGCCAACTCCTGGGGGGTCCGGGCGGCCGACAGCTCTTCTCGCGGTTCGACCCCGACCCACCGCAGGAACGTGTTAGCCGAACCGTTGAGCAGCGAGATCAGCGGTCGAGCAACGGCGGCGAACGTTCGCACCGGCCCGACGACCAAGCGCGCCGTCTGCATCGGTGCCGACAGACCGAGGAACTGCGGGACGAGTTCCCCGAACAGCATGGAAAACACGGTGACAGCAACCAACGCCACCACGGAGGCGACGGATGTAGCGGCGCCCTCGCTCAAGCCGGTGCCGGACAGCGCCGAGGCGAGGATCGACGTCAACGCCGGCGAGGTAATGAACCCCAGCACTAGGGTGGTCAGCGTGATCCCGACCTGCGCCGCAGACAACTGAGTGGACAGGTGCCGCAGCGAGCGCAAGACTGAGCCCGCCCCCGGCTCGCCTTCGGCTTCGGCCTGCTGCACGGTGGGTCGGTCCAACGCCACGAGGGAGAATTCGGTGGCGACGAAGAGCGCCGTCCCGAGTGTCAGCAGGACACCGGCGAGAACGAATAGCCAGTCGGTCATGGTGGCTCGATCCTAGGGTCTCTTGCAGCCCGAGGGATGAGCGAGGCCGCCGCTCCCGCTCATCCCCACGATTAGGGGAGGGGTCCACCGCGAGCCGGACCCGCAACGACCGACCTTGTGTTTGGATGGATTCATGAGACTCCGGGAGCACAATCCATGAGCAACAGCGTCGGCGGAACCTCCGTGGACGTTGCCGGCTTGACGAAGAAGTTTGGGCCCTTCGTCGCCGTTGACGATTTATCCTTCAGCGTCCACCCGGGGCGGATCACCGGATTCCTTGGGCCGAACGGGGCCGGGAAGACCACCACGTTGCGCATGATCCTGGGACTCATCCGGCCCACTGAGGGGACGGCCACCGTGGGCGGGGTACCCTACCTGACCATCCATCAGCCGATCCGCACGGTGGGCGCCGCCTTGGAGGCCGCCAACTTCCATCCGGGGCGAAGCGGTCGGGATCACTTGCGGGTCATCGCGGCGACCGCCGGCATACCAGACACCCGAGTCGATGAGCTGTTGGAGCTCGTCGGCATACCGGCGGCGGCACCGAAACGAGCCGGTGGCTACTCCATGGGCATGCGTCAGCGCCTCGGTCTGGCGACCGCGCTGCTTGGTGACCCGAAGGTGCT
This sequence comes from Nostocoides sp., assembly GCA_047974805.1. Lineage (GTDB taxonomy): Bacteria > Actinomycetota > Actinomycetes > Actinomycetales > Dermatophilaceae > JAJXUB01. Next base: position 37,798 of record JBKECS010000031.1, on the reverse strand, counting down.
CATCCTCGACGAGCCGGCCAACGGCCTGGACCCCGAGGGCATCCGTTGGCTGCGGGGATTCCTGCGCCAGCTCGCCACGGAAGGCAAAACCATCCTCATCTCCAGCCACATGCTCCAAGAGGTGGAGCAGACCGTGGACGACGTCGTGATCATCGCCAACGGCCGCCTGGTCAAACAGGGCACCATGGCCGAGTTGCACGGCGTGGGCCGAACGCTGGTGCGCACCTCTGAGCCGGCCCGCCTGGCCGGCGCGCTGCGGGTATCCGACATTCTGTCCAGCCCCGGGGCCGACGAGGAGTTGTACGCCGAGACCACCGACCTGCGGATGGTCGGAGACGTCGCGATGAGTGCCGGTTTGCCGGTGTGGGAGTTGCGTTCCGTGTCAACCGACTTGGAGGAACTGTTCTTCCAGCTCACGGAGGGCACGAACCGCAATTTGGGTAAACAGTCCTTGGGGATGCCAATCGAGGCCACGACGACCGGGGGTGAGTCGGCATGATCGGCGCCATTCGTTCCGAAATCCTCAAGATCTTCACCACGCGGCTGTGGTGGGGACTCGCCTTGGGTATGGGCGTGCTTGCGGCCCTGATTTCCATGGGTTTCGCCGCCATGGTCGGGTCGAGCATGGCGGACGGCGGTGACCAAGGGAATCCGTTCGAACAGCTGAGCGTCGGCACCGCGCAGCTGATCTACAACGCCGGCATGGTCCAGATGATGACCACACTCTTCCCGCTGGCCCTCGGCGTCCTGCTGATCACCAGCGAGTACCGGCACAAGACGATCACCGCCACCTTCTTGGCCACGCCCAATCGGTGGACGGTGCTCACCGCCAAATCCGTGGCCGTGGCCGCTATCGGGGCGCTCTATGCCGTGGTGCACGCTGCCTTCAGTGTCGCCGGAGGAGCCTCCATCCTCGCGCTGGTCAAGGACATGCCCACGATGCTCAACGAGCCGGAGGTCTGGAAGTCCTTGGGCATCGGCGTGGTGGCCTTCATCATCTGGGTCTGGTTCGGCTTCGGCATCGGCATGCTCATCCGCAACCAGATCGCCGCGGTGCTCATAGCCGTCGGGGCCACCTTCGTCGTCCAGATCGCCCTGAACATCATCTTCTCCATCCAGGGCTGGTATTCAGCGATGAAGTGGATCCCGGGGAACCTCACCAGCAACATGGTCGTCACCAGCAATCCGGTGGCTGGGCAAAACACCGACCCGGCGCTGGCGGCCCAGTACTGGTCCACGTGGTGGCAGGCCGCACTGGTCATGTTCGCCTATGCTGCGGTGGCCGCACTCATCGGGGGCTGGCTGACCTCCCGCCGGGACATCTCCTGATCGCTGGCTCCGGTATGCCGACAGTCGATCGCCGTCGCCGGAATGAGGGCTCCGCCTGGTGCGGGCGTGACTCAGGTCACCGCCGCGCCAGGTGGTTGGCTCGGCTGGTGGACAACTGAGCGACGCGAGGGCTTGGGTGAGCCTCGTACGCTGTTCGCGGGGATAGTCTGGCCTAAGGCGAGTTCGCCGCCCTGCGAACCGTCATTGCCGACGAGACGAAAGAGGCGCAACAGCCGTGCCAGAGCCCCACCCGTCCAGCGATCCGTTGTCCGCCTTCGGAGCGAACGAATGGCTTGTGGACGAGCTCTTCGAGCAGTACACCAGGGATAAGAACAGCGTCGACAAGGCCTGGTGGCCGGTGTTCGAAAACTACTCCCCCAGCGCTGCCAACGGTGCCTCCAACGGCAGCTCAGGCGGATCGCCAGCGTCACCTGCCGCACTGTCTCCCACCACCGGGCAATCTGTGTCGCCTGTTTCGTCCACACCGGCCCCACCCGCAGCAGCATCGGTCGGTGTCCAGCCGGACACGGCGGTGGCCCCACCCGTGTCCAGTGCACCCCCGGCCCCCTCGCCCCAAGCATCCCCCGCGACGTCCGACAACTCGACGCCGGCAACGACCGCACCCTCAACACCGACGCCGCCGGCTCCACGGACACCCAGGGACCCGGCGCGTCCGACCGAAGCGGGGCCGCAGATCGACAACGTCGTCCGGCCCCTGCGAGGGGCTGCCTCACGCGTGGTCAGCAACATGGAGGCATCCCTGGAGGTGCCCACGGCGACCAGCGTGCGGGCTATACCGGCCAAGCTCCTCATGGACAACCGCGTCGTCATCAACAACCACCTGGCCCGATCACGAGGCGGCAAGGTCTCTTTCACCCACATCATCGGGTACGCCATGGTCAAGGCGTTGAAGACCATGCCGGAGATGAACAACGGCTTCGGCCACGACGCCAAGGGCAAGCCGGTTCTCGTCCAACCCGCACACATCAACTTCGGCCTAGCCATCGACCTGGCCAAGGACGACGGCACCCGCCAACTCCTCGTCCCGTCGATCAAATCAGCCGAGACAATGGATTTCGGCCACTTCTGGCGCGCCTATGAAGACATGGTTGCCAAGGCCCGCGGGGGCACGCTGGCCGTCGAAGACTTCCAGGGCACCACCATCACTTTGACCAACCCAGGCACCATCGGCACGGTGCACTCGGTGCCCCGGCTCATGGCCGGTCAAGGCGCCATCATTGGTGTCGGGGCGTTGGAGTACCCGGCGGAATGGCAGGGCGCCAGCAACCAGACGCTCAACCGCAACGCGGTTAGCAAGATCCTCACCTTGACCTCGACTTACGACCACCGCATCATCCAGGGCGCCCAGTCCGGCGATTTCTTGCGCGTGGTCCATCAGCTCCTGCTGGGCAAGGACGGCTTCTACGACGAGATCTTCGAAGCCCTCCGGATCCCGTATGAGCCGATCCGTTGGGTGCAAGACATCACCGCGACCCATGACGACGACATCAACAAGGTCGCCCGGGTCCAAGAGCTCATCCACGCATACCGGGTCCGCGGCCACCTCATGGCCGACACCGATCCGTTGGAGTACCGCCAGCGACGTCACCCTGACCTGGACATCACCACCCACGGGCTGACGCTGTGGGATCTGGAGCGGCACTTCGCCACCGGCGGGTTCGGCGGCGAACCGTTCCTGAAGCTGCGGCGTATCCTCGGCATCCTGCGGGACAGCTACTGCCGCACCATCGGCGTGGAATATATGCATATTCAAGATCCTGACCAGCGCAAATGGATCCAAGACCAAATCGAGGTCACGCACGAGAAGCCCACCCGCGAAGAGCAGCTGCGCATCCTGCGACGGCTCAACGCAGCCGAGGCCTTCGAAACCTTCCTTCAGACGAAGTTCGTCGGACAGAAACGATTCAGCCTCGAGGGCGGCGAGTCGGTCATCGCCCTGTTGGACCGGATACTCTCCCGCGCCGCTGAGAACGAATTGGACGAGGTCTGCATCGGGATGCCGCACCGCGGGCGACTCAATGTGCTGGCCAACATCGCGGGCAAGTCGTACGGCCAGATCTTCCGCGAATTCGAGGGGAAGCAGGACCCCAAGTCGGTTCAAGGTTCGGGCGATGTGAAGTACCACCTCGGCACCGAGGGGCAATTCGTCGGTGAGGCCGGGGAGACCACCAAGGTCTACATCGCAGCCAACCCCAGCCACCTCGAGGCCGTCGATCCGGTGTTGGAAGGCATCGTCCGGGCCAAGCAGGACCGTCTCAATCGGGCCGGCGAGGAGTTCCCGGTCCTGCCTGTGCTCCTGCACGGCGATGCTGCGTTCGCAGGTCAAGGTGTCGTGGCGGAGACACTCAATCTCTCGCAACTTCGCGGCTATCGCACCGGCGGAACCATCCATGTCGTGGTCAACAACCAGGTGGGCTTCACCACGGCACCCAGCTCGTCACGGTCCTCGACCTACTCCACAGATGTCGCCCGGATGATCCAGGCCCCCATCTTCCACGTCAACGGCGACGACCCCGAGGCCTGTGTGCGCGTGGCCGAATTGGCCTACGAGTTCCGGCAGGAATTCGACAAGGACGTCGTCGTCGACATGGTGTGCTACCGCCGACGGGGCCACAACGAGGGCGACGACCCGTCCATGACCCAGCCGCTGATGTACAACCTCATCGAGGCCAAACGCAGCGTGCGCAAGCTCTACACCGAGTCACTCATCGGCCGAGGGGACATCACCTCCGACGACGCCGATGCCGCCTTGCGGGATTACCAGCAACAGCTCGAGCGGGTCTTCTTGGAAACCAAGGAGGCGCTGAGCGAGACCGACTCCGGCGAAGACATCGTGTTCACCGGCACCGACCTCGAGGGGACCAAGGGCCTCGAACCACCGGCGGCGCAGATGGCGGACCTCGTCGCCTCGGGAGGCAGGCGCGGATCAGCGGTCACCCCGGAGGTGCTCAAGCAGCTTGGTGAGGCCTTCATCAAGTACCCGGAGAACTTCACGGTGCACCCCAAGTTGCGCCAGACCATGGAGCGGCGGGCGGCATCGGTGTCCGAAGGCGGCATCGACTGGGCGACCGGGGAACTGCTCGCCTTCGGCTCCTTACTCATGGAAGGCACATCGGTCCGGCTGGCCGGGCAGGACAGTCGTCGAGGCACCTTCGTGCAGCGGCATGCGGTCCTCATCGACAAGGTCGATGCCGACGAATGGACACCGCTGCTCTACCTGTCCCCCGACCAGGGCAAGTTCTGGGTCTATGACTCGATGCTGTCCGAGTTTGCCGCAGTCGGATTCGAGTACGGCTACTCGGTCGAACGCCCAGACGCGTTGGTCGTCTGGGAGGCCCAGTTCGGTGACTTCGCCAACGGCGCCCAGACCATCGTCGACGAGTTCATCTCCTCGTCCGAGCAGAAGTGGGGACAGCGCTCGGGCGTTGTCCTCCTCCTGCCGCACGGCTTCGAGGGACAGGGTCCGGACCACTCTTCGGCCCGGATCGAGCGGTACCTCACCCTGTGCGCCGAGGACAACATGACGGTGGCCTATCCGTCGACGCCCGCGTCGTACTTCCACCTGCTGCGTCGCCACGCGTATGCCAGCCCGCGACGGCCGTTGATCGTCTTCACGCCCAAATCGATGCTGCGCTCGAAGGCCGCCGCAAGCGCACCCGAAGAGTTCACCACGGGACACTTCCGCCCGGTGCTGCCCGACCCCCAAGGGCCGTCGGCAAACGTCGACCGGGTCGTGTTGGCCGCAGGCAAGGTCGTCCACGAGCTGACCGCCATGCGCGAGAAGCTCGGCGATACCTCCACGGCCATCCTGCGCATCGAGCAGTACTACCCACTGCCTGCCGCCGACCTCGCCAAGGCGCTGGAGGCATACCCCGGCGCGGAGCTGGTCTGGGTCCAAGACGAGCCACGCAACCAAGGAGCCTGGCCGTTCATGGCATTGAACCTGCCGTCGGCTCTGGCAGACCTCGGTGTCGAACGTCCCTTGCGGGTCCTGGCCCGGAAGACCTCCGCGTCGCCGGCCACCGGATCGAGCAAGAAGCACGCAGCCGAGCAGGAGGCGCTGTTGCAGTCCGCCTTCGCACGCTAGGGCGGGACTGGACGAAGGACGGCATAGATATCGATGTACTTCACCGACCGCGGGATCGACGAATTGAGCGATCGGCGCGCAGAGGAAACGGTCAGCCTTGCCTGGCTGGCCGACCAGTTGCGCAGTTTTGTCGACCTTCATCCGGAGTTCGAGGTCGCGGTCGAACGTCTAGCTACCTGGCTGGCACGGCTCGATGACGATGTCGACGAGGATTTTGAGGATCAATGACCGGCCCCGCTGGCCGGATCGGGCAGGATCATGCTGTGAGTGTTGACGCAACAGGCCAGGAATTCACGCCGAGCGCCGGGGCCAGTGTCGGCCCGGACGGGCGGCGCGATGTCGCCTTGTGCTTCCTCGGCGACTCGCTGGTGTGCGGGTTTGGTGACCCCAAGGGTCAGGGCTGGGTCGGCCGTGTCGTTGGTCGCAGCCATCACCCAGAAGTGGACCTGACCAGCTACAACCTTGGCGTACGGGGGCACACCTCCGCCGATGTCCTCACTCGGTGGACCCAGGAATGTCCAGCCCGATGGGAGAACCGGGGTGAGCGGCGCATCGTGGTTCAGGTCGGCGTCAATGACCTCCTCCGCGGAATCAGCCTCGCCCGCCACCGGCTCAACCTCGCCAATCTTCTCGACGAGGCCGGCAGTCAAGGAATCGGCACCTTCGTGGTCGGTCCCCCACCGACGGCCGACGCCGAGACGAACCGCGACATCGAAGCCCTCGTGGACGCGCAGGCAGACGTCTGCGGTCGTCGCAACATCCCGTTCGTGGACTGCTATCGCCCTCTAGTCACCCATGATCAATGGCTGTCCGAACTCGCCGCTAGCCGCGATGACGTCCATCCCGGCGCTGCGGGCTACGGGCTGATCGCCTGGCTCGTCCTGCACGGCGGTTGGAGTACGTGGCTGGGCATCTGAGGGGTTCTGTCAACATGCTCCACCATATTGTGGCATAGATCACAGCTTTTGGGGCGTTCGGAGAGAGCGTCAAGGGACCAGATAGAGTGCCGGTGCACCCTGCCGTTTATGTCGAGTATTTCCATTCTGTCGAGCCTGCTTCTCCCCTGGGTATGTCTGTCGAGAATCCTCCATCCTCCTTGCCCCGACGCGAGTTCGCCGTTCGCCTGGCCTGGCTCTTGTTAGACCATAGCCGTCGCTGCTATGGCCAGCTCCTGGCTGCGCTATGACCTCAACCTCAAGCGCGCGTCGACGCCGCAGCTGATCCGTTTCGTCATCATCACCTTCCTCGTCTTCCTGTGCCTTGGCGTCATTTCCGGCGCGGTGTCGAAGTCGCGGGTGCGGGGCACGTTTGACGAGGTCCGCTACGTCTTCGAGCTGTCCATCGCCCACCGTGCCGTCCTTATCGTCATGGTGGACCTCCTTAACGTTGGCACCGTGCCGCGCAGCCTTCCTGTGCTGGCTCCCGTCCTGGGCCTGGTCGCGATGTTCGCAGTTCGATTCGTCGTCCGCTCCTATCGATGGGGCCGAACGGCGAGTTCCCCGGGTACCCGCCGAGTCATCGTCTTCGGTGCCGGCGATGGCGGGCGTCAACTCGTCTCCGCGTTGGCCAACGATCGGTCAGGTGCGGCGTTGGAACCGGTGGCCGTACTCGATGATGACCGGGCCAAGCGCCGCACTCGGGTAGGGGCATTCCGAGTCGGTGGCGGTCTGGACCAGCTCGAGCGCGTCACCGACATGACGGACGCACAAGTCCTTGCAGTGGCCATCCCATCGATGTCAGCCGAACGGATGCGCGAGGTATCCCATGCGGCCGCGACACTTGGACTCGAAGTCCTCACCCTTCCGCCTGTGACCGAGATGCTTGGCCAATCGCGTGGATCCGACCTGCGCGAGCTGGACCTGCAGGATGTCCTGGGCCGTCGATCGGTCCAACTGGACAATGCCGCCATCGCCGACGCGATCAGCGGCCGACGCGTCCTGGTCACTGGCGCCGGTGGCTCTATCGGTTCGGAATTGGCCCGCCAGATTCATCGGTCTGGCCCGGGTCGACTCATCCTGCTCGACCGCGACGAATCCGCGCTGCACGCGGTACAAATGAGCTTGACCGGTCGAGCCCTCGATGACGGAACACTAGCTCTGTGCAGCATCCGGGACCCAGACGCGGTGCGAGCAATCTTCGAGCGCGAACGGAACCTGTCAACCTGTCTGAGGCACGGCCGATCGGAATTTAGTGAACGTCCTCCTCTGGTCGGTTGACAGGTTCCGGATCAGTCCGATACCGGGAGGCATCGCCAAGACACCCGGTGCCTATTCCGCGCCCACTGGAGCGGAGCGCCGAATTGAGCGGTCAAGGGCCCACACGATGGTCACCGTCAGCAGGATGGCAGCCAGCGCCTTCACCTGTTGTAGTGAATCGGCCCGTACCGTCAACGGAATCCGCGCCAAGAGAATCGGATAGAACAATTCAAGGGGGCTGCGCGGCCACGGTGAACTGCGACGGTAGGCGTACACCAGGACAAGGCCGCAGAGCGCCGGGACGAGAAAAGCCCCGACAAGCCCAAAGTTCCAATAGGCCTCGGCGGAGGGGCTGAAACCCAATCCGGATCGAGCCGAGTAGCCGATGACGGATGGGAACCGGACCGCAGCAGTCTCCTCCGCGCCGACCAGTTCAAGCGGGCCCACGGATGGTGTGCTCAGCAGCGCGGCAACGTACGTCTGGCCGAATAGATACGGTGATGAGTCTGGAATCGCACCCACGGCCAAGGCAGTCGTGTTCGTCGCACTGGCAACCGGTCGAAGGAGGGCCTCCGCGATTCCCACCGGGCTTGTCCACCCGGACTGCGCCAGACGCCGATGGCCGCCATACCGACGAAGCCCACCACTGCCAATGTCGCAAGTTTCGTCCAACCGACTCGCCCATCTCGAGCCCACACGGCCCACGCGAGAAGAATGACCGGCCCCAAGACCTCGTCGCGGGTACCGATGAGCAGGGATGCCCCGGCCCATACCCCGAGAAGCAACGCTGCCGGGATTCCGATGTGCAGAAACAAGCGCTGCCGGTTAACCAAGATCAGCATGGTTACCCCGATCAACGGGATGAGGCTGGAGATGACGCTCCACGCCGACCCGCCTTCGGCGTGGAGCGAGGCAAAGGACCCTAGGCCCTGTGCCCGCAGATAGACCAACCTCATAACCGCGGCTATTACCAAGAAGAGATGCCCAAACCCGACGAGGAATGGGCTCCGCGAAACCATCGGTGGAGGCCTGTGGTAATCCGGTCCCCCCCGGACGAGCACCGGGGCCACGGCGAGCCCGGCACAAAACAGAGCGACGACGGCGAAGACTCGTGGGGTAATGATCGCCCCGGGAAGAAAGCCCCCCATGAACCCGACCAACACGGCATACATCGCACTGACGGTCAAAGCTGCCGCGGGATAGAGCACAAGTAGCCCTGCGGGATGGAAGGGGTCACCGCTTCGGGCGACCTTGACCACGGACAGGACGACGACGACGGCGATCAGGGAAAGTAGCCCGATCACCGAGATGGAGATCCCCGTGGCCACATCCAGCCGCCACACCACGAGGACCAGTGCGATGAGCAGCGCGTCCGCCGCGAGGAACATCGTCAGCGGATGGTGTGCCGGGCGTTTGCCCGACCCGTCTGCTAGCTGTTCGAACCGCGGATTCAGCCTCTGCTCTGCCGGTCCGATTGCACGCGACGTGACGGAGGGAGACATGATTCGATTGAGGCTACCCGTTGATCGTGCCGGCGCCGACGGTGACCCCACTGCTCTCATCAATGAGGATGAAGGATCCTGTGGTTCGGTTCCGTTCATAGGGGTCGACCATCAAGGGCTGAGTCACCCGCAGGTGGACCCGACCGATCTCGTTCAGCCCCAGCTCGTGCACGTCAGTATCGCGATGCAGCGTGTTGATGTTGAGGCGATAGCTGACATCCTTGACGAGAACACGGGCAGTACGTGTGGTGTGCTTGATGGCCAGCTTCTGGCGCGGACGCAGCGGCTGGCTGGTCATCCAGGTCACCATGGCATCCAGATCCTGCGTCACCTGGGGCTGATTGTTCGTCCTGACGATCATGTCTCCCCGGCTGACATCGACATCATCGGCCAGACGCAGCGTGACCGACATGGGCGGGAATGCCTCCTCGATCGTGGTGCGAAACTGGTCGATCCCCGCCACCGTGCTCGTCATGCCGCTGGGCAGCACGATGACCTCATCTCCGGGTTTGAGCACGCCCCCGGCGACCTGGCCGGCATACCCGCGGTAGTCGTGGAACTCCTCCGATTTGGGCCGGATGACATATTGCACCGGGAAGCGCACGTCCCTTAAGTCCCGGTCCGAAGCAATGTGCACGTGCTCCATGTAATGCATGAGCGACGGCCCCTCGTACCAGTCCATTGTGGTGGAACGGGATGCGACGTTGTCGCCACGCAGCGCGGAGATCGGGATGGCCTGCAGGTCTGGGATGTTGAGCTTGGCCGCGAAGGAGGTGAATTCCGCATCGATCCGGTCGAAGACGGCCTGGTCGTAGCCCACGAGGTCCATCTTGTTGACCGCCAGGACCAAGTGGGGCACCCGGAGCAGCGATAGGAGGACGGCATGCCGGCGGGATTGCTCGGTCAAGCCCTGACGGGCGTCGACCAGGACGAGCCCTAGGTCGGCCGTCGAGGCGCCGGTCACCATGTTCCGGGTGTACTGCACGTGTCCAGGGGTGTCGGCGATGATGAACTTGCGGCGGGGGGTGGCGAAGTACCGATAGGCGACGTCGATGGTGATGCCTTGCTCCCGCTCCGAACGCAGCCCATCAGTGAGCAGAGCGAGGTCGGTGTAGTCGAATCCCTTGTCCTTCGAGGTCGCCTCGACCGAGGCCAGCTGATCCTCAAAGATGGCTTTGGAGTCCAGCAGGAGCCGCCCGATCAGCGTCGATTTGCCGTCATCGACCGATCCTGCGGTGGCGAGCCGGAGCAAATCCATCTCCTGTTGGACGGCCTCGGTGGGAGCCTGGCTCATTAGAAGTAGCCTTCCTTCTTGCGGTCTTCCATCGCCGCTTCGGAGAACTTGTCATCACCGCGGGTGGCGCCACGCTCGGTGATCCGGGACGCCGCAACCTCCTCGATGATCCCCTGATAGGTGTCGGCGTCGGACTCCAGGCACCCGGTCAATGTGAGATCCCCCACCGTCCTGAACCGCACGCGACGTCGGGTGACCATCTCACCCTCCCGCAGCGGGTTGAACGGGCTTTCGCTGAACAGCATGCCGCCGCGCTCAAAGACCCGGCGGTCGTGGGCAAAATAGATGGACGGAATCTGCAGATTCTCGCGCGCGATGTAGTGCCAAATGTCCAGCTCGGTCCAGTTGCTCAACGGGAAGATCCGCATATGTTCGCCCTCATGGATCCTGCCGTTGTACAGGCTCCACAGTTCCGGACGTTGGTTTTTGGGGTCCCACTGGCCGAATTCGTCGCGATGTGAATAGACCCGTTCCTTGGCTCGCGCTTTCTCCTCATCCCGACGACCGCCTCCGAATGCGGCGGTATAGCCCTCGGTGTCGATAGCGTTAAGCAGCGTGCCGATCTGCAGGCGGTTTCGGCTCGTCTTGCCGTCGTCGACAACAATCCCCTCGGCGATCGCCTGTTCGACCGAGGCCACAAGCAATGTCAGACCGAGCTGATCGACCCAAGCATCCCGAGTTTCTAACACCTCGGGGAAGTCATATCCCGTATCCACCTGCAACACCGGAAACGGCACCCGGGCAGGATAAAACGCCTTCTGCGCAAGCGCGAGCATGACGATTGAGTCCTTGCCCCCCGAAAACATGAGGACCGGCTTCTCGAACTCGGCGGCGACCTCCCGGAAGATGTGGATGGACTCGGCTTCCAAGTGGTCCATCTGGGACAACCGATAACCGGCAGAGAAGGACATCAACGCGCCTTTCGGATGTGCCACGGGCCCTGGCATCTTCGCAGGCTCCTAGACCAGGGACCAAATTCCTGTCCGGGCCGTCTCAGCAGGGGGTCAGCGGGCAGGCGTACCTGCAGGTACTGGCAAACTTGACTCCGTGGTCGCGCCACAATCCTTCCCCTGCGTACCCGTAGCCCCGGCGGTCCTTGACCATCTCGAGTTGCTCCGCAATGGAGTCTTCACAAAGATCTCCATCCCACTTCCGGGCCCGCTGATCGAGGCCGCACGAACGGCTGGACAGGTCGAGGTCACCGACGCCGAGGGCGTGCCGGTGGCCCGTTTCCCCGTGGGACGCCACGCCAGTGAGGTTGGCGTCGGACCGCAATGGCTGGGACATCCGTCTCCCCGCCCATTCGAGAGGTGCTATCTAGCACCTACGCAGGTGAAACACCTCTTTGCCGGCCAGACCGACACACTCGTGATTGATCGAGGACTGACGTCGGCGGATCTGCGGCAGATCGCGGCCCTCGATACCCCCCTGTGCCTGCTGGTCCTCACCGGACCCAGCCATGACCCGGATAATCCAGGAGTGGACACCCTGCGCGGTGTCCTGGGCGCGGCCAAGGCGCGAGAAGACCATCACGTCATCGCCGTACCGATCGACCCCACGAAGGCCGACGTGGATTGGGTCGAGCAGGTCATCGGCGCATATGCCGTCGGTCCGATCCGCCGACTGGCGCCGCTCACACAGCCGCGTCCTCCGCGCGGTGCCGTCGTGTTGTTCACCGGGCTATCCGGCTCGGGCAAGTCCACGCTGGCCCGAGCCGTGCGCGATGCCATCGTCGAGCAGTCCAGCGAGGCGGTGACCCTCCTCGACGGAGATGTCGTACGCCGTCACCTATCCGCGGGGTTGGGGTTCTCCCCCCATGACCGCGAAGTCAACGTCCGACGCATCGGCTGGGTTGCCGCGCGGATCGCCCGTCATGGTGGGCTCGTCATCGCCAGCCCGATCGCCCCGTATGCCGACACCCGGGCCGAGGTGCGCGCGGACGCCGAAGCGGCTGGGGTGGAGTTCGTCTTGGTCTATGTTTCCACCCCGCTGGCCGAGTGCGAACGTCGTGACCGCAAGGGCCTCTACGCCCGGGCCCGCGCCGGGGAAATCGCTGACTTCACCGGGGTGAGTGCGCCGTACGAGGCGCCAACCGACGCCGACCTGGTCATCGACACCTCGATCGTGGGCATCGTCGAGGCGCGGGAGAAGTTGCTGGCGTTGCTCAGGCACCCTCCTCGCAACGACGCGCCGGAGTTTCCGGCCGATCCGTGACTGACCCGCTGCAACTGGTCATCGTCGCCTTTGGGGTGGGCGTGGTCGTGGGACTGACCGGGATGGGCGGCGGCGCGTTGATGACCCCGGCCCTGTGCCGGTGCTCATCCAGGACGTGCACCCGGTGTACTTCGACCCCCTCGTGCCTGTCGTGCCGACGCTGCGTCACCTCCACGTTCAACTCTGGGTGCCTCGCGGACCCAGCCAGCACGGACACCTCGTGACCGTCCATGGCCCAGCGTGCCGCAATGGCTGCGAGAAAGGAGGCATACGGGGGCTGATCAGGCCAAAAATACCGATGGACAGCGCGGACGCGCACAACAAGGTCCCCTCGTGTCTGGGAGGTGTGGCCGACAACGCCAGGGAGTTTAGCCCTTCCTGCACTGACCTCCCGCGGCGCCGGCCGGAGCCCAGCTCCCGTACGCTGCCGCCCATGTCGATCTCCCACGGCCCGACCACCTTGGACCTGCATGAAGCCTGTGCGAACCTCGCCGCCGATGCCGGGGAGCTGCTGGTCAGGACACGAGCAGCGTATGCCGGACCCGACGCACAGGGCCTGAAGGACCTCGGGGATCAGGTGTCGCACGAGTTCCTGCTCGCCGCCATCAACGAGAGATTCCCCGGAATCCCCGTGCTCTCCGAAGAAGGCCACGACACGACCGATCGGCTCCACGCCGAGCGCGTCTTCATCGTCGACCCCCTCGACGGGACGCGAGAGTTCGGCGAACGCCCCCGGGACGACTGGGCGGTGCACGTTGCGATCTGGGAGCGCGGGCGCCTGGTGGCCGGCGCAGTGGCCCTCCCGGCCCGCCAGGTGACCTACGCGACCGGAGCCGGCCGGAGGCTCCCTGGGCGGCAACCCGGCCCGCTTCGCCTTGCCGTGAGCCGCTCCCGGCCCCCGGCGCTCGTGACAGACCTGGCGGACCGGTTCGAGGCAGAACTGGTTCCGATGGGATCAGCGGGGGTCAAGGCCATGGCCGTCGTGGACGGCAGCGTGGATGCCTACGTTCATGCCGGTGGCCAGTACGAGTGGGACTCGGCGGCACCAGTGGCCGTGGCGGCCGCCTACGGTCTGGTGACCACGCGTGAGGACGGCAGTGCCTTGGCCTATAACCAGCCCGACCCCTACCTACCCGGCGTGCTCATCGCCCGCCCGGAAGTCGCCGTTGAGTTGCAGCACTCCATCGATCGGATCAGTTGAGGTCCAAGGCGGCCACGATCGGATCCAGCGATCCTTCGACCGCTCGCGCCATCCGCTCAAAGACCTCGACCTTGGCCTGGAACGGATCGAGGATGTCCGCGCTGGCGCGGGCCGTGACCTCGCTTCGCCGCAGAGTCGCCTCCGCGACAACCTCCCGCAGACCCGCCCGGGCGGGCGGGGTCCAGCCATCGATGAGGTCGGCGAAGTCGATCCACGCGAACGTGCGGCGCAGCAGCGACGGCACCCGGGTGACCACCTGGCGCGATGCTCCCTCGTCGCGGTCAGCACCAGGTCGGGTCGGGGCGCCAACTGATCGCCCAACTGTGCAGCGACGAACCGCGAACCGTCGATGCCGCGGGCGGACAACAGGCGCAATGAGCCCGGGTCCATCGGGGATCCCACGAGGGCGCGGGTTCCCGCGCTGACCACGGTGATGTTGCGGCCCTGCAGGCGAGATGCGAGGAGAAACTGCATGAACGGAAAACGGCATACGTTGCCGGTGCACACCATCATGACGACACCAGCCTGGCTCATCGGGCACTCTCCACCTGTTCACCACCACGAAATCGTCGACATGCCATGCAAGGGTATGCGAGGTCGAAATGCCCGTTGACATCCACGAACCGGCTGGTCCGCCGCCATTATCGGATGGACGTAGGCTTAGCATGGGGACAGGACGGGCTGCCATCCTTCCGGCCCGGGGTCTCCTGGGTGCTTACGACGAAAGAAGCCATGGAACTCCAGGAATACCTGCGCATCTGCGCCGCCGCTGGCGCACCGTGATCTCCACCGCTCTCGTAGCGATCTTGGTCGCCGCGTTGTGGACGCTCTCGTCGCCAGCCAGCTATCGGTCCACCCTGAAGTTCTTCGTTTCCAGCACCGATCAGAACAACAGTCAGCTGGCCCAGACCGGCACATTCACCATTCAACGAGTCCAGTCCTACGTACAGTTGTTTGACACTCCGTCGGTGCTTCAGCCGGTCATTGACGGCCTGCACCTTGGCACCATGCCCGCGACGCGGGCACGTTCGGTGACAGCCAGCGCATCCGCGAATTCCTTCATCATCGACGTCACCGTGGATCAGCCCTCCGCACAGCAGGCCAAGTCCGTTGCCGATGGGATTGCTCGTCAAGTACCCAAAACCGTCGACCAACTCGAAACGACATCCGGACAGTCCACCAGTCCGATCAAGGTCACGGTGATCCAGCCAGCCACCGTCCCCAGCTCACCGGTCAGCCCGACCCCGGTTCGCAACCTCGTGCTCACGGCAGTGCTGGGTGTGTTGCTCGGGCTGGGTCTTGCCGTCTTGCGACACACTCTAGACACCAAGGTTCGCACCAAGTCCGATCTCGACGAGGTGTCCGACAGCACCGTCCTGGGCATGGTTCCATTCGACCCCTCGACAGGCGCACACCCCCTAGCGGCCATCACAGATCCGCAATCACCGCGGGCAGAAGCATTTCGTTCCGTGCGCACGAACCTGAGATTTGTCGACGCAGCCGAACACCTTCGAGTGTTCGTTGTCACCTCGTCGGTGGCCGGCGAAGGCAAGACCACCACCACCGCCAACCTTGCCCTCACCATCGCCCAGTCGGGCGCTCGGATATGCGTGATCGAGGCAGATTTGCGCAGACCGCGGCTGATGCAGTCGTTCGGTATGGAGGGGGCGGTCGGCCTGACCGACCTGCTCATCGGCCGAGTCGAGCTCGATGACGTCACTCAGCGCTTCGGCAGGGAAAACGTCTTTCTGCTCGGCAGCGGCGCCGTCCCGCCCAATCCCAGCGAGCTGCTCGGCAGCGACGGCATGGTGGAGGTCTTGAGGACCCTGCGCGAGCAGTACGACTACGTCATCGTCGATGCTCCACCCCTGCTGCCGGTGACCGACGCCGTCGTGCTTACCACCATGACCGACGGGGCGGTCATGGTGGTGGGATCGGGGATCGTTGCGCGCGACCAGGTACGCAACGCCCAGGGAATGTTAGCCAACGTCAACGGCCGGTTGTTGGGCACCATCATGAACCGAGTCGCCAAGGGAGGTCAGGACCGGTACCACTATGCCGGCACGTATGCAAAGAGCCTGCCCGAAGGCCACCAACCTCAACCGCCACGCCGCAGCTCCTCAGCAACCGTCGTCGCCGAGGCAGTCCCCGAATCACAGGTCATCGGTGATAGGGCAACATCCAACGAGGACCTTGCACCGTCCTCATGGTCCCAGAATCGCTAGACAAGCGCTGCCACGGCGGCTGCGACGGCCGGAGCTACCCGTTCATCGAACACACTCGGCACGATCTCTTCTGCGCTGGGACGGTCCACCAGGTCGGCGATGGCGTGCGCGGCGGCGAGCTTCATCGGCTCGGTGATCTGCCTAGCACCGGAGTCCAGAGCCCCTCGGAACAGGCCCGGAAAGGCCAAGACGTTGTTGATCTGATTGGGAAAGTCCGAGCGCCCGGTCGCAACGACTGAGGCATACCGGCGCGCCACCCTCGGGTGGATCTCCGGGTCCGGATTGGCCAGGGCAAAGATCATCGCGCCCGGAGCCATCAGCGCCACCACGTCTTCGGTGACAGTGCCTCCGGACACCCCGACGAACACGTCGGCGCCGGACATGGCGTCGGCAATCCGACCGCTGACACTGCGCGGATTCGTCGTCGCCGCCAGATGCTGCTTGTGCCCGTTCAGATCCGTTCGGGCAGGGCTGAGCACGCCACGGGAGTCGCAGACGACGACGTCCCTGATCCCGGCCCGTTGTAGGAGTTTGGTCACCGCGACCCCTGCGGCGCCGGCCCCCGAGATCACCACCCGCAGGGAGGGAAGCTCCCGGCGGGTGACCCGGGACGCGTTGAGCAGGCCGGCGAGCACGACGATCGCGGTCCCATGCTGGTCGTCGTGGAAGACCGGGATGTTCAGCCGATCCTTGAGCCGCTCCTCGATGTCGAAGCAGCGCGGCGCGGAACTGTCCTCAAGGTTGATCCCGCCATAGGTCGGAGCCAGCCGGGCGATCGTCTCGACGAGTTCGTCCACCGTGCCGGTCTCCAAGCACACAGGCACGGCATCGACCCCGGCGAAGTGCTTGAACAACACGGCCTTGCCCTCCATGACCGGCATGGCCGCCAGCGGGCCGATATCGCCCAGGCCTAGCACCGCCGTCCCGTCAGAAACCACCGCTACGGTGTTCTTCCGTGTGGTGTACTCCCCGGCCAGCGCCGGGTCGGCGGCGATGGCACGGCATACGTCGGCCACCCCGGGTGTGTAGAGCAGGGACAGGTCACCGCGGTCCCGTAGCGGCTTGGTCGGCACCGAGGCGAGCTTGCCACCCTCGTGCGCGACGAACACAGGCTCAGTCGGGTCGAAGGGCGGAAGGTCGCTGGACGGTATGGCGGACATGGTGGTTTGTGGGCAACTCTCGGCTCGCATCGGGGTTGGGGCTCGCGCCGACGGGTCGGCCTGCGGTATCGGGTGGAGCCGCGGCGATCAGGCGCAGCCGGCGGTGGCCGGGCACCCCATGGTGGCATACGAAGCCTCACATTTGAGACACACTGCGTCGCAGTGTATTCGGATCGGCGGCCGATGGTGGCAGCATGTCGTGCACGTACCACCCAAACGCGGCGTCGCGATGTGGCGCCGCCTTGTGAAAGGCCTCAGATGTCTGCCCGTATGCGTTTGGCCGCGGTCGCCACCGTGTCCCTCGCCGCCCTATCCCTCGCCGCCTGCGGTTCCGACAGCCTGTCATCGAGCTCCAGTACGAGTTCGACGACCACCGCCGACGGCTCGAATGTCCCGTCCGTGGACCAGGCACTCGTCGCCAAGCTGCCCGAGAAGATCAAGTCGGCCGGCACGATCGTCGTTGGAACCGATGCGACCTACCAGCCGAACGAGTACCTGGACACCGATGGAAAGACGGTCATCGGGATGGATGTCGAGTTGTTCGACGCCGTGATGGCCAAGTTCGGGGTCACCACGCAGTGGCAGCCCACCGGGTTCGACTCGATCATCCTTGGCGTTGGCAGCGGCAAGTACGACGTCGGCGTCTCCTCCTTCACCATCAACGCTGACCGGATGAAGGAAGTCACCATGGTGTCCTACTTCAAGGCCGGCACCCAATGGGTGGTGCAGAAGGGCAACCCAAAGAAGGTCGACCCGAACAACGCGTGCGGGCTAAAGGTGGCCGTGCAAAAGGGCACGGTTCAGGTCGATGACCTCACGCAACGCAGCTTGGAGTGCACCAGCGCCGGCAAGTCGGCCATCCAGCAGCTGGTCGACCCCGACCAGGCGAAGGTCACCGCGATGATCCAGTCAGGGAAGGCTGACGCCATGGCCGTCGACCTTCCCCCGGCGATCGCCGCCGTCGACCTGACCTCCGGCGCGGTGGAGCTGGTCGGCGACCAGTACGACTCCGCGCCCTATGGGTTCGTGTTGCCGAAGGACCAGACCGAGTTCGGGCAGGCCATTGTCGATGCCCTCAAGGCGCTGAAGGCCGACGGCACCTACGACAAGATCATGACCAAGTGGCAGGCCACCGGCGGCGCCATCACCGACTTTGCGGTGAACCCGAGCCTGGGCTGACGATGACTGAACACTCTCTGAACCGGCCGGGCGCCATCGACGCTCGGCCGGTTCGGCACCCGGGCCGGTGGGTGGCCGTCGCCGTCATCGGGGTGCTCGTTGCCATGATGATCAACTCATTCGTGACGAACGAAAAATGGAACTGGCCGTACACGTTCCAGATCATGCAGCAGAAGCCCGTGATTCAAGGGCTGTGGGTGGGGACGATCATGGGCACCGTGATTGCCATGGTCATCGGCATCATTCTGGGCATCATGCTCGCCATCATGCGGATGTCGGACAACCCGGTCCTTCGCGGCGTCTCGTTCGTCTACACCTGGTTCTTCCGGGCCATTCCTCGGTACGTGTTGCTCGGTTTGTTCGCTGTCGGGTTCGGCTACCTGTACAACAACAAGTTCGACCTCGGCATACCGTTCACTAGCATCCATTTCGCCACGATCGACTATGCCAACTGGTCGAGCACAGTCGCTGTCGGCGGACTGGCCCTCGGTTTGTCCGAGGCTGCCTATATGGCAGAAATCGCCAGGGCAGGCATCCTGTCGGTCGACCGGGGCCAATCCGAAGCAGCCCAGGCGATCGGGATGTCCCCCGGCAAGACCATGCGGCGCGTCATCCTTCCCCAGGCGATGCGGGTCATCGTCCCCCCCACCGGTAACGAGACGATCGCCATGGTCAAGGACACCTCGTTGTTCATCGCCGCCTCCATCACCGTGGAGTTGTACTACCAGGCGACGCTGTTTGGCTCACGCACCTTCCAGATCATGTCCGGACTTATGGCGGCCACCTTGTGGTATCTCATCGTGTGCTCGATCCTCATGGTCGGTCAAAGCTACCTGGAGCGCTACTTCGGGCGCGGCTTCGGCCAACCGAGCAAGAAGGCCCAGGCCAAGATCCAGCAGGCGACGGCGGACCACTGATGGCTACCTCGTCCAGGAGCTCCGGTGAACCGTTGGTTCACGCCGTCAACGTGCTCAAGTCCTTCCACGGAACCGACGTGCTCAAAGGCATCGACCTCAGCGTCTGGCCCGGGGAGGTTGTCGTCCTTCTCGGTCCCTCCGGTTCGGGCAAGACGACATTCCTTCGGTGCATCAATCAGCTGGAGACCATCAACGGCGGCCGGATCTTCGTCGATGGGGCGCTCATGGGTTACCAGGACCGCCAGGGCACCTTGTATCGCCTGACCGACAAGGCGATCGCCGCGCAGCGGCGGGATATCGGCATGTGCTTTCAGAGGTTCAACCTCTTCCCGCACATGACCGCGCTGGAGAACATCATGGAGGGACCGGTCCAGGTCAAGGGGATCGCCAAGGAGGCCGCCCGGGCCAGGGGTCTGGAATTGCTGGAACGGGTCGGGCTGAAGGACAAACCGTCCGCCTACCCCGGACAGCTGTCCGGAGGGCAGCAGCAGCGGGTCGCCATCGCCCGAGCCCTGGCGATGGATCCCAAACTCATGTTGTTCGACGAGCCGACCTCGGCGTTGGATCCCGAACTTGTTGGCGAGGTCCTCAAGGTCATGCGAGAGCTGGCCGACTCAGGGATGACGATGATCGTCGTCACCCACGAGATGGGCTTCGCCAAGGATGTCGCCGATGAGGTGGTGTTCATGGATGCTGGCGTCGTCGTCGAACAAGGGCCGCCAGCCGAGGTCATCGGCAACCCACAGCATCAGCGGACGCGCAACTTCCTGAGGCGGATGCTCGCCGAGGAGAAGGACGCCTTCGGCTTGGCTGATTCTGGCGGAGCCCAGACCCTCGCTGACGACGCATGAAGCCGCGGCTGTCCCGGGTCACCCTCGGCGTGGTCCGGGTGGCCGGACGGTCGATGGAGCCGACTCTGTATGCCGACGACCTGCTCGTGGTGGCCTGGGGCGCCGAGGCCCGCCCGGGGGGTCTGGTGATCGTTGCGCTGCCACCGGAAAGCAGCGGCGCGAGCCGGCCTCTCTCGGTCAAACGCCTGCGCGGGGCGGACCCGGAGGATGCCACCCGGTGGTGGGTGGAGCGGGACAACCCGAACGAGGGAGTGGACAGCTGGCTGGTCGGTTCCGTGCCCACCGCAGCGCTGCGGGCACGGGTCCTGGCGCGGCTTCCCCGGTTCGGCCGGCGGGTCACGCGGTCTGGTGGACCGTCCCGATGACGAGCCCCACCTGTGCCAAGCCCATCCAGGTGTGATTTGCTGGCCTCTGGCCGGTAAGGGCCACCTCACTTTTCATCGACGAAGGGAACTTCATCATGCGCCTTCCCCGTATCCTCACGGTCAGCGCTCACTGCGACCTGCCCTGTGGGGTGTACGACCCCGCACAGGCGCGCATCGAGGCCGAATCCGTCAAGGCCATCTGCCAGAAGGTCGCCGACAGCGACGACCCCGACTTCCGCATCCGCGCCATGATCATCAAGGAACAGCGCAGCCACCTAGTCAAGGAGCACCTCTGGGTGCTGTGGACGGACTACTTCAAGGCGCCGCATTTCGAGAAGTACCCCCAGCTGCACACCTTGTTCAACGAAGCGACCAAGCTGGCCGGTGCCGCGGGCACGAAGGGACACTTCGACGTGGACGTCGCGGACCAACTGCTGGGCAAGATCGACGAGATCGCTGCCATCTTCGCCGAGACCAAGGCGGCCTGAGCGCTCACTGCTGACGATCTGCTCGTGACGCAGGGCGGGCATGCCGTGGCGGCGTGCCCGCCCTGCGTCATTGGCGGGGGTCCAACACAGGCCTTGCCCATGGCCGACGTTCCTGGCACGCGGCCGCTATTCAGCGCGCGTAATCGTCCTCATAGCGCACGATGTCGTTCTCGTCGAACGCGCCCAGAGCAAGTTCGAGGATGGTGGCCGGAGCCGTTCCGGAATTACCCAGCCGGTGGGTGCTGCCGACCGGGATCCACACGTCTTCGCCTGGCTCAGCAGACCACGTGCGTTCATCGACCGTGACGTCGACCGGTCCGGTCAACACCCGCCAGAACTCGCCGCGGGCGGTATGCGACTGCAGCGAGAGCCGGTGGCCAGGGTTGACGGTGATGATCTTCACCGTGACGGGTCGGTTCATGATGAATTGCTCGAAGGCACCCCAGGGCCGATGCGCCACGAACATGTCTGTTCGAGGATCGTCGATTTGGCTCATCGAAGTCATCCCTCGCGATCGTAAGGTGGCAGAACGCGAACTCGGTGAGATCCGGACCGACGCGCGGATGCAGTCTAATACTCACCGGCTAACGTCGCCGGACGTCGACCCAGCCCTGCGGGGCGCTGCCGGTTCCCTGTCGGTTGGTGAGCTGTTCGAGAACCTCGACCACTGTCGGGTCGTACTCGTAGCCCAAGCCCAGATGGATACGTTCCATGGCGGTATTCGCCCGCCCCGGCCGCATACCGCCGAGATCGACGTAGGCGTTGGCAACTTTGAGGATGCGAGCACCGATCGAGACCGGCTCCCCGAATTCTCGGACTCGACGATAGGGGATGGCCTGCTGACGCAGCAGCGCAAGAACTTCATCATCAGCGCCCACCCGTCCAGCGATCTCGACGCTGTGATCGGCGATGTTCTGTTGATCGGCCGGGGCGGCATAGACCGTGGCCCCGTCCGGGACCGGCATGGGCAAGGCGAGCTGGCCGACATCGTGGAGCAGACCGGCATACCGGAGAGCGTCAATCTCCTGCGCGGGCAGCCGTAGCCGTCGGCCCAGATCCATCGCCAGCTTGGACACCTCCGCTGCGTGGCCAACTTGGGTGAGCCCGGTCGCCTCGGTCAGGCGCGACAAGGCGAGTACCGACTCCCGAGCAGTCACTTCCACCCTGCGCAGTCGATCCAGGCCGACAAGGGCCATCACCAGGGGCCACAGGAACAGGTAGGCGTCCAGGGCACCTAGCACCGGGTAGGCCATGGCGATGGATGCACCGCTGGCCACCACAGCGCCGCCCAGCCGCAACCCGGGCCCCCAGTACACCCGAAGCACCACCGGAACCGAGATCTGCCAATGCTGGGCGCGGCTCGCCACCCGTACTAAGATGTCGATCATCCCGGCCAGCGTGCTGATCAGGACGAACACGAGGGCCCGGATCGCCACCGCCGTCTCTGCTCCCCCGATGCCGGCCAGCCAGGTCCGCACTGGGGGTAGGCCGTAGCAGCACAGAATCGTGACAGCGGCGGCGAGATAGCGGGCGCCGAAGTCCACGGCCCGACGCGGCAGACGACGCACCACCCGGAGGAGGTATCCGAGCGCCATCCCCACGGTCACCACGGCGAGAACGAGCAGCCCGGTCCGGACGATGGGCACACCCACCGTGAAGGGGATGAGGATGATTCCCGCGGCCGAGGCGCTGCTGATCGGTGCCGTGGTCTCGATGCCGGCCCGGGTATGGAAGTACTCCCCGAGCAGGATGCAGAAGAGAGCGACAGCCACCGCCAGCGGTTCGACCAGTTCGGTCATGGCGCTATCCCGGTGGAGGGTGGGCTTCCTACCGGTTCGTCATGGCCCAGCGCCGAGTCGCACCTGACCGTTGGTCCCTCGACCAGCCGTTCGTCGGTCACGCCCTCGCGGACAAGCCGGTCAAGCACCGCGACAACCCTGGGGTCGAAGGCCGTTCCGGCCAGGCGATCGATCCGCGCCAGGGCGGCCTCACCGGTCAACGCCGGCCGTTCCACCCGAGGAGTGCGCAGCGCCACGAAGGCGTCGGCCACAGCGACGACTCGGGCACCCACAGGGATCGACAGTCCGGAGAGGGCCTCTGGATAGCCGGTGCCGTCGATGCGTGCGTGGTGATAGGCGATGGCGTCCAGGGAACCCTGTACAAACGAGATACCCTGCAGCATCGTCACCGCGACGGATGGGTGCTCGCGCAGTCGTTCCCGATCCTCGGCCGTCAAGGCATACTCCGGATCCATCAGCGCCGTCGGCAGCGCCAGCAGGCCAAGGTCATGCAGGGTGCCAGCCGTTGCGACCGCATCGATATCGGCTGCCGACATCCCCATCTCGGTCGCGATGGCGCGGGACACCTCACCAACGGCTGCGCCTTGCCCGGCCATGGCTGGCGCCTTCGCTTCAAGGGCGCCGACCAGGCTGGACACGGTCCGTTCGTGGGCCACTCGTTCATCGCCGTACTGGGTGAAGGCCCATCGTCCGGTCATCACCGGGGCCGCCATGAGCAATACCGTGTAGCCACGCAGGCCGACCGGCAGCCAGAGCAAGGCGATCAGCAGGGCGAGGACCCCGTTGACCGCATACGGGACGCCCGTCGAGGAGATCAGCGCGAGCGCTTGGGTCCGGAATGGCACCCGTTCGTTGACCCGCATGATGGCGCTGACCAGGACGGCGTTCACCAAGCCCATGATGAGCAGAGCGACAAAGAACGGAACGATGATCGGCTTGAGCAGATGCGATCGCTCGACGCTCGCCAGATGCAGGTCACCGTTCATCGACCAATAGGTCAGGCCGCTGATGCTGCCCATGAGCGAGTACATGGCGGTGTTGAAGAACATGGCCCGCGGACGAACTCGACCGATGTCCAGCAGACCTGCGAGGACACCGAAGAGGGCGGCCCCGCCCGGGCCGTTGAGCAACACGCCGGCTGTGGGCAGCACGCTGGCCATGGAAAACGTCACCCGACCGCCGAGTTCGCTGATCTCCCGTCCCCTGACGAGCGCAACGAGCCCGGTGAGCAACATAAATGACCACGGCGCGTCGCCAATACCGAACACCCATAGGCAGGCAACCAGCAGGGCCACGGCGGCCGCAACGGTCCCGCCGATGAACAGCCAAGTCCTCAGCGCCGTGTTGGGCGGCCCCTTAATGGGGCGGATCATGGGCGGTCCTGGGGGTCAACCAAGACCGCCCCAGCGATCAGCTGCCGCCGCCCCAGCCCCAACCGGTAGCTACCGCGATCGGGTCGTGCGTCTGGGCCGATGCCATCCCGGCACCGGACAACATGGCGACCGCGCCCAGCAACAACGCGGCGACGACCTTGGTGGGCTTTGACATGGTGTCTCCTTTCCCCAACTCCGAGCCTCCCCACCTGAAGGGGCGTCCTCCCCGGAGAGACTCCAATGATGGCACGGTCCGCGCAGCCTTGGGGCGTTGCGAACGTGGGGAAATTCATCGGCTCGCACGCATATCCGGTCGGTGGCCGTGAAGTGCGCTCATGGTTCGTGCCGATCACCACGATGTGGGAGAATAGCGCGGTTCGTCCGCCCCCATGGGGGGCGGCCATCCGACTGACGTGAGGACCACCGCATGAGCAAGCGCGCGCGTAAGCGTCGTTCGCGCAAGGGCAACGGCGCCAACCATGGGCGCCGACCGAACGCCTGAGCACACCGGCAAACGTCGTCAGGGCCTCACCTCTTGTGGTCGGGGCCCTGACGTTTGCGCTCGTGGGCGAACGCCCTGTGCCGGATCAAGGATCTAACCCTCTAGGTGAATCGTCGTAATCCGTTGGACGATGCGCAGTCGAAGCTCCGCTGGCGCCGGCTCGTGAACGCATGCCCGGCGCAGAAGGGCCTTCATGGCGCGCTCCCGGTCATGTTCGGCCATGCAGGGCACGCACTGTTGGAGGTGTGCCCGGATCTTGGCGGTGTCTTCGGAGGTCATCTCACCGTCAAGGTACTCATAAAGGCGATGGAGCGTCTCGCTACAGTCCGCACCGCCATGGTCGTCCGAGGCTTGCCCCATCGCGTCGCGGCTCACGATTGCTCACCCCAGTCTTGCGCCACGCTGAGGCCCCGGTCCTGCGCATAGTCCGTCAGCAGCTCGCGCAGTTGACGCCGCCCTCGATGTAGTCGCGACATGACCGTGCCGATGGGGGTACCCATCATGTCGGCAATCTCCTTGTAGGCGAATCCTTCGACGTCCGCGAGGTACACCGCGAGCCGGAACTCCTCGGGCAGCTCCTGCAGAGCACGCTTGACCTCGCCATCGGGCAGGTGCTCCAACGCCTCCGCCTCGGCAGACTTCAGCCCGGTGGAACTGTGGGACTCCGCCCGGTGCAGCTGGTAATCCTCGACATCGGCCGCATCGGATTGCAGCGGTTGGCGCTGCTTCTTGCGGTAGCTATTGATGTAGCTGTTGGTGAGGATCCGGTACATCCACGCTTTGAGGTTGGTGCCCGGCTTGAACTGGTGGAACGAGGCGTAGGCCTTGGCATACGTCTCCTGCACGAGATCTTCGGCATCGGCCGGGTTGCGGGTCGTGCGCAGCGCAGCGGAATACAGCTGGTCCAGCAACGGCAGCGCGTCGGCCTCGAACCGGGCCAAACGCTGCTCGGCCGACTCATGGGCCGGATCTACGGTGGCTTCGGACGGGTCCTGCCCGGTATCCGTGTGGCCTGGCTGATCAGCTGAGGCATCAAGGGAGAGGTCGCGCCCAGAGGTCGAGGAAGTCATCGCTGCCCACCCTAGTGGGGCGGCGGCCCGGTCGGCTGCAGGTAGCACAAGCACGTGATCGTCAACGCCGCCGACTCGTCGGCCATTCCCGGTCGAGCCAGTCTAGAACGGCATCCACGAGGTCGTCCGGATCTCGGGCGAACCCATGCCCACCGCGCACCTGGACCACCTCGACACCCTCAGGCGCCGCATACCTGATTTCCTCCGGCGTGCCGAAGGGGTCGTTTCGGCCCTGGATGATCAGGACCGGACGTGAGGTCCCTGCGGTCTGGGCCAAGTCATCGGCCCTGGATTTCTCGGGCTGCCGGGGAGGATGCAGCGGAAACGCCAGACCGAGCACACCGGCGGCATCGAGCCTTGCTGCCGTGCGGCACGCGACCCGGGCACCGTTGCTTCGCCCGCCGATGATCATGGGTTGGGGCATAGCCAGCGGGCCATCACGGAGGGCATCCATGACCGACACCCAGGCCGCATCCTGCGTCGGTGGCCTGGGTGGGATCCGGCGCCCGGCGACAACAAAGGCTTGCTCGACCAGGGCCACCGCCCAACCTCGATCGAGCAATGCCCGGCGCAGCGCCTGCAAGTCGTTGGTCGTGAGCCTCCCGTTGGCCCCGTGGGTGAGCACGAGACTGCCGCGCGGGCCCTCCGGCAGCCAACGATGCACCCGGGCCGGCCCCATCGTGGTGGGAACCTCCACGACGGAGGCGGCCATGTCCTCGGGTTGGGACCTCTCATCTGCCATGGGCACCGCCTGAGCCATCGAGGATCTCACCGGTGGCGGGATCCACGACGCCGAGGAGTTCGGCAGGGTCCGCCGGTTCGATCAATGGCGCGCCGCTAGCGCGATTGTTCGACACGGCCCGTCCGACCGGATAGGCGGCAAACCGGCCCAGCACCAAGCTGGAGGTCAGTGCGGTGATCTCGACGGGGTCGGTGATCTCCGGGTCGAGCCATCGACCCCACCGGTCACGGTCGAGAACCAGCGGTTGCCGGTCGTGAATCCGGTCGAGGCCGGGTTCAGCGGCCATGGTGAGAACGCTGAAGGAGACCAGCCACGCCATTGGGTCCCGGGCGTCCGCGACGGCGGGGTCGCGCCAGAAGTCATAGATGCCGGCGAAGGCGCACGAGAGGCCATCGCCGCGGTGGACAAAGAACGGCTGCTTGCGCGGTTTGCCCTTGGCGTCGCGCTCGGTGGGTGAGACCTGCCACTCGTACCAACCGGTCGCCGGGACGAGGCAGCGCCGTAGCCGCACCGACCGAGCGAAGGCGTTGGTCGAGGTCACTGTCTCGACGCGGGCGTTGATCATCCGCCGGGACCCGCCGGGGTCTTGGCTCCAGCTGGGCACCAGCCCCCAGCTGAGCAGGCGCAGCTGGCGGACCGGGTGTGCGCCGCCGGTGGCATACGCCTCATCGGTGGCACGGACAGGGCGGGCGAGCACGACCGGCGCGAGCTTGTTCGGCGCCATGTTGTAGTCCGGGGTGCCCGCCGGTGGGGTTTGCGGGTTCTTCAGCAGGCTACGTGCCTCCTCTTCCGTGCGGTCCTCGTCGATGTCGAATTCCTCGACGAGGTCCGCTGTGGACGCAGCCGCGGCATACCGTCCGCACATGGCCCCAGGCTACGCACCGTCTCGGCGAAACAACTACGGTAAGGAGGCAGTGCCCTTAGATCCGAGGAGATGCGTGACCGACTGGCCCGCTCCCCGCGCCCTGTCACCGGTGCACGCCCAGGTGACCCTGCCGGGCAGCAAATCACTGACCAATCGCTACCTGGTCCTCGCTGCACTGGCATCGGGTCCCTCCCGTCTGCGGCGTCCACTGCGGTCCCGGGACACGCTGCTGATGACGCAGGCCCTGCGCGATCTGGGGACTGTGGTGGACGATGTCGATGACGGGGATTGGCTGATCCAGCCACGGTCGATGACCGGCGGGGCGATCGATTGTGGCCTCGCTGGCACAGTCATGCGTTTCCTGCCTGCGGCGGCTGTCCTCGCCGACGGTGATGTCACCTTCGATGGGGATGCGCAGGCGCGCCAGCGACCCGTGGGGCCGCTATTGGACGCGTTGACCACCCTCGGGGCCAGGATCGAGGACGACGGACGGGCTACTCTGCCTTTCACTGTGCACGCCGACGGGTCCATCCCTGGCGGCACGGCCGTCATGGATGCCTCGGCCTCTTCGCAGTTTGTCTCTGCGTTGCTTCTCGCCGGCGCCAGGTATGACCACGGGGTCACGGTGGTGCACGACGGCAAACCGATGCCCAGCCAACCTCACGTCGACATGACCGTCGAGGCGTTGCGCGACGCCGGCGCGATCGTCGATGACGCCGAGCCGAACACCTGGCGGGTGGAGCCGTCCACGCTGCACCCTCTGGATGTCACCATCGAACCGGATCTGTCCAACGCCGCCCCGTTCCTGGCCGCTGCCGCGGTCACCGGCGGGCAACTACACGTACCGGGATGGCCGCAGCATACGACCCAGGCCGGTGACGCTATCCGGGACATTTTGGACATCATGGGCGCGGACGTCAGCCTGCAACGGGAGGGCCTGACCGTCCAGGGCCCAGGCCGGGCGGACCTTTCGGGACTGGACATCGATCTGCATGATGCGAGCGAGCTGACCCCCGTGGTCGCCGCGCTCGCCGCCCTCGCTACTGGACCCAGCATCATTTCGGGAGTGGCCCATATCCGGCGGCACGAGACCGACCGATTGGCCGCCCTGGCCACCGAGATCAACGCCCTCGGTGGCCAGGTCAGTCAGACCGAGGACGGACTGCGCATCACACCGGGCGCGCTGCACGGAGCGGTGTTCCACACATATGCCGATCACCGCATGGTCATGGCGGGAGCGCTCCTCGGCCTGGCTGTGGACGACGTGGTGATCGAGGACGTCGACACAGTGGCCAAGACGTTGCCGACGTTCACCTCGCTGTGGGATGGGATGCTCGCCGGATCATGAGTCGGTCGGCGAGGGACTACGACGAATCGGATGTGCGGGTCCGGCCCAACCGTCGTGGCTCCCGCCCCCGCACCAAGGAGCGGCCGGCTCACAAGGACGCTGTGCCCGGGATGGTCATCGGGGTCGACCGGGGTCGCTACCGGGTCATCTTGGGTGGTGGCATCGCTGGAAGCGACCCGCCTCGCCGGTCCGTGACCGCGATGAAGGCTCGCGAGCTGGGACGTGGTGGCATTGTCGTCGGCGACCGGGTCGACCTCGTTGGAGATGTGTCCGGTGGACCCGATGCCCTGGCCCGGATCGTCCGGGTGCATGAACGCGAGACGGTGTTGCGTCGTACCGCCGACGACGCCGATCCGGTCGAGCGGGTCCTCGTCGCCAACGCCGACCAACTCGTCATTGTCTCCGCCGTGGCCAATCCGGCCCCCTCACCCAGACTGATCGACCGGTGTCTGGTCGCCGCCTACGACGCCGGGATGGAGTGCGCTCTGGTACTGACCAAGGCCGACCTCGGCTCGGCTGAGCCGCTGATCGAGGTGTATGCACCGCTGGGGGTGACCTGCCTGGTGACCTCCCGCGACGGGTCCCACATCGTCGGGTTGGCCCAGGTCGAGCACCACTTGGAAGGCAGGATCAGTGTCTTGGTCGGCCCCAGCGGTGTGGGCAAGTCGACGCTCGTCAACGCACTGGTCCCGGATGCCGACCGGGCTACCGGGTCGGTGAACGACGTCACTGGGCGCGGGCGGCATACGAGTACGTCCGCGGTGGCACTGGAACTGCCTGGGGGCATGGGGTGGGTCGTTGACACGCCAGGCGTGCGGTCCTTCGGACTCGCCCACGTCGACCCGGAGACCATCGTCGACCATTTCCCCGACCTGGCGAGCGGAACGGGCCAGTGCCCACGAGGCTGCGGCCATGATGAGCCCGAGTGCGGCCTCGATGCATGGGTGGAATCTGGTGCCGCCGGGCCCGCGGGCGCCGCGCGCTTGGATAGTTTGCGCCGACTTCTACGCTCGGCGGAAGCGACACGGACGACTAACTCGCCCACGCCCGACGCCCGACGACCGACGCCCGAGAACGCTAGCTAGACAATGGAAACCCGAGGTATGCCTAGGAAGATGTCCCTTGCCAACCTCGGGTTTCCCACCTGAGGCGCAAAACCGGAGGCGGGAGGGGCGCTAGCGTAACCACCGTGCCCGGATATGAAGACGACTTGCGCCTGGCCCATGTGCTTGCCGACGCCGTCGAACAGGTGACGCTCAAACGCTTCCGAGCAGAGGACCTGAAGATCGAGAGCAAGCCTGATCTGTCGCTGGTCAGCGACGCCGACCGGAACGCGGAGGAACTGCTCCGGGGCCAACTGCGGCGCACCCGGCCCCGGGATGCCGTCGAGGGGGAAGAGTTCGACACCACGGGTCGAGGTAGCCGGCGATGGATCATCGACCCCATCGACGGGACGCACAACTACGTTCGCGGTGTACCGGTATGGGCGACCTTGATCGCCCTGGTCGACCAGGGCCAACCCGTCATGGGCGTGGTGGCCGCCCCGGCGCTCGGCCGACGCTGGTGGGCCGCGGACGGCGCCGGCGCGTGGACCGGCCGCTCCCTCTCTCAGGCCAAGCGCATCACCGTCAGCAAGGTCCGCCGGATCGAAGACGCCTCGTTGTCCTATTCGTCCCTGCGCGGGTGGCGGCAGCTGGATCGCCGCGAGGCCATGGTCGCTCTATCGGATGAGGTGTGGCGTAGCCGCGCGTTCGGGGATTTCTGGTCGCACATGCTCGTCGCCGAAGGGGCCGTCGACATCGCCGCGGAGCCGGAGTTGAACACCTACGACATGGCAGCCCTCGCGCCCATCGTCACCGAGGCCGGCGGCCGATTCACGTCCCTAGCCGGCGAGCCCGGCTGTTGGGGCGGCAACGCGTTGAGCACCAACGGGCTCCTACACGAGGCGGTGCTCGCCCGACTCGGGACCCGCTGACCGCTCGCCCGGCCGGTCCAACGCCCACTGTGGGCCACCTGGGAGCTGACGGGGTGAGCCCGGACAGCCCATGAAGCAATAGGGATCTCAGTTGCCGACCACATCGACAACGTGTCCGGCCGCAGCCAGCTGCTCGGCCCAAGCCCCGGCATCCCCGACAATGACCACGGTCCAGCCCTCGCCGGCGAACCGCCGGTAGGCGTCACCGACCGCGAGCGCGTCCAAGGAAGTCACCCGGCGCAGATTGTCGGTGGTGAACGTGCTGGGGAGCCCGTCCACGGCGACCATGAGGGACTCGTCAGCCACCTGGTCAGCCGTGGCGAATCGGCCCGGAGCGGTCCGGGAGATGAAGTCCACTCCACCGCGAACCTCCTCCTCGGTGAACCCTTCCGAGGCCTCAGCGAGCAGGTGGAGCAAGATGTCCAGGGATTCAGCGGTGACCTCGCTGCGCACCGACCCGGAGACGAGGAACATTCCCCCGGCGCGCCTGGGGCGATAGCCGGCCCGAATGCCGTAGGTGTAGCCCTTCTCCTCGCGCAGGACCGCGTCAATCCGGGCGTTGGGAGATCCGCCGAGAACGTATGCGGCGACCGGGTAGGGAGCCCATCCGCTGTCCTGACCCACATGCCGGTCGGGCCCGGGACCAGCGATGACGAGTTCGCTCTGCACCGATCCCGGCCGATCGACCACGACGACCCTCACCCGACGCGGATGCGTGATGGGTGAACTGGGCGGCTCGGCGCGGACATGGTCGGGGTTGACCCACCCACCAAGCGAACCCCCGACCAGCCCGGGCAGGTCCAGACCAGCGAGGTCGCCGGCGATCACCACGGTGGCTCGGTCCGGACCCACGCTGGCCCGATGGTGGGCGAGGAGGGCATCGCGGGTGATGGCGCGAACCGTCTCGGCGCTGCCGCCGGCCGGGCGACTGGCGCGTTGGGTCTCCTCGTAAAAGGTGGCGGCCAACTCCCGAAGTGCCCGATGCGGGGCCGATGCTCGTTCTTGCTCGATGTCGGCTAGGCGAGTGGCGATTGCCCGGCGAACCTCCGCTTCAGGGAAGGAAGGCTCGGCGAGGATCTCCCGAGCAAGGTCCACGGCGGTCGGGAGGAACCGCTTGGGCACGTCCAGATCCAGCCCCAGCGTCCCGTCTGAGGCGCCGAGGGCAAGGGCGATCCCGTGACGCTCCACAACCTCCGCCAACCCTTGCGGATCATGGCTGGCGGTCCCCTCGCCCATGAGCGCAGCCATGAGGACCGACAGTCCTTCGAGCTGGCGCGGTTCGGCGGACATGCGGTGCGGCATCGCCATCCGCATCGAGATGACGTATTGACCAGGCAAGTCGTGGGCGAGTAGCCGTATGCCATTGTCCAGGCGGTATTCCTGGGGACGGGGAAAACTCCACGGTTTGACCGGCGCCACCGGCGGGCGGGCGGGCACGGCCGCATCGCTCGAACCCACGTCGGGCATACGAGGGTTCACGCGACCGCCTCCGCCAGGACGATGCCGGGTTCCCCGCGCACATGGGCGATAGTGGCTCGGCTGGATGGCTGCAACCACGTCCGGGCGCTGTCGAGAATCTGCTCCGGGGTGATCCGACGCAGTCGGTCCAGATAGGTGTTGACCAGGTGCGGGTCCTTCTGAAGCATCTCGGTGTGACTGAAGGCGTCCGCCCGGTCCTCGGTGCTGGCCATGTCGGAAAGCCAGGACCGTTCCGCCTGCGCCAGGGAGGCCTCGATCTCGCCGAGGGTGGGCCCCTGCGACAGGAACGCCTCGATCTCACGACAGACCGCGTCCTCGATCTCGTCCGGGTCCTGTCCATCGGCCACGTCCAGGGTCAGCAGCCCGAGGGAGACCCCGTCCACCAGGCCCAATGCTGTCGCGTCAACGCCGTAAAGGGTTTGCTCCGAGCGGACGAAGCGGGTCGGCAACCGACCCATGGTCAGGCCGCCGATGGCGTCCAGCGCCAGGGTCGCCGACAGGTAGTCCTCGGTGGCATCCACGGGCAGCCGCCAGGCCAGGTGGAGTCGGTCGTTGGGTACATCGCCGGTACGCGTCGATCGAAGCGGCGCAGCCAGCGGGGCCAATTGGGCATGTCGCTGGTCGACCGGGCTCGCGCTCGCCGGCAGCGCACCGAAATAGCGCTCGACCAGCATGAATCCCTCATCCGGGACAATGTCCCCGACCAGGGACAGCACCGTGTTGTTCGGCCCGTAGTGCTGAGCGAAGAAGGCATGCACATCATCGACGCTGGCGGCGTCGAGGTCCTCCATCGACCCGATCGTCGGATGATGGTATGGGTGGGCGAGCGGGAACACGGTGGCATAGATGTCGATCAGCGCATGGCCGTAGGGGACGTTGTCGTAGCGCTGCCGTTTCTCCTCCTTGACCACGTCCCGCTGGTTGTCCAGATTCGTCTGGTTGACCGCGTCGAGCAGTCGCCCATGGCGGTCGGCCTCCAGCCATAGCGCCAGGTCGAGGGCGCCCCGCGGAACCGTCTCGAAGTAGTTGGTCCTGTCGAACCACGTGGTCGCGTTCAGCCGGCCGCCTGCGGCCATGAGCGCCGAAAAGTGCTCGCCGGACTTCACGTTTCGCGACCCTTGGAACATCAGGTGCTCGAAGAGGTGGGCGAACCCGGTCCGCCCGGGCTGCTCGTGTCGGGAGCCCACGCCGACCCACAGGTTGACGCTGACGTTGGGGACGCCGTGATCGGGCGAGACGATGACACGCAAGCCGTTGTCCAGGGTGGCTTGATGGACTGGGTACTCCAGGGGCATACGGCCGAGCCTAGGCCACCACTCCGCTCGCCTAAGCCTTAAGCACCCCATCCCCGCACCCTCCAGATTTACGCCTCAGGTGGGAACCCGGAAGTTCGCACGGGAAGATTTCGGATGCGAAGCTCCAGGTTCCCGTGTCTAGACGGTATGGAGTGACCGCTCAGGACTCCTGGGGGTTGTAGGCCGGGGACCCGTATGCCGATGGCGAGCGCTTTCCGTACGGGCCGGATCCGGCTCAGGATGTCCCCTTGCCGGGGTATCGGCGTCTGCGTGACCCGTCCGCCCGAGCGCCTGCCGGCCTACGTCATCACTGGGCCGGGTCTGCCCTCCCGTGGCCCGTCCGTGCAACTGCCTGTCGGGTGGTGACGGTGCGTTCGGCCCGGCTGGTGCCGATGAACGTGATCGTCCAGTGCAACAGTGTGGTGACTCGGGACTTGAACCCCACGAGGTAGACCAGGTGGACACCCAGCCAGAGCAGCCAGGCGAGGAATCCACTGAGCTGCAGGCGACCGACCTTGGCCACCGCCGAGAAGCGCGAGATCATCGCCATCGATCCCTTGTCGCGGTACCTAAACGGCGGCTGGGGGCGGGAACCGGTCACCTGACGGCCGATCGCAGCAGCGGCATACCGGCCCTGCTGCATCGCCACCTGGGCAACCCCCGGCAGGTTCGCCAGGCTCGTCATGTCGCCTATGCAGTAGATCGCCGGGTGGCCCGGCAGCGTGAGGTCAGGTTGCACCTCAATCCGCCCGGATCGGTCGAGCGTGGTAGGGGTCTGATCAGCCAGAATTTGTCCCAGCGCGGAACCGGCGACGCCAGCGGCCCACACCTTGCACATGCTCGCGATCTGTTCTTCATGCCCGTCGGCATCCCTCACCGTGACGGTATCAGCGTCCACATCGGTGACCAAGGTTGCCAGACGGATCTCCACCCCGAGGCTCTCAAGTTTCCGGTGTGCCGAAGCGCCGAGGCGCGTGCCGAACGGTGGAAGCACCTGATCGGCCCCGTCCACCAGCAACACCCGGGCGTTATCGGTGTTGATGTTCCGGAAATCACGGGTCAGGGTGACATGGGCCAACTCGGCGATTTGACCGGCAACCTCCACCCCAGTCGGGCCGGCTCCGACGACGACGAAAGTCAGCAGCCGCCGGATATCGTCCTCAGACTCGGCACACTCGGCGAGTTCGAAGGCGCCGAGGATCCGTCCACGCAGTTCGAGAGCATCATCGATGGACTTCAGCCCCGGCGCGTATTGGGCGAACTGATCGTTGCCGAAGTACGACGGCCCGGCCCCGGCGGCGACCACCAGATAGTCGTATGCGGTGACGTACGTCTGACCCGGCACGCGGGAGGTCACCGTGTGGTCGGCGACATCGATGTGGCTGACGGAGCCGAGCAACACCGTGACATTGCGCTGACGAGCAAGCACTTCTCGGGTCGCCGGGGCGATCTCGCCCTCGGAGAGAATACCGGTGGCGACTTGGTAGAGCAGTGGCTGGAACAAGTGGTGGGTTGTCTCGGCGATCAGCGTGATTTCGACATCGACATGCTTCAATCCCTGGACGCAGAACAAGCCGCCGAAGCCTGAGCCGATGACCACCACCCTTGGCCGGCCGCGCCCGTTCCCCTTCTGACCCACCACAGTTCGACGCTACCTGCTGCGCTCCCCCTCGCGCACTACCGTGTGATGAGCATGGCAGTTCTCTACCTTCTCAAGAGAAGACACAGGGACCGCTCCCGGCGTCCGCTTGACCTCGATGGTTTCGGGTGTTCTGCGGGCTGCGTGATCGAACCCAGGCAGTCCCGCTTGCCAGCCCAGGGCACGGAAGAGGCCCCCACCTTTAGGTGGGGCCCTCTTCCGATTCGTTCGTGTTCCTCGGCGCTCGAAGGACGGCGGGCGAGTCGGTCTGCGCTACCAACTTGATGCCGACCAACGCCAGCAGCTCGTCGACGACTACCTGAACGGCACTCCCACCACCGAACTCACCGCGAAGCACGGACTGGGCAAGGGGTTAGTCCTCAAGATCCTCGCCGAGGCCAAGGTGCCCATGCACCGACAGCCCCTGACCGACGAGCAGGTGCGCGAGGCGGCCAGACAGTACGAGCGTGGCCACTCCCTCGCACGGGTCGCGCAGAGCCTAGGGACGGGGCCCTCGACGGTGGCCCGTGCGCTTCGTGAAGCCGGACTCGCGATTCGACCACGCGGTGGTCGCCGATCGCCGACTGTCGTTGCGCTGTGGCCGATCGTTGATAAAGATCCGGGCGTCACGTCATCGCAGGCGTGGCAACTCTGAAGCTGGTCCGCAATCCGCTCGACCGCCCCCGAGATCGCCCGTGGACGTGGCTCGGCAAAGGTTCTGCCACCGCGACCCCGCCAGGCGTTGCTGATTCGGGCCCTCGAGGGTAGGTTCCGGTGACAGGCAGTCCCTATGGGGGGGGGCGCCAACCTTGCGGAGGACGACCGTGACAAACAATCAGGGCCAACACCCCTTCGCAACACTACGTCGAACTTCTTGCTCCATTCTCGCGGGGGGCACCCTGCTCCTTATGGGTTCAGCTCCGAGTTCGGCGGATACTGCAAGGGGCGTAGAAAGCGACTCCGGGCCACTTGCACTCTGCCCTGAATTGAGGACTTCAGTCGCTACAGATGATCGACTCGCGCGCGCTCTTGCGGATGTCCAAGCCGAAGTAGGGCTCGGTCGCACGAGTCAGAGCCGCGTTCTTGGCGCGCTTAGAAATTCTGGCGCTCTGGAACTTGAGCCGGACCTGGCGATCCAAGGCGCGATGGAGCCGACTGGAGGGGGTGCCGGGCGGCTTCTCTCGCGGGTCGCCGAGGCCGATGCAGACTTGATCACCGAGTTCTCCGTCACGGGTCTTTGCATTCGTGCCGCTTGGGGTCCAGGCAAGGTGGAGTGGAAGTGGAGTAACCCGCAGGCATATCCCTACTATTGGTCCTACAAGCCCGAGAGTTCGACCTCGTTGAAGTGGGCCTCAGCCCCGGACGACGCGGTGGATGCGATTTATAAGAGGTCCTGGGCCAAGTGCACCGCGCTCAAGATCCCGGACTCCGCGACCGTGAAGGTCTATTCGGACGCACCGTTCTCGGTTTGCCAGAACGCGACCATGGCAGCACTCGGACATGTCGTGAAGTGGGTCAACACCTGCTCTGGGCCAGAAGGCAGTTTCCCCGATGATGGCCTCTGAGCACCGCTTGAGTATTGGGGCGTGGCTCACTTGCGCCCTGGGCGTTTGGCTGATCATATGTTCTGCGACGTCACTCACTGTCCTAGTTGGGTCATCGTTCAACGATTCCACGAATGTGATCAGTGTTCCACTGGTCATTCTGCTCGGCGCTGCCGGCTCCATAACCATCGTCAACGCCATGCGGCCTCACCGATGGGCCTCCGCAATATTGTGGTCGCTCGGTCTAGCAGTGTGGCTGACTACCGTCTACCAATTCGGAAACCGGGGTCTGCTAGGCGCCATTATTGTGGGAGCGGCCCTCGCTTCACTTCCGTTCATGGCAGCGGTTGTTCCGGTGCTCACTTCCGACCATCCTCTCTCGTGGACGTCCGTAAACCTGCCAGTAACGGCGCGCCTCATGCCCACTCTTTCGGGTATCGGCCTAATTCTCATTTTCGGAACGCCCGTCGTGAATGCCTGGATGCGCGGAGTTGCTCCCTATGACCTTCAAGGCATCGCTCCCAGCAACTTTCTTAGTCGGGTATCTGAGTTCGGGGGAATCCTGATGTTCGCCCTCGGAGTTGCTGGGGTACTGGGGGGGGCAACGGCCCGCGCAGCCCGGCTTGCGACGCTAGCCGCTGCAGCCATCACTGTCTCGATGCTCGCCGTTGCGGCGGCTCTCGATCCGGTTCCGGGTCCCGTATTGGCGCTGCGTTACGTACTATTCGTCGGCGTGCCGATCGTTGTCACTGCTCTTCTCGCTCTGACGGGGTGGGCAAGCACCTCCGTTGCCCCCACGTCGAAACACGCATCCTGATGAACCGCGCAATGCCAACGCGGGGCTCGACGAGTGGTTCGCCGGTTCCAACCGCGACGACGTTCGCCGATCTCATCCGGCCAGAGTTGCACGGCGCCTGACCCTCAAGCAACAACGCCCCACAACAGCAGAGCGACCACTTGCCGCAACTGGCAAGTGGTCGCTCTGCTGGGAGTAAGACCCACTTGTAGCGGGGGCAGTGTGCTGTCTCAGGACATCCCGGACAGATGTCTCAAGCCATCCGCGACGCTGCGCTGATGCTCAGCCATGTCGAAGGCACGCCTGGTTATCACCGCCGTTGTCGTGGAGAAGCGACCCGTCG
>JBKECS010000085.1:0-13999 GCA_047974805.1 Nostocoides sp. | reverse complement strand
TGTGGGAGAGGGAGAGGGGCACGCCAGGGACGCCGCAGAGCCGCGTTCGCGCCCGGCGGCGGCGCCCGGCCCGGGCTGCCCGCGCGCTTACGCCCCCAGCAACGCCTTCGCCTTGGCGGCGACGGCCTCGGCGGTGATGCCGAACTCCTCGTAGAGCCGCTCGGCCGGGGCCGAGGCGCCGAAGCTGTCCATGCCGACGAAACCGGCCTTCTGCTCGCGCCCGCGCTCGCCCAGAAGCCAGCGGTCCCAGCCCTGGCGCACCCCCGCCTCGACGGCGACGCGCACCGGGCCGGCGGGCAGCACCTTTTTGCGGTAGCTTTCGGGCTGCGCGGCGAAAAGCTCCCAGCACGGCATCGAGACGACACGGGTGCCGATGCCCTGGGCTTCCAGCGCCTCACGGGCCTTGAGTGCGATCTCCACCTCGGACCCCGTTGCCATCAGGATCGCCTGGCGCTTGCCGGTGGCTTCGGCCAGCACGTAGGCGCCCTGCGCGGTCAGGTTCTTGTTGGTGTGGGTGGTGCGCACCGTGGGCAGGTTCTGCCGGGTCAGCGCCAGTACCGACGGCTTGTTCGTGGCTTGCAGTGCCAGTTCCCAGGCCTCGGCGGTTTCCACGGTGTCGGCGGGGCGGAACACCAGGTAGTTCGGCGTCGCGCGCATCATCGCCACATGCTCAACCGGCTGGTGGGTCGGGCCGTCCTCGCCCAGGCCGATGGAGTCATGTGTCCATACGAACGTCACCGGCAGCTGCTGGAGCGCCGCGAGCCGGACGGCGCCGCGCATGTAGTCGGAGAAGACGAGGAAGGTGCCTCCATAGGGGCGGGTCAAGCCTTCCAAGGCGATCCCGTTCAGGATCAGTCCCATGCCGAATTCGCGGATGCCGAAGTGCAGAGTTCGCCCGTAAGGTCCGCCGGACCATTCCCGGGTCTGTTTGCCCTCGGGAATGAAAGACGGCTGACCGGCCATGGTTGTGTTGTTCGATTCGGCAAGATCGGCAGAGCCGCCCCATAGCTCCGGCATGACCTCGGCCAGGGCGGTGAGGACCTTGCCTGAGGCAGCCCTGGTCGCCATGCCTTTCTCGTCGGCGGGGAAGCTCGGGAGTGCGCGGGACAGCCCCGTGGGGAGCTTCTGTTCAACGAGCCGATCGAGCAGCTCGGCGCGATCCGGGTTGGCTTTGCGCCATGCGGCATAGGACTTCGCCCAGGCCGTATGCGCAGCCTTGCCGCGCTTCTTCACTGCGCGGGCGTGGGTGAGCACCGGTCGTTCCACGGTGAAGGTCTTCATCGGGTCGAACCCGAGGAGTTGCTTGGTCGCGGCAATCTCAGCGTCGCCGAGGGCGGACCCGTGCGAAGCACCGGTGTCTTGCTTGGATGGTGCCGGCCAGGCGATCACCGTTCGCAGCACCACCAACGTGGGTTTGGCGGAGAGGCGCGAGCGGATGAGGGCGGCATACAGGGCGTCGATGTCCTCCACGTATGCGTCGTGGTCACCCGAGGCGCGCCAATCGACGGTGACGACCTCCCAGCCATAGGCGGCATACCGGGCCTGGACGTCCTCGCTGAAGGAGATCTGAGTCTTGTCCTCGATCGAGATCGTGTTTTGGTCGTAGATGACCGTAAGGTTGGCCAACTCTTGGTGGCCCGCGAGGGCGGAGGCCTCATGGGTGACACCCTCCTCGATGTCCCCGTCCGAGGCGAGCACCCAGATGTGGTGGTCGAATGGACTGGCGCCCGGCGTGGTGTCCGGGTCGAGGAGGCCACGCTGGCGACGCTGCGCCATCGCCATCCCCACGGCGGAGGCGAGCCCTGAGCCCAACGGCCCCGTGGTGATCTCCACCCCAGGGGTGTGGTGCACCTCCGGGTGTCCTGGCGTGAGCGAGCCCCAGGTGCGCAGGGCCCGGAGGTCGTCCAGGTCAAGCCCGTAGCCGGACAGGAACAGCTGGACGTACTGGGTCAGGCTGCTGTGACCGCAGGAGAGGACGAAACGGTCCCGACCCAACCAGGTCGGGTCGCCCGGGTCGTGCCGCATGACGTTCTGGTAGAGGAGGTACGCCACCGGCGCGAGGCTCATGGCTGTCCCAGGGTGACCGTTACCCGCCTTTTGCACGGCGTCGGCGGCAAGTAGACGGGCAGTGTCCACCGCGCGCACATCCGCTGCGGTCCAGCCGGCCTTCCGGGCCAGCGGTTGCGCTAAGCCAGGCGGCCGAGCGGCTATGGA
This sequence comes from Nostocoides sp., assembly GCA_047974805.1. Lineage (GTDB taxonomy): Bacteria > Actinomycetota > Actinomycetes > Actinomycetales > Dermatophilaceae > JAJXUB01. Next base: position 11,785 of record JBKECS010000085.1, on the reverse strand, counting down.
GGAGCGAGGGGCAGATGGACCGGGCGATGGACTCAAAAGAGGACCTCTCTGGTTCGGGCGTGCGCTCGGACCGGATCGGGCTGCGCCGGTGCCACGCCTTTCTCACAGTAGTACGTGCACAACCTCGATCAGGCGCCGGTTTGCGCGATCAGGACGTGCCATCCTGGAGCCGAACATGCGGCACTAGCGCAACAAACCCCGTGGCCAAGGGTTGGTCACGCCCGGATACACTGACGGCGCTACCGCTCACGAGCACCGCAACACAGAAGTAAGGACCCTTGTGACAACGCTGGAGACCGCGTCGGCCGCTTCGGGCCACCGGTCGCAGTGGCAACGCACGGTGCTGAACTACATCGCTTTGACCAAGCCCCGGATCATCGAGCTACTGCTCGTCACGACGGTACCGGCGATGTTCCTGGCCAGTGGGGGAGTGCCCAGCCTGACGTTGATGGTACAGACGCTCATTGGGGGCATCCTCAGCGCCGGGGCGGCCAACACCTTCAACATGGTCTATGACCGGGACATCGACGCCCTGATGCACCGGACGGAGAATCGGCCGATCGTCACCGGCGAGATCAGCCCTCGATCGGGTCTGGTCTTTGGCGCGGTGCTCACCGTTGTCTCGACCGCGTGGTTCGCCGTCCTGGTCAACCTGGTCAGTGCTGCCTTGTCGTTGGCGGCCATCGTTCTGTATGCCGTGGGCTACACGATGATCCTCAAGCGTCGCACGGCGCAGAACATCGTGTGGGGCGGCATCGCCGGGTGTATGCCGACGCTCATCGGATGGTCCGCAGTGACCGGGCGGGTGGGCTGGCCGGCTGTCATCCTCTTCCTGATCATCTTCTTTTGGACCCCGCCGCATTACTGGCCGCTGTCCATGGCTTTCCGCGACGACTACGCCAACGCGCACGTGCCGATGTTGCCCGTGGAACGGGATGGCGTGGCGGTGGGCCGCCAGATCGTCGCGTATGCCTGGACGATGGTGGCCACCTCGCTGACGCTGGTACTTGTGGCGCCGATGGGCTGGCTTTACCTGGTCACCGCGGTGTTATCCGGTGGGGTCTTCATCACCGAGGCGCACCGACTACTGCGCGGCGCGAAAGCGCACCTGCCGAACGCCAAGCTCAAGCCGATGCGGCTGTTTCACTACAGCATCACCTATGTCACGGTGCTCTTCCTTGCCGTCGCGCTCGACCCCATCGTGCATGCGCCGATTCCTGGATTGAGCTAGGCCGGGGGCCCGCGGGTCCCGGCACCAGGGGGTGATCAGCGGGACGAGCGGGGTGCTTTAGACCTGCGCAGGGCCACGATCACGAAGGGACAAAACGCCAAACGTCACTGCGATGACGAGCAGGCTGGCGCCGAGCATGTGCAAGAGGACGAGAACCTCGGGCAAGCCGGTGAAGTACTGCGCATACCCGATGAGCCCCTGGGCGGCGCCGATGATGATCACGGTCAGCCAGGCGCGCGGTGCCGACGTGCCAGCTGCGGTGACCTTCGCGGCGACATAGATGCCGATGGCGAACCCGAAGAAGACCATGACGAGATCGGCGTGCAGCCACGACATCATCTGCGGATCGAAGGGGTAGCGGTGCACGTCCCGGTCTCCCGAGTGGGGGCCGGTTCCGGTGACCAATGTGCCCATAACGAGCACGACGGCCGTGAGCGCCGCTTCGACGTAGGCCAAGATCCGCACTGGAGATGGAACGAGCGCCCGCACTGGCCCGTCGGCGCCCTCCCGATAGCGATACAACAGATAGGTCGACAGCGCGACCAGAACCATCGAGGCCAGGAAGTGCAGGGAAACCGCCGCGGGGTTGAGCTTCACCCGGACGGTGACGCCTCCGATGACCGCCTGGAGAAGGACCCCGGCCAGGGGAAGGAATGCCAAGCGCTTCAAGGCGGGCCGGTCGGCGGCATACCGCCAGATGGCCAGGACGACGAGGACGGCAGCGATGCCCACCACCGGGGTGAGCAGCCGGTTGCCGTACTCGATGAACTTGTGGAAGCCCTCAGCCTGATCCGCAACCGGCACAAAGGAGTCCGGCGTGCAGTTCGGCCAGGTGGGGCAGCCCAAGCCGGAGCTGGTCACCCGGACCGTGCCGCCGGTGACGACGATGAGGACCTCGAGTGCCAGGTTGACCACCAAGGCTCGATCCAGCCAATCCGCCGTCTTCGTGCCGGAGGCAGGGCGGGGTGGGGATTGCATACTCGTCACGGCGTCCAGCCTAGGGGTGGGGGTAGATCCATCGGCACCCGGTCTGTGGCCGGACACTCCCGATGCTGGCGTCTCAATCGCTCCATCGGAAGGTGCGCGCTGCCAGAACACCACCGAGGATGGCCCAGATCGCCAGCACCGCCGCCTCGAACCACGGGGTTGCCGAGCCGGTGAAGGCGGACCGCAGGAGTTCTCCCAACGCACCACCAGGGCAGAGCCGAGCCACCGGCTCCACCGCATCCGGCAGCGTGGCCACCGGGATGACCACCCCCAGACCGAGCATGACCACCCAGAGGAGATTGGCCAGCGCAAGCACCGCCTCGGCCCGCAACATCCCGGCGACGAGGAAGGCCAAGGCGACTAGGGCCGCGCTGCCGGCCAACCACCACACCGTGGCCAGCGGCAGGCCGGACCACACCGGGCGCCAGCCCAGCGCCAGGGCGAGGCCACCAAGGATCACGAACTGGACGGCTTCGACGACGAGCACCGCCGCGATCCGACCGATGAGCAGGCCCCCCCGCCCCAACGGCGTCGTGCCGAGCAATCGCAGCACCCCGGCCCGGCGATCGAACCCGGTGGAGATGGCTTGCCCGGTGAACGCGGTCGAAATGACAGCCAGGGCCAGCACCCCGGGGGCCACGACGTCGATGCGGGACAGCCCGGAGTCGGTGGCACCAACATTGATCGCCGTCGCGGACGTGAGCCCGACCAGGGCCATGGCCGGCAGAATGAGCGCGACCAGCAACTGCTCGCCGTTACGCAGCAAGGTCGCGGCCTCGAAGCGGGCCTGGGCAGCGACCCGGACCATCGGGGCAGCCGGGGCGCTCATCGCTCGTTCCTGCCGGTCCGGGCGAAGTAGACGGTTTCCAAGGTGTCCTCCTTGGTGAGGTCGGTGACCGTCCCGGAGCCGACGACGGCGCCACGGTGCATGATGACCACATGGTCGGCCAGGCGCTCGGCCTCTTCGAAGGAATGCGTGGTCACCACGACGGTGACACCCCGATCGGCCTCATCCCGGATGAGCTCCCACACGTCCAACCGGGCATGAGGATCGAGCCCGGCGGTTGGCTCGTCGAGAAACAGCACGTCTGGACGCCCGATGAGCGCGGCCGCCAAGGCAACCCGCTGGCGTTGGCCGCCGGACATGCGCCGGGTGATCGTTTTCGCGAAGGCGTCGATGCCTAGGCGGTGCCCCAGCTCGGCTACGGGGACCGGATCGGCATACAGGTGGGCCAGGTGGTTCAGCAAGTCCAGCGGTCGGGCGCGGGCAGGCAGCCCGCCGTCCTGGAGCATCACGCCTACCCGGGCTCGGTGCCTCGCCGAGGCTCCCCATGGCTTCGTCCCCAGCACGGTGGCGACCCCGTCGTCGGCCCGTTGGAGACCTTCGAGTATCTCCACCATGGTGGTCTTCCCGGCACCGTTGGGCCCGAGGACCGCCGTCACTGTGGCGGCCCGCGCGGACCAGGTCACCCCGTCAAGGGCTTGGGCGGATCCGAACCGCTTGCGGAGCTGCTCGACATGAACGACGGCTGACACGACAAAGCATCCTAGGCTTGCCGCATGATGACTATCGACCGGGAGGCCTGGCCGGCCACCCTTGTCGCATCCGTCCCCGCAGTGATCGCAGTCCTGGCTCGCCGTCCCCGGACGGGCCTGGCTCTTGGCGCCTTGCCGCTTGCCATCGCGTTGTTCTTCAGGGACCCGGACCGGATGCCCGACCGTATGCCCCTACCCGACGACCTCGTCGTCTCTCCAGCCGACGGGAAGGTGATGTATGCCGGCCCTGCTCAGGCCGGCCTCGGGCCGGACCCGACCTGGCAGCAGGTTTCCATCTTCTTGTCGGCATTCGATGTGCACATCAACCGCGCGCCGTATGGGGGAGCGGTGACCGAGGTGACCTACCGACCGGGTCGCTGGCTGGCCGCATACAAGCATGAGAGCGCACACCTGAACGAGCGGACCGACATCACCGTCAGGCGGGAGGACGACACAGCGGCCCGGGTGGTCCATTTCCGCCAGATCGTCGGTCTCATGGCGCGTCGCGTCGTCACCCGGGTCACGCCCGGTCAAGTCATCCGCACCGGTGAACGGATCGGGCTGATGAAGTTCGGCTCACGGATGGATGTGTTCCTCCCGCCGGAGGTGACCGTGGTCGTCGCGTCGGGGGAACGGGTCGTCGCCGGGGAAAGTCTGCTCGGTCGGTGGCCGCGGTGAGTGACCAGGGACGGTTCCGGTCACGCTTGGAGCGCTATCGCCTGGTTAGCCCCACCGGGGCGGACGTGGTCAGCCTCCGCGACCTGCCGGCAACGGACCGGTTCCGGGTGCTGGCGCCCAGTGTGTTCACCCTGGCGAACATGGCCTGCGGGTTCGGCGCGGTGCTCGTGGCTTTTCGAGAGGAATTCCGGTTGGCGGCGGCGTTGATCGCGGCGGCCATCGTCATGGACATTCTCGATGGGTTCGTCGCCCGCCTGGTCGGGGCGACTTCCCCGTTCGGGGTGCAGCTGGATTCGATGGCGGATCTGGTGTCGTTCGGGATGGCGCCGGCGGTGTTGGTGCATACGTGGGCCTTGGCCGAGTGGCCGGTACTGTCGTGGGTGTTCGCGGCCCTGTGGCTTGCCTGTGCCGCGTTCCGTTTGGCCCGATTCAACGTCACCGTTGACCCGCTGGCTGACAAGCGGTATTTCATCGGCCTGCCCAGCCCAGGGGCGGCGGCCGTGCCGATCGCGACGATCTTCGCGTTGGAGACGGCCCATATCGGCCCTCGGTTGCTGCTCCCCTTGGGGGTCAGCGCCGTCCCGGCGGTGCTCATGGTGACCAGTGTGCGGTTCAAGTCGTTCCGATCGTTGTTGGCCATGGGTGGGGGTGCTGCAGGGGTTCGGGTGGCGCTGGCGGTGGTGACTGTCCTTGCGTTGGCCTGGGCGCCGGGCCTGACCGGAATCGTCTTGGCCTATGGGTATGTGTTGACGGCACCCTTGGGGTGGGCCACTGCCCCACTGAGGGCCCGGCTATTCGGGTCGGACGCGGTGGCACCGCCGCGGTATCGGCTGCCGTCGGTCTTCCTCACTCCGGAGTCCACCGCGGACGGCGCCCCGCCGCCGGATGAGGCACCGGTCGGCTAGCGGTCCACCACCGGACGAGGCGCCGGTCGGTTAGCGGCCCGCGACCACGAGTGTGGGATCGGGCTGGTCGCCTGGGACGTGGTTGCCATCCGCGCGCCTAATTACCTAACATGGGCGTGTGGTTAATCCAGGCGTCCGGACTGAGGAGTCGGGCACTCGCGACCGACTGCTGCGGTTGGTCAGCGCCGAGGGTCCGATGACGACGACTGATCTGGTGCATCGGCTTGGCCTGACCGAGACCGCGGTCCGACGGCACATCGACAATCTGGAGTCCGAGGGCCTGATTGAGGCCCGCGACACCCCCCGCGATGGGCGCCGCGGGCGGCCGGCGCGCGCCTGGGTACTCAGTGCAGCCGGGCATACCGCGCTGACATCGGACTACGACCACCTGGCCGAGTCCGCGGTCGAGTTCATCCGACGGACCGGAGGCGAGACTGCCGTGGCGCAGTTTGCCCAGGAGCGGGTCGAGGCCTTTGAACGACGGTTCGCTGAACAGCTGCAGATGGCGGGGCAGGACCCCACCGCCCGGGCCCGGGCGCTGGCCGAGGCCCTGTCCGCCGAGGGATATGCCGCCACACTGCGGCCGGTGCATCAGGTAGGTTCCGAGGCTGAACTGACCGGTGTCCAGGTGTGTCAAGGCCACTGTCCCGTGCAGCACGTGGCTGCTGAGTTCCCCCAATTCTGTGATGCCGAGACCCAGGCGTTCTCTCGTCTGCTCGGTGTTCATGTCCAGCGGTTGGCCACCTTGGCCCACGGCGACCACGTGTGCACCACCTTCGTCCCGGCCACCCCGGCGCGAGAATCTGTTCCCGCCCCCGAGAAGGGAAAGACGAGTCGATGAGCAGCATCGAGGAGCTCAACCCCGGCCTGCGCGAGGTCGGTCACTACGAATACGGCTGGTCCGACTCGGACGTGGCCGGCGCGTCAGCTCGCCGGGGGTTGAACGAGGACGTCGTCCTCGACATCAGCCGGCGCAAGGCCGAGCCGTCCTGGATGACCGACCTGCGCCGCAAATCCTTGAGGCTGTTCGACAAGAAGCCCATGCCGACGTGGGGGAGCGACCTGCGCGGGATCGACTTCCAGAACATCAAGTACTTCGTGAAGTCCACCGAAAAGCAGGCCACCAGCTGGGAGGACCTGCCGGAAGACATCAAGAACACCTACGACAGGCTCGGCATCCCCGAGGCGGAGAAGCAGCGCCTGGTGGCCGGCGTCGCCGCGCAATACGAATCCGAGGTGGTCTACCACCAGATCCGGGAGGACCTGGAGGAGAAGGGGGTCATATTTGTCGACACCGACACCGGGCTGAAGGAGCACGAAGACCTGTTCCGCGAGTACTTCGGGTCGGTCATCCCTCCGGGCGACAACAAGTTCGCCTCGCTGAATACGGCCGTGTGGTCCGGCGGATCCTTCATCTACGTCCCGCCCGGGGTGCACGTCGACATTCCGTTGCAGGCCTACTTTCGGATCAACACCGAGAACATGGGCCAATTCGAGCGGACGCTGATCATCGCCGACGAGGGCTCCTACGTGCACTACGTCGAGGGATGCACAGCACCGATCTACAAGTCGGACAGCCTGCACAGCGCCGTCGTGGAGATCATCGTCAAGAAGAACGCCCGAGTGCGGTACACGACCATTCAGAACTGGTCCAACAACGTCTACAACCTCGTCACCAAGCGGGCCACCTGCGCGCAGGGAGCGACGATGGAGTGGATCGACGGCAATATCGGCTCCAAGGTGACCATGAAGTACCCGGCCGTCTTCCTCCTCGGCGAGCATGCCCGAGGTGAGACGCTGTCCATCGCCTTTGCCGGCGAAGGCCAGCATCAGGACGCTGGGTCGAAGATGGTCCATGCCGCGCCGAACACCTCCAGCTCCATCGTCTCGAAGTCCGTGGCCCGCGGCGGTGGGCGCACGTCCTACCGTGGCCTGGTCCAGGTACACGAGGGCGCCACCGGCAGCAAGTCCAACGTCGTGTGCGACGCCTTGTTGGTCGACACGGTCAGCCGCAGCGATACCTACCCCTACGTCGACATCCGTGAGGACGACGTCCAGATGGGCCACGAGGCCACCGTCTCCAAGGTGTCCGCCGACCAACTCTTCTACCTCATGTCCCGTGGGCTATCCGAGGAGGAAGCCATGGCCATGATCGTCCGCGGCTTCGTCGAGCCCATCGCCAAGGAACTGCCGATGGAATATGCCTTAGAGCTCAACCGGCTCATCGAGCTGCAGATGGAAGGAGCGGTCGGCTGATGTCGCTGCTGACCCCGCAGCGTCCCACCGACGGGGCGCATACGCACAGCGCGGCCACGATGGTGCCTAACGCCTCACGGGCCGAGCGCACCGCTTCGTTCGACGTGGACGACTTTCCCGTGCCGAGCGGCCGCGAGGAAGACTGGCGTTTCACCCCGGTCGACCGGCTCGCTCCCTTCTTCCGCGACGAAGCCCCCGGTGCCCAGCTGACCTGGGAGGCGACCCTGCCCGACGGGGTCACCCAGAGCGAGATGTCGGTGTCTCAATGGCGCGCGCTCGGGGTTCCAGCGCCACAGGATCGGTCTGCGGCAGTGGCGGCCGCTCGTAGTGGCAGCGTGGATGTCATCGATGTCCCGGCCGAGGCGGAACTGACCGAGGCGGTCCGCATCCGACTCACCGGGTCCGAGCAGGACCTCGCTCATGGGCATCTCCTCGTGCGGGTGGGCCAGTTCGCCCACGTCACGATCGTGCTCGAGCACACCGGCCTCGCCCAGTGCGCGGAGGTGCTCACCGTGCTGGCGGGCGAGGCCAGCAACGTCACGGTCGTCACCGTCCAGGAGTGGGATGACCCGAGCCTCCATCTCGCCCAGCACGACATCGTCGTCGGCCGCGACGCCCGCGTCCGGCACATTGCCGTGACGATCGGCGCAGCGCTCGTCCGCTTGAGTACCAACACCACGTATGCCGGCCCCGGCGGTACTTTCGAGGGCTTCGGTGTGTACTTCGCCAACGCGGGAGCGCACGTGGAGCATCGACTCTTCGTTGATCACCAGGCGCCCCAATGTCGCAGCTATGTCGAATACAAGGGTGCCCTCCACGGTGAGCACGCTCGGACCGTGTGGGTCGGCGACGTCCTCATCCGGGCCACTGCCGAGGGAACTGATACCTACGAGCTGAACCGGAATCTTCTCCTCACCTCCGGCGCGCGCGCCGACTCCGTGCCCAATCTCGAGATCGAGACCGGAGAGATCGCCGGCGCCGGCCATGCCAGCGCCACGGGCCGGTTCGACGACGAGCAGTTGTTCTATCTGCAGGCTCGCGGCATCTCCGAGGACGAGGCGCGCCGCCTGGTGTTGCGCGGCTTCTTCGCCTCCATCGTATCCAGGATCGGTGTGCCAGAGGTCATCGGTCACACCATGCGCGCCATCGAACGCGAGCTCGGGGGGTCGCCGCAGACCCCGGACGGGGTCGAGCCCAGCACGGCGGACACCTGGAACCCGGTGCCGGCATGACCGACGTGAGCACCCGCACCGTTGAGGTCTGCGCCCTGTCCGATCTGGCCGTCAATGAGCCGGCCCTGGCCGACATCGACGGGACCAAGGTAGCCATGGTGCGCACCGCCGAGCGCGACGTGCATGCCATTGAGGACACCTGCAGCCACGCGAACGTGTCCTTGTCCGAGGGTGAGGTCGACGGCTGCACCCTGGAATGCTGGCTGCACGGTTCCCGTTTCGACCTCCAGACTGGTGAACCGACTGGACTGCCCGCCACACAACCCGTCGCGGTCTACCCCGTGACGATCACCGAGGACGACCGGGTCCTCGTTGAGTTGCCCGGTCCCGCCGGCAACGGTGTAACCCCGACCATGGAAAGCGAGCGTTGAGTTCATGACCACCCTGCAGATCACCGACCTCCATGTCGCCGTCAGCACCGAGGACGGCGACAAGGAGATCCTCAAGGGGGTCACCCTGACCATCAATTCCGGGGAGACGCACGCGATCATGGGCCCGAACGGCTCGGGTAAGTCCACGCTGGCATACTCCATCGCCGGACACCCGAAGTATCAGGTGACCGCTGGCACGGTCACCCTGGACGGCGAGGACGTGCTCTCCATGTCCGTGGACGAGCGTGCCCGAGCAGGGATCTTCCTGGCGATGCAATACCCCGTCGAGGTGCCCGGCGTCACGGTGAGCAACTTCCTGCGCACCGCCAAGTCCGCGGTCGAAGGTCAGGCCCCGAAGTTGCGGACCTGGGTCAAGGACGTGCGGGCCGCTATGGACAACCTCAAGATGGACCCGGCGTTCGCCGAACGCGATGTCAACGACGGCTTCTCCGGTGGCGAAAAGAAGCGGCACGAGATCCTCCAGATGGAGTTGCTTCACCCTGCGATGGCGATCCTCGACGAGACCGATTCCGGCCTGGACGTCGATGCGCTGCGGATCGTCTCCGAAGGGGTCAACCGGGCCAAGGAGGCCACCGGCTGCGGGATTGTGTTGATCACCCATTACACCCGAATCCTCCGCTACATCCGTCCCGACTTCGTGCATGTTTTCGTCGACGGCCGGATCGCCGAAGAGGGTGGACCGATGCTGGCTGAACAGCTGGAGGAGCAGGGCTACGACCGGTTCCTCACCTCCGCGTGAGGCACCCAGAACCGGAAATCCGCCCCAGGCAGACTTCAGAGAGCCGCTCATGACCGACCTGATCCCATCCGCCCGTTTAGCCCGGATCCGCGCCGACTTTCCCATCCTGGGACGCACGGTGCGCGGCCGCCGACCGCTGGTGTACCTGGATTCCGGGGCCACCTCGCAAAAGCCACGCCAGGTGCTGGACGCGGAACGGGAGTGGTACGAGCGCTACAACGCGGCGCCACATCGTGGTGCTCATGCCCTATCCGAGGAAGGCACCGAACAGTACGAGGGCGCCCGGACAAGGATCGCTGCATTCATCGGCGCACGTGCCGAGGAGGTGGTGTTGACCAAGAACGCCACCGAATCACTGAACGCCATCGCGTATGCCTCCACCAACGGCAGCGCCGGCGGCGGTGGTGGCCGCGGCGACCGATTCACCCTCGGACCCGGTGACGAGGTGCTGGTCACTCAGATGGAACACCACGCCAACCTCATCCCGTGGCAAGAGGCGTGCCGCCGCTCCGGCGCCACGCTGCGGTGGATCCCGGTGACCCCGGAGGGCCGGCTTGACCTGACCGACTTGGGCAACCTGCTCACCGAGCGCACCAAGGTGATGGCCTTCACCCACCAGTCCAACGTGCTCGGCACGATCAACCCGGTCCGGGAATTGGCCGAGGCGGCGCATGCGGTGGGCGCGACCGTCGTTCTCGACGCGTGCCAGTCCGTACCCCACCTGCCGTTCGATGTCGCCGACCTGGGCGTCGATCTCGCGGCCTTCAGCGGTCACAAGATGCTCGGCCCCATGGGGATCGGCGTGCTTTGGGGACGCGCCGAAGTGCTTGAAGAGATGCCGGTGTTCCTCACCGGCGGCTCGATGATCGAGACGGTCACGATGGAGGGTGCCACGTATGCGCCGGTGCCGCAGAAGTTCGAGGCAGGGGTACCTAACGCCGCGCAGGCGGTCGGTCTGGCGGCGGCCTGTGACTATCTCGAGGGGATTGGGATGGGTGTCGTCGCGGCCCATGAATACGCCCTGACCCGGCGCCTTCTCGACGCGCTGGCCCAGCGGAGCTGGGTGCGCGTCGTCGGACCTACGGACGATATTGATCGTGGTGGGGCGGTGTCCTTCGTCGTCGACGGCATCCACGCTCACGACGTGGGTCAGGTGCTCGATGACGCCGGCGTGGCCGTTCGAGTCGGGCACCATTGCGCCTGGCCGCTGCACCGGGCCTGTGGCGCCCTGGCCACAACGAGGGTCAGTCTGGCGCTGTACAACACTCCCGAGGAGCTGGATGTCCTTCTGTCTGCTCTGGACACAGTGCCCGCGGTGTTCGCGCTGGAGGTGTCCTGATGGACCTGTACCAGCAGCTAATCCTCGATCACTCCAAGCGGCCGGTCCATCACGGACTGCGTGATCCGTATGAGGGCCAGGCTCATCACGTCAACCCGACCTGTGGAGACGAGATCACCCTGCGCGTGCACTTAGAAGGCGGCCACGGCGAGGAGGTGGTCGGGGACGTCTCCTACGAGTCCCTCGGCTGTTCGATCAGTGTGGCCTCGGCATCCATCCTTGCTGAGGAGGTCTCGGGGCATACGCTCGCCGAAGCCTTTGTTTCCCAGGAGGCGATGAGGGCCTTGCTGACGTCCAAGGGTGAGGACCCGGGCGACGAGGTCGTCATCGGGGATGGCGTGGAATTGTCTGGGGTGAGCAAGTACCCGTCGCGAGTGAAGTGCGCCTTGCTGCCCTGGATGGCGTTCACCGACGCGGTTGCCCGGGCTGGCGCCGACATTCCGACAAAGGAGAATTCATGAGCAGCGATGCGACGACCGGCGTCGCGGGC
>JBKECS010000055.1:0-5699 GCA_047974805.1 Nostocoides sp. | reverse complement strand
TGGGCTGGTCTCCTCGTTGCGGCGTGTGACTGGGGCCTTCGGGCATCGCGGGTGGGGGTGCTTCGGCGGTGAGTGGTGCCTTAGGGCATCCTGCGTTGGGGTGGTTTGGTGTCCTGGGGGTGTGTGTTGCTGCTCAGTGGTGGCAATTGGTGGGTTGGGCAGGGGTTGACCCCGCCATTTGCCACCACTGAGTTCGGGGGTGCTGAAGGGGTGGATGCCCTTTGGCACCTTCGGTGGGGTGAGTGCGGTGGTGGGGGGCCGGTCGGGCCCGGGCTAGGTGAGTGGGTGCGATGGAGGTCCTGCCGGCGGATCCGTCGGCGGTCGACCGTACGGTGGGCTTGCCTCACCCGGGTAGCCGGTCTGGTGCTCGTCGGTCGCCAGGATGCGGTCCTCCGCCGCCTGCCGGTCCGACTGGTTTGTGGAATCAATGGTCTGTTGCTGGGCCGTGGCTTGGCGATCACCCCGGCGGAACAGCTGATAGAGCCACACGACGGCGGCGAGGACGACGGCGACGATAAGGATCAGCAGCCAGGTCGGCATACCGGAGGAACTATCCGATGCGGCCGATCCCTGGTCATCGGTGGAGCCGGAATGTGCCGGGGTCGTGGCGTCGGAGCCGTTGGCCTGGTCCGGCGCGGTGGACTCGGGTACCTGATTGGTCGGGCTGGAGTCGTCCTTCGTCGGCCGGTTGAGGCTGGGCAGGGACGTCGGCACGGTGATGCTCGGCAGGGACGTGGGCAGCGTGATCCCGCCCGTCGAGTCGCCGGATGAATCCCCCCCGCACGCCGCCAGCACAGGGACCAGCACGATGGCGGCCAAAGACAGGCCGATCCTCTTGCGCATCCGGGTCATCTCGTCCTCCGCGGTGGTTTCCCTGTGGCGCCCCGCTTCAAATATAGCCAGGCCACACACGTGGCGCATGGTGTCGTCCCGGCGCGAGCTTCGCCTCACCCTTGCCGGGGCATCCTCCCCGCCGACGTAGGGTTGCGCCGTGGGAAAGCTACTCCTCATCCGGCATGGACAGGCTTCCTGGGGAAAGAAGGACTATGACGTCCTCAGCCCGTTGGGCCATCGTCAGGCGAGCATTCTCGGGATGACCCTGGCCGCCCGTCAGGTGCGCCCGAGCACGGTCATCACCGGTGGCCTGCGACGCCAGAACGACACGTTGACCGCGATCCGTGCCACCGCCGGGTGGGATCAGGTCAACGTCGAGGTCGACCCCAGGTGGCGCGAATACGACCACCAGGCGATCATCATTGCCCACAAGCCGGCGTATGCGTCCATGGCAGTGATGAAGGCCGACCTCGTGCGCACACTGCGGCCCTATCGAGCCTTCATGGACATGTTCACCCAGGCGATGCTGCGTTGGGCTGGCGGGGAGCATGATGAGGACTACCCGGAAACGTTCACCGAGTTCACCGCTCGTGTGCAGGGCGCGCTGAAGGAGTTGCAGGACCGCAAGTCCGATGGGCCCGTAGTCGTGGTCAGTTCGGCGGGCCCGATCTGCTGGGCGCTCAATGATGTCCTCGGTGGCAGCGTGGAGGCCTGGGGGCGGCTGCAAGTACCTCTGGTGAACACCTCCATCAGCACCCTCATGCCGACTAAACAGGGGACGCTGGTTGCGGGATACAACGACCACGGCCATCTGCTCCAAATCGACCCCGAATTGGCCACCTACCGGTAGGAGCAGGTCATGCCGCCAGTCACCACCCTCATCACGGGTGCCTCCTCCGGGATTGGTGCGGAGCTTGCTCGCCAGCTGACCGCCCGTGGTGAGGACGTCGTTCTGTGTGCTCGCCGGGTCGACCGGCTGGAGCAACTCCGCGCGAGCATCGTCGCCGAGCATCCCCCGCGTGGCGTGACCGTCCGCGCGCTCGACGTCACCGACGAACCGGAAGTCTTCCGCGTCTTCCGCGAGGTAGCGGCGGCCTTGCCCGGTGGGCTGGACCGGGTCGTGGTCAACGCCGGGATCGGCCATGGCGCGCCGATCGGTTCGGGCCAGGCTGCGGTGAACCGAGACACGGTGGTCACTAACGTCCTGGGCGCTCTGGCCCAGACGGAGGCAGCCATGGCCATCTTCCGCAGCCAAGGACACGGCCACCTCGTCATGGTCTCGTCCATGTCGGCCCTGCGCGGCATGCCCAAAGGGATGACGGCGTATGCCGCGAGCAAAGCCTTCGTCGCGCACCTGGCCGAGGGCATCCGCAGCGACGTGATCGGCCGAGACGACCTCGACATCACCGTCACGACGGTCTTCCCCGGCTACATCCGTTCGGAGATGACCAATCGGATGGGAGCGCCGCCACCCTTCCTCGCCGAGACGGCAACCGGGGCAGCGGGCATCGTCGCAGCCATCGACAAGGGGGCGGCCACAGCCCGAATCCCCGCCTGGCCATGGCGGCCGCTCGGAACCGCCATGAAGTTGGCGCCCCTGTCGTTGATCCGCCGGTTCTCCTAGAGGTGCTCGTCGTCGACTCGAGCATCCATGACGAATGAGTTGCTGGAGCGCCGGACCACCGACCCGGCCCTTGTGTTTCAGCTCGGCCGGGCCGATTGTCTGGGCGCAGACGTATGTGCTCGGCGGCAGTGTGGATCCGTGGACGCTGCCGCACATCGTCAAGGTCAACTTCGCGGGGCGATCATGTGTGCCTGAAACGTCGTTTGGTCGAGCGGCTACCACGGCGACGCCCAGGTGGTCGCCAGGACGCCGACCTGGCGACGCATCGGTAGCTCCTAGTGATCGGCATCAGACATGGTCTGACGGTCAACCGACGGACCAACGGGGCTGGCCGCCCGGGTAACGCACGCGTGGGCAGCGCCCGAGACACCGTGGTTGGTCCGTTGATTGACGGAATCCTCCCTACGAAGCGCGCATGAACGGCCCAGACGCACCCGCCAAGCGGTCGCCACGCTGGTTGCCGGTGTCTCCTCGGGGATCGGTACAAGGCTTGGCTCGTCAGCTGACCGGCCAAGCTCTCTTGGGCCCGCCTTTTCGCCTAGGGCACCTGGTCGGTGGGAGTGGTGGGCGCACTCGCGGCGGGAGCCTCGTGAGCGACCTCCGCTGTGAGGGTGAATCCCTGTTGTCGCAGGCGCTGTACGAGCGCGTCGCCGAAGGCGATCGCCGGGGTGAGGACGCCAGTGATCGGCGGCAAGTCATCGAAGGCCAGGCTCAGCGCTGACTCCCCGAGCATGACCGCGGTGCCGGAGTAGCCGGGATCCTGCTGCGCCGAGACACGGGCACTCACCTGCGCGCCGGTGCTCGTCGTCGACTCGACATCCATGACGAAGTAGCCGTTCGTTTGAGCGTGCTGGCTGGGTCCCTCCCCGGGTTTGGGCAGGAGAGCGTCCAACACGGCCCGGGTGGGGCGGTGGGCCAGCCCGAAGAAAACCGCGCCAAGTGTCCCCGCTGTCGCTGCGGCCGTGATCGCCCCACGTATGCCGGACCCGGTGTCGGTCACTTCGGAGTACCGGAACGTGCGCCCGTAGGCGTAGCCGGACAGTGCGTTCGAGCGGCGCACCACCCTGGTGTTGTAGGCGGCCATGACGAAGGGCGCTGTCCATCGTTCATCGGCGCCTCGCCGCATTGCCGTCATTGCCGAGGCCCGGTCCGCCAGGCGTCGCAGGCCGCCCGATCGCCCTGTGCGCGGACGGACGGGAGGTTCGCCGTCCCGGTCGGGGGAGAGGGCATACGGGTCGGCAGCGATCTTGGCCAACGCAGGATCCGTCGACGTCACCTTGGCCTGGTGCCGGGCGCTGTCAATGGTGCCGCCGCTGAATCCCCCCTTGAGGGCCCGCACCCGCAACTGGGTCTCGCCCAGGGTTCCCTTCCCGGCGGCGGCCTGGGCCAGGAGGTGGACGGCCAGGTCGGAGGGAACGGAATCGAATCCACAGGACAGGACGATCTTCGCCCCGGAGGCCTGGGCCGCCTGATCACAGGTGTCGATGACCGTGCGGGCGAAGAGGACTTCGCCGGTGAGGTCCCCGTAGTGGGTTCCTGCGGCAGCACATGCACCGACCAGGGGCATTCCGTACTTGGCATACGGGCCGACGGTGGTGATGACCACCCGGGACCGGGCTGCCAGGCGCGCCAACGCCTCAGGGTCGCCCGCGTCGGCGATCTCCACCGGCCAGGAAGCGGCGGCCGGCCCCAGGTTCTCGCGGACCTGTGCCAACCGCTCGCGGGAGCGCCCTGCCAGGGCAATGACCGCCCCCGCTGGGGCATGGTCGCGAAGGTAGTCGGCGGTGAGCCGGCCGACGAACCCCGTCGCGCCAAAGAGCGCGATGTCGTAGGGGCGTGTGGCCTCGACCATACCGGGCAGGCTAGGCCATGGCAGCCGATCAGCGGCAGTGGCAGAGTGACCTCATGAGCTCCAGCTCCGTCACCGAGACCTACCGCGCGTCCCGAGACCGCCTGATGTCCATGACGTCAGACCCTGCTCGGGCCACCGCCGAGTTCACCTGGCCGGACCTGGGACCGACGTTCAACTGGGCGATCGACTGGTTCGACGCCATGGCGCGTGGCAACGACGACATCGCGCTGACGATCGTTGAGGAGGACGGCACGAGCCAAGCGGTGTCGTTCGACGCCATGGCGGCCCGCTCGGATCGCGTCGCGGCCTGGTTGGCCGCGCGGGGGGTCCGACGCGGAGATGCGGTGTTGCTCATGCTCGGCAACCAGGTCGAGCTATGGGACTGCATGCTCGCCGTGATGAAACTCGGCGCCATCATCATGCCGACGACGACAGCGGCGGGACCGGGCGACCTGGCCGACCGGATCGCCCGAGGTGGGGCCAAGCACGTCATTACCAATGCGGCCGAGACCGTCAAATTCGCTGGGGTCCCTGGTGGCTATACCCGGCTGAGCATCGGCTCGGTGTCGCCCGGCGCCGGTGACGAGAGTGGCGGTGGAAGCGACTGGATCGATCTGCGCGCGGCATACGATCGACATGCCGGCCCGACGGAGCATCCCGGAACGGCGCCCTCGGACCCGCTGTTGCTGTACTTCACTTCCGGCACGACCAACCGGCCCAAGCTGGTCGGGCATACCCAGATCAGCTATCCACTCGGACACTTCTCCACGGTCTATTGGCTCGGAGTGCGGCCGGGCGATGTCCACCTGAACATCTCCAGCCCGGGGTGGGCCAAACATGCCTGGTCCAGCTTCTTCGCCCCGTGGATCGCCGGTGCATCCATTCTCGTGGTCAACTACAGCAGGTTCGAGGCGGGGCAGCTGTTGGCGACCCTGCGAGAACACCGCGTGACGACCTTCTGTGCCCCGCCGACGGTGTGGCGGATGCTTATCAACGCCGACCTCTCGCAGGGCCCGGGGTCGTTGCGTGAGGTCATCGGCGCGGGCGAACCACTCAACCCCGAGGTCATCGCCCAGGTCGACAAGCATTGGGGGCTCACCCTGCGGGACGGTTACGGACAGACCGAGATGACGGCCGCCATCGGCAACACTCCGGGGGCGCCGGTCAAGCCTGGCTCAATGGGCCGCCCGTTGCCTGGATGCCCCGTCGTGCTGGTCGATCCGGTGACCAACACGGTGGTCGAGGGGATCGGTGAGGGTGAGATCGCGCTGGATCTGGCCGCAAACCCGGTGCCGCTGATGACCGGCTACCAGGGTGACCCGGAGCGCAACGAGGAGGCCATGGCCGGCGGCTTCTACCACACCGGTGATGTCGCGGCCCGGGATGCCG
>JBKECS010000015.1:0-104197 GCA_047974805.1 Nostocoides sp. | reverse complement strand
CATGGCGGGATCCCCCTTGCCGTGCGCTGGTCTACTCCGTGACAACCACTATTCCACCGCGGCGGCCTCTACGTCTTATCGAGAATGTGGGGCCGATCGCATTCCTCGCCGCGAGATGGGGGCTCGTGCGGCGGGTCGTCGTCATCGGCAGCATGACCGCGACCTCCCTGGCCGCCTTGCCGAACTCGCCGGGCAGGGGAAGGCAACCAAGGGTCTCCGCTCGCCCAGCGACATGGAGGATTGGTGGTTCGCGCGGCGTCCTTGGCCTTGACTGAGGACACGGTCGTCTTGAAGGAACGCAAACGACGACGGCGACGTCCTTTGGCACGCCGTCACGTCTAGATGTGACCGGCCCAGCGACCTCACCTATGCATAGAACCCTCCATTGGATGAAAGGTTCCGGCGCGGCTTCCATTGCGTGAAAGGTTGCCTGGCTGGACCTGGGTAACGCATGTCTACTCCTCGTCAACCGCATTGAGGCGGCGCTGAATGAGAGGAACCCAATGCTCACCGATGAGCACGAGGTCGAGGCGGCAGACGTGTCGGCGGACAAGCCGGCAACGCGACATGGTGCAGGGTCGTTGTTGCGGCGGATGCTGTCGTGGGATGCGTTCGGGGCCCTCTTGGCGACGGTCGGACTCGTGGCGGTCACCGGCCTCCTGCGACCGGACTTCTTGAGCGTCAGCCAACTACTCGACCTCGGACCATCGGCGGTATACGTCTCCCTCCTGGCAGCAGGGATGGTCCTTCTCCTTGCCATGCGCGATCTGGACCTCTCGATCGGCTCGACGTTCGCGCTGACCCTCACTGGAGCCGCGCTGCTGATGCACAACGGTGTTAACCCCTGGGCGGCAGCGGGGGCAGGCATCGTCGGAGGTGCGCTGCTTGGGCTCAACAACGCCCTTATCGTTCGCATCGTCGCGATTCCGACTATCGTCGCAACGCTGGCGACCTTGTCGCTCTATCGTGGGCTTGCTCTGGCGCTCAGCGGGGGTCAGCAGGTCTCTGGACTCCCCACGGAGAGCAGCTTCTTCTCCGTCATCGGTGGACGCGCCCTCGGCCTCCCGATGGCTGTGTGGATCCTGGTTCTTGTCATCGGAGCGCTGGCAGCGGTGATGCGCGGCACAGCGTTTGGCTACCGGGTGCGAAGCATCGGATCGAACCCCGATGCGGCAGCCTTCTCGGGGATCTCCATCGATAGAACTCGTATGCAGGTGCTCATCCTTATGGGGTCCCTAGCCGGCCTGGCTGGGGTTCTCGCCCTCTCCTTCTTTTCGTCCGGTGATCCCACAATCGGTGGAGGAATGGAGTTGCAAGCGATTGCAGCGGCCATTATTGGCGGAACGGCGCTGCGTGGAGGGAAAGCTACCGTCGTCGGCACCGTCATCGGTGCTCTTCTCTTGAGCATCGTCACGGCCGCCTTGGCCTACTTCGACATTCCAGCGAACTGGAGTGCCTTTGCCACCGGGACCCTCATCCTCGCTGCCGTTTCTGTGGACGGCATCCTCAGGCGCCGCCAATCCCGTCACCCCTGACCCTTCCGATATCCATCACGCCAAGGAGTACGTCATGTTCCGCGCTCGCCGAGCCCTCATCACCGTCGTCGGTACGATCACAGCCCTCGGGCTGTGTGCTTGTTCGAGTTCCGAATCCGGGGGGTCATCCTCATCCTCGGGCGTGGCACGTAAGCCAGCCAAGGTTGCGTTCGTGTATGCCACCACCACGCTGAACCCCATGCAGGAAATGGCATACGGGTCGAAGGTGGCGGCGGATGCGTCCGGCGCCAAACTGACCCTCTCGGCCCCCAGCGGAGTCGACGGGCCGGCAGAGATGCAACTGTTCCAGTCGGCGTCTCGGACCTCAACGGACGGGATCGCCTATCAAACACTGACACCGGACCTGTTCGTTCGTCCGTTGAAGACGACCAAGGAATCCGGGGTCCCGTTGGTGGCGGTGGACACGCCTCCCCCGGCCGGCAGCGGCGTGGACCTCTACGTCGGCAGCAGCGACGTCGAGATCGGAATGGCCTTGGCCAAGAAGTTCCTGGAGAAGATTCCAGTCGGCGCCACCGGCGAGGTCGTGATCGGCAATGCGATCCCCGGATTGGTTATTCTGGACTTGCGGGCCAAGGGGATAACGGAAGCATTCGCCAAAGAGCGACCGGGTCTTAAGGTGCTTGCCCCGTTCAATTCCCAGGCAGAACCGACGGCGAACTACAACGCGTGGAGCGCCGCAGTGAAGGCTCATCCCAACGCGGTTGCATACCTCGGCACGGGCGCCCAGGACGCGGTCTCGCTAGCGACGATCCAGTCCAAGTCGAACCTCAACCTGCTCGCCGGCGGGGTCGACCTCGATCCCGCCGCCCTCCAAGGGCTCAAGGACGGCAAGATCTTCGCCATCGTGTCTCCGGAGCACTGGCTCAAGGGCTATGTCGCCATGGCCCTGCTCATCCAGGCTGTGTCTTCAGGGAAGCCCCTACCCACGGGTTGGTTCGATACGGGATTCCTCACGGTCGACTCGAACAATGTCGACGCCATCACCGCCAGGCAGGTGGACGAGAAGTCACGGTCGACGTGGTTCGCTCCGCACGTCCAAGACTTGCTCGACAACCAGGCCACGCACCTTCGACCGATGAGCGGTCTGGGCTGACATGCTTGAAGCACGTGACGTTCACGTCCGATACGGCGGGGTGATGGCGCTCAATGGGGCATCCCTAACCATACGTCCGGGCACGGTCCATGCGCTGCTCGGTGAGAACGGGGCAGGCAAGTCGACTCTGATCAAGGTGATTACGGGAGCGGTCGTCCCTGAGTCTGGGGAGCTACGAATGGGTGGTCGGCCGGTGCAGTTCGCCAATTCCGACGATGCGGCGCAACACGGTGTGGCCGTCGTTTCCCAGGAGCTGGCGCTGTTTCCCGACCTTGACATCCTCGCCAACCTCTATCCGACGAGGCAACCGGTCAGACACGGACGGGTCGATCGTCGGGCCATGGCGGAGTCGGCGCTACCAACCTTGTCGACGCTTGGTCTGGACGTCCCTGTCACGACACGGGTGGGCGAATTGAGCATGGGGCAGCAGCAGGTTGTCGAGATATCTCGCGCCATTCTCCGTCAGCCACAGGTGCTCGTCCTTGACGAGCCCACGTCGGCGCTCGACGCCAGGGACAGCGAGCGCCTCATCGCGCTGCTCAGATCCTTGAGAGCGCAAAACGTTGCCATCCTGATCGTTTCGCACATCCTCGAGGAAGTTCGCCGTCTCGCGGACGAGGTAACTGTGCTGCGCAACGGGGACACCGTGATGTCTGCAAGGCCCATGGACCAGCTCAGCATTGGCGCGCTCGTGGACGCGATGCTCGGCCAGCGGCCCGCCGGACCCGAACATTCCGATGTTCCGCTGTATCCGGACAGCGTCCAGCCCTCAGCTGGGGCCGCTGGTCTTCGCGCTGATTCGGTCAGCGTCCCGGGGTCGTTGCATGGGGTTTCGTTCACGGCAGATCCCGGCGAAGTAGTCGGGGTGAGTGGGCTCACCGGCAGCGGACAAGAGGTGCTCATCCAGGTGCTGGCGGGCCAAATACAGGCCGCGGCGGGGACGGTCACCCTCCCCGATGGACGGGAACTTCCTCGCGGACGTCTCGCTGCGATCAGGGCCGGGGTGGCCCATGTGACTGGAGACCGGCGTCACCTTGGGTTGATGCTCAACCAGTCGGTTTGGGAGAACATCGGTCGTGTCCGCACCATCGCCACCGCGCACTCCTGGACGCCGGTCAGAGGACGTGAACTGCGCGAGCGTGCAGCAACGGGGTCTTCGAGAGGTCGCGCTGCCGTTCATGCAGGACCTCTTCGAGGTGACGAAGGAGAATGTGCTCCTCGGCGTCCTCAGCGGTACTCAAGTGCTCTACCTGGAGAAGATCATGGGTCGCAACTCTGCCCCCGCACTTACCCGATCAGGCGGCACCCTTCCGGCATACGCGACCGCGATCGGCAAGGTCCTCCTTGCCCACGGTCCCGACGAGATCCGGGACCGAGTCTGCGCACGCGAATTGCGCCAGTACACCGAGAGCACCATCAGGGACGGCGCTGCACTACGGCGAGAGCTGGAGTTGGTCCGGCTGCGCGGGTATGCCGTGGCGGACCAAGAACTTCGTCGGAGCCGGGTGGCCGTCGCGGCGCCCGTGCTCAACCACATCGGTGTGGCGGTGGCGGGTATTTCGGTGATGGGTCACGCCCACACGATTGATCTCGACCGCCTTGCGCCCGCGGTCCAACCACGGCGTTCGCACTGTCTCGCCAACTTGGGCTCCGGTCACAACCACGACGAGGCCGCCCTGCTCGCTGATCGGGTGGTTGTCATGGGCGCGAACCCGGGCCGAACCTTGCGGACGATCGATGTGCCCACCCACGGCCCCGGACCATCAACACGTTTACCGATCCCGACTTCACTGCTCTCTGCCATGACATCCTGACGGAACTGAGAGCAGCCCAGGGAGTTTCGGGCACATCCTCTGCACTGACTCACTAGTTCGGCGCCCCATCTGCGATGCGGGGTTTGCGTTCACCCCGTGCGTGCCTCGCGGTAATGCGGCCGTAATGCACGGAGCGCATCCTGGGGCCATGGCGGAACCTGGACGCAACGCGGTGGGCGGATCGATGCGCATCGCCCTCGTCGCCCATGACAACAGGAAGGCCGAGCTGCTGCGCTGGGCAGAGTTCAATGTCGAAACCCTGAAGTGTCACGATCTCTGTGCGACCGGGACGACTGGCACGATGCTCCAGTTCGAGCTGGGACTGCCGGTGACTCGCCTACTCAGTGGGCCGGTTGGTGGCGACCAGCAAATCGGGGCCCGGATTGCCGAGGGGCTGATCGACCTCCTCGTGTTCTTCTGGGATCCTCTGGAATCCCAACCGCACGACCCGGACGTCAAGGCGTTGCTGCGGGTGGCCGCAGTATGGAACACGGCTGTGGCGTGCAACGTCGCGAGCGCGGACCTGATGATCTCCTCACCGCTGATGGACAGCGGGTATCGGCCCCAGCGCCCAGACTTTGGTGACCGGACGGCGACACCGGAGCCTGCCTCGCCGGGGGTCAGCCCCCGTGCTGCAGGGCGTCCATGACGCTGGCGATGTGGGCCCTCATGGCCGACTCGGCGGCGATCGGATCGCGGGCCACGACAGCGGCGATGATCGCCTCGTGCTGCTTCAGCGACACCGAGGATCGGCCCGGCTGCAGGGCGATCTGGAACTGGTGGCGCACCATCTGCCCACGTAGTTCCTCGATGATCCGCCGTGCCGTGCCGTGCTCGGATATGTCGCGAAGCTTGGCGTGGAGCCGGGCGTTCAGGTCGCTGTAGCGCAACGGCTCCCCGCCGGCAACGGCATCGCGCATGTCCTGCCCAATCGCCGCCAACTCGTCGGCGTCGTCGTCGGTAGCGAGCTCAGCAGCCCGGGCGGCGACCAGCCCCTCGACGACCATTCGCACCTGAGTGATTTCCACCGCCTCGGCGAGGGTGATCTCTCGGATGCGCGCCCCCCGATTTCGCTGAAGCTCGATCAATCCTTGGCCGGCGAGATCGCGCAGCGCAGAGCGGACGGTAAACCGGCTTGCATCGAACTGTTCGCACAGCTCGACTTCGACGAGACGCTGTTTGGGGGCAAAGTCGCCCCGAAGGATGGCTTCACGCAGTCTATCGACGACGGCGGTGACAGTGGTGATGGTCGGTTCTCCTTTTGCCCCCCTGGCGATCGTCGGGCGTTGAGACGCAGCGTAATCCCTTCCGTGACCATGGCCGGCGCGCGTCCGGCTCCCACCGTGGCCGGAGGCGCGCCCGGTCGACGTCATTCGGCCGGCTCGGGCGTGTCGCCCGGCCGGTAGCCCTGCTTGGCAAGCTGGATGAGTTCGTAGACATGGCCGCGCAGTTCGGCGAACCGTTTCGTCGAACGAGTGCCCAACTGGTCCCGTTCATCCGGCAGGTCCACGACGACATCCTCGAGGATGACCGTCGGCCGGTTGGATAGGACGAGGATCCGCTCGCCGAGGTACACGGATTCGTCGATGTCGTGGGTGACGAAGAGCACCGTAACCCCGAGCCGGTGCCACAGGGTGCGCACGAGGTCTTCCAGGTCGGCGCGCGTCTGGGCGTCCACCGCAGCAAAGGGCTCGTCCATGATGAGCACTTTCGGCTCGTATGCGACGGCTCGGGCAATCGCCACGCGTTGTTGCATACCGCCGGACAGCTGCCATGGGTGAGCGTTGGTTGAGTCGGATAGACCCACCGCCTCGATGGCCCTGGCGACGATCCGCTTGCGTTCGGCCTTGGGCACCTTCCGCTCGATGAGTGGCCGTTCGATGTTCTGCTCGACGGTCATCCATGGGAAGAGGCTGCGACCGTATTCCTGGAAGACCACCGCCATGCCGCGTGGCGGTCCAGTGACCTTCTCGCCATCGAGGACGATCTCACCGCCGGTGGTCTCAAGCAGTCCGGCAATGCAGCGCAGCAAGGTCGTCTTGCCGGCACCGGAGGGGCCGACGATGCATACCAGCTGGCCACGGCCGATGGAGAAGGTCAGGTTGCGGATGGCCTCGACGGAGCGGCCCGCTCCGGAATAGGTCTTTTGCAGGTTGCGAACGTCGAGGACGATCTCGCTCTCGGTGGCGGGAACAGGCGTGGTCGGTTCGGT
This sequence comes from Nostocoides sp., assembly GCA_047974805.1. GTDB lineage: Bacteria > Actinomycetota > Actinomycetes > Actinomycetales > Dermatophilaceae > JAJXUB01. The sequence continues at coordinate 97,522 of JBKECS010000015.1, read as the reverse complement.
GATGGCCATGTCAGGCTCCTCGGTTGGCGTCGCGCTGACCCCGGTACCACGCGAGGGCCCGGCGTTCGACGAGTTGGAAGATTACGGACAGCAGGACGCCGAGGAGGCCGAGCATGATGATGCCGGTCCACATTTGCGGGATGGCGAAGCTGCGCTGGAATTGGACGATGGAATAGCCGAGGCCGCCGCTGGCACCGAACAACTCGGAGATCACCATGAGGATGACGCCGATGGATAGGGCCTGACGGGCCCCGGCGGCGATCTGGGGGCTGGAGCCTCGGAGGATGACCTGGCTCAGCTGGGTGCGCCGACGCATGTGGTAGACCTTCGCGGTGTCGATGAGGACTTCATCGACCGCCCTGACACCCTCGACGGTGTTGAGCAGGACCGGCCACAGACAGCCCAGGACGATGGTGATGATCTTGGACAGGTTTCCGGTGTATCCGGAGAACAGGGCAATGATCGGGACCAGCACCGGAGGCGGAATGGCGCGGAAGAACTCCAGGGTCGGCTCGGCGAAAGCCCGCAGCCGCTTGGACAGCCCGATCGGTATGCCGATTCCCACACCGAGCAGCACGGCGAGGACGTAGCCAACGATGAGGCGGGTCAGGCTGGGCAGGACGTCTGAGGTGATTCGGCCGTGGAACCACGTGGTCGGGAAAGCCGACACGATGTCCTTCAGCGGCGGCCAGAAGAAGCTCTGACTGCCCGCCGAGGCGAACCACCACACGGCGATGAGCACAATGGGCAGAGCCAAAGCGTAGAACACCCGACGGGCGAGGGCGGTGGCGTTCATCAGGCATCCCTCCGGACGCTGGGGTGCCACCGCAGGACGCGGCGCTCGATGGCACGGGCGAGGATGTTGACCGCAACACCGACCAGACCGACGGCGATCACTAGTGCATAGGTCTCCGGCACGGCGCCGGACGACTGGGCCACGCCGATGACCTGGCCGAGCCCGGGGACCCCAATGATGAGTTCGGCGGTGATCTCCAAGATGAGCGCGACCGCGGCAGCAAGGCGGAATCCGGTGACGACATACGGCAGCGCGGTCGGCCACACGACATTCCGGCCGGTCGAGAGGATGGAGAAGCGATACGACCGGGCCGTGTCGCGGGCGACGGGGTCGAGGTCAGCGACACCGTACAAGACCTGGACGAGGACCTGCCAAAAGGCGGCATAGACGACGAGGATGAGCGCTGATTGCGGCTTAGAGCCGTAGATCAGTACGACCAGGGGGATGAGCGCCACCGACGGGATCGGCCGAAGGAACTCGATCGTCGAGGCGGTGAGTTGACGCAGGACGTCGAAAGAGCCGATGACCAGGCCGGCCCCAATACCAAGGAGCATCGCCACGGCGAGGCCGAGGGCCCAACCGCGCAGGGTCAGCAGCAGGTTGCTCCAGAAGGAGGGATCCGACAGTTCCTGGACGAAGGTGCGAAAGACTGTGGTTGCTGGGGGTAGGTAGTTCTGGTTGACCAGCCCGGTGCGTGAGATGACTTCCCACACGGCGATGACGGCGACAAGGCCGAGAACGCCCAAGGCGGCGTCGCCGCCGGGGATCCTGAAACCGCGCTGCGCGGTGCTGGCCGCGGATGTTGCGGGGGAGGTCATCGGTGACCGCTCCTCACGTGATGTTGTCAAGGGGAAGGCCGGGACGCGGCCGGTGACCGGCCCGCGCGCGACGGTTCACGCGCGGGCCGGCGAAGGTCCTGCTCAGGGAAGGAGCTTGGTCACATCCGGGGTGTTCGAGAAGAGCTTGTCTTGGGTGCCTAGGTCGGCCAGCATCTTCACCGAGTCGGTGTTGATCTGGTCAGTCCACACCGGTAGGTGCACCTTCTTGGTGGTCGCATCCTCGATCTTGGTGTACTTCAGCAGGATCGCCCGAGCTTCGTCCGGGTGGTCTTGGGCATAGGTGAGCGACTTGTTCATGGCCGCGGTGAACGCCTTGGCCTGGTCGGGGTTGCTCTGGATGTATGCCTGGGAGGCGAAGTAGAGCGCGACCTGCAGGTTTGGTTCAATTCCGGCGTAGTTCGAGCCGATGGTCCGCAGGCCCTGGTCGATACCGGTGGTCAAGAAGGGCTCGACGACCTGTCCGGCGTCGACGTCACCCTTGAGCACGGCCGCCGGGGTGTCCGGGAAGGCCAGCTCGACGAAGTTGATTGTCGAGGGGTCGCCACCGTCTTTACGGACCAGTTCCTTGACCGTCGTGGTGTTGATGTTGTTCAGGGTGTTGACGGCAACCTTTTTGCCCGCGAGATCCTTGGGGCTCTTGATGGCGCTGTCGGCCTTGACCAGGACCCCGGCGAAGTCGTCAGCCGAATCGGTGGTGGACTGGTTGCCCGAGGCGATCGCCTTGATCGGCAGACCCTTGTCGGTGGCCAGCAGCAGGGACGTCGTGTTGCTGAAGCCGAACTGGTACTGGTTGCTCACCACGCCCGGCACGATGGCCGCCCCGCCCTGGGCGAGTTCTGGCTTGAGATCCAGTCCCTCGTCCTTGAAGAAGCCCTTGTCGATGCCGAGGTATGCCGGCGCGACGTCGAGGATTGGGATGAGGCCGATGCTCACCGTGGTCAGCGTTCCGCTGCCGCCCGCCCCGCTGCTGCTGCTGGCTGTGGAGCCGCTGTCGGAGCCGCATGCGGCAAGGAGGAGGGCCGCTGCTACAGCGCCCGCGCTGGCGATGCTGGTGCGACGGGTAAAGGTCCGTCGCGGAGTACCTATGTCATGCATGTGGGCTTGTGCTCCTCACTCATTACTTCCCCTCGCCGTCGAGGGCGCTGGCGTGACGCTAACAGAATTGTTGACAATCTCGTCAACCACTATGTTCACCATCGTTATAGTTTCGTGATGATGGTGGCGGCCGCTGGGCAGCACATCCGCGGGTGCTGCTAGGGGTGCCCGCACCAACACCACCAGGGGTGCCAACACCACCAGGGGTGCCCGCACCACCAGGGGCGTGCACGACGGGGGCTGCTGCGGTAGCCCATGCCGGCTCAGGCGTCCCCGAAGGCTCAGGCGTCCCCGAAGGTGACGGCCTCCGCCTCTTCCAAGGAGCCGACGGGTTCCACACCGTGCTCGGGTCCCTCATCGACCGCGACGAGGAACCGGCGCCCGGTGAGGATCGCCAGCAGCCCCAGCAACACTGCGGCCGAGCCGGCGAGGAACGGCAGGTGCATCGAGTGTTCTCCCAGCTTGCTTGCCGCCCACGGGGCCACTGCGCCCCCGGAGAAGCGGACGAAACTGTAGGCCGCCGACGCCACGCTTCGTTCGACGGGTGCCACCTTCATGACCGTCTCGGTCATCAGCGTGTTGATGATGCCGAGCACGGCTCCTGCCAACACCACTCCGGTCACCAGCGCCGCGGTGTGCGCAGTCCAGATACCCATCATCGCCAGGATGAGCGCGAACCCGCCCATTGCCAGCAAGATGCCGTTGACGGTTCCCAACTGCGCCTGGACGCGCGGGGCAACGACGACGGAGAAGAAGGCCAGCAGTAGTCCCCAGCCGAAGAAGACCATCCCCACCCCGTGGGCATCGAATCCCAGCGGGAAGGGGGTGAAGGCGAGCAACGTGAAGAAGCCCATGTTGTACAGCAGCGCCGCAATGCTGGCGGTCAATAGCCCGGGATAACGCATGGCTCGGAACGGCGCAAAAATCGACGTCGGATGACCATCGGCGGGCGTTTTGGGCAGGGTGACCCAGGTGGCGATCAAGGCGATGAACATGAGCATGCTCACCCCGAAGAAGGGCCAGCGCCACGAGTGCGCGCCGAGGGTTCCGCCGAGGAGTGGACCTGCGGCAATGCCGACCCCGAGTGCGGCTTCGTAGAGGATGATCGCCTGGGCGACCGACCCGCTCGCCGCGCTGACGATCGTGGCCAAGGCGGTGGCCACGAACAAGGCATTGCCCAGCCCCCAGACGGCCCGGAAACCGACGATGCCGGTGATGCTGTCCTGCATCCCGGCCAGACCGGCTCCGATGATGATGATGGCCAAGCCGAGCAGCAGCGTGCGCTTGGGGCCGATCCGGCTCGACACCCAGCCGGTGAGCAACATGGCTACCCCCATGACCGCCATGTAGCTGGTGAACAGGAGCGAGACTTGCGAGGGGCTGGCGTTCAGGTCCTGGGCGATGCTCACTAGGATCGGGTCGACCAGACCGATGCCCATAAAGGCAATGACGCAGGCGAAGGCCACGCTCCAGACGGTTCTCGGTTGACGCCACATCGTGGCGGACTCCCTTCGGTAGATGGTCCCCTAGCTGATGGAGGGCGGTGGTGCCCCGACCGGCGTCGGCGACCCGGAGGACGACATGCCTGCCGCGTCGGCGATGCGGCGCAATACCGCGACTGCGGCGCCTAGGTCATCGGGGGCGATCGAGTGATCGGCCAGCACCCGCGCCAGGGCGTCGGCACGTTGTGCGCGGCTGCGGGCGAGCGCAAGCGCACCTCTGTCGGTGAGCTCGACCAGGCCAGCGCGACCGTCCTTTGGGTCGGGTATGCGTCGGATCAGGCCGTCGGCCTCTAGCCGTTGCACGGAGGACGTCATAGCCGGCTGGGTTACCTCGGCCGCCGCCGCCAAGGAGGTGATCCGGGTCGGTTGCGAATCCTCGACCAACGTGAGTGTCCTGGCGTGTGCCCACGGAATGTCCCGAGGACTGTTTCGGGTCGCCCAGCGGGTCAGCCAGCCGGCCAGGCTGAGCAGCTCATTCGCTAGATCGTCGCGCACCCGGGAAGTGTATAGATTATCTATATATATACCAAGGTGATCCACCTCATACTGGGGCCGGACACCATCAGGCCCGGGTTGACCGCGACCCCCCCGATGAGCGACATTAGGGCTTGACGTGCTCCGGGGTCGGTGCAATTCCGAACCGGCGGTGACAGTCCGCGACCCGACCGCAGCCAGCGGCCGGTGGACCAGGTGGAACTCCTGGACCGACGGTGAAAGTCCGGATGGTAGGCAGCACGTGAACCAGGCGGCGTTAGCCGTCTGGAGGCCCTTGTCGGCCGCCGGATCATCCCGAGGATGACCGCGGCGCTGAAGGCCGTCGCCCGGAGTCCGCCGCTGTGATATCGGACGTGAGCAAGGCGACACTGTGGACCTGGACAGCACCGCGATGCAGGCGGCACTTGCTGCTGCCGCCCGCGGGCCGGAGGCGGACCCGAACCCTCGGGTGGGCTGTGTCATCGTTGACGCCGCTGGCTTGATCGTCGGGGTGGGCCATCACCGGGGAGCCGGGACAGCCCACGCCGAGGTGGACGCGCTGGACGAAGCCGGCGAATTGGCTCGCGGGGGCACGGCATACGTAACCCTGGAACCATGCGACCACGTCGGGCGCACTGGTCCGTGCACTCAGGCACTCATCGACGCTGGCATTGCCGCAGTCCGGTATGCCGTTCCCGATCCCGACCCCATCGCCGGCGGTGGCGCCGCCCGGCTGTCCGCCCATGGGATCGATGTCCGCCACGGTCTGCTCGGCGAGGCCGCGGAGGGCCTCAATCGCACCTGGCTACATGCCCGCCGGACCGGACGTCCCTTTGTCACCTGGAAGTTCGCCGCCACCCTTGATGGGCGCAGTGCCGCCGCCGATGGCGCGAGCAGATGGATCACCGGGCTCGCGGCCCGTCGTGACGTGCACGCCCTGCGCGCACGATGTGGCGCCGTCGTCATCGGAACCGGAACCGCCCTGGCCGATGATCCGGCGTTGACCGTCCGCACGCCGGATGGCAGCTCGGCCGACCGCCAGCCGCTGCGCGTCGTCGTCGGCTCCCGCCCGCTGCCAGACGCCGCCCAGCTGCGCGACGCCGCTGCACCGACGCTGATGCTGGACACCCACGATCCTGAGGACGTCATGGCCCGGCTGATCGACCGCGGCATCCACCACGTCCTCCTCGAAGGCGGGCCACGCCTGGCCGGGGCCTTCTGGCGGGCTGGGCTGATCGACGAGGTCCGTGCCTACCTCGCGCCGGCACTCCTCGGCGCCGGCCCGAGCGCCGTCACCGACCTGGGCATCGCCACCATGGCCGACATCGCCCGCTTGAGGATCACCGACGTCGCGGTCCTCGGCCAAGACGTGCGCATCACCGGCCGACCCAACCCCACCACGAAGGAGTGAGATGTTCACTGGCATCGTCGAAGAGCTCGGCACCGTCGTCGCCGTGGACCCCCACGGTGACTCTGCCCGGCTCACCGTTCGCGGACCGTTGGTGTCCTCCGACGCCATCCATGGCGCCTCCATCGCGGTCAACGGGGTATGCCTGACGGTCACCGAACATGACGCTGAGCAGTTCACGGTGGACGTCATGGCCGAGACGCTGGCCCGAACCAGCCTGGGCGGGCTGACGCCGGGGGCCCCGGTCAACCTCGAACGAGCGATGTCCGCCACCGCACGATTTGGCGGCCACATCGTGCAAGGCCATGTGGACGCGACGGCGACCATCACGGCCCGTGAACCCGGGGATCACTGGGAGGTCGTCCGTTTCGCCGTAGACCCCTCGCTGTCCCGCTACATCGTGTCCAAGGGATCGATCACCCTGGACGGGGTGTCCCTGACCGTCGTCGACACCGAACCCGCCGGACTGTCGGTCTCGTTGATCCCGACAACCATGGTCCTGACCACCCTCGGTCGCAAAGGTGTCGGCGAGCTCGTCAACGTCGAGGTCGACATCCTCGCCAAATATGTCGAACGCCTCGTCGCAGCACAGACGAGCACCTCGCCCATGCCGCCAGCGGTGGCGGCCCCCAAGGAGTCGTCATGACTGACCACCCAGCCACGGCACGCCAGCACACGCCAGCAGCCATTGTGGAGGAAGCGTTGGCGGCGTTGCGCGCCGGCCGTCCCGTCCTCGTCGCCGACGATGCCCACCGGGAGAACGAAGGAGACGTCATCCTCGCGGCCGCAACCGCGACCGATGAGTGGGTCGCCTGGACCATTCGGCATACCTCCGGGTACCTCTGCGCACCCATGCCCTCCACGATCGCCGACCGGCTCGAACTCCCGCTCATGGTGGCCGACAACCATGACCCACTGCGCACCGCCTACACCGTGACCGTGGACGCGGCGGCTGGCGTCACCACGGGGATCTCCGCCGCCGACCGGGCCCACACGGCCCGGGTGCTGGCCGACCCCGGCGCGACCGCGGACATGGTGCGCCGACCGGGACACGTCGTGCCGCTGCGGGCCCGCGACGGCGGCGTGCTCACCCGCGCCGGGCATACCGAGGCCGCCGTCGACCTGTGCCGGCTTGCCGGCCTGTCGCCGGTCGGGATCATCGCCGAGGTCGTCCAGGACGACGGGCAGATGACCCGCTGGCCCGGCCTGATCGCGCTCGGTGAAGCACACGACCTCCCGGTGCTCACCATCGCCGACCTCATCGCCTACCGGCAGCGCTATGACCGGGTGAGGAGGGTCGCTGAAACCACGCTGCCCACCCGGCACGGAGAATTCGGCGTGCTCGGCTATCGCGACACCGTCACCGGTGACGAGCACGTGGCGCTGATCAGCCCACGCGGCCTGCGGGCGAACGACGGCCCCCCGTTGGTAAGGGTCCACTCGGAGTGCCTCACCGGCGACGCACTGGGATCGTTGCGCTGCGACTGCGGGGCGCAACTGGAGACCGCGATGGCCCGCGTCGCAGCCGAAGGGGGGGCGGTGATCTACCTGCGCGGCCACGAGGGCCGCGGGGTCGGGTTGGCCGAGAAGCTGCGCGCCTATGCCTTGCAGGACCGCGGGCTGGACACCGTGGACGCTCAGGTCGAGTTGGGCCTGCCCGTCGATGCCCGCGACTACGCGGCAGCCGCAGCAATCATCACCGACCTCGGCCTGGACGAGGTTGTCTTGCTGACGAACAACCCGGCCAAGGTTGCCGGGCTAAGTGACCTAGGCCTGACCATCACCCCGGAACCGCTTCGCACCCCACCGGTGGCCACGAATGCCGACTACCTGCGCACCAAGGCCGAGCGGTTGGGTCATGCCCTCGCTGACAGCGCCTGAGGCTGCCTGGCCGACACCATCGCACGGCGGCATGCCTCGCCGAGGCACACCCTTGAAGAAACCACCTCATTCAGAACGGAGCTCTCGTGAGCGGAGCAGGCAAGCCCACCGATGACACCAGGCTCGGTGACCCCCGCGGTCTGCGGGTGGCCGTCGTGGCCGCGACCTGGCATACCGAGGTCATGGATGGGCTCATCGACGGTTCCCTTCGGGCCTTGGCCGAAGCCGGTCTGGACGCCACGGCGGTGGTGCGGGTTCCCGGCACCGTCGAGCTCAGCGTCGCCTGCACCCGGCTCGCGCCACAACACGATGCCCTCGTCGCCCTCGGGGTGGTCATCCGCGGCGGGACCCCGCACTTCGACTACGTCTGTCAATCCGTCACATGGGGTCTGACCGAGATCGCCGTCCGTACCGGCGTACCCATCGGGTTTGGCGTACTCACTTGCGACACCCATGAGCAGGCGCTGGCCCGCGCTGGCCTGCCCGGCTCCAGCGAGGACAAGGGATACGAGGCCGCCATGGCGGCCATCGACACGGCCACCACGTTGCGCACGCTCGCGGGGACCCCGGCACCGCCCACCAACTGACGCGTTTTAGGCTGGCGGTCATGTCTATCGATCCCGCCATTGGCGCACTGGCCTCCACCGGAGCCAACTTCGCCATCCTCAGCGTGCACCTGCCCAACGATCAAATCGCCAGCCACGTCATGTGGGTCGACGCCGACGAAGAGCACCTGCTCATCAACACCGAGGTGCACCGGGCCAAGTTCAAGGCGATACAGGCCGACCCGCACGTGACCGTTACCGTCATGGACGCCTCCAACCCGTATGCCTACGCCGAGGTTCGTGGCCAGGTGACCGGGACCGTGCGCGGGGAGGAAGCCCGAGCCCACATCGACGCACTGTCTCGTCGCTACACCGGAGCCGACTACGCCAACCCCGTCGAGAGCGAGCGGGTCATCCTGCAGATCACCCCAGATCGGCAACGCCCCAACGGGATCTGAGGATTCCCGCCGGCGGAGCCGAGAGACTGTCGCCATGACCCTCACGGGGGATCCGCTCTGAGGACTCGCGCCGGCTCGGTCGAGGGGAGGCTGCAGCAGTCAGGCTGGCCCGATGCCAACCGTGGCGAACGCGGCATCCAACCGGTCGGCCAAGGGCCCCTGCTGGGTGGCCGCTCGGTGCTGATCGAAGGCCGTCCGGGCCGCTGCCAGCGCCACCCTGGCCGCCATACCGGTGGTGATGTCGGTGGCAATGTCGGTGCCGGTGCGCGCATAGGCGGCGTCGACCAGGGCCCGCTCGAACCGGTGGCCGCCGCCGCTGAGGCGAGCTTGCAGATCGGGCGAGCACGCGGCCAAGGTGTTGCGCATACGAAGCAGGTCCGGATCGGATTCGATCTCGGCCAGGTGGGCGTGCATGGCGTGGTATAGGGCGATGCCGATCGGCTCGTCGGCCGGGCGCGAGGCTAGGTGCGCGGCCAATCGATCGGCTAGGTCCGGGTCCTGCCCGACCAGTGCGTCTTCCTTGGAATCGAAGTAGTTGAACAGGGTGCGTGGAGAGACCTCTGCGGCGGCGGCAATCTCCTCGACCGTGACGGACGCCAGCCCGCGCTCCACGGCGAGCCGCACGGCCTCCCGGTGGATCCGGGCGCGTGTGGTCCGCTTCTTTTGTTCGCGCCACGAGTCGGGGAACTGGGCTGATTCCTGCGTCGTCGAGGCTAGTGGCGGGCTAGTCACGACCCCAAGTATGCAACAGATGCAAATTTGCATCAAATGCAAACATTGACTTAGTCTGTCGCCAGATATGGCGCCCGGCAAGCCGTTGGGGGAACCACCCGGCGCGGCGTCCCTGGCTGGCTTTGTGCCAGTTGCTCACCCTCACTGTTGAAAGGACCCGCTATGACGTCGACTTCGGCAGCACCACCGGAGAAGTTCTCGTTGAGCCCCCAGGCTCGGCGGGTCTTCATCGGCCTCATGCTTGGCATGCTCGTCGCCTCGATCAGCCAGACCATCGTCGGTCCGGCGATGCCGCGGATTGTGGCCGAACTGGGCGGCATGGACCACTACAGCTGGGTCGCCACCGCCGCCATGCTCGTCTCGGCGATCATCGTGCCCATTGTCGGAAAGTTCTCCGACCTCTACGGTCGCCGCGGGTTCTACCTTGCCGGTCTGTTCGTGTTCATGCTCGGTTCCATCATGGCCGGGTTTGCCCAGAACTTCTGGTTCCTCGTCTTTGCCCGCGCGGTCCAAGGGCTCGGCATGGGCACCCTTATGCCGCTGTCCCAGACCATTATTGGCGATATCATCCCGCCGCGTCAGCGTGGCAAGTACCAGGGATTCATGGGTGCGGTCTTCGGTCTGACCTCCGTCGCTGGTCCCCTTGCCGGTGGCTTCATCACCGACCACTGGGGCTGGCGCTGGCTGTTCTTCGCCTCGCTGCCCATCGGCATCGTCGCCACCTTCGTCATCGTCAAGTTCCTCCACCTGCCTCACCAACGCCGTGACGCCAAGGTCGACACGCTCGGGATCGCCACCCTGACGGTGGCCCTGGTCTCCATCCTGCTGGCCACCTCGTGGGGCGGGACCACCTATCCCTGGACGTCCAGTCAAATCCTTGGCCTGTATGCGCTCGGTGTCATCGCCTTGCTTGTCTTCATCGTCGTCGAGCAGCGTGCGGAAGAACCGGTCATCCCGTTGCGCCTGTTCCGCAACTCGGTCTTCACCGCGAGCAACCTGGCCAGCTTCGGCTTGTCCATGGTCATGTTCGGCGCGATCATCTACATCCCGGTCTATGCCCAGGGCGTGCTCGGGGTCAACGCCACCAACTCCGGCCTCATCCTCGCCCCACTGATGCTCGGATTCATCGTCATGGGCATCGGCGCCGGGCTGGTCATCACCCGGACCGGGCACTACAAGGCCATCATGGTGGCCGGCGGGTTCGTCATGGCAGTTGGGATGTGGCTGCTGACTCGACTGACCTACCAGTCGACCCAAACACAGCTCACCTTGGCCATGGTCGTTCTCGGTCTGGGCATCGGCATGGCCATGCAGCAGTACACCCTCGTCGTGCAGAACGCCGTCGACCGCAAGGACCTCGGGGTAGCCACCGCTTCGAGCCAGTTCTTCCGGAACGTGGGGTCGACCGTCGGCATCGCCCTCTTCGGTTCCATCATGACCAGCGGGCTCGGTGACGCCATCGTCCGGCATCTGCCGGCCGGCGCAGCGGCCTCGTTGCCCGCCAGCTCGGAAAGCGCCGGCGCGGTCATGGACCCTTCGGCGCTGGCCAAGCTGCCGCCTGTGATCGCTACCGCGGTCCGGCAGGGGTTGTCCGATCAGCTGCACGAGGTCTTCGTCGTGGGTCTGCCCATCGTCGCCTTCGTCATCGTCTGCACCATGGCCATCAAGGCGCTCCCCCTGCGTGAGACCAACCATGCCCACGAGGAGCGCGTCGACCGGCACCTGTCCGAGGACCTCGAGAGCGCCGGAGACGGCCTCTTCGACACGATGGCCCAATCCTCGGGCGAGCCCGAAGACGTCCGCGCCAGGTAGTCCTTAGGAACCGAGCGACCACCCGAGCCAAGCCGCACCCAGACCAAGGACGAGGCTGAGCGTCAGGTTGACAAGGCCTTCACGGCGGCGCCCCTCGGCATACGCCTCCCATAGTTCCAACGCCAGGGAGGAGAACGTCGTCAACGCCCCGCAAAAGCCGATCCCGACCAGCGCCCACAGGTCTCCAGCGACACCATCCGCAGCGAGCAGACCGAGGAGGAACGAGCCGAGCACGTTGACGGTCAACGTCCCGGCGCTCGCCCGGGCCCCCCACCGGGTGCGCAGCAGGTGAGAGGTCAGATATCGCACCGGGGCGCCGAGCGCGGCACCCAGGGCGACGAGCAAGGCGCTGGTCATGTGCGCACCGGCCACCACCGTGCCCCGATCGCGCTCCCGGCCGCCACGGCAGCGATCCCGATGAGGAACGACCCGGCAACGTATGCCACCGCCACGCCGCCATTCCCCTGCTCGGCCAGCGCCACCGCCTCGAGCGCGAAGGAGGAGTACGTCGTCCACCCGCCGAGCACACCGACCCCGACGAACGGGCGGAGCAGCGGATGGGCCCCCGGCCGGTCCACCAGGTATGCCACGAGCACACCCATAGCGAACGATCCGATGATGTTCACCACGAAGGTCGCCATGGGCCAATGGCCCGAGGGTGTCGGCAGCGCCAACGCCACGGCGTATCGGCCGAGGGCGCCCAAGACCCCCCCGAGGGAGAGGGCGGCCATCAATCGAGCGTGTGGTCCAGGCGCCGAGGACGTCATCGCCGATCACTGTAGCCGGGCAGCGGGCGTCGGCTTACCCGGCTGGTCACTCGCGGAGGGTTTCGAGGAACTCGGCAATTCGGTCGACTGCCTCGGCGAGGATGTCGACGTCGGGGAGGGTCACCAGCCGGAAGTGGTCAGGATCGAACCAGTTGAACCCGGTGCCGTGGGTGACGAGGATCTTCTTGGCGCGCAGCAGGTCGATGACGAAGGCCTCGTCGTCGGTGATGGGGTAGACCTCAGGGTCGAGCCGAGGAAAGCAGTACAGGGCGCCACGGGGCTGGACGCAGGTCACGCCAGGAATGGCGTTGAGCAAGTCGGCCGCCAGTTTGGACTGCTCGTAGAACCGCCCACCGGGCGCGATGAGCTCGTTGATGGATTGGTAGCCGCCGAGCGCGGTCTGGATGGCGTGCTGTGCCGGGACATTGGCGCACATCCGCATGTTGGCCAGCAGCGTGAGCCCCTCGAGGAAGTCCTCGGCCAGGTGCTTGGGTCCGGAGATCATCACCCACCCGGCCCGGTACCCGCAGGCTCGGTAGGCCTTGGAGAGCCCCGAGAAGGTCAGGCAGAGGACGTCGTCGCCGGCATACGTGGCGGCGTGGTGGTGCACGGCGTCGTCGAAGAGGATCTTTTCGTAGATCTCGTCCGCCATGACGACCAGTTCGTGTCGGCGAGCGATGTCGATTAGAGCCTTGACCGTTGCTTCGGAATAGACGGCCCCGGTCGGGTTGTTCGGGTTGATCACGACGATGGCGTGCGTGTTCGGGGTGATCTTGGCTTCGATGTCGGCCAGGTCGGGGTTCCACCCGTTGTCCTCGTCGCACCGGTAGTGGACCGGGGTTCCGCCGGCCAGGCTGACCGCGCCGGTCCACAGCGGATAGTCCGGCGCGGGGACGAGGATCTCGTTGCCATCGTCGACGAAGGCCTGCAAGACCATGGTGATGAGTTCGGAGACGCCGTTGCCGATGAAGACGTCCTCGACCTTCGACTCGGTCAGGCCGTGGGACTGGTAGTACTGGGCGACCGCGGTCCGGGCCGAATAGATGCCCTTGGAATCGGCATACCCCTGGCTGTCGGGCAGGTGATGGATCATGTCGGCGACGATGGCTTCGGGGGCCTCGAAGCCGAAGGGGGCGGTGTTGCCGATGTTGAGCTTGAGGATCTTGTGGCCCTCGGCCTCCAACCGTTGCGCCTCGAGAAGGATGGGTCCGCGCACGTCATACCGCACGTGCTGCAACTTCTTGCTCTGAACGATTGGACGCATGCCCGCATCCTTGCAGGGACGTCGCAGGGCGCGCGCTCGTTTTTTGTGTGACGCTTGTCCATAGTCGTGGCGGCCGGGTGGGGTGATGCGCGCCGGCGAAAGGATGAACGTGGCGAAATTGAGCAGTCGTCGCCGGTATGCCGCAGCGCGCGGGGGTGTCCTGCTGGCGGCTGTCGCGGTGCTGGCCGCGACCGCGCTGGCCGGTTGCACCGATGGGAACGACGCCCTGGGTGAGGTGCCGGGGCAGGGCACCGGGACAGCTGGCGCTGGGCCGAGCGGATCGATCGCCGCCTCGGGAGTGGCACCCGACCTGACGATCGAGGTGATCGCCGACGGGTTGGAGAACCCCTGGGATATCGGGGTGTTGCCGGACGGTTCGGCCCTGGTCACTCAGCGACCGGGACGCATCACCTTGCTGTCCAACCTCGGCCCGGGCGCGCGCAGGACGCCGGTGTCGGCGGAGCTATCCGACGTGTATGCCAAGGGCGAGGGCGGGCTGCTCGGCATGGTCATCCACCCCGACTTCGCCACCAGCCGAGAGTTCACCACCTGCCTTGATCACGCCGAGAACGGCGAGCCGGTGGATATTCGCCTGGTCACCTGGCGGCTGTCCACCGACGGTGCATCGGCCCAACGGGTGCGCACCTTGCTCACCGGGCTGCCGGTGGCTGTCGGGGGCCGACACTCGGGGTGCCGCCCTAGCATCGGGCCTGACGGTGCCCTGCTCGTGGGCACCGGCGACACCGCCGTCGGCAGCATCCCGCAAGACCTGACGAGCCTGGGTGGGAAGGTCCTTCGGTTGGACCTGCACACGGGTGAGCCGTTGCTGGACAACCCTTATGCCGATGCCGCCGACCGCAACCAGCGCTATGTCCACTCCTTCGGGCATCGCAACGTCCAGGGTGTGGCTGTCCGGCCCGGTACCGGGCAGGTGTTTACCGCCGAACATGGCCCGTCCGTCAACGACGAGGTCAACCTGGAGCGGGCGGGCGGCAACTACGGGTGGGACCCCTCGGTAGGGGGGAGCACCGCGGCATACGACGAATCGGTGTCCATGACCGACCTGGATCGGTTCCCGGAGGCAGTCCCGGCGCTGTGGCAGTCCGGCCCGACCACCCAGGCCATCTGCGGGTTGACCTTCGTCACGGGGCCGGCGTGGGGCAAGAACGACGGCGCTCTCGTGGTCACCGCGCTGAAGGGGGCCAAACTCCTGGTCCTCCGGATGGACGCCGCTGGGGCGTTGACCTCGGTGTCCATCCCCGAAGCGACGAATGGAACATATGGGCGGTTGCGGGCGGCGCGCACGGCCCCCGACGGCGCGTTGCTGGTGACGACCTCGAACGGCGACAACGACAAGGTCCTGCGCATCACCCCCGTCCAGGACTGACCCCCGCCTCGGCAGGCCTTTACGGAGCATTCACCCGCCCGTTGCCGGTGCGGGTCCGCGCCGTTCACCGGCGCCCGGCAGGTTGTTGAGCGACCCGGGGGCGGTCTTCTCGGGGTGACCGTCCACCGACCTATGCAAAGGACCTTCAGCATGTCTCGTGCCCGTGTTCTTGGCCTCTCGCGTCCGCCGCTGTCGTTCGCTGCCCTCGCTGCCCTCGCCATAACGGCCGTCGCTCCTGCGGCATACGCGCAGACTCCTGGACCCAAGCAGGCGCCGAACCCGCAGTCGGCCCACGCCCAGCGGCCGACCGCGGTCGTGGCGCAGCAGCCGGCCACGAAGAAGACGGTGACGCGCACGCAGCGGGCAGCCATCGCCCCCGGCAAGATCAAGAACATTGTCGTCATTGACTTGGAGAACGAAGACTACGACGTCACCTTCGGGGCGGACTCGCCCGCGGCCTACCTCAACACCGTGCTCGCCAAGCAGGGTCAGATCGTGGAGAACTACTACGCGACCAGTCACGTCAGCCAGGGCAATTACATCAGCCAGATCTCTGGGCAGGCCTCGACCGGTACGCAGAACAGCGACTGCATCGACCTCGCCTCGCTGAGCAGCGGCCACATCACCGGTGCCTTCACCAACATCACCCCGGGTACCCCGACCTCCGACGGCCAGGTCGTCGGCGACGGGTGTGTCTTCCCCAAGAGCGTGGCGACCATCGGCGCCCAGTTGGATGCGGCATACGGCGGGTCACGCAAGGGGGCGCACACCTACCGATACCCGTGGCGGGTCTACGCCGAGGACATGGGCAACATCCCCGCGCGCGACTACGGCAGCCCCGACACCAATCCCGGTGCCGTCGGCGGCACCACCTGCGCGCACCCGCCGATCAACGGAGTGGACAACTCCAACTCGGCCGTCGCCGGGGATGGATATGCCACCCGGCACAACCCGTTCATGTACTTCCACTCCGTCATCGACGATCCGTCCCTGTGCAACGAGCGGGTCGTGCCGCTGGGGACGCTGAGTCTGGGGACCGGCAAGAAGGGCAAAGACACCTTCACCGGGCACCTGGTCAGCGACTTCAAGGCCAAGAAGACCACACCGGCGTTCTCCTTCGTCATCCCCGACCTGTGCAACGACGGGCACGACGCCACCTGCCAGCCCGCGCAGGCCGGTGGGAGCGACACAGACGTCGAGGGTGGCAACGGGGGAGGCCTGACCGCGGCGGACCTGTGGCTGAAGCACTGGGTGCCGACGATGATGGCCTCCCCGTCCTACCGGTCGGGCGAGATGCTCATCGTCATCACCCTCGATGAGGCCGGCTTCAACTCCACGACCTCGTATGCCGCTCTGCCGGGTCAGCCGGTGGGCCCGAACCAGAGCGGCAACCCCGGCTATAGCCCGATCCTGGGCATGATGGGCTACCAGGAGAAGGATCCGACACCTGGCACCTACCCCGGTGGCGGCAAGACCGGGGCACTGTTGCTGAACAAGAAGTACATCGCCGCGGGGACGGTCAACACGACCGGTGCCTACAACCACTACTCGGCGCTACGCAGCTACGAGGACATCCTCGGGGTGACCAGCGGGGGCACCGACGGACTGGGGCACCTCGGCTACGCCGGTCAGGCCGGGCTGGTGCCGTTCGGTAAGGACGTTTTCAACGCCCGCCGCTGAGGGGAAACACCAGCCCTCCCCGGCCCCCGAGTTACGCGCACTCAACGGGGTGGGGCACGGGTAACGATGCGGTGTCATAACGCTTGCGCAGATTGATCTTCGAGCCGTGAGAATGGCTTAATGGGGTGCCCATCGCCTCACCGAGGTGATGGAGTTTGCCCTGTTGGGGGTACTTTGCGCGCACGACGGTGCGCGGCGAGAAAGGTAGGCGTGGAGGCTTTATCCAGTTGGTTCACCTATGTCCACAGACACATCTCCGAGATCATCACCGCTACGGGTGAACACGCCCGGATCACGCTCGTCGTCATTGTCTTGGCCACCGCCTTTTCGGTGGCGTTGGGGATCCTCGTCCAACGACACCCCACCCTTCGAGCCGTCGCGCTTGCGGTGACCGGGATCTTCCTGACGATCCCCTCCCTCGCCCTCTTCGCGATCTTCATCCCCGTCGTCGGCATCGGCAACACGCCCGCCATGATGGCGCTCTTCCTCTACGCCATCCTGCCGATTCTGCGGAACACCGTCACCGGGCTCGACGAGGTGCCTGCATCAGTTATCGAGTCCGCCAGAGGCATGGGCCTCAGTGGCCCGCAGCGCCTGATCAAGGTGCGTCTGCCACTCGCCTGGCCGGTCATCATGGCCGGCGTGCGGGTCTCCAGCCTGATGACCGTCGGCATCGCCGCCATCGCGGTCCTTGTCGGCGGGGACGGGCTGGGCTCGTTCATCCAGTCCGGGTTGACCCGGCTGGGCCTGCCCAACGCGCTGAACTCGGTGTTTGTCGGCGTTGTCTTCACCGTCGTGCTGGGACTGGTGCTCGACATGGTCTTCGCGGCCATCCAACGGCTGGTGACACCGGCCGGCATACGCGCCTGAGACCGCAATCATCCGGCTCGGCGCGGGACGAACACCCGCGCGCACTGCCCACACGACTAGGCGGAGAAACTCAATGCCAAACTCAGTGAAGATTCACCTCGATAGCGTCTCCAAGGCGTATGCCAAGAACCAATCTCCAGCGGTCGACGACCTGACGCTGGACGTGTACGAGGGCGAGATTCTCGTGCTTGTCGGCCCATCCGGCTGCGGCAAATCCACGACGCTGCGCTTGATCAACCGGATGATCGAGCCGAGCGGCGGCACGATCCTTCTCGATGATGAAGACGTCACGAGCGTCAACCCGGACAAACTCCGTCGGCGGATCGGCTACGTCATCCAGCAGATCGGCCTCTTCCCGCATTACACGATCGCGGAGAACATCGCCACCGTCCCCAAGATGCTCGGCTGGAAGAAGGACCATATCGCGGAGCGCGTCGATGACCTGCTCGCCATGGTCGGGCTCGACCCAAACGAGTACCGCGACCGCTACCCCAAGGAACTCTCCGGCGGCCAGGCACAGCGCGTCGGTGTCGCCCGGGCGCTCGGTGCCGACCCGGAGATCATGCTCATGGACGAGCCGTTCGGGGCCATCGACCCGATCACCAGGGAGAACCTGCAGAACGAGTTCCTCCAGTTGCAACAGACCCTCGGGAAGACCATCGTCTTCGTCACCCACGACATCGACGAGGCGATCAAGATGGGCGACCGGATCGCCATCCTTGGGGAGCGGTCGGCCATCCGGCAGATCGACACCCCCGAGCGGATCCTTGCCTTCCCAGTCGATGACTTCGTGGCGGACTTCATCGGCAGCGGTTCGACCATCAAAGGACTGAACTTCGAAGAAGTCGACGCGTTGCCGTTGGCGGACTATCCGCATGTCAGCGTGGCCGAGGCGCACACGGAGGGGTTGCGGGTGCTGGAGCAGTCCGGCAGCGATTGGGTGCTCTTGGTCGATGAGCTCGACCGGCCGATCCGCTGGCTGCGCGAGGAGGACCTCGTCGAAGGTCGCCAGCTCACGCAGGAGGACGGTGTCGCCGTCCGGGCACGGGTCAGCTCCCAGGCCACGTTGTTCGAAACGCTCGAGGAGATGCTGCAGTCCGCCTCGGGGATGGCCTGCGTCGTCGATGACGAGGGCGCCCTCCAAGGCGTGGTGCAGATGGCCGACCTGTCACGGGTGATCCGGCGGGCACAGCGCGAGGCGCGGCAACACTATCGGGACCTCGATGAGCTGGATCAGGCGGCGTCATGAGCAACCTCGCCCCGGATCGGCTCGACCCCGTCGTCGAGAACGCCAGGGTCACCGAGAGCCTCTCAGAGGCAGCCGCGACGAAGCGGAGCGGGCCCTGGCGCACTCGCCGCGGCAGCCTCGGACTGAAACTGGCGCCTCTTGGCATCCTGGCCCTCGCCGGGGCGCTGTTCCTTTACTACCAGTCGCTGCACCTCGATGCGGATCGGAACATCCAACAGGCATCGGCGCTGAGCTGGTCGGACAAGTTGCTCCCCCAATTGCGTGACCACCTCATCATCTCGTTCTG
This sequence comes from Nostocoides sp., assembly GCA_047974805.1. Taxonomy (GTDB): domain Bacteria; phylum Actinomycetota; class Actinomycetes; order Actinomycetales; family Dermatophilaceae; genus JAJXUB01. The sequence goes on along the minus strand of JBKECS010000015.1, from coordinate 78,477 downwards.
GTCCACCGTTCTCGTTGTCCTCGTCGCGGTGCCGTTGGGCATCCTGCTCACTCGGCAGGGCACCCGGAAGGTCGGCCCGGCCGTGCTCGCCGTGGCCAACTCGGGTCAGGCGCTCCCGGCATACGGGTTGCTGGTGATCTTCCTGGCTTTCATGGGTCAGGGCCTGGTCACGGTCGTCGTCGCCCTGACCGTGTATGCCATCCTGCCGGTCCTGCGCAACACCATGGTCGGTCTGGACGGGGTGGATCGGAGCGTCATCGAGGCCGGTCGTGGGATGGGAATGACCAAGGCCGGGGTGCTGGCCAAGATCGAGTTGCCGCTGGCCGTTCCGGTCATCCTCGCCGGGGTGCGTACCGCCATGATCATCAACATCGGGATGGCCACGCTGGCCTTCCTCATCGGTGGCGGTGGCCTGGGCATCACGATCAGTTCGGGCCTGAAGCTGCAGCAGGACAGTGTGCTCATCGTCGGTAGTGTGCTCGTGGCCATCGTTGCGCTGAGTTTCGATTGGCTCGGCGCGGTGGCAGAGCGCTACCTGCGCCCGCGCGGGGTGTGAGCCGGGGCCGTTATCCGACGGGCCCGCCCACGGGTTGCCCGTATGCCGTCAAGCAGAAAACGCAGTGCCCCCGGCCAGGTCCGGCCGGGGGCACTGCGGCGTTCAGCGAAGATGCTGGACGGGTCAGGATAGGCCGATGCTCTTCAGGTAATCCTTGGCGACGATCTTGACGTCGTCGCCGTCGACATCCACCTTGGCGTTCAACTCGGCCATCTTCGTGTTGTCCAGCGGCTCGAGGATCTTGGCGACCACGTCGTCGTACGTCGCCGCGTGCGCCTGATAGAGGTCGTCCTGGAACGTGTAGGACACGTTGTAGAGGATCATCACGCCGGGGTCCTTGACCAGGGAGAGGTTGAGCGCCTGGATCCGTCCGTCGGTGGTGAAGACCTCACCGAACTGGCAGGAGCCCTTGGCGGTCTCGGTGTAGATCAGCCCGGTATCGAGGATGGTGATCTGGGTCTTGGGCACCGTGTATCCGGTGGCCTTCTCGAAAAGGACGAGACCGTCGGGGCGGTCCGGGAACTCCGTCTCCAGGCACAGCTTGGCCGAGGCGTTGGCCTTGAGGTAGTCGGCCATCTTCTGGAAATCGAACTCACCCTCCTTCTTGGCCAGGTCACCGTTGGCGGCGAAGCCGTAGGTGTCGTTGAAGGGCGACTGCCCGACCCAGGCGATCTTGTTGTCCTTGAGGTCCATGGCGGACGTCTTGTCGGTCAGCTCCGTGGGATCTTGGCTCGGATCCTGCTGCTTGAGGTGGACCGTCCATCCGGTGCCGTTGTACTCCGGATAGACGTTGATGTCCCCGCTGACCAGCGCCTGGCGGTTGACGGAGGTGCCGCCGAGGTTGGTCTTGTCGTTGACCGTGGCACCCTTCTGCGCCAAGACCTGGCCGAGTATTTCGCCCAGGAGGATGTTCTCGGTGAAGTCCTTGGAGCCGACAGTGACGGTGACGCCATCCAGCGGCTTGCCTCCTTCCGAGCTGGCGGTGGCACCGGAGCTGCTGTCGCGGCTCCCACAGGCGGCGAGCATCCCGCTCGCGGCGATGGTGAATGCGGTAAACATGACGGTCGTCGAACGACGTCGCATGGGTGAAACCCTTCGATTGCGTACTCTGACATGCGCCACGCGGGCGAGCGGAACGACACATCAGGCACTGCCGAACACTCCCCAACCCTGCGCGGCCAATCCCCGGTTTCCGGGCACGACCGATTCAGGCCCTAGGAGGGCCCCGACAAGGTGCGTGGCGACCCATCGACCCTAGCCACAAGGTCCGTTTCGATCAGCCCGATGAGGGACACATGGGGTAACGAAACCGTTGCGATCCGGCCTGAGGCCGGTCAACTGTGTCGTGGTGCGGCGGCGTCCTTACGCTCCGGTTACGAGGCCGGCCCCGGCCGGTGTCGGCCGGTTCGCACGCCCTAGGCTTGACGAATGGTTCGCGTGCTGCTGGTCGAAGACGATGCCACGATGCGGGCGTCGGTGTCGGCCTACCTGCGGGCCGCCGGCCTGGAGGTGCTGGAAAGTGGCGACGGGGCGGAGGGCGCTCAGCTGGCCCTGACCGAGCCGATCGATGTCGCCCTGTTGGACGTCATGCTGCCGTCGGTCACCGGCGTGGAGATCTGCCGCCGGATCAGGCAGGCGCGGCCACAGCTGCCGGTCATCATGGTCACCGCCAAGGGTGAGGAACACGACCGGGTACGTGGGCTGCAGGTGGGCGCCGACGACTACGTCACCAAACCGTTCAGCCTGCGAGAGCTGGATCTGCGCATTCGAGGGTTGCTGCGACGGGTTCGCGCCGACGAGCGTGCGCCGTATGCCGTGCCCGGAGTCGGCCGGGCGGTCCCGGCCGGCTCCGGCGGCGCAGCGTCTGCCACCGCAGCGCAGGTGCTCGTCGACGGGACACTGAGGGTCGACCTGGCGGCCTCCTCGGCCACGCTCGATGGGCAGCCGCTGACCCTGACGAACCGGGAGTACGACCTGCTCGTGCACCTGCTGAAGCATCCCGGCACGGTGTTTTCCCGGGACGAGCTCATGCGCTCGGTCTGGGGGTGGGAGATCGGCGATCAATCCACCGTGACGGTGCACGTGCGACGGCTTCGGGAAAAGGTCGAGGCGCAACCGTCCCGACCGGTTCGGGTGGTGACCGTCTTCGGCAAGGGATACCGATGGGACCCCCAACCATGACGGTGCTGCCCTCGCAGATGGCCCCGCCCGCGCACACGGTCCTCACCTCGACCGGGGTGACCGCGGTCGTGGCCGGGTGCGGGGCACTGCTCGTCGTGTGGCTGGCTCGACGACGACCGGCCTATGCCGCGCTCGCCGCCCCGTTCGTCGTCGTGTTGTCGTTGACTGCGGGGGTCTCCACGGCGGCGGCGACCATGCTCATCCCCGAGGACAACCGCACGGTCACCTTTGTGCTGGTGGCTGGGGCACCGTTGGCGTTGATCGTCGGGCTGGTGCTCGCCCGGCGGATCGCCGCGATGGAGGCCTCGGCCGCCAAGGTCACCGCCGACGCCGAAGCCGCCCGTGCGGTGGAAACACGCCGGCGGGAACTGGTGAGCTGGATGTCGCACGACCTGCGCACCCCCATGGCCGGCATACGGGCGGTGGCCGAGGCGAGCACCGTGGGGGCGATGGACCCCAAGGAGGCCGGCGAACGGATCATCCGCAACATCGATTCGATGTCCGCGATGGTCGACGACGTCTTCGCCATGTCCCAGCTGCAATCCGGGGCGGCGGTGTGCATCGAGACGGTCAGCCTCATCGACGTGGTCTCCGATGCGATCGCAGCGATGGAGCCCCTAGCCGACGCCGGTGGGGTGCGCCTGTCCGGGGACGTCCCGGCGGGTGAGCGTGACCTCACCGTGAGAGTGTCGCCATCACAGATCGTGCGCGCCGTGACCAACCTGTTGGACAACGCGGTGCGACACACTCCCGCCGGCGGAGGTGTGAGCGCGGAGTTGGCCACGAAGGACCGGCAAGCCCGTTTGACCATCCGGGACGGCTGCGGTGGCCTGTCGGAGGCTGCCTTGGCCCACGCGACCGACCCCGGCTGGCGCGAGGACACCTCTCGCGGAACCCGGCGCGGGACGGGCTTGGGGTTGGCGATTGTCCGTGCGGTCGCCGAATCGCATGGCGGCAGCCTCATGGTGGCCAACTTGCCGGACGGCAGCGGCTGCACGATGAGCCTGCAGCTGCCGCTGGCGGACGAGCCTCGCCCGGTTACAGGCGGAGTTCTTACCGGGATGTGACGGGCCGCTTACGACGTCCTCACGGCCCGTGCATGCAGGTGGCCCGCGCCCGTAGAGCCGGCGTTTCATGGAGACACCCGCACAACACCCCGTTGTGAGCTACGAAAGGACCCCCATGCCCACCGTGCCTAGAGCAGCCTTGACCCGACTCGCGCCCGTCCTCGCCCTGAGCTTCGTCCTGGCCGCCTGCGGAAGCACCACGGGCACCTCGGATGAGAAGGCCATGGCCGATGCCCCGTCGGCCACCATGGCCGATGACATGAAGAAGTCCGATGACATGAAGAAGGACATCATGTCGAGCGCCACCGCTGACACCGCCGACACCGGCGCCGCCATGGTCAAGGGCGCGTATCTCACCCAGGCCGAATACCAGGACATGATGACCGAACGGCAGGGGAGCACGGTCGTCTACTTCTTCGACGCCTCCTGGTGCCCGACCTGCCAGGACACCAACAAGTCCCTGATAAAAGACGGCGTCCCGGACGGGCTCACCGTGGTCAAGATCGACTACGACGCCGCCACCGACTTGAAGAAGCAATACGGGGTGACCACCCAGCACACGTTTGTCGTCGTGGACTCGATGGGCCACGAGGTCAAGAAGTTCACGTCGGCCACCTCCGGCGCGGACATCAAGGCAAAGGCAGCCTGAGGTCGTGACCGGATTGCTCATCGCGCTGACCGGGGCCCTGGTCGCGGGCGCGCTCACCACGCTGGCGCCATGCTCGCTGTCGCTGCTGCCGGTGATCGTCGGGGGATCCGTGGGGCAGACGCGTCACGGCCCGGTGGGACCGCGCCGGGCGATGCTGGTCACCGCGGGACTGGGGGTGTCCGTGTTCCTCTTCACCCTCGTCCTGCGGGCCAGCACCGCCTTGATCAACGTGCCGACGCAGGCCTGGCAGATCCTGTCCGGGGGCCTGCTGGTGGCCCTCGGCCTGATCGCGGTGTTCCCCCAGATGTGGGATCGGTTCTCGGTGGGCAGTGGGCTGAGTTCCCGGACGGCCAGGGGGCTGTCCTCGGCCAATCAACGGGCCGGCTGGCTCGGGGCTGTCATAACCGGTGCCGCGTTGGGCCCTGTGTTCAGCTCATGCTCTCCGCTGTATGCCTACGTCGTGGTCACCGTGTTGCCGGCCGAGCCCGGCCGCGGGCTGGTCCTGCTGACGGCATACGTCTTCGGATTGTGCGCGGTGCTGCTGGCCATCGGTCTGGCAGGCCAGCGGCTGGTGCGCCGGTTGCGCTGGGCGGCTGACCCCCGTTCGTGGCTTCGAGCAGGAATCGGGGTGCTCTTCATCGTCCTGGGCCTGCTGATCCTCACCGGGTCGTTGCAGGACCTGGAGTCGTGGATCCTGGCCCACTCGCCGATCCAGCCGTGGGCCATCGGCTCGGGCATCGGTCGCATTGGCGGTTGACCTCATACCGGCCTTCCCGGAAGCGGCAACCGGCTATGTTGCTGAGCCATGGCGACGCCGCGGGCAACCCCGCTGACCCCAGCAATTCGCCGGGGCTATGCCTTGGGGTCGGTCGCCACCGGAGCCTTCGGGACCGTCCCGGGCTTGCTGCTGCTGCCCTATCTGACCGATCGTCTGGGCGTCGCCGCCGGCCTGGCCGGGCTGGTGGTCCTGCTACCCAAGGCGTGGGACGTCATCCTCAACCCCATCGCCGGGCGGATCTCCGACCGGCATGACAGCCCCGACGGTCGACGCCGTCCGTTCCTTCTTCGGGCCGGCCTGGCCCTGGCGATCTGCTTCGTCCTACTCTTCGCCGGGCCGACCACCCCGCGAGGATTGGCCACGACGTGGGTGGTGGTCGCCTTCGTCGCCTGCGCCACGGCATACGCCTTCTTCCAGGTGCCATACGTGGCCATGCCTGCCGAGATGACCGACGACTACGACGAGCGGACCCGGCTGATGACCAGGAGGGTGGCCGTGCTCGCCCTGGCCATCCTGGTCTCCGGTGGACTCTCCCCTGTCATTCGCGACGGCCTGGGCGAGCGTTGGGGGTATGTCGGTGTCGGCATCTTCGTCGGCGCCCTCATTGCCATCGGCGCAACCGGTGCCTGGTGGGGCACCCGCCACATCCCCGCGTCCTCCACAACCGCGGTTGCCCTGCCGTCCAGTGCCACCTGGGGCCAACAACTGGCCGTCATCGCCCGATCGCGGGACTTCCGGGCCCTGCTGACCACGTTCATCCTGCAGGCTTTGGCGACCGGATCGATGCTGGCCGGCGTGGACTACATCGCCCGGCACGTCTTGGGCCGGCCGGGCTGGTCCAGCATCCTCTTCGTCTGCTTCGTCGCGCCGGCGCTCGTGGTGACCCCCGGCTGGCAACACGTGGCCGCCCGGTACGGCAAGCGCCGCGGCTACGTGGCCGCCTCGACATTCATGATCGCCGGTGCGCTGCTGGCGTGGCCGTCTGCGCATACCGCACCCGTACTGGCGCTTGCCGTGGCTGTGATCGGCATCGGGTATGCCGGCTGCCAGATGCTGCCCCTGGCGATGCTGCCCGATGTGGCCGCGAATGATGCCGTGAGCACCGGCCAGAACCGCATCGGGATGTTCACCGGGGTGTGGACCGCGGGGGAGACTCTCGGGCTAGCCCTGGGCCCGGGCCTGTTCGGTGGTGTCCTGGCCCTCGGCGGCTACGCCTCGTCCACCACCGGCACGGCTGTGCAGACTGATTCCGCCCTGCGGGCCGTCGTTCTTGGATTCACCCTGATCCCGGCGGTGCTCATCGCCATGTCGCTGTGGCCGCTGGCGCGCTATCGCCTCACCGCCGCCGATACCTGGGACCTGACCGAACGGGAGCCGACATGAGCCCATCACCCTCGCCGCGCCCGATGACCCCGGGGGGCGACCTGTGGCCAGGAGGGACGCCGGCGCTCAGCCCGGAGGATATCCGCACCCGGCTGGCCACATGGCAAGGCCTGGACCTGCCCACCCATGGCGGCCACACCATGGCCTACGTCTACGACTCGGGGTTGGCAGAGGTCGATGCGCTCGGCAAGCAGGCGCTCGCCCAGTTCTCCTCGGCCAACGGGCTGGACCCCACGGCGTTCCCGTCCCTGCTCGTCATGGAAAACGACCTCATCGCCTGGGCCGGCCGGCTGCTGCATGCGCCGGACGGGTTCGCCGGGTCGATCACCTCCGGGGGCACCGAGTCCATCCTCTTGGCCGTGCTTGCCGCCCGGGACGGCGCACCAGGGATCGCCGAACCGAGCCTGATCCTGCCCACCACCGCGCATGCCGCGTTCCACAAGGCCGCCCACTATTTCGGAGTCCGGCCTGTCGTGGTGGACGTCGACCAGGCGACCTATCGGGCCGATCCTGCGGCCATGGCCGCAGCGATCGATGCATCGACAGTCCTCGTCGTCGCGTCCGCCCCCTCATATGCCCACGGCGTCATCGACCCCGTGCCCGAGATCGCTGCGGCCGCCTCGGCCGCCGGCGTGCGCTGCCATGTCGATGCCTGCATCGGCGGATGGGTGCTGCCCTGGCTGGACACCCCCTGGCCCTGGGACTTCACCGTTCCCGGGGTGACCAGCATGTCCGTGGACCTGCACAAATATGCGTATGCACCCAAGGGTGTCTCGGCACTGCTGCACCGAAGCGCCGCCTTGCGGCAGCCCCAACTCTTCGCCTGCGCCGACTGGCCCGGATACACGATGCTCAACGCCACCACCCAGTCCACCCGCTCGGGCGGTCCACTCGCCGGCGCGTGGGCCGTGACTCATGCCATCGGTGACCAGGGGTATGCCGACCTGGCCGCGGCGGCATACGAAGCCACGAGGACGCTCGCCCAGGGCATCGCGGCCATCCCCGGGCTCCGGTTGGTGGCCGAACCGGACTCGACCTTGGTCTGCCTGACCTGTGACGACCCGGGCATCGATGTGTTCACGGTGGCCGACGAGATGGCGGTTCGTGGTTGGTACGTCCAACCCCAGCTGTCCTTCCGGGATATGCCGGCGACGCTGCACCTGACCCTGAGCCCGGCGGTCGCTGGGGCCGTACCAGAGTTTCTTGCCGCGCTGGCGCAGGCCGTCCACTCGGTGAGAACGCTCGGTCCGGTCCAGGTGCCCGCCGAGTTGGTCGCCGTGGTGGACGGGCTCGACCCGGCAGCGATTGACGAGGCGACCCTGGCCCGCCTGCTCGCCTCGGCCGGGCTGGCCGGGAGCTCGGGGAGCGTGAACCTGCCGGAGCGGATGGCGCCGGTCAACGCACTGCTGGACCGGGTTGGCCCGGCGGTGCGGGAGGCGCTGCTGGTGGGGGTGCTGGACCTGCTGTCCCGCCCGGCTACGGTGGCCTGATGATGCCGTCGCCGGGGCTCGACCCCCCTGTGTCCGAGTTGATCGGCGAGCTTGGCGAGTCCATCGTTTTGACCGATCCGGCCTCCATGGAGGCCTACCGGCGGGACTTCACGGCCGACGACTCGGCCGGGATGCCGCTGGCCGTGGTCCGGCCCCGGCGCGCCGATCAGGTGCAGGCCACCATGCGCTGGGCCACCCGTCACGGCATACCGGTGGTCCCGCGAGGCGCCGGATCCGGGCTGTCCGGGGGGTCGTTGGCTGTCCAGGGAGCCATCACCCTCTCCCTAGAAGGCATGCGGACCATCGAGATCGATGTGCCCACACGCACCGCCACCGTGCAACCGGGGGCGCTCAACGCGGAGGTCAAAGCGGCCGCCGCCGGACATGGGCTGTGGTACCCGCCGGACCCCAGCAGCTTCGAGATCTGCTCCATCGGCGGCAACATCGCCACGAACGCCGGCGGATTGTGCTGCGTGAAGTACGGGGTGACCACCGACTACGTCTTGGGGATGGACGTGGTGCTCGCCGACGGGACCTTGATCACCCTCGGCGGTCGGCAGATCAAGGACGTTGCCGGTCTGTCCTTGCTGAAGCTGTTCGTCGGCAACGAGGGCACGCTAGGCATCATCACCCGGGCCATCCTGCGGCTCGTGCCCGTGCCCGCGCCGGCGTCGACCTTGGCGGCGTTCTTCCCCACCGTTGCCGATGCGGCAGCGGCCGTCATCGACATCGGTGCGGCCCTGCGCCCCTCGCTGCTCGAGCTCATGGACGGTCCGTCGATCAACGCCGTCGAGGACTACCGCCCGATGGGACTGGACCGGTCCGCCGGCGCCCTCCTGTTGGCACAGTCGGATGCGCCGGGGGCGGCCTGCGCCGCCGAGATGGACCTCATGGCGACCGCCTGCCGGCGACACAACGCCACCGAGGTGGTTCTCACCGACGACCCGGGCGAGGGCGAGTTGTTCCTCGCCGCCCGTCGAGCCGGGCTACACGCGATCGAACGCCTCGGCTCGATCCTGCTGGAGGATGTCGGCGTACCGGTCCCGCGGCTGCCGGAGCTGCTCGCCGGGATCGAGGAGATCTCCGCGCGGGTGGGGCTGGCGATTCCGGTGGTCGCCCATGCCGGTGACGGCAACACCCACCCCAACATCGTCTACGACGCCGCGGCGCCCGGCGCCAAGGATGTCGCGTACGCCGCGTTCGAGGAGATCATGGCTTTGGCCATCGACTTGGGCGGGACCATCACCGGCGAACACGGGGTGGGTCGGCTAAAAAAATCTGCCCTCCCGGCGCAACTGGGCCCGGAGGTCATGGCGTTGACCCGGACCATCAAGTCCGCTCTCGACCCCGACGGGCTGCTCAACCCCGGCGCCATCCTCTGACTTGGCGCCACGCTTGGCTCGGCGCCACGCTTGGCTCGGCGCCACGTTTAGGTCCGGTGCGGGTGCGATCGGACACCAACGGACCAACCGAGCGTGCCGCGGCCGATGCGGGCCTTCCCGACGCCTGGCCCGGTTCTGGCGAGTGCCGGTTGGTCCGTTCGTTGACGCGCGCTATCCGGTGAGGGCCGTTCCAGACGGTGATCGGGTGGGTGACCGGTGTCACGATTCACTACCGTGGGCCTATGACCGTCAAGACCGTTGCCATGCTCACCGCCGGAGGCCTCGCCCCGTGCCTGTCCTCGGCCGTCGGCGGCCTCATCGAGCGCTACAGTGACGTCGCGCCAGATGTGCGGATCATCGCCTACACCGACGGCTATGCCGGGCTGCTCAAGGGGGAGTACCTCGAAGTCACCCCGGATGTGCGCGCCAGTGCCCACGTGTTGCACAGGTTTGGCGGCAGCCCGATCGGCAACTCTCGGGTCAAGCTGACCAACGTCGCCGACTGCGTCAAGCGGGGACTGGTCAGGCAGGGGCAGGATCCCTTGCATGTTGCAGCCGAGCAACTGACCAGGGACGGTGTCGATGTGCTGCATACGATCGGTGGGGACGACACCAACACGACGGCGGCGGATCTGGCCGCCTACCTGCACGAGAACGACTACGAATTGACCGTGGTCGGGTTGCCCAAGACGATCGACAACGACGTCATCCCGATCCGGCAGAGCCTTGGCGCGGACACGGCGGCGGCCATGGGCAGCCGATTCGCCCAGAACATCATCGCCGAGCATTCCTCCAACCCGCGCATGCTCATCATCCACGAGGTCATGGGCCGCAACTGTGGCTGGCTGACCGCGGCGACGGCACGCAACTATCACCGTTGGGTCGGTGAGCAGGATTTCGTTCCTGGGATCGGCAACGATCCGCGGCGGTGGGATGTCCACGCGGTGTTCGTTCCCGAGTCCCCGATCGACATCGAGGGCGAGGCGGCCAGGCTCAAGGCCGTCATGGACGAGATCGGCTGCGTCAACATCTTCCTCTCCGAGGGTGCCGGAGTGGCCGACATCGTCGCCCAAATGGAGGCGGCGGGCCAGGAAGTCCCGCGCGACCCGTTCGGGCACGTGCAACTGGACAAGGTCAACCCGGGGGCGTGGTTTGCCGAGCAGTTCGCCCGGCTGCTGGGTGCGGAGAAGACCATGGTGCAAAAGTCTGGCTATTACAGCCGGTCGGCGGCCGCCAACGAGGCGGACCTTGCCCTGATCAAGCAGTGCACGGACAAGGCGGTCGAGTCCGCCCTGGCCGGGCAGTCTGGCGTGATCGGACACGACGAGGAACGCGGTGATCTGTTGCGCGCCATCGAGTTCCCACGAATCAAGGGCGGCAAGGCGTTCGACACCTCGACCGATTGGTTTGTCGGCCTGCTCGCCGATCTCGGACAGGCCTAAGCCGCGGGCGAGCCAAGGCCGGGTACCCACGCGAGAGGTGCGGTTGCGGTTGCTGCGTGCGCAGCGGTCACGGGCGGCGTTCAGTTGGGGTCGGGAATTCCTCGGTGGCGACCGGCCCGCACCTGGTCGGCGTTAGCTAGGACACGCCCGGAGCTCGCGCGGTTGTGCTCCGGGTAAGAATGACCGCATGTCGCTACGTATTGGGTGGAAGGCTTCCGCGGAACAGTTCGAGCCGAAGCAACTGGCAGATTTCGCGGTGTTGGCCGAGCAAGTGGGCCTCGATTCGGTGACCATCTCCGATCACTTCCAGCCATGGCGGCTGACCGGTGGCCATGCCCCGAATGCGGTGGCCTGGCTGGGCTACGTCGCCGCCCGGACCGAGCGTGTGGTGCTGGGCACTTCGGTGCTCACCCCCACCTTCCGATACAACCCGGCGGTGATCGCGCAGACCTTCGCGACCTTAGCGTGCCTCGCGCCGGGTCGGGTCATGCTCGGGGTCGGCACCGGGGAAGCGTTGAACGAGGTGGCGGTGGGTTCGGTCCAGGACGGTCAGTGGCCCGGTTTCAAGGAGCGGTTCGCCCGGCTACGGGAAGCGGTGCGGCTCATGCGCGCCTTGTGGACGCAGGAGTCGGTGACCTTCGAAGGAGAGTACTACCGCACTGTCGATGCGCGGATCTTCGATCGGCCTCACGCCCCGGTCCCGGTGTATGTGGCCGCGGGCGGGCCGACGGTGGCCAGGTATGCCGGCCGGGTGGGTGACGGGTTCATCTGCACCTCCGGCAAGGGTCACAGCCTGTATGCCGATGAGCTGGTTCCCGCGGTGGCGCAGGGGCGTCGGGCCGCGGACAAGCCCGTTGCGGGCATCGATCGAATGATCGAGATGAAGATCAGCTGGGATCCGGACCCGCAACGTGCTCTGGAGAACACCCGGTTCTGGGCCCCGCTATCGCTGAGCGCTGAGGAGAAGCACTCCATCGACAGCCCCCAGGCCATGGAGGAAGCGGCCGATGCCTTGCCCATCGACCAGGTCGCCAAACGCTGGATCGTCGCTTCCCGCCCCGAAGAGGTCATCGACGCGGTCCGCGAGTACACCGATCTCGGCTTCGACCATCTCGTCGTCCACGCTCCCGGTGCTGACCAGGAGCGATTCTTGAGGACCTTCACCGATGAGGTCGTGCCTGGCCTGCGCGAGCTCGTCCCCGGGAGCCTCGAGCCCCTCGACTGACCCTTCGATACATCCCAACCGGACCTCCAGCATGACCACAGCAGGTCCGACCGAGCCGCCTGTGAGACAAACCCGGGCGTGACAAATGTGACGGTTGAGGTCCATGATGAGTCTGTGCCCCTGTGTCGGTCCTCCCGTGCCGGCGTGACTTCTGTAGCTGTCGCGTCAGCGTGCACGGTTGCGCTCCTGGGGACGGTCCTTACGGCGACCACCGCGCAGGCGGAGCCCAGCACCACACGTGTTGGTCGGTCCGCACCGGCACTTTCGGTCCCCAGCGAAACAGGTCCGGTCTTTCCCAGCGCGGCGACCGTTGCCAAGGCGAAGGCCGAGGCGGCAGCCACCGCCACCGCAGTCGACCACTTGGCCAAGGAATCGGCACAGGCCGAGGCCACCTTGCTGGCCTTGCAAGCGAAGATGTCGCAAGCCGTAGCTGCCGATCAAGCCGCCCCACAGGAGCTCGACGAACGGGCAGCGGCTGTCGCCAAGGCGGAGGCGGCACTCGCCAAGGCGCGGGCCGGCCATGCCGCGGCCGGGCGAGCGGTCGCGCACGACGCCGCGGTCACCTGGCAGCAGGGCGGCACCATCTCAGGGATGTCCCTTCTGCTCAGTTCAGACCCGACCGCGCTTCTCGACCTGCAGACTGTCCTCGATGCGCGTGCTCGGGAGGTCAGCCAACACCTTGCTGCGGCCTCTGCGGCCGCAGCGCTAGCCGACCAACAGCGGGCCCTGCTGGATCGATCGAGGGCACAACAGGCCAGTGCCACGGCGACGGCGAAGCAGAAGCAGCAGGTGGCCAAGGCCCTGGCCGACTCCGCCTCAGCTCAGGCCGCCGCCCTGTCCGCGCAGCAGCTGGCGACTGAGGACAAGCTGGCCCAGCTGCAGGCCCAGGCCACCAAGCTCGCTCAGCAGCGGACCGCGGGTCTGGCCGCGCAAGAGGCCGCCCGGAAGGCGGCGGAAGCAGCGGCGAAGGCTCGGGCGGCGGCTCAGGCCAAGGCGGCCCGAGAGGCTGCTCGGAAGGCGGCGGCAGCTAGGGCCAGTCGTGGGAGCAGCGGAGGCGGAGCGACGTCCGGCGGCAGTTCGGGCTATTCCGGAGGCAGCAGCGGGAGCAACCCCCAAGCGATCGCCAGGTCGATGATGGGCAACTACGGTTGGGGCTCAAACCAATTTTCGTGCCTGGTCGATCTGTGGAACGGTGAGTCGGGATGGAACTGGGCCGCGACGAATCCCTACTCCGGCGCCTACGGGATCCCGCAGTCGTTGCCCGCCTGGAAGATGGCCAGCGCCGGCAGTGACTGGCTCACCAACCCCGCCACGCAGATCCGTTGGGGTATGGGGTACATCAAGGCGGTCTATGGCAGCCCCTGCAACGCGTGGAGCCGTTGGTTGTCTCGCTCCCCGCACTGGTACTGAACAGGCCTCCCGCAAGGCAAGACTCGCAGGTTCCTCCTCGTCGAGGTGGCGCCCGGGTTTGGTTGATCGCCAAGAAATCCTTGGCGGAGTTCCCCGGTGCGAAGCCCCGCACCGGGGAACGTCGACACCCGAGTACACCGTCAACGACGTGCTCATCTACTCCCCGCTGTGTCTGGCGCTCGCGGCCGGGCTCGCAGCGCTGGAGAAGCCCACCGTGAACGGGTCCCGGTGATTACGCCGGGCAGTGGCTCGCCCCGGACAACCCGTTGTTGAAATCGTCAAGGATCGGGATGAGCGCCTTGAGCTGGCTGGTCTGTGCCGGGGTGAGATGCCCTTTTGCGGTGCTCGTCTCGAAGAACGCTTGCGCTGCTTGCAATGCCTCCGTGACGTCCGAAGTGGCCGATGCTCCGCTGGAAACGTTCAGCGTGGCCGCGATGTATTGCCTGGCCAACTGGTAGTAGATCCGGCCCTTGATCGGCTCAGACAGCACGTCCTGCCAGCTTTGGCCGGACAGGTAGTAGGTCGCCGCCGGGCTGTGATCGGACGGCCAGCCGTCCGCGTGGTTGGCATACCAGCCCACGGTATGGGTGCGTCCCGCCATGCAGCCGGGAATCGAGCCAACCATGGTCTCGTCGATGACGAGTTGCTTCCACGAGCCGTCCAAGGCACCAACGATGGTCACCGCAAATGCCGAATGCGCAGGCATGGTGGCGATGGTCAAGGACAGGTTCCGCCCGTCAGGGCTGACGGTCACGGCGCCGATCCCGTCGACCGGTGCGGTGTAGCCGTTGGCATAGAGCTGACCCATCCCGATCGGGCTCCCGGTGATGACCGTGCCAACTGTGGCCGGATCGAACGTGAAGCCCTGGGCTGCGGTGGCGGTGAACGTCACATCGGTCAGCGCCACATCGCTCGCTCCGTAAAGGCGAAAGGTGCGGGTGCTGCCGGAGCCCCAACCGTCCGCGTTAACCTCACCGTCGGCACCCCATTTCTCCCGCGCGGTGATGTCAGTCGCCGGGACGGGCATGAGGGTCCGGCCGGTCCACAGTTGCTGGCAGGAGCCGACTGCGGGCTGGGCGGGCAGGGTCGGCTCGGTAGGCGCGCAACCGTCGCCTTCGGCATAGGTCGCGGTGAGCTCGGCCTCGATGAGGTAGTGGTTCGTCGGGGTCAGTGCGGCGCCATCGAGCGCGGTCCCGCCGAAGGAGAGGATGTTGGCCGAGCCCGCCGGGATGGTGTCCCAATGCAGGGTGTAGACCCCGGCATCGAAGGAGACCGTCGGAGCCGGAGCCGCGGTGGTGTATGCCGGATCCCCGTCGAACCGGAGGTAGCTGTCATAGCCCAAGGTGGTTAGGCCCCCGTTGAGGGCGAGGTTGCTGCTCGCCGCATCGATGGTCACGGTGACGTCGTGCAGGGTGTGTTCGGTGGCATACGGCAACCGGAAGCCCAGGCTTGTGTTGGAGTTGACCCAATGCTGCAGGTCGAAGATGCCCGGACCCTGGCTGGCCGGGTAGGGGCTCGAACTCGCTACCGCGTAGAGGTAGCCCTGGTTGGAATAGACCTCACCGGTCTCGATGGTGTCGTTGCCGTCGTAGTCCTGGTCAGGCTCAAGGACGTGTCGCTCTTGGCATACCAATCCACGGCGCAGGCCTGGGTGCGGTTTCCGGTTTGGGTGCCGGGATTCGCGGCCCAGGCAGGTGCTGCTACGGCCAACAGGCCGAGGAGCGCAGCGAGCACGAGGGGGATGAATCCCCGGCGGCTATGGCGATTGGGACTGGACACGAGACCCCTCCAGCGGCTCGACAGGCGGCAGGAAGCATCGCCACCACCGACGCGACACCCCGCACAACGACCCCGGGTCCCCCACGAGCGTGCGCTCACCAGCGACGACACCGAAATCAACCTACCAACCGGTTGCGAGCGACGCGCCCGGTTTGAGGCAAGGAAGTCTCCCTGGAATACCCACGACCTTCCGGTCGGCGTTAGGGTCGTTGTCGTGAATCTCGAGAAGGTCATCTTTGGGTTCTTTGTCGTGCTGGCCGCGACACTGAACTTCGGGTTCTTCATCGGTGACCTGTCCGACCCCACCGTGCACAGCATCCCCGAGCTCTACCTCGCCGTCGTCGTCAACGTCATCACTACCGTGCTGAAATTCGGCGACCGCACCCAGATCGGCGCTCTCCACCTGGCCACATCCTTGGTGGCGGTTCTGCAGCTGATCGCCGCCGCCGCGACGTACATCTATGCCAGCCAGGTGTCCAGCGCAGGTGTGGACGCGTCGGCGATGGCCAGCGTCGTCTCGCTCTCCGGCGGCGCCCTCTTGGCCAACATCGTCTCCCTCGCCCTGCTCGTGGTGGAGACCGCCTCGTTCCGGCGGCGCTGAGCCCGCGGCCATGGCCAACCCGCTGCTCCTGCTCGTTGCGGCCCCCACACTGGCAAAACGTGCCCGCGCGGCGCTGCGCTCGAAAGACATCCCGGTTCCCCAGGAGTCGCCGGAGACAGACGCCATCTTCATCGTCTTGCGCCGGATGCGGGCGCCACTGATCCTCCTGATTCTCATCTTCTCCGTCTCGGTGCTCGGCCTGGCCCTCATCCCGGGGCGGGACGACACAGGTGCCGTGGTCCACATGAGCGCCTTCGATGCGTTCTATTTCATGAGCTACACGGCGACGACGATTGGGTTCGGCGAGCTGCCGCATACGTTCACTGTGGCCCAGCGGATGTGGGTGACCGGTTCCATCTACGCCTCTGTCGTCGGTTGGGCGTATGCCGTAGCAACCCTGTTCGCCCTCGTCGGGGACCAAGGTCTGCGGATGGCCGTCGCGGCGGAGCGGTTCCGCCGGCGGGTGCGACGCCTGCGTGAGCCCTTCGTCCTCGTCGCCGGCTGTGGGCATGCCGGCCTGTCAGTCTGCCGCAGTCTGGACCTGATGGACCGGCGCTTCGTCGTGGTCGACATCGCCGCCGACCCGATCGAGGGCTTGGCCGCCGCCGATCTGCGGCTGGATCCACCCGCGTTGATGGCCGATGCCTCGGCGGCCAGGGTGCTCGGTCTAGCCGGTATGGGCAGCCCCCACTGCGAGGCCGTGTTGGCCCTGACCGGAGACGACGAGGCCAACCTGGCCATCGTCCTTGCCGCCCAGCTCCTCCGGCCGGACATGCCGGTCATCGCGCGGACCGATCGGCGGATCACCGAGGTTCGGATGCGCGACTTCGAACCCGATGCCGTGGTCAACCCCTACGACCGGTACGGCAGCTATCTTGTTCAGGCGCTACAACGCCCGGTGGCGTACCAGCTGACGACCTGGCTGACCAGCGCAGTCGGCACCCCGTTGGCGCCGTTGCGCGAAGGGCTGGCCTCCGGTCCGTGGGTTGTGTGCTCCGACGACCCGTTCGGGATCGAGGTCGCCACCGATCTGCGCTCAGCGGGGCTGACCGTCGACCTGGTGGATCTGAGCGAGACGCCCGACCCTGACGTCCTCGGCGCCGTCGGCTTCGTTGCCGGGACGACCTTGGACACGACCAACATTTCGCTGGCCACCCGGGCACGGATCACCGAGCCGACGATCTTCGTCTCGGTGCGACAGGAGTCCTCGGGGCACACCGAACTGTTGTCGGCAGTGGACTTGGACTCGGTCTTCATCCCCTCCGACCTGGTCGCCCGGGAAACCGTTGCTCGATTGGTGGCCCCTGGGTATTGGACGTTCATCGCCCACGCGGGCGAGCAGGACGAGACCTGGTGCGCCGGCGTGCGCGACATCCTCACCCAGCAGCTGGGCGACCGGCTGCCGCCCAGTTGGCCCCTGCACGTCACCGCAGCGGATACGCCGGCGCTCGTGCGCCGACTGGCGGCTGGCCACGCGGTCACTCTGCGGGATCTGCTGCGTCATCCGGACGATCGCGAAGAACGGCTGCACATGGTCGCGCTCATGCTCATCCGTGACGACACCGGGATCGCCATGCCGGAGTTGGATGAACCCCTGCGCACCGGGGATGAGCTGGTCCTGACCGGGTGGGAGCACCCGTTCGCGTTGCTGCGTACCACGGTCCACGTCGACCACGTGTTGGCCTATGTGGTGGCCGGCCGCCAGGTGCCCAGCACATGGATAGGGCGTCGGCTGACCGGGCGCCGGGCCCTGTGAGTCGGCTCGATCCGGTCTAGGTTGGCTCGCTCGGATACCGCTGCCCGGCGGGGCAGACGCCTCCATTGTTCGGAAAATCTGGAGGCTTAGGGTATTTTTACAGGGTTCAGCTGGTGTCGGCCGGGCAGGCGGCCACGAACGCAACAAGTCATCACGATCCATCGGCCACTCGTCACGAGGTCTGGCCCGGTATGTGCCGGTGGGCGATCTGTCGTGAAGGGAAGGTCAAGTCCAACGTGAACAGGCGCACGAAGGCAGTCGTGGCAGGGGCGGTTGTGGTGCCGCTTGCCGTGCTCGGCGCGGGCGCGGCGTATGCCGTGCACTACACCGACAAGGCGCTCCCAGGCAGCTCAGTGGCCGGTCAGTCGGTGGCTGGGATGACCCGGGCCGAACTCGTCGCCAGCATCAACGAGCGAGCCCAGCAGGCGAAGGTCACAGTGCAGGCCGGCTCCGGACCGCATACGGCCAGCCTGGCCGAGCTCGGGTACACCGTGGACGCCGAAGCCACCGCGGACGCGGTGTTGAAGGCCAACAGCGACGTCACCGCCTATGCTCGGGCACTGGTGTCAGACCACCTGGTCGACGTCGTCGTCATGACCGATGACGAGGCGCTGACCGCATACGCGAAGAAGCTGACCGGCACCGCCGGATCAGTCGGCACGAACGCCAAGGTCACCATGGCTAAGGACAAGCGGTCCTTCACGGTGGTTCCGGGCGTAGCCGGCAAGTCCGTTGACCCGTCCAGCCTGGCCGGGGTGGCCAAGGCTGCCGAAACTCTCACTCCGGCGACCGTGACCGCCAACCTCGTCCAGGTCGATCCGGCGGTGACCACGGCATCGGCGAAGAAGGTTGCTGATCAGGCCAACGACCTGGTCAACACCGATGTCTCCGTCGCCGAAGGATCGAGGAGGTACTCGGCCACCGCCGAGGAAAAGGCATCCTGGGTGAAGATCCCGGTCACCGGTGGCGTCCCGGGGAAGCCCACGCTGGACTCGGCGAAGTTGTCCTCCTGGGTGCAGGAGAAGGCCTCCGGTGCCACCGTCTCGGTGACCAACGGCGTGCGCAACGTCAGCTCGACCGGCAAGGTTCTTACTGTGCTGACCCAGGCTCGTGACGGGGCCGAAGTCACCAATGTCGACGACGTCAGCAAGGCGATGGCGGGCGCCTTCTCCGCGGGGAAAGCCTATTCCGGCACCTTCACGACCAAGACGATCCCGGCGACCTGGACCGAACGAAAGATCGCCGCAGGTGCCGAGAACCTGGCCTATCAGGCGGCCGAAGGCGAGAAGTGGATCGACGTTAACCTGTCCAAACACACCATGGCCGCCTACGTCGGAGGCAAAGCGGTGTTCGGCCCGGTCGCCATGGTCAACGGCGCCTCGGAAACCCCGTCGCTGGTGGGGACCTACCGGATTGATCGCAAGTACTCGTCGGACCGGATGCGTGGGTCGAATGCGGACGGCACGCTCTATGACACCCCCGATGTCCCGTGGGTGTCCTATTTCTCCGGGGGATATGCCTTGCACGGCGCGCCGTGGCGTTCGACCTTCGGGTATGCCGCCTCGCACGGCTGCATCAACCTGCCGGTGAGCACGGCGAAGTGGGTGTTCGACTGGGCGCCCTTGGGCACCCCGGTGGCCAGCCACTTCTGAGCCCTCGGCGCGGTCCGGACGTTTCCGCGCCCGGTTCGTCACGACTGACGGGTCGGGACGTAGTCGGGCGAGTACGGCTAGGCAGGCACGGCTAGGCAGGCATGGCCCGGGCGGTGAGATAGCCCGTGTCAACGGTCTTAGGCAAGGTGCCGTAGAGCAGTCCCCGGCCGAGGGCACCGGGATGGATCCGACTGACCAGGAACGCCTGTGCCACCGTGGCGTCGCCGCCGTCGAGCAGGAGGGCTGCCTGGAAGAGTAGCGCCATCCGGGCGATAAGGTCGCGGGCAGCGAAGGCCGGGGCGTGACCACCGCCATCGGCCAGCGCGGCAGTGGCTCCATCCAGATCGCTGGTGAGCTCATCCACCGCCTGGTCATAGACCCGATCCGCGCCCCGGGCAGAACTCAGCTCATGCAGAAACACCTTGACGCTGTGCGGGCTGCGGGCCAGCGTCCGGAGCAGGTCCAGGGCCTGAACGTTGCCACTACCCTCCCAGATGGCGTTGATGGGGGCGTCTCGGAAGAGCCGCGCGGTCAGGTGCTCATCCATCACCCCAGAGCCCCCGATGCACTCCATCGCCTCGTAGGCGTGCTCCGGGTGACGTTTGCATATCCAATACTTCCCGACCGCGGTCGCAATCCTGACCAGGGCCCGGGCGTCGGTGTCCCCGGCGGCTGCCTCGTCGAGCGCGTGGCCTACCCGCAGCGTCATCACGGTGGCTGCTTCGGATTCCACGGCCAGGTCGGCGAGCACGTTGCGCAGGAGCGGTTGGTCGGACAATCGTGCGCCAAAGGCGCGGCGGTGGGCGCAGTGATGGGCCGCTTGGGCGAGCGAGGCCCGCATCCCCGACGCCGAGCCGATCATGCAGTCGAACCGGGTCATGGCGACCATGTCGATGATGGTGCGGACGCCATGGCCCTCATCGCCGACCATCCAGCCGGTAGCCCCACGTAGCTCCGTCTCGGAGGAGGCATTGGACACGTTGGCCATCTTCGGCTTCAGTCGCTGAATCTGGATGGGGTTCTTGCTGCCGTCCGCGCGCCATCTGGGCAGCAGGAAGCAGGACAGGCCGCCGGGCGCCTGAGCCAAGACGAGGAACAGGTCGCTCATCGGGGCGGACACGAAGTACTTGTGACCCACGAGAGCGTAGGCCTGGCCGGGGCCGGTGGATCGCGGATCGATCGGCTCGGCCGTCGTGCTGTTGGCGCGCACGTCGGAACCGCCCTGCTTCTCCGTCATGGCCATGCCGACGGTGACGTGCGCCTTCGCCTCCGCCGGGATGTTTGAAGGGTCATATCCTCGACTGAGGATCTTTGGGCCCCAGGTCGTCAACAGCTCCGGCTGGTGGGCAAGGGTGGGGATGGCTGCCGACGTCATCGTCACCGGGCAGATGTGACCAGCCTCCACCTGAGCCTGGAGGAACATTCGGGTGGCCCGCCCGACATGCGCGTCCGGCTCGGTGGCCTCCCAGTGGGATGCATGGAGGCCGTGCGTCATGGCGCTGTCCATGAGCCGGTGGTAACTCGGGTGATAGCGCACGAGGTCGACGCGGCGACCGCCCCGATCATGCGGTGTGAAGGTCGGCGGGTGCGCGTTCGCCTCGAACCCCAGCGCGAGGTATTCGGCGGATCCGGCCAACGCACCGAATGCGGCAAGGGCCGCTTGGGGTGGGTCGGGGGCATACCGGTGGACTGCCTCGAGCAAGGCGATGTCACCGGTGTAGGTGTTGGTGTCCTCCAGTGGGGCGGGGACGTTGTCGACCGTATGCGTGACCGCCCCCCAGCGGTCCGGTGCCATCGGCGAACGGACATCATCGGGCATATCTTGAGCCTGCGTCGCTGCGGCGGCGGTGTCAACCGGGGGGCAGCTGGTTCCGGATGGCCGGCACCGGCGTTATCGTCAGCCCTCCGGGGGCGCAGGTGCGGTCCGGATCCACCGGACGCGTGTCGATCCGGCTGCCGTTGATCAGCACGACGTCGTCGTAGGTCGGGCGGCCCTCGTAGATGCCCCGGAACTGGAAGCGGGTCAAGGAACTCAGCCGACACTGCGCAGAGAACGTCAGCACGTCGAAGGCCGAGGGCTGACCGGCGAGTTCTTCCCCGTCCCCTTGACTGATGAAGTGGGAGAAGGGGCCGCCGCCGGTCAGGGTGCCGACCTGGATTCGGTTGCCTTCCAGGTCGGGCGTATGCATGTGCCCATTGATGAGGACCCCGGCGCTGATGCCGGCCACTGCCGCGGGTTCGTGCCCGGCAACGACGTCCGGTTCGGCGCGCTCGGCGTACGCCCCGGCGAACGCCTCCCGTGCCGGGGTCTGCGCGGCGGCGGTGTTCCTGCCGGAGTCTCCGTAATAGCGGGGGTCGTTGAACCCCGCGATCCGAATGCCGCCGATGCTCACCTCCTGGTAGCCGCGCGCATCGGGTTGGAGCAGGATGACGTTCGGGATGCGCGCCAATCGGTCCCGGACGGCGGTGTCAGTCGGCGAGGTCGAGTCGTGGTTGCCTTGGATAAAGAGGTAAGGCACACCCAGAGAGGCGATGCCGTCGAAGAGGCCGGCAGCCTCCCCTTCTTCCACGGTGCCGAAGGTGACCAGGTCGCCGCTGTCGATCACCGCGTCGACGCTTTGGTTCTTGATGATGGTGCGCAGCAAGGCATAGGAGTTGCCGTCATGGATATCGCTGACGGCCAGGAGTCGCAGGCTGGGGTCGGCCTCCAGCGAGGGGCTCGCGTAAGTCTGCTGCAGCGACGTGGACAGCGCCAACAGGTTGCGCAGATAGGGCGTCGCCTCGTCTGCGCGAGCCTGGACGTCCTTCAACATGCCGAGGTTGCGTTGGAAGGTGCCCAGGAGTTCCGTTGCGGTGTAGGTCCGCTGCCGTTGCATCTGATAGGTGCCGCGCACTGCCACCGCCATCGTGATGAGCGCGGCGCTCGCCGCGACGACGCCGATGACGACTCCGGCCTGCGTCGGTCGGCGCCGCCGCACAAGGGCGGTGCCGCCGAGGACCAGGACGCTCAAACCCACCGCGCCGATGGCGAAGCGCCACGCCAGGGCGCTGACGGCGGTTTCGGCGCCACGATTCAGCAACGCCGTGTCGGGACGGAGCCGGTCGATGGACAGGCCGGCATCGAGGTCGTCAGCGAAGCTGGCCAGAACCTGAGGGGTCAGGGTGATGCCCGGGGCGAAGCCGACGAACTCCACCCGGACGTCACCGAGCGTGGTCACCGCGTCCAGTTCGTTGGCCCGGCGTAGGTCGGGGTTGAGCGACACCGTCGCCGCATAGTTCCCGACCTGCACGGTTGCCGGCGCGACGGTCGTGGCCAAGACGCCGGCGACGCTGCAGCCGAGGGTGAGCGCTATCGCGCCGAGCACCTGCCGCGTTCGCCGGGTGCCGATCCGGTGCCCGGCAGCCCACCACTGGTCGAGGCCGACCGCCAGCGGCCACAGCGCTGTCGCTGCGGCGACGAGACGTTCGCCCAGTCCGAAGGCATCGCCCCACATGGGGGTCGCCAGTGTGAGCGAACCGACGCCCAGGACGGCGGTCGCAGCGGTCGCTGCGGGGGCGGTCAACAGATGACCTCGGGCCGGGGCGTCGGCGGTCACATCGCGGTCGGAGACCGGACGCCCGGTGGCGGCGAGGACCGGCCATAGCGACAACAGGCCGAAGGCAGCGGCGGCGGCCGCGGTATGCCACATCGAGGCCCCACCCCGAGTTGGCAGGGGGAGTGCCGCGACGGCGAGGGTGGCCAGACCAGCACCGGCCAAGGCATACCGGCCGCGGCGAGGCAGCCACACCAAGGCGGCGGCAGTGACGAGGTAGCCGATCCCGGTGATGACCAGCGCTGCCGTCATGATCGACCGATGCGGGGTGTCGCTGGCTGCCAGGGCGCTGATGGATTCGGCCGACGGGTCAAACCCCGGCAGGCTGGCGGCTGCCCAGGTCCAGCCGCCTACCAGCGCGATCACCGAGGCGCTGGCGCTGACCACGGCGGTGCGCATCCAGAAGGCACGGCTGACCGGCATACCTTCACCCTACGAAAGGCCGCTGTGAGTTGGCCGGGCCCTCACCGGTGTGTTCTATAGCGCCCCGGGGTGGTACCGACGTGACGGCGAAAGACCCTGGTGAAATGGCTTTGGTCAGCAAACCCGCACTGGGCGGCAACCTCGGCCAGGGTGAGGTGCGCGCTGGCCAGCAGGATGCGTGCCCGTTCCAGCCGCCGGTTGATGACGTACCCATGGGGTGTGCAGCCCATCGTCGCGACAAAGGCCCGTGTGAAGCGGTACTTGTCCACCCCGGCTGCATCGGCGAGATGCTGCACGCCGAGATCACCGTCCAGGCCGGCGTCTATGAGTTCCTCGACCTGAGCTACCTGAGCCAGCGAGAGTCTGCCGATTGGGGTCTCGCGGCAGAATCGGATATGCGCATGCCCGCGCAGCAACCGAATCGCCAACTCCTGGGTCAGCGCCTCGACGAGGAGTCGACTCCCGACTCCCCCGGTGGAGGCTTCTTGGGCCATCTGCATCACGGCGCGAAACATGGCCGGGTCCTCGGCGCGCAAGGTGTCGTGCAACTCGACATCGGCGATGTCGCGCTCGTACATCTGCTCGGCGGCCTCGCGAAGGTGGTCCGCCGTCAAGTACGCGTGCACCACGTCGATCTGGCCGGACCACACCCAGTGAGACCGGGAAGCCCGGGTCATGAGCGAGACGTCCCCTGGTCGCATACCGTGGCTGGTCCAGATTCCGTCGAGCTCACGGCGCATCGGCGTCCGACCGTGGTGGTAGGCGACGATCATGTAGTCCCGCACTGAGGGGACATCGACGTCCAAACCCTGGTACCGATAGCCGCGGATTGCGGCACCCGACCAGCCGGCTTCGGGGCTGTGGACGGTCAGCTGCCCGGGAACCCACCGAGTGAGTTCCTCGGGCGCGATGAGTTCGGCTGGCACAGGCGATCCTCCTGTGCGCAGCCTAACCCCCTGCACAGATGTTCCACATGGGTTCAATCGTTCAAGACGATTCGGTGGTGCGGTGGATTGACTACGTGTTGCGGGCGCGACGAAACGTCTCGTCGACAGGTACTAGCTCGAGCGTGATTGAAGGATCACCGCCCGAGGTCGAAGGAGAAACGCATATGACACGGCTAGAGGGCAAAGTGGCTCTGATCACCGGTGGCGCCGGAGGTCTGGGTGACGCGATCGCTTCCCGCTTCGTTCAGGAGGGTGCCCGGGTGGCCCTGGTGGACCTGGATGGTCCGGCGGTCGAGTCCGTCGCAGCAAAGTTCGGCGACAGCGCCGCCGAATTCTCCGCCGACGTCACCCGTGAGGATGCCGTCATCGGAGCGTTCGCCGCGGCCGTCGATCAGTTCGGACGACTGGATATGGTGGTGAACAACGCCGGTGTCGAAGGGCACAACCTGCCCACCGACCAGCTCGACCTCGCCGAGTGGGAACGAGTCATGGCGGTCAATACCACTGCCGTGTTCCTGTGTACCAAGCATGCAATCGCGCCGTTGCGCGCCGCCGGAGGGGGCAGCATCATCAACATCTCCTCCATCTACGGTCTCGTCGGTGGGGGCGACATCCCGCCGTATCACGCCTCCAAGGGCGCTGTACGGCTCATGGCCAAGAACGACGCACTGACCTACGCCGGAGACAACATCCGGGTGAATTCGATCCATCCAGGGTTCATCTTCACCGACATGGTCTACCGGTATGCTGAGGACAGCGGAATGTCGCGTGACCAGGCACGCGAGGCTCTAGAGGCCGCCCATCCCTTGGGCACCGGGCAGCCGGACGATGTCGCCTGGGCGGCGGTGTACCTCGCTTCGGACCAGGCGCGATGGATGACCGGCAGCGAGCTGGTCATCGACGGTGGGTACACCGCTCGCTGACCAGCCAACTTCCCCAGGAGGTCTTCGTGTGCAGTCAGGGGCCCCACCGGGGCATGCCCTTCCCCGCGGCCCTGGTCAGGTCAGCGTGATCTCGCGCTTGAGGATCTTCCCGGTCGGGCCCATCGGCAGCTCATCGACGAACCGGATGATCCGCGGGTACTTGTAGGCCGCGACCCTCTCCTTGGCATACTCGCGGATCTCATCCTCCGTGACGCTCGCTCCGGGTTTGAGCGTGACCACGGCCGCGATCTCTTCGCCGTGCACGTCGTCCGGCACCCCGACCACCGCGGCGCTGGCGACGGCGGGGTGTTCGTAGAGGACTTCCTCCACCTCGCGCGGGTAGACGTTGTAGCCGCCGCGGATGATCATGTCCTTGGCCCGGTCGACGATGAAGTAGTAGCCGTCCTCGTCACGTCGGGCCATGTCTCCGGTCCGGAACCAGCCGTCCCGAAGCACCTGATCGGTGGCCTCAGGGTTGTTGAAGTAGCCCTTCATGACGTTGTGTCCCTTGATGGCGATCTCGCCGACCTCGCCCTCGGGCACCTCATTCCACACGTCGTCGGTGAGTCGGAACTCCACCCCATCGATGGGCTCACCGACGGACCCGGGCTTGCGTGGCCGATCAGCATGATTGAACGAGGCCACCGGTGAGGTTTCGGACAACCCGTAGCCCTCAAGGATGGGCGCCCCGTATGCCGCGTCGAACGCCCGCAGGACCTCAACCGGCAGCGCTGCCCCACCGGATACGGCGACGCGAAGGCTGGAGGTGTCGAAGCTGTCCCGTTCCGGGAACTGGGACAGGGCGACGTACATCGTCGGCACCCCGCCCATCGCGGTGACCTTGTCCCGGGCGATGACCTCCAGTGCCTTGCCCGGTTCGAACCTGGGCAGCAAGGTCAAGGTGGCCCCGGCGAGGACCGAGGCATTCATCATGCACGTCTGGCCGAAGGAATGGAACAACGGCAGTCCACCGAAGACGATGTCGTCGGGCCTGATCCCCAGGAGCCGCTTGGAGGTGCTGACCTCGGCATTCTTGGTCATGTTGGCGTGGGTGAGCTCAGCGCCCTTGGGTGTCCCGGTGGTGCCGGAGGTGTAGAGGATGACCGCCGTGTCCTGGGCATCCCGGTCGGTCACGGCGATCGGGGCGTGCGCCATAACCTGATCGACGAAGGTGGCCGGGTCCACGTCGATATAGGTGGCGCCGGCTTCCTGGGCGCCCGCGCTGGCGTCGGCCTGGACGGCGCTCCACGCGAAGAACACCCGAGAACCGCTGTCGATCAGGACGTGGGCGAACTCTCTGGCCTTGTAGAGCGGGTTCATGGGCACGACGACTGCGCCAGCACTGAGGATGCCGTAATAGATCATCGGCATCTGCGGGATGTTCGGCAACGAGACCGCCACCCGATCGCCGGGCTGCACGCCGAGTTCTCGGAGCCAGCCGGCCGTCTTCGCGGCCAACCCGGCGAGTTGGGCGTAGCTGATCTCGATGTCGTCAAGCTTGATGGCGATGCCTTCGGGGCGGGCTTGCGCGCTGGCGGTGAGATTGTCGGCGATGTTCACGGGGGAGACTCCTTGTCGGAAGCAACCGGACTCGGCGGGTTGTCCCACCTACCAGGCGCCCGGCGTGGCCGATCGCCTGCCTACCGCCCATGGTGCCGGGCTCGCCGTGAGCGCGCCACCCTCCCCGGCGTCGACGGGAAATGCCCGACCGGCAGACTCGATTGGTGGTTATCGAATCTGCCGGTCGAGGCGGACTTTCGAGGTCGCCCGGATGGGACGGAACGATCCGCTAGCTTGGTCGCGGGGCTCCCGGGCGGGCATACCTCCACCACGTGATGGCGATACACATGACCGCCCAGGCGGCCCCGATGGCGTAGAAGGCCCAGGGGGTCATCAAGGTCAGCCCCACACCGAAGATGAACGGTCCGAAGGCGGCGATGGCCGCCGTCCACCCGATGACGCCCCCGGCCTGGCGCCGCTCGAAGATCATCGGCATCTGCTTGAACGTCGAGGCGTTGCCGATCCCGGAGAAGAGGAAGATGGCGATCATGCCCCACAGGAACTTCATGAAGCCGCCGTGCAGCGCGTCGGCCGAGGAAAGATCAGGGGTCAGCGTCGTCATGGTGAACAAGATCGAGAAGAACAATCCGATCCCGGAGATGAGCGTCCAGATAGCCCCACCCATCCGGTCGGTCAGTGGAGAGAACAACACCCGGGCGCCGGCTCCGACGAGGGCCCCGAGGAAGACGTAGCTGGCCGGGTCGGGCACGGCATAGCCCGCGATGAGCACCTGAGCGCTCGCCCCGGTTCCTGCGACGATGTCGGTGTTGCCCGTGCCGTAGAGGTTCTGCATGAGCAGGCCGAACTGGGCGGCCAGCCCGGAGAACGTGCCGAACGTCATGATGTACAACAGCGTCATCCACCAGGTGTCCTGGTTGGAGAAGATGTCGAACTGCTGCTTGATGTTGGCCTTGATCGGCACCGAGCGCAGGAAGTACCAGGCGAGGATCCCGGCGATGAGCATGAGCGGGATCCACACGAACGCGGCGTTTTGATACCAGACCTCACGGGCGGGCTTGCCGGCGACCTGCATCTGCTGGCTGTGGCCGAGGAAACCGACCATGGCGAACCCGATGAGCCAGGGCGTGGCCAGCTGGACCAGGGATACCCCGAAGTTTCCGATGCCGGCCTGCAAACCCAAGGCGGTGCCCTGCTTGGCCCGCGGGAAGAAGTACGAGGTGCTGGGCATGAACCCGGAGAAGGCACCGCCACCGATGCCGGCGAGGAAGGCCAACGTCAGCAGCTCCCAGTAGGGCGCGGTCGGGCTTTGCACGCGGACGCCCCAGCCGAGGGTTGGCGCGATAAGCAGGACCGAGGTGGCCGCGACCATCTTGCGGGTGCCGACGATCGGCGGGAGCACCATCCACGCAAGGCGAAGCAGCCCGCCGGCCAACCCAGGCATGGCGGCGAGCCAGTACAGCTGGGATTTTGTCCATTCATAGCCCAGGGCGTTGAGCTTGGGGACGATCGCACTGGGGAGGAACCAGGCGACGAAGCACAAGGTGAGGCTGAACGTGGTGATCCACAGGGTGCGCCAGGCCAGGGCCTTATCCCAGCTGCCTTCGTCTTCGGGATCCCACGACTGCAGCCAGTCGCCCTTGATCCGGTGTGTCTGGGTGCTCATCACGCGACTCCTGTCGGTTGGTGACGACCGACCCTCGTGGGGGTGAGGGGTTCGATCTTGTCTGCCAGGTCTGGGGATTCCTCGTGCAACATCCGCACGATGGTCCAGTGCATCCACACGGCGCAGGCGGCCACGAGGACGAAGAGAACGAAGAACGTCGAGGTGGGGAAGCCGGTCCATGCCGTCGTGTAGGCGAACAGTGGCGGCAGGAAGAACCCGCCCAGTCCACCGAGCATGCCGACCAGGCCACCTACGGACCCGACGTTCTCGGGGAAGTATTCGGGGATGTGCTTATAGACCGCAGCCTTGCCGATGCCCATGGCCGAGCCGAGGATGACCAGCAGCACGGTGAACGGGAGGATGCCGAGGGCATACGGCAGGTGGGTTGTCTCGGAGCCGTCGGCGTGGTCGATGACCAAATGACCGTTGGGCATCATAAGGAGCCCGGTGGTCACGAGCATGACGGCAAGCACCCCGTACATCACCCGGCGGGCGCCCCACCGGTCGGAGAAGGCGCCACCGACCGGGCGCAGCAGCGAGGCCGGGAAAATGTAGAGTGCGGTGAGCAACCCCGCTTGCGTCAGACTCACCCCGAAGTTGTCCACGTAGTACTTGGGCAGCCAGGCGGCCAGGGCGACGTATGCCCCGAAGAAGGCGACGTAGTAGAGGCTGAAGCGCCAGGCCCGCAGCTGCCGCAGGGGCGCCAACTGGGAGGCGATGGTGGCGCTCTGCCCGGCCATGCGGTCTCGCGCGGGGGTGGCGAACCACAACACCACGGCCATGAGCAGCAGCAGACCGGCATAGATGACCGGCACAAGACGCCAACCGCCCTCGACCCTGCCACCGAGGTAGGTCGCCCCGGCTGTTCCCGCGATTAGTGGGGGTCCGATGAATTTGGTCACGGACGCACCGACGTTGCCCGCACCGAAGACGCCGAGCGCGAAGCCCTGGCGGGTCCGCGGCTGCCAGGCCGCGTTCCAGGCGATCCCCGAGCTGAAGGAGTTGCCGGCGAAGCCGACGAGGAAGGCCAGAGCCAGGATGGCGCCGTAGCTGTGGGCCTGCGCGACGAACCATGCCGGGATCGCGGTGAGGATTAGCAGCGCGGTCATCACCTTGCGGCCACCGATCCGATCGGTGAGCATTCCGGCTGGTAGGCGCCAGATCGACCCGTTGAGCACGGCCACGGCGCTGATCCAGGACAGCTGCGTATCGCTGAGGCCGAACTCCTTTTGGATCGGCACTCCGAGGATGCCGAACATCAGCCAGGCGGCGAACATGAGCGTGAACGCGATGGTGGACAGCCACAGAACTCGCCCTGCACCGGAGCCGCTGGACTGCGGATCGGTCACGGGTATGCCGGTGCCGGTGCCTGTGTCGGTGGTGGTTGGCGCCATGACCTCTCCATTAAAGGGATTAAGTTCCTCTAAAATCTTCCGGTGATGACGCTACACCGGCGGGACCTGTTGTGGTTATATAAAGGAACACCATCCGCTAAAGGTGGTGAATCTGACATCGAGAGCGACCGGAGGTGCCCCGCTCATGGCGAGTCCGACCGCGTCCTACACCGCCGCTGCGCTGCTGGCCTCACCGGTACGTCGCGCGCTTGTCGATGCCCTCTCCGAGCGGGCCAAGACCCGAACCGATCCCGCCGGGCTGACCGCCGCCGACCTATCCGAGGTGGTTGATCTGCACGTGACCACCGTCCGGTTTCATCTCGACCAGCTCGTCGCCGCAGACGTCCTTGCCGCCCGGTTCGAACGACAGAACGGCGCCGGTCGTCCGCGGAAGATATACGAGATCAGCGAACTTCCCGACCCCGAGCCGACCAGCGACCCGCTGCGCCTGCTCGCCGGACTGTTGGCCAACGCCATGACCTCGGCGGCCCAGGGCTGGGCCATGACGGCGGAGGAGGCGGGCAAACGCTGGGCCCGGGAGAACCTCCCGAGTCACCCCGAGCGGGAGTCCGCCCAGACCGCCGGCACGTGGATCGCCCGCGTTGGTGAGATGGTCGACGTCTTGTCCCGATGGGGCTACCACCCGGACATGTCCACCTCCGACGGAGGGCGCGTCGCCGAGGTCCAACTGCATGACTGCCCCTTCTTCGACCTGGCCAGGACCAACCAGGACGTCGTCTGTGGGGTTCACCACGGGCTCATCGTCCAGTCCATGAAGCAGTTCGGCGAGGACTCCGCCGACGTTTCTGTGCAGCCGTTCGTCACGGCCAACCGATGCGTGGCCCGCCTAAAGACACCCACGGATTTCTCTACCTAACCACCGACCCGCCGGTGCCATCGGTATCGGCAGGCCGACCCCTGAAGGAGCATGATGACCACCCCCGCGCTGGACGGACCGCTGACGGATGCGCTGGTGGGAACCCGCCGGTTCTTCACCTCGGCGCAAGTCTCGGAGGACAAACGGGCGATCTACCGCAGCGGAGGCCGCGCCGGCGACGCCTTCTACCGGGACCGGTGGGCGCACGACAAGGTCGTTCGCAGCACCCACGGGGTCAACTGCACTGGGTCGTGCTCGTGGAAGGTGTACGTCAAGGACGGCATCATCACCTGGGAGGCCCAGCAGACCGACTACCCTTCGGCCGGCGCCGACCGCCCGGAATACGAACCGCGCGGGTGTCCTCGCGGTGCGGCGTTCAGCTGGTACACCTACTCGCCTACCCGGGTGCGCTACCCCTATGTCCGCGGCGTGCTCCTCGAGCTGTTTCGAACGGCCAAGCGCGAGGTCGGTGGTGACCCGGTCGTCGCCTGGGCCTCGATCGTGCAGGATGAGGACAAGCGCCGCCAATACACCTCCGCTCGCGGCAAGGGCGGCCTGGTCCGGGCCAGCTGGGAAGAGGTCGTCGAACTCGTCGCCGCTGCGCACGTCTACACGATCAAACGGTGGGGACCGGACCGGATCGCTGGGTTCTCCCCGATCCCGGCGATGTCGCCGGTCTCGTATGCCTCCGGCGCTCGCTTCCTCGAACTCATCGGGGCGCCGATGCTCTCCTTCTACGACTGGTACGCCGACCTGCCGAACGCCTCCCCACAGATGTTCGGTGACCAGACCGATGTGCCGGAGTCGGGGGACTGGTGGGATGCCGGATACCTCATTATGTGGGGGTCCAACGTCCCGATGACCCGGACCCCGGACGCCCACTGGATGACCGAGGCGCGCTACCGGGGCCAAAAGGTCGTCGCCGTCGCGCCGGACTATGCCGAAAACGTCAAGTTCGCCGATGAATGGGTTCCGGCTGCCCCGGGAACCGACGGGGCACTGGCCATGGCCATGGGCCACGTCATCCTTAAGGAATTCTTCGTCGACACGTCGGTGTCGTTCTTCACCGACTACAACCAGCGCTTCACCGACCTGCCCTTCCTCATCACCCTGACCGAAGACCCGCAGGTGAAGACCGACGGCGGAACGGCGTACCGGCCGGGCAAGTACGTCGTTGCTGCGGACTTGGACATCCCCGAGGCCGACTCGGACCATGCCGACTTCAAGCCGGTGCTGCTCGATGCCCGCACCGAGCAGGTGGCCGTGCCCGGAGGGTCCATCGGCTTCCGCTACGGCGAAGAGGGCACCGGGAAGTGGAACCTCGATCTCGGCGACATCGACCCGATGCTCAGCTGTTACCCGGCCGACGGGACGGCCGCCGAGACCGCCACCGTGGCGTTGCCCCGTTTCGACACCGCCGACGGCAAGGTCGAAACCGTGCTTCGCGGTGTGCCGGTGCGCCGGATCGGTGGCCGCCTCGTCACCACCGTGCTCGACCTCATGCTCGCCCAGTACGGCGTTGCCCGCCCGGGCCTGCCCGGGACCTGGCCCGCCGGCTACGACGACCCGGCCACCCCGGCCACCCCGGCCTGGCAGGAGGAGATCACCAGCGTTCCGGCGCAGCAGGTCATTCGCATCGCCCGAGAATGGGCACAGAACGCCATCGACACCGGTGGGCGCGGCATGATCCTCATGGGGGCCGGGACCAACCACTGGTTCCACTCCGACCAGATCTACCGGGCGATGCTGGTGCTCACGACCATCACCGGCTGCCAGGGCCGAAACGGCGGAGGCTGGGCCCACTACGTCGGGCAGGAGAAGGTCCGCCCGATCATGGGGTTCCAGCACATCGCCTTCGCTTTGGACTGGCAGCGTCCGCCACGGCACATGAACCAAACCGCGTACTGGTACGTCAACACCAGCCAATACCGCTACGACACCTTTACCGCGGACGATCTCGACGCCGGCACCGGGGTCTTCGCCGGTCGCGGGGTCATGGATCTGCTCGCCCAATCGGTCCGGCTGGGCTGGACCCCCAGCTATCCGACCTTCAACCGGTCCCCGCTCACCCTCGCGGACGAAGCCGAGGCTGCGGGTCAGGAGCCGGCGGCATACGTCGTCGACCAACTACGCAGCGGAGCGCTGAAATTCGCGATCGAGGATCCCGAGGCGCCGGAGAACCATCCGCGGATCCTCAGTCTCTGGCGGGCCAACCTCTTTGGCTCCAGCGCCAAAGGCAACGAGTACTTCCTACGCCATCTGCTGGGCACCGACAGTGCGGTCACGGCGACCCAGGCGGAACCGGAGCAGCGTCCCAGCGGCATCGTCTGGCCGGATGAGGTGCCCGACGCCAAGCTCGACCTGCTCATGACGATGGACTTCCGGATGACCAGCAGCACGCTGTTCTCGGATGTCGTCCTCCCCGCGGCCACGTGGTATGAGAAGCATGACCTCAACACCACGGACATGCACCCCTTCGTGCACTCGTTCAACCCGGCGATCGCCCCACCGTGGCAGTCCAAAACCGACTGGGAGGCCTGGAAGGCCATCGCTGCCGCCTTCTCCGAGCTGGCGAGGGACCACCTGGGCACCCGCCGCGACGTCATCGCCAAACCGCTGTGGCACGACACCCCCGAGGCCATGGCCACCCCGCGCGGCGAGGTCAAGGACTGGGCCACCGGACAGATCGAGCCCATCCCCGGCAAGACCATGCCCGTGCTGGCCGTCGCGGAACGGGACTACGGCGCGGTCTATCAGAAGATGACCTCGATCGGCCCGCTGCTGGAGAAGGTCGGCATGCTCACCAAGGGGGTGCCGTATGCCGTCGCTCGGGAGGTCGACCTGCTGCGCCACCGCAACGGTGTCGCCACCGCCGGCGCGGGTGCGGGCCAGCCGAAGCTGGAAACTGATATCCACGTCGCGGATGCCATCCTCCATCTGTCCGGTGTGTCCAACGGCCATTTAGCCACGGTGGGCTTCCGCAATCTCGAACAGCGCACCGGCACGAGGTTGCACGACCTGTCCGCCGAACACGAGGGCAAACAGATCACCTTTGCCGATACCCAGGTGGCACCGGTGCCGGTGATCACCTCTCCGGAATGGTCCGGGTCGGAGTCGGGCGGGCGGCGCTACGCCCCGTTCACCGTCAACATCGAACGGCTCAAACCGTTCCACACCCTGACCGGTCGGCAGCAGTTCTACCTCGATCACGACTGGATGCTCGGCATGGGGGAGGCGTTGCCGGTGTTCCGTCCACCGCTGAACATGACGCGCCTCTTCGGTGAGCAGCCGATCGGGCAGCAGAGCGAGCTCGGCGTCTCCGTGCGCTACCTCACCCCGCACAACAAGTGGTCGATCCACTCCGAATACCAGGACAACCTCTTCATGCTGTCCCTCTCCCGAGGGGGTCAGACCGTGTGGATTTCGGACCGGGACGCGGAGAAGATCGGCGTGGCGGACAACGACTGGATCGAAGCGGTCAACCGCAACGGTGTGGTCGCCGCGCGAGCGGTGGTCTCCCACCGGATGCCGGAGGGCACCGTATATATGCACCACGCTCAGGATCGCCTCATCGACGTGCCACTGACCGAGCGGGACGGTCGCCGCGGCGGCATACACAACTCGTTGACCCGGATCCTCATCAAACCGAGCCACATCATCGGTGGGTATGCCCAGCTTGCATACTTCTTCAACTACATCGGCCCGACCGGCAACAACCGCGACGAGGTCACCGTCATTCGCAAGCGGACCTCACCAGTCCGGTACTGACGCTCGACTTTCCCACCGAACGAAAGAGGAATACCGCTCATGCGAGTCATGGCGCAGCTGGCGATGGTGATGAACCTCGACAAGTGCATCGGGTGCCATACCTGCTCGGTCACGTGCAAGCAGGCCTGGACCAACCGGGCCGGGACCGAATACGTCTGGTTCAACAACGTCGAGACCCGGCCGGGGCGTGGATATCCGCGCGGCTACGAGGACCAGGAGGAATGGCGCGGCGGCTGGACGTTGAGCTCGGGGCGGCTCCGGCTGCGGGCCGGGGGACGGTTCCGCAAGCTGGCCACGATCTTCTCCAACCCCAAGATGCCGGCGATCACCGACTACTACGAGCCGTGGACCTACGACTACGACACGCTGCTCAACGCGCCGGCACAGCAGAACTTCCCGGTGGCCCGGCCCTATTCGCTGATTTCCGGCAAACCGATGAACGTCACCTGGAGTGCCAACTGGGACGACGACCTCGGCGGGTCACGCGAGCACGCCGCCAAGGACCCGATGCTTGCCGGCATCGAAGAGAAGGTGCGTTGGGAGTTCGAACAAACCTTCATGTTCTACCTCCCTCGGATCTGCGAGCACTGCCTCAACCCCTCGTGCGCCGCTTCCTGCCCATCGGGGGCCATCTACAAACGCGCTGAAGACGGGATCGTCCTGGTGGACCAGGACCGCTGCCGCGGGTGGCGGATGTGCATCACCGGCTGCCCCTACAAGAAGGTCTACTTCAACCACCGCACCGGCAAAGCCGAAAAGTGCACCTTCTGCTATCCGCGAGTCGAAGTCGGCATACCGACGGTGTGCTCGGAGACCTGCGTGGGTCGGCTGCGCTACATCGGGCTCATGCTCTACGACGCCGACAAGGTGCTGGCTGCGGCCACCGCGGAGGATGAGCAGGACCTATATGCCTCCCAGCTGGACGTCTTCCTCGACCCGGAGGATCCGGCCGTGCGGCAGGCAGCCGAAGAAGCCGGCATACCGGGGGACTGGATTGAGGCCGCCCGGCGCAGCCCGGTCAAACGGCTCATCCTCGACTACAAGGTCGCGCTGCCGCTCCACCCGGAGTACCGCACCATGCCCATGGTCTGGTACATCCCACCGCTGTCGCCGGTCGTCGATGCGCTGGCTGACTCCGGAGCCGACGCTGAGGATCGGGACCACCTCTTCGGTGCGATCGACGCGCTGCGGATCCCGGTGGAGTACCTGGCGAACTTGTTCACCGCCGGCGACACCGCGCAGGTCGAGCGGGTACTGCGCACCTTGGCGGCAATGCGGTCGTACATGCGGGACGTCAACCTCGAACGTGCCACCCGCTCGGACATCCCGGCGTCGGTGGGCATGAGCGAGGAGGAACTGCGCGAGATGTTCCGGCTGCTGGCCATCGCCAAGTATGCCGATCGCTACGTCATCCCCACCGCCCACGCCGAACAGGCTCACGCTCTCGAGGAGCTGGCCACCGACTGCCCGGTGGAGGCGTACCCCGCCGACGGTGGCGCCAGGTTCGGGGAGGGTTCTGGCACCGGCGTCGGAGTGGCCGCGCAGAACCTCGCTATCCTGCGCAACCGGCAAGGTGCGGACAGCGCCGACAACCAGCTCATCGGTGGTGGCAGCTCCCACGGCCGGGTCAACCTGCTCAATTGGGACGGCATCGGCCTTCCGGACGGGCTGTTCCCTAGGCAGCCGGAGGATCCGCAACACGAGGAACGGAGTGACCAGCGATGATCTGGCAACGACACCGGCATACGTCGCCGTCGATGTCGCCGCAGGCCCTGGCGGCAACCTGGCAGGTGACTTCCCTGCTGCTGGACTACCCGGACGGAAGCCTGCCCGCGCGCCGGGACATGCTCCAGGCTGTCATCGAAACCCTGCCGGCCGAACCGGCGCGACTGCTGCAGGTTGCCTTGTCGCAGCTGGCCGGGACCGAGACGGCGCAACTGCAACGCGCCTACGTCGAGACCTTCGACATCACCCGGCGATGCGCACTGCACCTGACCTATGCCACCCACGGGGATACCCGCAGGCGTGGCGTGGCGTTGGTCGAGTTCACTCAGGCCTACCGGCAGGCTGGGGTGGAGCTCGCGGGGACCACCGAGCTGCCCGATCATCTGTGCGTCGTCCTGGAGTTTGGCGCCGCCCATAACGCCGACATCGCCTGGCGGCTGCTCACCCGGCATCGGGTGTCCATCGAGGTGCTTCGGGCTGCCCTGGCCGATCGGGAGTCCCCGTGGCTGGCAGTGGTCGACGCACTCCGAGCGACCCTGCCCCCGTTGGAGGGCGACGATCACGAGGCATTGGCGAAGCTCATCGCCCAGGGCCCACCGGAGGAGGAGGTAGGGATGGAGGGCTACAGCCTCGACCCCGCGCTGTTACGAGAACCCGAGCCGTCCGGCGTTCTGCTCGGGTCCGACATTCCGGTGGGAGCTGGCCGATGAGTACGTTTTGGTGGGTCGTCTTTCCCTATATCTGTCTGGCAGTCTTCGTCGTGGGCATCTTCTGGCGCTACCGGTACGACAAGTTCGGCTGGACCACCCGCAGCAGCCAGCTGTATGAGGACCGCCTCCTGCGGATCGGTAGTCCCCTCTTCCATTTCGGCATCCTCGGAGTGTTGGCCGGGCATATCGTCGGGCTGCTCATTCCGGAAAGCTGGACCGATGCGGTCGGGTTGAGCCAGCACGCCTACCACGTGCTCGCGCTTGTGCTCGGTATCCCAGCCGGGATTGCCGCCGCCGCCGGGCTGGTCATCCTCATCTATCGGCGGCGCACCACCGGCCCGGTGTTCAGCGCGACGACGACGAATGACAAGGCCATGTATGCCGTCCTCGGCGCGGTGGTCGCCGTCGGGCTGTGGAACACGATTGCCAGCGGCTGGCTGGGCATCGGCGGGGAGTACAACTACCGCGAGGGGGTCAGTCCGTGGCTGCGGAGCATCCTCACCCTTCGCCCGGAACCGGAGCTCATGGCCTCGGCGCCCATGGGGTTCCAGCTGCATGCCGGGCTAGCGTTCTTGTTGTTCGCTATGTGGCCCTTCACTCGGCTCGTGCATGTGTTCTCCGCGCCGGTGGGCTATCTGACGCGGCCCTATCTGGTCTATCGCTCCCGGGATGACCGGGCTGGGCTGGGTACTGGGTCCCGGGCACCGCAGCGTGGTTGGGATAAGCCGGAACTCCATCGCCGCTGAACTCGTCAGGCACGGCTGGACAAGGCAAGGAGACCTCGTCCGTCACGCATCCTCGTGGGTCATCCTGAATGACGCCTAGGCAGGAGTTCACTGCTCCTGCCCAGGCGCCACCCTTGCCAAAACGCCGGTTCGCATGGATCAATGGGGACGGTAAGCGGGGTCGGCCGAGAGGGCGTGGATGCCTGAACCGGGCGGGGTGTTCCCGGTCGGGGTGGATGAGCAGGAGAGAGGCGCATGAGCGAGGGCCTGCATGTCGCCATCGTCGGCGCGGGTCCGTCCGGGTTCTTTGCGGCTGGTTCGTTGCTCGGCCTGGCCGAGATCGACGTACGGGTCGACATGTTTGACCGCCTGCCCACGCCGTGGGGACTGGTGCGGTTGGGGGTCGCGCCGGACCACCCCAAGATCAAGTCGGTCTCTGCGGTCTTCGAGGAGATCGCCGACGACGAGCGGTTCCAGTTCTTCGGCCATGTCGAGATCGATCGCGATATCTCCCATGAGGAACTGCTCGATCGCTACGACGCGGTGATCTATGCAACCGGGGCACAGGCGGACCGGCGCCTGGGCATACCGGGAGAGGACCTGCCCGGGTGCTTTCCCGCCACCGAAATCGTCGGCTGGTACAACGCGCACCCCGATCACCACGTCAGCCCGATCGATGTGCAGACCGATCGGGCTGTTGTGGTCGGAAACGGCAATGTCGCGCTGGACATCGCTCGGGTGCTGATGACCCCGCCGGAGCGGCTGGCCAGGACCGATATTGCCGATCATGCCCTGGAGAACTTGCACACCAGCACCCTTCGGGAAGTGGTTGTCCTAGGCCGTCGGGGTCCGGCGGAGGCAGCTTTCACGACCCGTGAACTGAAGGAACTGCAGGAACTGACCGGCGCGCACGTCGTTGTCGAACCGGCGGAGGCGCTGGTGGCGGCGCCGGAGCAGGCAGATCGGCGGGTGGCCAAGAACCTCGACGTGATGTCGGGGTTTCTCACCGACCCAGGGGAGGACGCCGGCTCGGATCGGCGCCGTATCGTCCTGCGGTTTCTGTCCTCGCCGGTTCAGATCCACGGCACGCAGTCGGTGACCCGCGTGACCGTGGGGCGCAACGAACTGCGTGAGGACGAACTGGGCAGAACGGTCGCGGTCGACACGGGGCAGCGGGAGGAGCTGTCCACCGGATTGGTGGTCGTCGCGACTGGCTATGAAGCCACCCCAGTGGCAGGGTTGAGCCTCGATCGAGCCACGGGATCGGTGGCCAACGTCGAGGGTCGCATTGCCGGGCGCCCGCGCGAGTATGTCGTCGGCTGGGCCAAACGCGGCCCTCGGGGGGTGATCGGCGCGACGAAGAAGTGCGCCGCCGACACCGTCGCGCTGCTGGTGGAGGATGTGCGCTCCGGGGTCATCAAACGGACAAGGGAACGGAGTCTGCCCACGCCGGATTGGGTGCGCTCTCGTGCGCCCAACATGGTCACGACCAGCGGCTGGCTCGCCATCGACGCGGCCGAGCGTGCCGAAGGCGACGCCGCCGGTCGTCCGCGGGTGAAACTGCGCACCTATGACGACCTCCTCCGGGCCGCCCTGCCCTAGAATGCGGCTGCAGGACGGACGCTGACGCGCACACAACGTGTCACCTCACCATGGTCACTGTTAACCTCGAACGAGGGATCGATGAGGGATTTCTCGGGTTGGCAGAACCGCGGGGGAAATGGGGCGACGCAGATGGGCACACCCGCAGGGTGGTATCCGATCGACGGCGACCTGCGCTACTGGGACGGCGCCGAATGGACCGACCACGTCGTGACGGTTCCGTCGGAGTCCGAGCAGCCGTGGGTCGGGCCTCGCCATGCCGGCGCTGCGGCCCCGGCGCCCACCGACCCGGAACCGCCTGGTCGGGTGGGCTGGATTGGGTGGGTGGCACCAGTAGCGTTCACTGCCCTTGGCGCGGCCTGGTCGGGGCTGACCGGTGCATTCGGAATGGCTGGTCTGTATTTGCTGGTCGTGGCCCTCATCGGGCTCATCCGAGGCAACGTCGTGTGGGCTCACCTGCAGGGTCGGGCCCCGGCCGGTGCAGCCCTGGGCGCAGCGGCGCTGTTCCTTGGCATCAGCGGGGCGACGATCGGCCCGGCCAACAACGTGTCCTCAACAACCGTTGTGCCCACCACATCAACTCCGGTGGAAGCGATGACCGCAGTGCCGACCCCCACATCTGATCGACCGACGTCGAGCCATCCGACCTCGGCAACCCCCAGCACACGTCCGTCGACTCCCACCACGACCGTGCCGACCGAGCGGCTTCAGGCCACGTCGACCTCACGCCAAGCCACCCCGCCGCCGCCGGCCCCTGCGACGACGACTCCCCGGCCCACCCCGACATCGACCACGCCTACGTCGGCCCCGCCGCCGGTAACCTCGACACCACCGGCCACGCCCTGGCCACCGACGCCGACGTCGACGTCGAGGACGACCCCCACCTCGTCAGCGTCGGATCCCCGGTTCCCCACCTGCGTGGA
Source organism: Nostocoides sp. (assembly GCA_047974805.1). Taxonomy (GTDB): domain Bacteria; phylum Actinomycetota; class Actinomycetes; order Actinomycetales; family Dermatophilaceae; genus JAJXUB01. Next base: position 38,332 of record JBKECS010000015.1, on the reverse strand, counting down.
AGCCATCGCTGCCGGTTACGGACCCTACGTCGCTGGCATCGATCGCGAATACCGGTGGTACGCCGACCCCGACCGTGACGGAATCGTCTGCGATCACTAAGTGTCCGACCGCGCCTGACCCATCGTTGGTCACCGGCTTGACGCTTTCTGGGCACATTCACGCATACGTGTGGCTACGATCCGAGAGACAACCGATGACCTTTCAGCGATAGCAAGGCAGGGGAGTCCGGCGATGAGCGAGCCCGCAGGGTGGTACCCCACCAAGGATGGCCTGCGGTATTGGGACGGAACCGCATGGACCAACCATCTGGCGCCGGCCGCATCGACAGCGGAGCAACCCCCAGACATGCGTCGTCGTGACCGCCCGGCCGAAAGTCGTCCCGCGCGGTCGGGTAAGGCCACCTGGATCGCCGTGGCTGTCTTGGCGGTTGTTGCGCTGCTCGTTGCGAGTGGTGGCCTCGCCAACACATTGATTTTGGCGGGGCTCGTCTTGATCGTTGTTGCCGTCGTGGCACTCATTCGAGGCAACCTCCGCTGGGCACATGTGAGCAGTCGCGCCCAGGCGGCAGTCGCGCTGGTGGGCGCGATACTGCTGGTATCCCTCGGCGGTGCTGCCGGTGGCCCGGCTGACCAGGAGTCATCGGCGACCGGACAATCCGACACAACAGCGGCTCCGCCCGTCACCACAAGCCCGGCCCGGTCCACGTCCCCCTCGACATCGACCTCCACGACGACTGCGCGCTCCCCAGCGACGACCCAACCCGAGCCATCCCAGGCGGCGCCTGCACCTTCCACCACTCGGGCGGCGACGTCGCCGCGGCCGCTCGCCCCCACGACAGCTAAGGCGTCAACGCCGCCGACCACCGCGAAACCCACGGCGCCCAACCATTTGGTGGCAGCGCCTTCGCCGTCCACCGCAGCGCCCGCGCGTACCGATCCTCGATTCAGGACGTGCCAAGAGGTGATCGCGGCCGGCCTCGGACCCTATGAGGAGGGTAAGGACCCGGAATACCCGTGGTACCGCGATGCCGATCACGACGGCATCGTGTGCGAGCGGTAGCCGGCGACACGCGCCGACCCGCAGGCGCACGGCGGGGCATGCGGTCGATGTCCCGTCGGTTGAGTGGTATGTAACAGGCAGAATTCGTTAATGGGCCTCACATGGAAAGACCGGGCACGGGCTGGTTGTTCGCCAACTCATGAGGTACTCTGCATGTAACATGCCACGTACCGAATGAAGGGATGCATCATGGCGTTCGTCCGGGTGGACATCGCGGCTCGCACTCAAGATCAGAAGGAGGCGATCATCTCTGGCATCACGGACGTCATGGTCGCCAATGGGGCACGGCTGGAGAACGTCCAGGTGCTCTTGGTCGAGCACAGCCCTAAGTCGTGGGGCACTCATGGGACGACGTTCCACAAGTTCCTCAACATGCCGGATGACTGACTGCCCGAGTGACAGCTGCTGGCCCAGCGGCATACCCGAACACCACCACCAACCTGACGCATAACTGGAGAGGACGAGATGGCCACCCTGACAACCGAGGACATTTTCAAGAAGCTGCGTGTCTACCTCTTCCCCTGGGGAGCGGATGAACCGGACGTGGAGTCAATGGTCAAGTTCGCTCAGGCTGCTGAGGAGCTGGGGTTCGACGCCATCCACGTTCCGTGGCACTTCACGATGCCGAAGACGAAGAGCTTCGGTGCCTTCGGCACCCGCTACCTGCTCGACCCGATGGTGCTCATGCCGATGATCGCCGCGCGCACAACCCGGATCAAGGTGGCCTTCGAGTTCGTGGTGCCCGCTTTGCACCCGTTTGTGTGGGCTCAATACTTCGCCTCATTGGATAGGGCCAGCAACGGACGGGCCCTGGCGGTTCCGGTGCTGGGTTGGTGGGAAGAGGACTTCAAGGTCGGCATGGTCAAACAGTCCGAGCGAGGCCGCCGGATGGACGAGGCACTCGAGGTGATGACCAAGCTGTGGGCTGGTGAACCGATCGAGGAGATGGGCAGGATCTGGGATTGTGTGGGCCTGGAGCTCAACCCACGGCCGGTTCAAGATCCCTTCCCGATGTGGATCGGCGGTGGAGACAAGTCACAGGGCCGATCGGCGAAGTATGCCCAGGCCTTCTACCCCCTCTTCCCCACGGTTGAGGAGATCCGCGACGACATCGTTCCGAACCTTGCCCGGCTCTCCCAGGAACACGGCCGGACCACTCCGCTGGAATTGGCGGTCGTCAATTACGGCATGATCAGCGAGGACGACGCCTGGCTCAAGGAATGGGCTCTACCCCGGCTGCTAGCCCGAATCAACGGGATCACCATGGAGGAGGCGCTGGAGCGGGTTGACGACCAAACCCTGAACCGTCCCGAGGAGCGGCTGCTCATCGGGACGCCTCAGGCTGCGGCCGAACGCCTTGCGGCCATGATCGCGGCCGGCGCGGACCACCTCGTCCTGGACTTCTACCTCCACGGCTGGGTCGACTCGACGTTCGGACTCGAGCACATGACCCGATTCGCCAAAGAGGTCGTCCCGCTCGCCGCGACGATGTGAGCTCCCATGTCCCTCAGCCGACCAAAAGTGCTCGTCGCACTGCGGCCGACAGGCTGTGAGCCGCCCAACCTGAAAGAGAAGGTGGGGCAGCGTGCCGACTTGTCCTTCGCGGTGACCGCCGACGATCTCGGCGCCACCGCGGGGTCGGTAGATGCGGCGTTCGTATGGAACTTTCGCAGCACCCTCATCCCGGACGCCATCGATCGGCTCAGCGCGATCCGCTGGGTCCATGTGGCCGCTTCGGGGGTGGATGCCTCGCTATCGGAGAGGGTCCGAGCCCGCCAACTCACCTTCACCAATTCCCGGGGAGTCACCGCGGCCGCCATGGCCGAATACGCGCTGATGTTGATGCTTGCCAGCGCGAAGGACCTTGCCGGAACCTTGCGCTTCCAACGCGAACGGCAGTGGCGGCCGCGGGAGAGTCGGATGCTCGCTGGATCCACGTTGGTCGCGGTGGGGGTCGGTCCGGTCAATCGAGAATTGGCCCAGCGGGCGAGTGCCCTGGGTATGCGGGTGATCGGGGTGGGTCGGCGTGCCCGGTCCTCGGTGGCCGGTTTCGAACGCGTGGTTGCGGTGGACGAACTGCACACGGTTCTGGCGAAAGCTGACTATGTGGTCGTGGCCACCCCGTTGACCAAGGAGACACTCGGCCTCATCGACGGCGCCGCACTCGGCAGCCTCCCGGACGGCGCATACGTGGTCAATCTCGGCCGCGGAGCGGTGATCGACGAGGGTGCGCTGATGACCGAGCTGGAATCCGGCCGACTCTCCGGGGCTGGGCTTGACGTCGTGTGGCGCGAACCGCTGGAGCCGGAGCATCCCTTGTGGGAGCGCGACGACGTCATCCTGTCGCCGCATACCTCCTCGGACTTCGTCGGCTGGGAGGACGCCATGGTCGATCTCTTCGTCGACAATCTCGATCGTTTCATCGCCGGGGCGCCCCTTCTGAACGTCGTCGACGTGGACTTGGGCTATGCGCCGCAAGGGTGAGCCCACCAATCGGGGGTTTGTTAGTCAAATGGAGGAAGTGTTATGAGCCAGAGCGTTGGGCGAATCATCGTTGAAGCGCTGGCCGCAGAAGGGGTCAGCGCGGTCTTCGGTGTCCCGGGGGAGAGCTACTTGCCCGTCCTGGACGCTTTCAACGACGTGCCTGGCATCGACTTCGTGCTCTCCCGCCACGAGGAGGGCGCCGGGTTCATGGCCGATGCCTGGTCAAGGATGACCGGCCGGCCGGGGGTCTTCATGGTGACCCGCGGCCCGGGAATGACGCATGCGGCGATCGCTCTGCACGCTGCCGCCCAGGACTCGACTCCGCTGATTGCCTTGATGGGCCAGGTGTCGCTGCCGGAGCGCGGCCGGGAGGGATTCCAGGAAATCGAGGCGGCCGACCTCGGCTCGCTATTGGGCAAGGGCGGGGTGGAGATCACCGACCCGGATCGTGCCTCCGAACAAATCGCCCGGGCGCTCTACCTCGCACAGAGCGGACGCCCTGGCCCCGTCGTGGTCTCGCTGCCGGAGGACGTCGGCTATCTCGAGACCGAACGCACCGGCGTGCAGCGGACGCGCATACCGATGCCGGCTGCGCGAGCGGAGGACCTCGAGGCCGCCGCGGACCTGCTCACCAGCGGTGGCCGAGTCGCCATCATCGCCGGTGCCCCGGTGGGGACGGCGCAGGGGCGCGCAGCGGTCGGGGAACTGGCCGAGCTGCTCGGTGCGACGGTGCATTGCGCGTGGCGGCGCTTCGATGCGTTCGACAACACCCATCCGCATTTTGCTGGCAATCTTGCCTGGCTACCGGCGGACCTTCTTGACCCGCTGCGCTCGGCGGACGTGCTGCTCGCGGTCGGCACGAGGATGGGCGACTACACCTCGTTGTCCTACTCACTGCCGGCGCCCGGGCAGCGCTTCATCCAGATCGATCGAGCCGCGGCCTCGATGAGCGTTGTCCGCAACCCAGATGTCCCGATCGTGGCCGACGCCACGCCCGCCGTGAACGAACTCGTCCGACTGGTCCGGGAGCGCTCGTATCCCGGGCCGTCGACGCAACGCCGCGAGGAGGTGGCCCAGATCCATGCCGAGTACCTCCGGCTGAGCACACCTGCGGACGGCGAACCGGAGACGCCCGGCCGGGTTGACCTTCGAACCGCAATGGGGGTCCTGGCCCAAGTCCTGCCGGAAGACGCCGTCGTCACCTCGGACGCTGGGTCCTTCGCGGGCTACCTCAACCGCTATTACCGGTGGCGGGGTCCATCGACCTTCATCGGGAGCACCTCGGGTCCGATGGGTTATGGGATCCCGACCGCCATCGGCGCCAAGATTGCCGCGCCGCATCGCCTCGTCGTGGCTGTGGCAGGTGATGGCGGCTTCTCCATGACCATGTCTGAGTTGCAGACCGCTGCTCGCCTGGGCTTATCCAAGGTCGTGTTTATCGTCTTCGACAACTCCACACTCGGCACGATTCGCCAACACCAAAGCCTTCGCTTTCCCGGCCGTCATGTCGGGGTCGATCTCGGTTCCGCAGACTTCGCCGGTGTCGCGGAAGCCCTGGGGTGCCGCGGCGTCAGCTGTCGATCCATCGCCGAGTTCTCTGCGGCACTGACGGAGGCGATCGACGCGGACCGGCCCACGGTGCTGCACGTGTATGCCCGTTCCGACCAGATCGCTGCCTGGGCGTGAACGCGAAGGGGTGAAGATGACACATCGTGGTGGCGTGGTGCTAGTGACCTGGCCGGACTACCCGGACGAGTCATCGACCTCGGTTGCCGCGTTGACGTCGGTCGGGCTCACCGTGCGGCGAGCTCCCCGGCTGCGGGACCGGAGCGAAGACGAGGTCATCGAGTTGCTCAGGGACTGTGTTGCCGGCATCGTCAGCACCGATTCGATCACCCGCCGGGTCATCGAATCCTCACCCGCGCTGCGGATCCTGGCCAGGGTCGGCGTCGGAACCGATTCCATCGATCTGGAGGCGGCGACGGAACGCCAAGTGGCGGTCACGGTTGCCCGAGGGTCGAACGAGCCAGCTGTTGCCGACCACACCGTCGGGCTCATGTTGGCCCTGCTGCGGCGCATCCCACAGTTGGACACCATGGTGCGTGACGAGCGCTGGCTGCGTACCGGCCCCTGGGCTGGGCACGATCTGACCGGCAAAACGGTGGGCCTGCTCGGGATGGGCACTATCGCGGGATTGGTCGCTCGCCGGCTGTCAGGGTTCGATAGCCGAGTCATCGGCTACGACCCCGTTGCCCCGCCGCCGCCGGGAGTTGCCCCGGCGAGTTTCGAGGAGGTGGTCGCCGATTCCGACGTGCTCAGCCTGCATCTTCCGCTGACGACGCACACGCGGGGCATGGTCGATGACCGCTTCCTGGCGGCCATGAAGCCTGGCGCGGTGTTGATCAACACCTCCCGTGGCGCCATCGTCGATGAGGTCGCGGTGGCCCGTGCGTTGGACGAAGGACGGCTGGCGGGGGCCGCCCTCGACGTCTTCGTCCGGGAACCACCGCTGGGCTCACCGGTCTTGCCGCGGCGAGAAAACACCGTCCTCACCCCGCACATTGCGGGGCTGTCGCACGAAGCCATTGATGACATGGTTGGGCAGGCGACCGATGCGGTGGTCGCGGCCTTCTCCGGCCGCGCTCCGCGTGGCCTCGTCAACGACCCTCGCTGTCCCATTTGGGACGGCCACATCCCCTCCCGCGTGGCGGGAGTGAACCAACCGGAAAGGAAACACAATGAGCGATGAGCTCAAGGGCGTCCGTGTCGCCATCGTTATCGAGGACCTTTACGAGGATGTCGAGTTGTGGTACCCGCTGTACCGACTGCGCGAGGCAGGGGCTGAGGTCACCGTGGTCGGCAGTGGCCGGACCGATGTCTTCAAGGGCAAGCACGGCCTGCCGGTCACCGCGGACGTCGCGATCACCGACGTCAGCTCCGCAGACTTCGACGGATTGGTCGTCCCGGGAGGCTTCGCCCCGGACTACATGCGTCGAGCCCCGAAGATGATCGACTTCATCAGAGAAATGGGCGCGGCCGGCAAACCGACCGGGGCGATCTGCCACGGGGCGTGGGCGCTGATTTCGGCCGACCTGGTGCGCGACCGCCAGGTGACCTCGTATTTCTCCATCAAGGACGACCTGACAAATGCCGGTGGACAGTATGTCGATGCCGAGGTCGTCGTCGATGGCAACCTCGTCACGTCCCGAATCCCCGACGACCTCCCGGCGTTCATGCCAGCCATGATCGCCGCCTTGGCCGAAGCCAAGTAGACCGTCGACGAGTTGGCCCCTGGGCCCTTCAAGGAGCATCGCCATGGTGGATGGCAAGAGCGGCGCCGATGTTGTTGTCGTCGGGGCGGGAATTGTCGGTGTCTGTGCGGCATACGAGCTCGCCAGATCGGGTGTCAACGTGAGGCTCCTCGACAAGGGCATCGTTTGTGACCTGCAGTCAAGTCGCAACTGGGGGTTCGTTCGGCGACAAGGCTGCGACCCTTTGGAAGTCGATCTGGTCCAGCTGGCCGCGCAACGGTGGGACCAGATCGGTGCGGAGCTCGGTCCAGACCTGACCTTGGTCAGGTCTGGACTGGTGACGGTGGAGGAGGACGAAGCCGGCATGGATCGGCACCGGGCTTGGCTGAGCCAGACCGGCGCAGACGATCGGTTCGGCACCCGGCTGGTCGGTGCTGATGAGGTTCGGGACCTGGTGCCAGTGCTACAGGGGGAATGGGCGGGTGGCCTGTTCACCCCGACTGACGGGCACGCCGATCCGGCGGTTGCCGGCCGTGTCATCGCCGACGCGGCACGCCGTCATGGCGCTGTCATCGAGGAGGGTGTCACCGTCACCGGCATCACGACAGCCGCCGGCCGGGTCACCGGAGTGAGCACCAGCACGGGCATGGTCAGTGCGTCGTCGGTCATTGTCGCCGCCGGGGCATGGACGGGGTCCCTGCTGCGTCCGCTGGGTCTTTCGCTGCCCGTCCGTTGGATTCGCGCCACCGCCGCTCGCACGACGGCGGCAGCCCCGGTGACCGAACTCGCCGTGCACGTGCCCGGCGTGGGATTCAGCCAGGCGCACGATGGCTCGGTGGTCTTCGGCAGCGCCGCCTGGAGTGATTACGACATTGGCATCGGGACGCTGGGCAACCTGCGATTGTTCTTGCCGAACTTCGCACGCAACCGAAAGATGATTCGGTTGCATCTCAACGAGGTCCTCCTTCAAGATCTGCGGCGACGCTTGGCCCGTAACCCGCGCCCTGAGGAACGCTTCGATTGGCCGCGCATGGACGATCCGCCACCCAATCGACACAAGATCGCCCTGGCACATCAACGCCTCACCGCGGTCGTCCCCGGCCTCGCTGGATCAAAGATCGCTCGTGCCTGGGCAGGAACTGTGGATGTCACACCTGATGCCCTGCCCGTGGTGGCCCCGGTCGAGCAATACGCCGGGCTCGTCGTCGCGGCCGGCTTGAGCAGCCACGGCTTTGGCATCGGTCCGGGGGTCGCTTCGGTCGCCGTCGCCCTGGCTACAGGGGACCCGGCCCCGGTCGACATCCGGGAGTTCAGGCTCGAACGCTTCGCCGAAGGCCCCATCCGGGCTCACCACCATTAGAGGGTAGGAAGCTCGGCCCCACTGTGGACCCGGGAAACGACCTGACGTCTGCGCGGGGGTCTTCCGGTCGGCCTAGTCTTGTTCGGCGAACTCTTGAAGCAGCGAATCAGCTGTGCGCTGCAGGTGGGCACGCATTGCCTCAGCCGCACCCGCGGGGTCCTTGGCAAGGATGGCTCGATGGATACTCTCGTGGTCCGCTGTGATGTCGTGCAGCGTGCGTTGGCGTCCGGCGCTGGTTGCGCCACGGACGAGGATGGAGTCACGGAGGTTCTCGACGATGTCGGTCAGCCTGGTGTTGCCGCAGGCCTCGAGGACAGCATGGTGGAACGCCCGGTCGCTGGACCAGTAAGTCAGGTCGTCCTGAACAATCGTCGCTCGCTGCAACTGGTCATACGTTGCGGTGATCGCTCGCGCTGATTCGGCGTCGAGGCGGGATGCGGCCGCGCTCGCCGCATGCGTTTCTAGCAGGAGCCGAATCTCGAAGATGTTGCGCAGGTCCGACGGCGAGGACTGGCCGATGCGCACCCCGCGGTTGCGTTCGAAGGCAATGATTCCGTGGGCAGCGAGATCGATGAGGGCTTCGCGGACAGGAGTGCGTGACACCCCGAACGATGCGGCGAGCTCGGCGACCGAATACAGCTCACCGGGGGCCAGGTCGCGTCGAGCGATGGCCAAGCGCAGTTGTTCGTAGACCTCCCGTGTCCGCGACGGGCGTTCTGCGATTTGGCCTAGCCCGCCCGGCCGTCGCGCGGGATCGGCCGACTCATCTGTGGAACCTCGGTTCACCATGTTGTGTGTTCCTCATCCTCGGGTGCCTACCCGATAGAGGCGATGGGTGGCCCGCCGTGGGTCCATCGCGCTGGCCGTGACCTCGGGGTTCATCGTAGTGCGTGATGCCTTTCGGGGCCGGAATCTCCGGCCTTGGGCGTCCCCCGCCGCCGATGCCGGGATTAGGGAAGCGGCGGCCAGGGAGAATGCTATGCCGTCGGAAGGTCTGACGAGAGTTCACGCAGCGGCGCAGCCAGGTCCTCGGCGAACTGGTCGAGAAAGCGGCGCTGATCTGCGCCCGGCGCGTGGAAGACCAGGTGGTTGAAGCCTGCCGCCACGTAGGGACGGACGGCATCGACTACCGCGCCGGGGTCAGAGGCCACGATCCATCGCTTGACGACCTGGTCCAGCGGCAGCTCGTCGGCTAGTCGTTCCATCTCGATCGGGTCATCAACGCTGTGCTTCTGCTCAGGTGTGAGCGAGAGCGGTGCCCAGAACCGAGTGTTCTCACGGGCCGCTTGAGGGTCCCGGTCATACGACAGCTTGACCTCAATGAGGTGATCGACGACCTTGGTCGGGTCCGTCGAGCGCCCTCGGCCCTCCTGCACCGCTGGCATCAGCTTCTCGGTATAGAGGTCCATGCCCTTGCCCGAGGTACAAATGAACCCCTCAGCGGCACGTCCGGCATACCTGGCTACGGTTGGGCCGCCGGCAGCGACGTAGATCGGCAACCCGCCGCTGGGAACGTCGTAGATCGAGGCCCCCGACGCGCCGTAGTACTCCCCCTGTAGGTCCACGCGTTCCCCGGACCACAACTGGCGGATCAAGTCGACGGACTCGCGCAGCCGGGCGAAACGCTCTTTGAAGGCGGGCCACTCTCCGGTGAATCCGGTGGCGATCTCGTTGAGGGCTTCACCGGTACCCACTCCGAGAATGACTCGGCCGGGATACAAGCATCCCATCGTCGCAAACGCCTGGGCGATCACGGCGGGGTTGTACCGGAACGTCGGCGTGAGCACCGAAGTCCCCAGGACGATGTTTGAGGTCCGTTCACCTACCGCCGTCATCCAGGCCAGGGAGAAGGGCGCGTGCCCACCGTTGTGCCGCCATGGTTGGAAGTGGTCGCTGACGAATGCCGACTCCATCCCCTTCTGCTCAGCGAGAACGGCGAGCTCGACAAGTTCGCGCGGTCCGAACTGCTCGGCAGAAGCCTTGTACCCCAGCGTCAATCCCCGTGCCATGTATCCTCCTGAGTAGTGTTACATGTTACACATTAATGGCGGATTGTCAGCCTTGGGAAGAGCCTTGGACCGATCCGTTAAGAAGCTCGGCCAAATGCACCGCCGAGCGTCCCCCCAGATCGGCCACCTGCACTCGGCACGAAAAGCCATCGGCCAACACCACGGCGTCCGGCGCCGACGCGTTGAGTGCCGGCAGTATGCCGTTCTCGGCCACCTGAACCGACACTTCGTAGTGACCACGCTCCATGCCAAAGTTCCCGGCCAGGCCGCAGCAGCCGGCGACCGTGGTCACCGATGCCCCCGCTGCGGCCAACACCTCCAGGTCTGGACCGTAGCCCATGACCGCGTGGTGGTGACAGTGCGGTTGGGCGATCACCTCCAGCCCGCTCAGGTCGGGCGGCGTCCACGATTCCCTGACCGCCGGAGAGCGCAAGAATTCGGCCAGCGTGCTCACCCCTGTGGCAACGGTTCGGGCTCGGGGATCATCGGGGAGTAGGTCCACGAGGTCCGAGCGGACCGCGGCGACACACGACGGTTCCAGGCCGATGATCGGAATGCCTGCGGCCGCATACGGAGAGAGGACGGCAACGAGGCGCCGCAAGGTATGCCGGGCGGCGGTGAGCTGCCCGGTAGTGATCAACGGCAAACCACAGCAGGCATTACGGCCGGCGAACGCCACGGTGAATCCTGCCTGACTGAGGACCCGCGTTGCTGCTTGAGCCGGCCCGGGAGCCATCGTTTCGGTGAAGGTATCGACCCACAGCACCACGCTGCGCCCGGAGTCACCGCCAGCGTCTCGAAGCGGTCGAGCATATCGTCGCGACCAGCGATGAAAGGGGGTGGCGATCGTTGGCAGCGACCGCCGTTCGTCGACACCGGCTAGGCGGAGCGCCCCACGCCGCAGAACAGGGTTGCCGAGGACGGTATTGGCTGCCCACGGGGCATACGAGGCCAGCCGAGCCCACAGGGGCAGCCAACCGAGCGCGTAATGGCTCGCCGGTCGGCGGCGGCGTCGATAGCGGCGAAAGAGCGTCTCGGACTTCAAGGCCGCCATGTCCACCCCTGCCGGGCAGTCTCGCGAGCACGCCTTGCAGGACAAACAGAGATCAAGGGACTCGGCAATCTCAGGGGCGGCCCAGTCGGTCGGGACGAGGCTGCCGTTGGTAAGTTCCTGCAATACCCGGGCGCGGCCCCGAGTGGAGTTCTTTTCATCGCGGGTGGCCTGATAGGACGGGCACATCACCGCCTGGTTGAGCGAACTTGTGGTGAGGCACTTGCCGACGCCAACGCACCGATGCACCGCACGGGTGAAACTCCCGTCGTCCTCGGTGAAGGCGAATCCGAGCCCGCGGACCTCGCTGGCGGCCGGTCGACGGAGGTCGACGTCGAGGGCTGCAGGTCGCACCACGATGCCTGGGTTGAGCCGATTGTCGGGGTCGGTGAGGGCCTTGAATCGTTCGAAGAGTTCGATAACCGCCGGCGGGTAGATCCTCGATAGCAGCTCACTTCGCGCCCGCCCGTCCCCGTGTTCGCCGGACAACGACCCCCCGTGCGCATGGAGCAGGTCCGCCGCGTCGGACATGAACTCACGCAACGCCACTCCGTCATGTTCCAACGGCACGTCGAGGCGAACGTGAATGCACCCGTCACCAAAATGCCCGTAGGAGGCACCCTGGAGATCATGGTCGGTGAGCAGCAGCTCGAAATCGCGCAAATAGGCACCGAGTTGTTGGACGGGTACGGCGGCATCTTCGAGGCCCGGCCAGGCGGCCCGGCCGCGCGCCGAACGGCCCGCCAACCCGGCGCCGTCTTCGCGGATCCGCCACACTGCCTGCGCCTCCGGGCCGGCCGGCAGGATCGCCCTGTCCCAGGCCCCGGTCTCACCGGCCAGTTCCGCTGCTGCGGCCACCGCCTCGTCCGAGGACTCTCCGTCGACCTCGACCAGCAGCCACCCGGCACCGCGAGGTAGCCTGGGGAGGGCACCACGAAAGGCGCGGACGCGTTCCACCAGGTGGGCATCCAGGCCCTCGATCGCCAAGATCGCCGGGCGGGTCCGCTGATTGGTGAGCAACGTCGTCACATCGTCGGCTGCGCTCGGCATGTCGGGGTAGCCCAGGACGAGCAGGGCGGGAGCTGGCGCCATGGGCACGAGGGTCAGATCGGCTTCGAGCACGATGACGGCAGTTCCCTCGGTGCCGACCAGTGCCCGGGCGACCTGATGCCCCTGTTCGGGCAGGAGATGGTCCAGGCTGTATCCGGACAACTGCCGGCTGAACTGGCCCAGGTGAGTGCGGATGAGCTCCATGTGCTCAAAGACCAACTGTGACAAGCCGGGGATGACGCCGAGGTCGGTGCCGGCACGGTAGCGCCGACCGGTGCCGTCGACGACGTCGAGGCTGCGGACGTTGTCCGCGGTGCGCCCGTATGCCAGCGCGTGCGGCCCGCACGCATTGTTGCCCACCATGCCGCCGATCGTGCACCGGGACCAGGTCGAGGGATCCGGCCCGAATCGTAGGCCGAACGGGCGTGCCGCGAGTTGCAGAGCCCCCAAGGTGCATCCGGGTTGGACGCGTACTGACCGGCTGGCGGCGTCGATATCGAGCACAGCCCCCATGTACCGAGAGAAGTCAAGCACCAGCCCCGGGCCGACGGCATTGCCGGCCACAGAGGTTCCTGCCCCGCGGGCGGTGACCGGGACGTCAGTCTCGCGGGCGAGCGACAGTGCCTGTTCCACCTGGTCGGCATCCTGGGGAAAGGCCACCACCTCGGGCACGACTCGGTAGTTGGAGGCGTCCGAGGAGTACTCTGCCCGACGACGGGGGCTCGCATCGGACTCCACTCCGGACCGGCGCAGGCGATCAGCGAGGGCAGTGGGGTGATCGGGCATGCATCCTCTCTCCCATATGTGACACGTCAAATGTTACATTGCCTGTATGGAGAACGAAGGCTGCCTGATAGCCGGCCAATGGGTCCCCTCCGCCGACCACCGGGCTGACATCAACCCCTCCAATACTGGCGATGTCATCGGAATGTTCGCGATTGGGGGTGCGGTCGAGGTCGACGCTGCTGCTCAAGCGGCAGCGCAGGCCCTGCCGGCGTGGGCTGCGGCTCCGCCGCAGGCTCGAGCGGCGGTACTCGACGCCGTAGCCGACCAGCTCACCGCACAGCAGTCCCGCCTTGGGGAGTTGCTCGCCCGCGAGGAGGGTAAGACCCGCCCCGAGGCCGAGGCCGAGGTGGCGCGGGCAGCGCAGATCTTCCGGTTCTTCGCCGGAGAAGCCGTCCGCCTCGTCGGCGATGTCCAGGCCTCCTACCGTCCCGGCGTCCGCGTCACCCAGGAACGCGAACCGGTGGGCGTCGTCGGCATCATCACGCCGTGGAACTTCCCCATCGCCATCCCCGCGTGGAAGAGCGCACCTGCCCTTGCCTATGGCAACACGGTCGTTCTCAAACCTGCCGACTTGGTGCCGGCCACCGCGGTCGAGCTGGCCAAGATCATGACGGCCGCCGGAGCGCCTCCAGGAATCTTCAATCTTGTCACGGGCCCGGGGAGCTCGGTGGGAACGGCCATCGCCGAACACCCGCTCATCGATGCGGTGACCTTCACCGGTTCTGAGGCCGTCGGGCGGCAGGTGCTGGCCACCGCTTCGGCTCGGTTCGCCCGAGTGCAGTTGGAACTCGGTGGCAAGAACCCCATGGTGATCGCCGCCGACGCCGATCTCGACACCGCCGTCGAGTGCTGCGTCGCCGGTGCCTTCTTCTCTACCGGGCAACGGTGCACCGCCTCGTCTCGGCTCATCGTCGAGGACGCCATCTACGAGCCCTTCCTCGACCGCCTGTTGGAGCGCACCAAGGCTTTGACCGTGGGTGACGCGCTAAGTGCGGGCATCGACATCGGGCCGGTCGTCGACGAGCGGCAGCTGGCCACCGACCAGCGATATCTCGAACTTGCCCGTTCGGACCATCGCGCAGCCGTCTACGGTGGCGAGCTCGTCACCGCCGCCACCCCCGGCCACTTCCTGCGCCCTGCGGTCATCGCTGGGCTCGACAACTCTGCGGTGATCAACCGTGAGGAGATCTTCGGGCCGATCGCAGGCGTTATTCGAGTTGCCGACTACGAGGAGGCGGTTGCGGTGGCCAATGACACCGACTATGGCCTGGTCGCCGGGATCTGCACGACGTCCTTGTCCCATGCCGAGGACTTCCGCCGACGCGCGCAAGCGGGGATGGTCATGGTGAATCTGCCGACCGCCGGGGTCGACCCCCACGTGGCCTTCGGTGGGCGGCGCCGGTCCGGCTACGGGCCCAAGGAACAGGGCTCCCAGGCCCGCGAGTTCTTCACACAACTCAAGGTGGGCTACACCGCCTCATAGAGGGTGTAGCCCAACGCCGAGGCCGTTGGGTCCGAACGGAAGGATCGCTGGTGACGGGGCCGCGACCGGCCAAGCTCGATGGACCGCCAGCTAGTATCCCGGCTGCGGTGAGATGGTGGACAGCCTAGGCACGGCCTCGAGTAACCGTTTTGTGTAGGCATCGCTGGGCTTGTCTAGGACCTGGTCAGGAGGACCGACCTCAACGAGCCGCCCGCGGTACATGACCCCGACCCGATCGGCGAAAGAACGGGCTAGCGACACGTCGTGGGTGATGAAGAGGTAGGCCAGACCCCGCTCGCCCTGGAGTTCGGTGAGCAGATTCATGACCTGGCCGCGCACGGAGACATCGGCACCGGATAAGGGCTCATCGGCGACGACAAGCTTCGGGTCGGCGGACAACGCACGGGCAATGGCCAGTCGCTGACGCTGACCGCCGCTGAGCTCGTGGGGCAGCCGGGTCAGGAAGGATTCCGCTGGTCGCAGCCCGACTTGTTCCAGAAGCTCGGAGGCCCGTTGGGTACGCGCCTCATCGGTGGCCAACCCGCCCATAGCCTGGAACAGGGCGGAGCGAACGCTTCGTCGGGGATTGAACGAAGCGGTTGGGTCCTGGAAAATCGGCTGCATGGCTAGCCGATGGCTGCGCAGCGCCCGATTCGACATGCCGGTAAGGTCTGCTCCGCGAAGAGTGACCTGACCCGCGTCTGGCCGCTCCAGGCACAACGTGAGCCGGGCAAGGGTGGACTTGCCTGAGCCGGATTCCCCGACGAGCGCGAACGACTCTCCCTCGACGATCTCTAAGTCGACGTCCTGGACAGCTGTCACCTCGTCGGTGCTGCCACGGCGCCGGTAGGTCTTGCTCACGCCGGCCAGCCGCAGCAGGGGCGGTGGATGTTCGACGCTCATGGGGCCTCCTGCGATCCGCTACGTGATGGATCGAGTCGCCAACACCATGAAAGGTGCCCTTGGGCGCCCTGAACCGTTCTGGCGATCGGAAACTGCTCGGCACACTCATCGAGTTCGACGCGGCACCGCCCGCTGAACGGACAACCGGTATAGAGAATGGCGAGGTTGGGCGGCTGACCCGGGATAGTCGCATACCGGCCCTGGTCATCCCGGGCGACTTGGGCGGACTTCAGCAAACCGTAGGTATAGGGATGGCCGGGACGGGAGAGTACCTGGGACGTCGGGCCCGTCTCGACCGTATGCCCGCCGTACATGGTGTAGATCCGGTCGCACATCTGGGCGATCACCGCAAGGTCGTGGCTGATCAACACAATGCTGAGGTCGAGTTCCTGACGAATATCGCGCAAGAGCGACATGATTTCTGCCTGAGTGGTGACATCTAGGGCGGTAGTGGGTTCGTCAGCGAGCAGCAGCTGGGGCCGGCAGCCCAGCGCGATCGCCATGAGGACCCGCTGTCGCATCCCCCCAGACAGTTCGTGTGGGTAAGACCGGGCAATGTGCGCAGGCAAGCGGACCAGGTCGAGCAGTTCGATCACTCGGGCCGACGGATCGGTTTGTGGGTCGTGCTTGATGACTCCCTCAGCGATCTGGTGATCGATCCGCATCACCGGATTGAGGAAGCTCAGTGGGTCCTGGAAGACCATGGCGAAGGGGTTGCCACGGATCCGAGTCCACCCTCGGTCGTTCAGAGAAGTGACGTCCTTGCCCTCGACGCTGATGTGCCCTGCCGTGATTCTGGCGACATCCCAAGGCAGCAGCCCTAGGGCTGCACGCGCGATAGTGGTCTTACCCGAGCCGGATTCCCCGACGATCCCGACAATTTCGCAGGTGGCGATTTCCAAGTCTGCACCTTGCAAGGCATAGACCGTGCGGTCCTGAAGCTCGTACACCAGATGCAGGTCGGATATGCGTAAGAGCTGACTCATCCGGAGGTTCCCTTCGGACGTGCCCGGCCGGCCAGGCGTAGACGGGGGTTCAATGCGGTGCTGATCGCGTCTCCGACAAGGTTGAGGGACAGAACCGTGGCGAAGATGGCCAACCCTGGGATGACGACCATCCACCAAGCGTTGAGCAGGTTCTTCTGACCCTCATGCAGCAGGAGGCCCCAGGTGATGGTGTCCGGGCTGCCCAAGCCGAGGAAGCTGATCGACGACTCGGTAAGGATCGCGTCTGCGACCCCGAGGGCGACAAGTGGCATAACAGCCGGCAGGGCGTTGGGGATGACCTCCCGGAACAGCAGGGGCATTTCGCGGAAGCCCAGGCAACGGACCGCGTTGACAAAGTCGAGTTCCTTGACACGCATCACTTCTCCACGGGCGACGCGGGCGGTTTGAGGCCAGGCGAGGACCGCGATGACGCCGATGATGATCCCGAGGCTCGGTCCGACGAGCGCGACGATGGCGACCGCGACAATCACCGTTGGGATGACCTGAAAGAACTCCGAGATCCGCATGAGGACGAGATCGACAACGCCGCCGAAGAACCCGGCAGAGGCGCCGACCGCAATCCCCAGGAGGATGGCCACGCCAGCGGCCGTGAACCCGACAAGCAAAGAGATTCTTGCGCCGTAGACCATCCGGGTGAATTGGTCTCTGCCTAGTTGGTCCGTGCCGAACCAGGCCTGTCCGGATGGTGCTTGCAACACGTCTCGGGAGATCTGCGTCCCGTTTCCAGGCAGGACCATCGTCCCGACGACCGCCACGATGAGCAGGACCGCCAGGAATACGAGGCTGATGGTTGCCGCAGTGCGCGATCGCAACCATCGGGGGCGGCTCCACGCGCGGACCGCCGGTGAAGCGCTAGTTTCGGCCACGGTGCCCCCTCAGACGCGGGTCGATCAGCGGATAGATGAGGTCCACCGCCAAGTTGACCAGGACGACAACCAGTGCGGAGAAGAGCAGGACACCCTGAACCACCGGATAGTCCCGGTTGGTCACCGCTTGGACGAACAGGCTGCCCACGCCCGGCCAGGAGAACACCGTCTCAGTCAGAACCGCCCCGGTGAGCACTAAGCCGAAGTTGAACCCGATGACGGTGACGATCGGAGGCAGGGCGTTGCGGAGGATGTGATGGCGCATGACCTGCCGTCGCCCCAGGCCCTTGGCCTGGGCGGTCAGGACATAGTCCTGAGTCATCGACTCCAACACCGAGGAGCGCGCGACCCGTGCCACCACGGTCATGTAGGCAATCGTCAAGGTCGCCCCCGGGAGCACGTAATGCCATGCGAAGTCCGTGAACTTCCCGAGCGGATCATCCGGAGCTGCGAGGCTTGCCATTCCGCCCACGGGGAATATGCCGAGTTGGACGGAGAAGATGAGAATAAGGATCATCGCGAGCCAGAACACGGGGACGGATTGGCCCGAGACGGCCATCGCGGTGATTGCGGTATCGGTCTTCGTTCCGGCGCGTCGGGCCCCGAGCACGCCAAGGCCAACGCCGATCAAGGACGCGAAGATCAGCGAAGGCACCATCAGGAGCACAGTGTTGGCCATGCGCTGGAGGATGATGTCGATGACCGGGGCATTATGGGCAAAGGAAAAGCCCAAGTCGCCGGTGGATAGTGCCTTGAGATACAGCCAGAACTGGGTCGTTACCGGCTGGTCGAGGCCGAACCGCGCGCGCATCTCGTCGGCATACCCGGGCGGAGCTGGGAACTCTCCGATAAGGATTTGCACCGGGTCTCCCGGTGCCAGCCGAGTGAGGATGAAGCCCAGCAGGACGATACCGACGACCGTTGGGATTGCCCAGAACAGCCGGATTGCCGCATACCTCAGCACGGGCTCATCTCCCCGCCGGGGGGCCACCCCACCCGCCGTCCGGCGCCGGCCGTGGGCACGGCCAGGCCGCCGAAACGGCGAGCGGAGGTCATCCGACCCATGCCTCCTGCCACTGTCCCCAGTTGGCCGCGTACCACAGGCCATGGGTGCGCTTGGATTGCACGTCGTTGAGCTTGGTTTCGATCAGCGGCATGACCGGGAGGTCCTGCGCCAGGATGGTCTGCACCTCGCGATAGGGGACAGCGCGGTCGTCGTTTGTCGTCCCCGAACGGCCGGCGTTGAAGAGTTTGTCGACCTCAGGTTTGCTGTAGCCACTGGCGTTGCCGAACCTCGCCCCGATCGAGCTGGTCACGTAGGCCCGGGCAATCCCGAGCGCCGGGTCCCAGTTCGTGGTGTACGACTGGATGTACAGATCGAAGTCACCCGGGGGGGTAAACGCCTTTTCCGTCGTGACGGACGATTCCGGCGCATTGACCTTCGCGTCGATGCCGACCTCCAGCAGCATGCTCCGAATGGCTTCGGCGACCTCTTGGAATCGGCTGGATCCCTCGGCCAGGATCGTCACCGAGAATCTGCTCGAGCCCTTCATCGGGTACCCGGCGGCATCCAGGGCCGCTGCGGCTGCCTTCGGGTCATAGGGGTAGAGCTTGTCGAAGCTAACGTCCGTGTTGTATGCCCAGGCCAGCCGAGAATCGAAGTTGCCTTCGGCAACCTTGCCGCCACCCTGGAAGATGTTGGTCAACAGGAACGCCCGGTCGATCGCCATGGCGATGGCGTGACGGGCATCTGCTTTACCGGTGATCGGTCGGGTCGTGTTGAAGAAGACCTGGGTCATATTCGGCGCGAACGAATCTGGATGGGCGACCGCCTGCCCCTTGTCGACGAGAGTTTTCACGTCGGTGGGGGAGATTACCTGGGAGGAGATGTAGTCCAGGTCACCTGCTGCCATGGACAAGGTGGCCGCCTGGGCATCCGGGATGACCGTGGCCACGATCTGGTCCAGGTATGGGCGCCCATCCTGCCAATAGTCGGGGTTCCTTTTCAGGGTCCATTTGCTTCCCCGCGTCACCGAGTCGAGCACGAAGGGACCAGTGCCCACCGGGGCATCCAAGGAGGCCGGGTTCGTCGCCGGGTCTGTGCCATCGAAGACGGCCTTTGGCAGGATCCACACCCTGGTCAGCGACAGGAGGAAGGGACCGAACGGCTCCTTGAGCTTGATGATGACCTGCTTGGGGTTGGAGTCATCGATCGAGTCGAGGACCGCCGCCGCCTGTGCGAAGGGGGCGAAGCTCTTGGCCGACACCTGCTCAATGGTGTATTTGACGTCGGATGAGGTCAACGCATCGCCGTTGCTGAACTTCGCATCGACGAGATCGAAGGTATAGGTCAGGCCATCGTCAGAGATGGTCCACGATTTCGCCAGGACACTCTTGGGCTCAGCGGCTTCGTTGTCGAAGTACACAAGCGGCTCGTAGATCATCGTGCCGACCTGTTGCACGGGCCCATTGGTCGACAGATTGGGATTGACCGTGTTGGGGTCGCTCTGAATTCCCATGACGAGGGTGCCGCCTGACTTCGGCTGACCGGAGGCGTCGTCGGCGCTGGCGCCAGGGGAGGTCGAACCGGAACAGGCCGCCAAGGTGGCGGCGATGATCATGGCTATCCCCGAGGCGAGCAGACCTCGTCGTCGGGGGGTGGCGAGACGGGCTGGCGAACGAGTTGGCATGGCGATCTCCGGTATGCTGGATGTAACATGCGACATGTCTAGAGTTGCCAGATATGTGGGGGATGTCAAGGGTTCGTCGAGGGTTGCGGGTGACGATTCCGGACGCTCGGTTTCCGCAATCTCAGAAAAGCCGCAGGTCAGCGACCTGTTACGAGGAGATTGGCCGGTAGTATGTAACGTGCAATAAACCTGTTCGTCACCCGTCGACGGAAGGAGCGCTGGTCATGGCGCCACCCCTCTCAATCGGGCTTGTTCTGACCAACCGTGGTCCCATGATCGGAGCGACCTCGGTCCCAGAACTCCTCGAACTGGCCCGCGCAGCGGATGAGTCCACCTGGGATTCGGTCTGGGTCGGAGACAGCCTCTTGGCCAAGCCTCGGGTCGAGGCGCTGTCTATGTTGAACGCCATCGCCGCCACGACGCAGCGAGTGCGCCTCGGAGCCGCCTGTCTCGCAAGTGTGCCGTTGCGAGATCCTGTGCTGCTGGCGCATCAGTGGGCCAGCCTCGATGTCATCTCGGGTGGCCGCACCATTTTTGTGGCGTGCCAGGGAGGCGGGCCAGGGCAAGGTGACTTTGACGCGGAGCTCGCTGCGTTCGGGGTTCGTCGGGCCGAACGGCCGCGGCGCATGGAGGAGTCGATCGACATTATCCGGCGGTTGTGGGCGGGGGAAGAGGTGACTTTCGACGGAGAGTTCCGAACGCTGCGCCGCGTACGGGTGGCCCCCCGGCCTCAGCAGGCGCGGGTGCCTGTGTGGATCGCCGCAAATCCTGACCTGCGCAAGTCCCGCAATGTTGCCACGGCGTTCTCCCGGGTGGCCCGACTGGCTGACGGCTGGCAGGTGACGCATACCTCGGCCCAAGGGGTGGCCCGGGGCCGCGAGCTGATCGGGGAGTATGCCGCGGCGGCGGGTCGCGAGTTGGGCCGAGACTTCGACGTCTGCGTCGTGATGAACATTGCGGTTGCCGAGACTGAAGAGGCGGGTTTCCTCGAGGCCAAACGGTTCCTCGAGGCGCACTCAGCAACGACTTATGATCGCGACTTCCTGCACACGTGGGTTGCCGCTGGACCACCGGCACGGTGCGCGGAGGTCATTCGTCCCTATATCGAGGCGGGAGCCAACTCCATCCTGCTCCGGATGAGCAGTTTCAGCCAACGCGGACAGTTCGATCGGATCACAGCGGAGGTACTCCCGTTGTTGCGTGTTTGACGGGGCCTTTGAGCAGGTGGGCCCGGGAATCGACCTAGCGAGTCGCACTTCGATAACGAAGCCGTTGCCTACTTGACCAGACATGCGACATGCTACAGGCTACTTCTACTATTGGTCACTGCCGAAGGGGTCTCGTGCAGCTGTTCTGGGCGATCGTGCGCCGTCTGCTTTACGTCATCCCGCTGGTTTGGGGCGTTGTGACGCTGACCTTCGTCCTGGTCAGTGCCGCACCAGGCGACATCGTGACTGCTCAAATGGGCGACTACCCGGCCTCTGAGGAATACCTGCAGGAGCGCCGGGCCGCGCTGGGAATCGATCAACCCGTCTACATTCAATACATCCACTATGTCGCTCAGGTGTTCCGGGGGGACCTCGGGTTTTCGTTCGCCAACCGCGAGGAGGTACTCCCGCTCGTGGTCGGACATCTCGGAGCGACGTTGCTCCTGGTCGTCGCGGCCACATTGTTGGCTCTATGCATCGGCTTGCCGGTTGGGCTGTGGGCCGGCACGACCTCTCACCCGTTCTTCGACCGCCTGACCAACGTGCTGACCCTGCTGGCCTTCAGCATCCCCACCTTCTGGCTGGCGTTGATGGGGGTGCTGCTGTTCGCGTTGACGCTGGGTTGGTTGCCGACGACCGGATTCAGCACGATTGGAATTTCCGGAGGCAACCTCAGCTACGCGGTCGACGTCGGGAAGCACCTCATCCTGCCGGCCAGCGTGCTCGCCATCCCGGAGACGGCTCTGATGATTCGGATGAGCCGGGCCAGCGCAACCGACACGATGAACTCTGGCTGGGTGCTTACCGCGGTCTCCAAGGGTATGCCGCGCGGTCGGATCATTCGCCGACACGTGGTGCGCAACTCGATGCTGCCGGTCACTACTGTCCTCGGCTACACCTTTGGCACGATGATCGGCGGCTCCGTTCTCATCGAAAAGATCTTCGGCTGGCCCGGGATCGGCAGTCTGCTCTATGACTCGGTGCAACGCCGAGATACGACGGTCGTCCTCGGGGTCGTGGTCGTTGTGGCGGTGATGACCCTGGTCGTCAACGTTCTCACGGACATTACCTACGGATTGATCGACCCCCGGATCCGCGAGGGCGGTGCGCTATGACCGCCGTCGATGAGGCGTTCGTCCACAGCGCACCGGATGGCCCCACGGGCCGGTCACGCTTTGCTCGGCTGCGCGACTCAGGCCCGATGACGGTCATTGCCGCAGCGATGATCCTCGTCTTCGCGGCGATCGCCGTGTTCGCGCCGGCGCTCGCGCCCTATGACCCCTTCCAGGTGTCCCGGGATGTTCTTCAGGCACCGAGCGCGGCGCACCTATTAGGGACCGACGACGTCGGCAAGGACATCCTGTCCCAGCTGATCTATGGCGCCAGGGTTTCGCTTTTCGTCGGCCTTGCTACTGGCTTGGGATCGCTGGTCGTGGGCGTCATCGTCGGCGGGATCGCCGGCTACGTTGGCGGTTGGGTGGACAACGTCCTCATGCGGATCGCCGAGGTCTTCCAGGTGATGCCCGCCATGCTCATCGCCATCGTCATCGTCGCGGTGATCGGGCGCAGCGTCTTCCTGACCGCCTTGGCCGTCATCATCGCGGTCTGGCCACAATCGGCTCGGATCGTGCGTAGCCAGTTCATCTCTCTGCGCAACACCGAATTCGTCGATGCGGCCCGGATCTCCGGGACTCCGGTGCTTCGGATCATCCTGGTGGAAATCCTGTTGGTGGCATTCCCCCCGATCATCGTCCAGGCAGCTCTCGATGTCGGTCGGGGGATGCTGCTCGAGGCCGGGTTGAGCTTCCTCGGATTGGGGGATCCGAATACCTCAAGCTGGGGCGGTTTGCTCCGCGACGCGCAGCCGTACCTGTCTGACGCCTGGTGGTTCAGCATTCCCGCCGGCATCTGCATCGCCTTGATGGTCCTGTCCTTCAACCTCCTGGGTGACTCCTTGTCCCGCCGTGGAACCGCAGGGAGGCGGGCACTGTGACCGACCAGCCGATCCAGCAGGATCAAGTGCTTCAAGCCGAGGACGTCACGGTCTCGATCGACCCATCCGGACGGGGTCGTCAGGTCACCGTCGCGGGTGCGACGATCCACGTCGCGCGCGGTGAGGTCGTCGGGCTTGTGGGTGAGTCCGGATCCGGGAAGACCATGCTTTCGCGAGCAATCGCCGGGCTGCTCATGCCGGGCCTGAGGACGGACGTCAGTGGCTCGGTCCGACTGCTCGGACGGGAGTTGCTCGGCGCCAGCGCCAAGGTGCGTCGAGAAGCGCTGCGCACCGACATGTCGTATGTCTTTCAGGACCCACACGCGCACCTCAATCCGACGATGCGGATCGAGGAACAGGTAGCTGAGGCGGTGGTTGGCTCCCGTAGTGTGGCCGAACTCTTCGAATCGGTTGGCTTGCCCAGCGATCCGGCCTTTCTGCGTTCGTATCCACATCAGCTCAGTGGTGGGATGAAACAGCGCGTCATCATCGCTATTGCGCTGGCGAAGGGTCCAGGTCTCATTATCGCCGACGAACCCACAACCGCCTTGGACGTCACCATTCAGGAACAGGTCCTCTCCCTCGTGCGCCGCCTTGCCCAGGACGAACACGTCGGCATTCTCCTGGTGTCTCATGACCTGGCTGCCATTGGCACCTATTGCTCGCGGATGTACGTGATGAACGACGGGCATATCGTCGAGGGAGGTTCGACGCAGGACATCCTGTGGCAACCGCAGCACCCGTACACGCAACGGCTCATGACCTCGATGCGTCGTCTCTACGGCGACGAAGGACTGGTCACTGCGGGGGCGGAGACCCCTACGGAGCCTGCCGGGCCGCACGAGGCGCGCGACAGGTGGAGCGAAGGGGAATGTGAACTTGACGACATCACGGTGACGTTCGGCGGCCGCGGCAGGATGCGGCGGAAGGTCACCGCGGTCGACGGGGTGTCAGTCTCCATCGAACGGGGCCATGTGTTGGGCCTGGTCGGCGAAAGCGGAAGCGGCAAGAGCACCCTGGGCCGCGTCATGGTCGGGCTCCAGCAACCGGGCTCGGGAACCGTGTCCATCGAGGCGGCTGCGCAGGCCGGTCGGGACTTCCGGCCAGGGTTCGGTGGGCGGGTGCAGATGGTCTTCCAATCCCCCGCCGCCTCGCTCAATCCCAAACTCAAGATTGGGCGGATCCTCAGCTATGCGGCGCGTCGGGCGGGTATCCCTCGGGCCGAGGTGGCCGACCAAGTCGTGGCGGCCATGCGTGAAGTCGGCGTCGAGCCGCCGGAGGTTTATCTCGGGCGCTATCCGCACGAACTCAGTGGCGGCCAGCAACAACGCATAGCCATCGCTCGGGCCCTGCTCTACCGGCCGCATTACCTCGTGGCCGACGAACCCACCTCAGCCTTGGATGCCTCGGTGCGGGTACAAATCCTCTCGCTCTTGCGCACTCTGCAACTCCGGCGCGGAATGGGGGTGCTGTTCATCACCCACGATCTGTCCGGTATGCGCGCTCTCGCGGACCGAACCGCAGTGATGTTCCACGGCGAGCTGGTAGAGCAAGGAGACGTCGAACAGATCTTCGCCGAACCGCAGCAGGAGTACACGAAGCGACTCCTGAACTCCACCCCGAAACTGATCCCCCCCAAGTAGCGACATCTTCCTGGCCGGCCGGCCTGGAAGCAACATCACCAGAATTGTTCACGACAGGAGAATGCCGATGATTTCCCTTCGCCGAGCCCTAACCGCGGGTGTCCTCGGTGCGGCTCTAGCCCTGACCGCGTGCAGTAGCACGTCAACTGGAACGGGAGCGGGCACCGGTGCCGCTGCCGGTTCCGACGCGACGTTCGTCGTCGGAATGGGCGCTGAACCACCGCACTTGATTCGTTTGTTCCTCGGTGACGTGCATGTCGGTCTCGTCGGCCTGGCGATGGAGGAGTCGCTCGTCACGGTGACCAGGAAGGGCGATATCGAGCCGCTGCTCGCCGAGTCGTGGGACCAACCGGACGAGAAGACCTACGTCTTCCACCTCCGGTCGGGGGTGAAATGGCACGACGGCAAGGACTTCACTGCCGATGACGTCGTGTTCACCATGACCGAGGGCCTGGGGGTCACCTCCCAGACGGCGGCGCTGAAGAAGCTCATCGCCTCGGTGACAGCTGACAATCCGCAAACCGTCACGGTCAAGCTTGCCCAGCCGGCCGGTGGCTTCCTCGCCATGCTCAACCCGATGGCCTTCTCCATTCTGCCCAAGCACATTTACGAGGGTTCGGACATGGAGAACAACCCGGCAAACCGGGCCCCCATCGGGACGGGCCCGTTCAAGTTCGGTTCCTGGGAGAACAACCGGATCACCCTCGTTCGTAATGACGACTATTGGGGAGACAAGCCGGCATACAAGAACGTTGTCTTCACCGTGATCGGCGACGCCAATGCGCGCACCTTGGCGTTGAAGAACGGCGACATCGACTACATCAACTCCTACGATGTGCCGTTCGAAGCGATTCGGCAGTTCGACGGGGACAACAAGGTCACCTTGGACATAGGTCGCGCCTCAGTATCAATGAAGATGTTGCCGTTCAATACCCGCAACCCCATCCTGTCGACCCCGCAGGTGCGCCGGGCACTGTTCCAGGCCATCGATCGGGAGTTCATCTCCTCGACCGTCTTCGGTGGGTACTTCCCGCCGGCGACATCGGCGCTGCCAGAGAATCACTGGGCAAACTCCGGTGAGGTCGACTACACCAAGGACCTCCCCTTCGACGCCGATGCAGCAGGGAAGGCGCTGGACGCGGCCGGATACCCGAAGAAGGCCGACGGCACAAGGTTCACCCTCACCTATCGCTACATGGCCTCTGAGCCTGGTGGTGCCAAGGTCGCCGAGGTCGTCGCGGACAACTGGAAGGCCATTGGCGTGAACACCAAGATCGTCCAGGACGACACCGAGGTGTTTCGCAAGGAGGTCTTCGCCGACCACAAGTTCGACACGTACACGATCAACATCTCCTCCGGTGCCGACCCGGCCATCGGCTTGTATCGCCGGTACACCTGTGACAACGGGGCCAACGCGGTGTTCGGCAACGCGACGAACTACTGCAACAAGGAATTGGACCAGGTCTTCGTTCAGGCGAACGGCGCCAACGATCGAGCAGAGCGCACCAAGCTTTACACCGATGCGTCGAAGATCATTGAGCGGGATCTGCCAACGGCCAACCTCGTCCAGGTCAAGTACACCGAAGCGATCAGCTCCGATGAGCAAAACATCGAGGGCTTCTTCCGTCTTGGTGAGGTCGTGCTCCTGGATTGGAGCAAGATCGCCCCACCAAAGTCCTGACCTGGCAAGGCATACCGATGACAGGTGACCAGGCGGCCGGGCATGCCCTCACGGGTGTGCTCCGGCCGCCCGGGACCATCGGACGCAAGGCCGTCGCGCAGTCGTCGGTCGCCATGGTGTCCACGCAAGACCCCCGGGTGACCGAGGCAGCCTTGGGGGTCTTGCGCGACGGCGGTGGCGCCATTGACGCGCTCATCGCAGCCTGCGTCACCCAGACCGCCGTGGCACCATGCCTAACCAATCTCGCAGGCACCGTCACAGTGCTTTACCACGACACCACGAGCGGGCTGACCCGGCAACTGAACAGCCCGGGTTGGCATGTCCCAGATGTCACCCCGTGCCGCCCGATACCGGTGGAGACGGGCACGTATGCCTCGCAGCCTCCGGGCGCTAGCGCGGTGATCCCCGGCTTTATGCCGGCCATGCGCGCCGTATACGACACCCATGGGACCCTCCCATGGCCGCGTCTGATCGAACCAGCGGCGAATCTGGCCCGTGATGGCCACGAGGTCACCTCGTTCGAGCACTATCTGCTGGCCACCTCGATCGACTACTACCGGCACAGCGCCGCCGGACGAGAATTTTTCGCTCCGGGTGGACGTATCCCGCAAGTGGGGGAGCGGTGGGCTCAACCCGAGCTTGCCGAAACGCTCAGGCACCTCGCGTGCGAGGGCCCGGAATATATGCTCAGCGGCCGCTGGGCCACGGACTTCGTCGCGATGGCCCATGACCTGGGCTGGCCTATTTCGGTAGACGATCTTTCCGGGTATACACCTCAATGGCAGGAGCCGCTCCGATTCACCCATAGAGAACACGAGGTCGTCTCGCTGGCGGCGCCGCAGTTGCAGGGCGTCTCCCTCGGCTTCGTCCTCGGAGTCCTGGATCAGCTGGGGATCCACGAACGAGGCCATTACACGCAGGACGCGCTGAGCTGCTATCTGTTGGCTCACGTGCTGCGCCGGGCGCGGATCGACCTTGGCCACCTCAACGATCCGGCGATCTTCGCCGATCCTTCATCCGTCCTGCTTGATCCGGACTATCACGCGCAGGTCGCTCGGTTGATCGAGTGCTCGATGCCGCGGGTGGACCTGTCCCGACACTTTGCCCTGACCGCGCCCAAGGCCGCCACCTTGGCCGGCCCTGCAGGTGTGGATAGTTGCGAAATAAGCATCGTTGATGCCGCCGGCAACTGGGTCCAGGCCATGACCACGCTGTCGGGTAGCGGCATACCGGGCATGGTGCTGCACGGGGTCCCGATGAACGGTTCCTTGACGACAACGAGCATGAACGCTTGGTCGAACATCAGCGGCTGGCTGACGGGCGGCGGACAGGTCCGCACGTGCTTGGGCAACACCTTGGTCTTCAAGGACGGGCAGCCATGGTTGGGCCTGGGCACTCCGGGAAAGGTCGAGGCCACGGTCCCTCAAGTGCTCTCAAGCATTCTCGATTTCGGGCTGGACCCCGACGAAGCCGATGCCCGGGCACTGATCATGCCGCTGCAGGACGACTACAGCCTGGCCATGGAGACCGCCGTCGATGAGGCCGTCCTCGCTGGATTGGCTCGCCTGGGGGTGCGGGTGGTGCCGCTGGGGACGTTCAACTGGCACATGGGGTCGTTCGAAATGACGTGGCGCACCAGCGACGGGCAATTGTCTGGCTCCTCGGGGTGTCGCCGCGAGGGAATGTCAGCGGGACTGTAGATGGACCCAGCGATGGTAGGAGAAGAGAACGAGATGGCACATACCGACCAGCGCACTGTCAGCGCCTTGGCCGCCGATGCCTCCGGAGGGGTCATCGACCCGGTCTGGACCGCGTCTGGTGTCGCCTACCCGGACGCTGGTGGTTGGGTCAGTGTCGAGGCGGATGGGACTCGATCGGTCTCGGTGTCCCCGCCCCCTGCGGTAGCCTGCGCGCCGCGCAAGATCAGGTCGGCGTTCAAGATCGGCCGACCCGACGTGCTGGAAAGCGCGTCACCCGACGGGGCGAGCTACCTCACTGAGGTGGGACATGACCTGGCCCTGCGTTATCGGGTCGATGGCCGCACCCGATCGCTGACTACAGGGGGTCGCCCGGACCTGCGGTGGGAGGCCGCCGGCGCTATCTGGTCCCCCGATGGGTTGCACCTCCTCGTCCGCCAGCGAGACAGCCGACGGATGGACCGATTCCCAGTCGTTCACTGGTTGCAGCCCAGCGAGGACGTCGAGTTCTTCCCCGCGGCTCGGGTCGGGGGCGCGGTGGAGTCGACCAGGTTAGGCGTCATTGACCGGATCACCCGGGAGGTCCACCTCGTCGACAGCGGTGACGAACCCGAACAGGACCTGCGCCCGCTTGGATGGAGCCCGGATAGTACGGTCGCCTACTTCGTCAAGACCAACCGATACAAGAACCCGTTCCTCCTCATGGCGGTCGACATCGCCTCCGGCACATCCTGGGTGATACACGAGGAACGGTCGGACACCTGGGTCTCCTTCTGGGAAAAGGGGATGGCGGTGGTCCCCGTCCCGGACGGAACGGGGTTCATCTGGCTCTCCGAGCGCAGCGGATGGGCGCATCTGTACCGGCTGGACCCCGCTGGGCGGGAGTTCACCGCGTTGACCACCGGTGAATGGCCGGTCACCAGGATCGTCGGCGTCGACGCCGCTGATGGATGGGTGTATTTCGAGGCGCATAGCGATCCTCAGCGTCCGTACGACACCCACATCGGTCGAGTACCTCTCAGCGGCGGCGAGGTCGAACAACTCAGCCACGAACCGGGGACCCATCATGGCCGGCTTCATCCGAATGGCTCGCTCGTGCTGGATACCTACAGCTCACCGTGGTCCGGGCCGGGAGCTCGGCTGCTACGCAGCGACGGGGGCCTCGTCGCTGACTTGGCAACGAGTCAGCTAGCCGCAGGTTCTCCGCTGGAACATGGGCCTGAGGAATTCACCGCGCTGGCCGCGGATGGCTCAAGCACCCTGTACGGACAGCTCTATCTGCCCGCCGATCTCGATCCAGATGCCAGCTATCCGGTGGTGGAGTCGATTTATGCCGGGCCCAACAGCGCTTTTGTGCCGACCTCACTCGTTGACGAGACCGCGATTATGGCTCGATGGTTGGCCGATCGTGGCTTTGTCGTGGTGGTGGTCGATGCCCGCGGGACCCCGGAGCGGAGCAAGGCATTCCATGACGTGGCTTATCGCAATTTTGCCGAACACGTTATCCCCGACCACGTCCAGGTCCTGCGGCAGTTGGCCCGTGATCGACCGTTCATGGATATCGGTCGGGTCGGCGTCTTCGGACGCTCCTACGGCGGCTACTTCACTGCCCGGGCATTGTTGGAGGCGCCGGATGTGTACCGGGCGGGAGTAGCGATCAACGGGGTCTACGAGCTGCGCGAGGGCAACGGTGCGGGACCGATCGAGTGCGTCATGGGTCCGCTCGCGGATGACCCCCACGCCTATGACCGTCTCTCGCTATATCCCTTGGTCGAACACCTTGAGGGTCACTTGCTCCTTGTCCATGGAACCAGCGACGTGAACGTTCCGTTCGGGGCGGCGTTGAAGTTCGCCGAAGTCCTGATGGCGGCAGGCAAGCCGTTCGACATGCTGCCGGTCAATGAGCAGCCGCACCACTTTGCCGGGACGAAGTACGACTATCTCGGGCAGACCTTGGCCCGGTATTTCGCCGAGCACCTCGCCCAACGGTAGACCAGCCGATCGCACGCCCGGGAGGGACTTAGCTCGGCCCTGCCTCGGCGCCGTGGAATGCGAACACCGTATGCCCAGTGCTGGGTACTGTGGCGAGCTCGGCTCGCACGCCGTAGAGCTCCGCGATGAGTTCTCGGGTGAGCACCTTATCGGGGAGGCCCTCGGCGAGCACCCGGCCATCTCCCAGCGCGACGACATGGCCGGCGTGCGCGACGGCGTGATTGAGATCGTGCAGTGCGGCCAGAACGGTCAGACCTGTGCCGGCCAGGTCGCCGAGCAGGTCGAGGGTCTCCAACTGGGCCCGGATGTCCAGGTGGTTGGTCGGTTCGTCAATGAGGATGAGCTTCGGTTGTTGGGCCAACGCGGCGGCCAGGTGCACCCGTTGACGCTCTCCGCCGGAGAGCGTCCCGAACGAGCGGTCCCGCCAAGCGGTGGTGCCGGTGACCTCCATGGCATCCTCGATCACTTCGGCGTCGGACCGATGGGGCAGACCGAAGCGGCCCCGATAGGGGATGCGGCCCAGGGAAACCACGTCTGAGACGAGCAGATCGAGACCGGTGGTCGGCTGCTGCTCGACCATCGCGACCCGGCGGGCACGATGGTGCGCCGGCATACGCAACAGGTCTTCATCGCGGAACCAGGCCTGTCCGTTGGCGACCGGTAGGGCGCCGACCAGGGCACGCAGCAGGGTTGACTTTCCGGCGCCGTTCGGGCCGACCAACGCCGTCAGCGCCCCCGCTGGAGCCAGCATGGTGGCGTCGTTAATCAGCGGGATGGAACCGATCTCGACGGCAAGGGACTGCACGATCAGACCTGATTCGCATGCATTGGGCTCCGCCTGCGGCATCGCCGGCACCGTTGTCGCCACGGTGCCGCTCATCGCGCGCTCCTGCGTAAGAGAATCAGCGCGAACGCCGGGGTGCCCACCAGCGCCGTGACCACGCCCACGGGGAGCTCGCGAGGGTCGGCTATGGTCCGGGCGGCGGTGTCGGCCCACAACAGCACGCTTGCCCCGAGGAGGGCCGACAGGGGCAGAATTGCCCGGTTGCTGGCACCGACCAGCAACCGGATCGCGTGTGGCAGGACGAGGCCGACAAACCCGATCGCGCCGCTGACCGACACCAGGACGCTGGTCAGCAGGGCTGTGGCGCCCAGAAGGAGCCACCGGGTGCGTTGGACCGGGACCCCAAGGCTGGCGGCCGCGGTCTCTCCGAAGGTGAAGGCGTCCAAGGCGGCACCGCTGAACGCCAGCGGGATACCGACCACGGTGAGCACGATGAGGGCCAGGTACGCGTCTGGCCAGCTGCTGCCGGCCAACGATCCGAGGAGCCAGGTGAGAATCTCTCGGTAGCTGTCTCCGGTTGAACTCCAGAAGATGACCAGGCTGGTCAATGCGCTGCAGCCGGAGGCCACCGCGACCCCGGCCAACACCGTGCGGGATGGGTCGAGCCGCCCGGTGGCCGAACCGATCGCCAAGGTGACCGCCAAGGCGGCCGCCCCGCCGGCGAACGCTGCCAGTGGCAGGGCGAGTGCCACTCCGAGAACGAGCACGGCCACGGCGCCCAGCGAGGCGCCGGAGGACACCCCGAGCAGATATGGATCGGCCAAGGGGTTGCGCAAGAGCGCTTGAAGCACGGCGCCGCAGAGGGCCAGACCTGCCCCGACGGTCACAGCTGTCAACGCCCGGGGGATGCGCAATTGCCACACCACCGCGTCGTGGATCGGCGGCAGCGGCAAGTCCGTTCCGCGCACATGCGCGGCGACGGTGCCCCACACCTGAGCGGGGGAGAGGTCGGCGATGCCGATGGTGACGGTGAGGGCCACGGACCCAAGGAGCACGACGGCCAGCACGATCCCGGTGGCAAGCGGCGCGATAGCGCGCCCGCGTGGCCGCAGTGTCGCTGCGGAGGAGGATGGATGGGCCAGGCTCATTGCTTCCCGTCCAGGCCGGCGAGCTGGGCCACGATGGAGTCGACGGCTTCCACGTTGCGGACTCCGGCCTCGGTCGCCGGGAAATCGACCGTGATGAACCGGCCAGAGCGCACCGCGCTCAACGCTGCGGTAGCCGGGTTGGCCCGCAGCAGGTCGATCTTGTGCTTGGCGGTGTTCCAGCCGGCGTCAACCAGGATGATGACGTCGGGGTCGGCGTCGGCGACCGCTTCCCAGCTCAGTGGACTCCACGAGTCCTTGACGTCTGCGGCGATGTTGGTCAGTCCGGCGGCATCCATGATCATCTGTGGGACTCCGATCCCTGCGCCGACATACGGCACGTCCGAACCGGAGCTGTACCAGAGCGCCGTTCGCTGGGCCCCGTCGGGGGTGATCTTGGCCAGCTGGCTGCGTTGTTGAGAGATGAGCTCCGTCGCGGCGTTCTGCGCGCCGAACACCCGTCCAGCCTCCGCGATCTGCGCAAAGAGGGTGTCGAAGGTCATCGGGTTGGGCTTGTAGCTCGGTTCCTTGCACGCCGCGGGCGCCACATACGTGGTGACGCCCAGGGCGGCCAGAGAATCCCGGGTGCCGACGCCGTCGGCGCTGACATTGGACTCCCAACCGGCGAAGATCAGGTCTGGGTTGACCTTGAGCGTCGCCTCTTGGCTGGGCACCTTGTCGCTGAGCACGGGGATACCGTCTTGGACTGGGGCATCCGGGAACGTCGCCCCGACCACCTTGTCGGACAGCCCCAGGGCGACGAGCAGATCCAGGGTGGAGGACTTCACCGTGACGATTCGTTGGGGTTGCTTGGTCACGGTCACCGTCCTGCCGCAGTTGTCAACGGTCACGGGGTAGGTAGTTTCTGCCGCTGTCGGTGTGCCGGTCTGAGAGTTGGAGGCGGAGGCGGACGCGCAGCCGGCCAGCAGGAGCGTGGCAAGGACCGCGACCGGCCAGCGAAGGTGACGTCCTCGGTGAGCAGGGGTGGCGTGGACGGTGGGCTGGACGGTCGTGGGCATGGCCGACATCCTCGAAGAATTGTGGGGGTGGGCAAGACACAGCGGCGTCGCAGTGTCTGCAGCCCATGCCCAGGCCACCCGCAGTGGCCATTCCCCGGCCACCGACCCGCGTCGTACGGGTTCGAGCATACCGGGCTAGGCCGTTGACGTCAGCCCCTAACGTTGTCGCTGCGTGCCGGCGACGTTGGCCCGACGGACCCGCAACTCCTGCCCCGGTCGAATGATCGCTAGGGTGGCCTGACCGAAGAGCCCGAGCCTGTAGGAGCGTGCCGTGTCGACGACCATCGGGTATGCGGCCCGACTCGAGCAGGCCGCGCCGAGCCACGCCGTCGAGCTGGCGATGCGTGCCGAGACGGCAGGGTTCGAGGCCGTTATGGTCGGCGATCATTTCCAGCCGTGGGTGCCGCAGCAGGGTCAGGCCGGATTCCTCTGGCCGGTCCTAGGCGCCATGGGGGCCCGCACTATGGGGCAACTCGGCGCCGTCACGACGCCCGGTTATCGGGTTCACCCCGCCGTCGTCGCACATGCCGCGGCGACAGTCGCGGAAATGTATCCGGGCCGGTGCTGGGTGGGCATCGGGTCCGGTGAGGCGTTGAGCGAGCACATCGTCGGACAGTATTGGCCGGAGCCTGCCGAACGGATTGCGCGGATGTTCGAGGCCGTGGACCTGATTACTCGACTGCTCGGCAGCCGGGATCGGGACGTCCGCTTGGCCGGGAAATACTTCACCTTGGAGTCGTCTCGGTTGTGGACTGCGCCGCCGGTTCCGCCCCCGGTGCTCATCGCCACCTCCGGCCCCGCCACGGCACGGCGAGCCGGGCGCTCGGCCGACGGCATCGTCACGGTAGAACCGGATCCGCGCCGCCTGGCGGGGTTGCTTCACCGGCTCGAACAGGGAGCTCGGGACTCCGGACGAGATATCACCTCGATGCGCAGGGTCGTCCAGCTGCGGGTGTCGTGGGGACGCACCGACGCCGATGCCGAAGAACAGGCATTGGCGCAGTGGCCCAATGCCGGGTTGCGTTTCCCCACCGCCGACCTGCGTTCACCGTTCCTCATCGCTCAGGCGGCCCGTGGGGTAACTGTGGCGGACCTACGCGACCGTATGCTCATGTCGGCGGATCCGCAGCTACACCTGGCGGCCATCCAACGGTTGATCGACCTGGGGTTCACCGATGTGTACGTGCACCATGTCGGCGTTAACCAGAAGGAGTTCCTCGACGCCTACGGTGAGCACGTGCTGCCCAAGATCCGGCGTTGACTTTGGGCGCTGACCGAGCGGGCGCCCGAACCGGCGGGGCGCCTAAGTGGCCGAGGCGGCATACGGGTCAGATGACCCCGAGCGCGAGCATGGCATCGGCCACTTGGGTAAATCCGGCGATGTTGGCTCCCGTCACGTAGTTACCTGGCATGCCGTACTCGTCCGCGGTGGAGAGACAACGGTCGTGGATACTGCGCATGGTCTCGGCCAGCCGGCCCTGGGTGTAGTCGAACGACCACCGGTCACGCGAGGCGTTCTGCTGCATTTCCAGTGCGCTGGTGGCGACTCCACCGGCATTGGCGGCCTTGCCCGGCGCGAAGGTCACCTCACTGGCGGTGAAGAGGTGCGCTGCTTCGGGGGTGCAGGGCATATTTGCGCCCTCAGCGACGATGGTGCAGCCGTTCTTGATGAGGGTTGTCGCGTTGCCACCGTCCAGTTCGTTCTGCGTTGCGCATGGCAGCGCGATGTCGCATGGCACGTCCCAGATGGACCCATCGGCGATGAAGCGGGCGGTGTCCGAGCGGGCCTGGGCGTAGTCGACGATCCGGGCGCGCTGGACCTCCTTGAGCTCTTTGAGCAGCGCAAGGTCGATCCCGTCCTCGTCCACAACGTAGCCGCTGGAGTCGGAACAGGCGATGACGATGCCGCCGAGGTGTTGAACCTTCTCGATGGCATAGATGGCCACATTGCCGGCTCCTGAGACCACGACCCGCTTCCCGTCGAAGGAGTCCCGCCGCGCCTTGAGGATCTCCTCAACGAAGAAGACCAGGCCGTAGCCGGTGGCCTCGGTGCGCACCTGCGACCCGCCCCACGTGATGCCCTTCCCGGTCAGCACACCGGACTCGTAGGTGTTGGTGATGCGCTTGTACTGGCCGAAGAGGTAGCCGATCTCCCGGGCGCCGACTCCGGTGTCTCCCGCAGGGACGTCCGTGTATGCCCCAATGTGGCGGTAGAGCTCGGTCATGAACGCTTGGCAGAAGCGCATGACCTCATCCTCGGACCGACCCTTGGGATCAAAATCCGACCCACCTTTACCGCCCCCGATCGGGAGGCCGGTGAGGGAATTCTTGAAGATCTGCTCGAACCCCAAGAACTTGATAATGCCCAGATAGACGCTGGGGTGGAACCGCAACCCGCCCTTGAACGGGCCGAGCGCAGAGTTGTATTCGACGCGGAATCCTCGATTGACCTGCACCTGGCCGGCATCGTCCACCCAAGGGACCCGGAAGATGATCTGGCGTTCGGGCTCACACAGCCGGCGGATAACCGCGGAATCGGTGTAGTGAGGATGCTTGGCCACCACTGGGCCCAGGCTGTCGAGCACCTCAAAGACCGCCTGATGGAACTCGATCTCCCCTGGGTTCCGATGCAGAACCTCGTCGTACACGCTGTTCAGGTGCTCGTGGAGCACAGATTTTCCTGGCATGTCGTCACCCCCTTTCGGCTAGTGCGATGCTAGCGTCCGGCACCGATGGGCGCGCCGCCGACCCCCACCGTATGCGAAGCCCGTGCGTCCGGCCCTCACCGGTGGACTTGTCCACAGCTGCCTGGTTCCCCTTCACGATGTCCGCGGGGTGACCTATGGTCGACGTATGACCACACCGCCGCCCCAGATTGAGCGCAAGGTGCGTCAGCTCGATAACGACGTGTCCGCGATCTACGAGATCCTGGCCCGAATCGAGTTGAAGCAAGGACGCCATGACAATCGGTTCGATGAGATGGCGGCTGACCTAGACGCGGTGCGTACGGATGTCGGCACTCTCACGTCGGATGTCGGCACTCTCAAGGACCAGATGACTGAGGTCCTCGACATTCTGCGGCGGACCTGACAACGGTTCGGACCGTCTCGGCGGCAGGCCGCGATGCGGACTTCTTCCTCGACAACCTTGTAGACGAGGCGGTGCTCGTCGGTGATCCGGCGTGACCAGTAGTCGGCGAAGTCGTGTTTGAGTACTTCGGGTTTGCCGATGGCGTCGTTGCCGTTACGCGCGATGTCGGCCAGAAGGGTGTTGACCCGCTTGAGGACCCTTCGGTCCTGGGCTTGCCACCAGAGGTAGTCCCGCCGGGCGTTGGCGGGTGAGCGCATCAGGTGGGCGGTCTCCTCGAGGGCTGGTAGTCCTGGATGGAGACAATGACGACGGGATCGTGGCCGGAGCGTGTGATGGCGATTTCTGGTGCTGTCCGACTTCACCCCTACCGCCTAGCCACCAGCCCAGTCAGGCCGGGCCGCCGAGACCATCACCCGGCTCGATGACCACTCCCGCCACGTCCTCCACATGAGGGCCCACCAGAGGACTACCAGGAATACCCCCGAAAAGTGGCAGTGGCTCGTCAAAATCGTAACGCCCCTGTCGCGGATGTCCTGAGATATCACACTGTCGGGGTGACAGGATTCGAATCCCGCACGCGCGGTCGGTGCATTCATTCTGTCATCTGCGAATAGCCGCCAGACCTAGGAATACGTAGACCGTCCGGCGTGTCAGTATTGGACGGAACAGGACACCGAGGCCCCCCAGTTATGCCTGCCAGGGCCGGTCGACGCGGACCAAGCGCCACTTCGCGTCTCGCGACGGAGCTGTTCGGCCCGTATTCCGAGGACAGGCTCGAGCATCGCGACGTCAAACCGCGGGCCCGGTCGCTCTATTGTCGTCAGTTCGACCGATTTCTCCTGCCGTCCTTCGGCGACGTGTCGCTGCGAGATATTGCGCCCGCTGCCATCCGTCTCTGGCGCTCCTCGTTCGACCCGGATATGCCGACCCAGCCGAGCGGTCACACTGTGAGGCGCTCGGTGGGCTGTCCGGTGATGGCGGCGATGAGCTCGAAGTCCTTGTCCAGGTGCAGCACGGTCAGTCCAGCGAGCTCGGACGCGGCGGCGATAAGCACGTCCGGGATGGACGGCGCCCGGTGCTGGCCCTGTCCTGCGAGGAGCAGTTGCACCTCCACAGCGCGGTCTTCGATCGCCGGGGTGAGGTACTCGACCGGCATCGCCGATAACGGAGAGTGGGCGAACATCGTCCGGGCGTCCTGGCCGCTGCGGGCCGAGTAGCCGACCTCGAGCCGCGTCACGGTCGTGATGCGCACCAGTCCTCGCTCGATTCGCCCCGCCCACTCCACCGCGTCCGGGCTCTCACCGAGGCGGACCAGCGCCGACTTGTCGACCAGCCACTTGGTCACTGCCACGCCGCACCCATCACCTGGGGGTCGGATAGGTTGCCGGCCAGGTCGGCCAGTGATCGCAGGTCGGCCGCGGAGACAGGCTCACCGGAAGTCGCCGCGTCCGCTGCGAGCCGCCGTCGGATGTACTCCGCCCGCGACAGGCCCAGTCGTGTAGCGTGCGCGTCGACCCCCGCGAGGACCCCCTCTGGCACGTCACGAACGAGAACGTCGGCCATCTCGACCACCTCCGATATCAAAGGATATCACCCTCATAACCTGTCAGGCGCCCAGACCGTCCACATCACCCGACCGACAGCGACTCCGAGCACCGGCGATCGCGACGACGCCCACGACCGCGTCCGCTACGACAAAGTCGACAAGGCCGGCAAGATCACCTGGCGCTACAACGGCCAGATGTACTCCATCGGCATCGGCCGAACCCACACCCCAACCCGCGTCATCGTCCTGGCCCAGGACCTCGAGATCACCATCATCGACGCCGTCACCGGCGAACTACTCCGCGAACTCGTCCTCGACACACCCAAGCGCTACCAGGGCACCGGACGCCCACCCGGCCCCCCGCTGAAATAACGGAGGGCCGAACCCACGTTTCCGTAGGTCCCGGACACCTGTCTCAGGACATCCCGGACAGATGTCTCAAGCCATCCGCGACGCTGCGCTGATGCTCAGCCATGTCGAAGGCACGCCTGGTTATCACCGCCGTTGTCGTGGAGAAGCGACCCGTCGCCGAGG
>JBKECS010000014.1:0-33617 GCA_047974805.1 Nostocoides sp. | reverse complement strand
GGACAAGTTCATCGGCTCGGACGCCGAATGGGCCGAGGCGACCGCGATCCTGGACTCTGTGTGCCGCGAGACCGGCCTCGAGCTGGTCCCCGACCCTGGTGGCGCGGCGTTCTATGGCCCGAAGGTGTCGGTGCAGGCCAAGGACGCGATCGGTCGGACCTGGCAGATGTCGACCATTCAGTACGACTTCAACCAGCCAGAGAGGTTCGGGCTGGAGTACCAGGCGGCGGACGGGTCCCGGCAGCGGCCGGTGATGATCCACTCGGCCAAGTTCGGCTCCATCGAGCGCTTCATGGGCGTGCTCATCGAGCACTACGCCGGCGCCTTCCCACCCTGGCTCTCGCCGGTGCAGGTGCTTGGTGTCCCCGTGGCGCATGAGTTCGAGCCCTATCTGCAGGACGTCTTGGACCGGATGACATCGCGGGGCATACGGGTCGAGGTGGATCGCAGTGACGACCGGTTCCCCAAGAAGATCCGCAATGCGAGCAAGTCGAAGGTGCCGTTCATTCTCATCGCCGGGGGCGACGATGCGGCGGCTGGGTCTGTGTCGTTCCGCTATCGGGACGGTTCCCAGAAGAACGGGGTGCCGGTCGAGGACGCCATCGCCAAGGTGGTCGCCGCGATCGACGCCCGCGTCCAGGTCTGACTTTCCCCTCCCGCCCCCGGTTTTACGCCTCAGGTGGGAAACCAGAGGTTGGCAAGGGAAGCCTTGCCTTGCGAAGCTCCGGTTGTCCTAGCGAAGTTCCTGGCAGCCAAAGACCACAGGATGGAATGCCTAAGCCACGAGTCATCAGTTAAGGACGGCCCCGGAATTCCCGCGAACTCACCTGCCGGCGCGGCGCGACCGGCGCACCTGTTGTCGCGGGTGCGTCGTCGCTTCATGATGGAGTCATGGACCGCACGAGTTGTACGCCCCGAGCTTTGCGTACTGCGGTCACGGTGCGCCTGGTTTGCCCGCAGGACGTTTTGGGTGTCGGGGCCCTGCATATTCAGCGGATGCGGGAGCGGGGTCAGTCACCTCAGCAAGGCTTCCTCGACCTGTTTGCCGACGCCTGGCTGGCTGACCAGGACCGCATCGGGTGGTTGGCCGAAGATCCTCGCGGCAAGCCTTTGGCGGTACTCCACGGGCGCATCGAACCCGTGCTGCCCACAGCCACGGCAGGCCGCCGCCGCAAGCTCCGGTTGGAGCTGATGTTTGTCACGTCGGCGTTGCGCGATACCGGATTGGAGACCCGGCTCCTCAGCGAGGCCGGTCGATGGGCGAAGGGCAACGCCGACATCGACGTAATCGCGGAATCGGTCGGGCCTGACATGCCGACCTGACATAGCGGTGTCACCCGCGCGTCCGTCTCTTCGGCTCATCGCGATCCCAGGCATCGATACTGAGCTCAGGATCCGCGGTCAGGCGCCAGCGTCTGTGGGCCAGTTGCACACCGGCCAGGCAATAGATCAGCAGGATCGAACACGACCCCAGAATCCACACGGGCTCTCCCCAACCAACCGCGATCAGCGCCGGAATCAGCGGGAGCGGGAGCCAACCGACCCAGTCCTGAAGTCGGCGGCGCTGGAACCCCAGCCAGACGAGGAGCCCGAGACAGGACAGCGCCGCCAGCCAGCTGGCCCACACGGTGACATTCACCAAGATCTGCACAAGCCCTCGGACCCTCGGTCGACCATGCCGGATCCGCCCCGTGTCGTCATGGACCTAGGATCGCATCATGGTGTCCCTGGAGCCAGCGCCGTCCCTGCCTGGGGAGCCCGATGGGTTCGAGCGATTATGGACCCCGCATCGACTGGCCTATGTCGAGGGGGATCGGCCGAGCCCGGACCCGGGGGAAGACTGCCCGTTTTGCGCCGCCCCTGGCAAGGACGACTCCACCGGCCTGATTGTCCACCGCGGCAGGACGTGCTACGTGGTGCTCAACCTCTTCCCGTACAACCCTGGCCACCTACTCGTCTGCCCCTACCGGCACATCAGCGGCTATATCGACCTGACCGATGCCGAGACGGAAGAATTCTCCGAGCTGACCAAGGCGGGGATCCATGCGTTGCACGCTGCCAGTTCCCCGGCCGGGTTCAACCTCGGCATGAACCAGGGCGCAGTCGCTGGCGCTGGAGTAGCCGCTCACCTGCACCAACACATCGTGCCGCGCTGGTCCGGCGACGCCAACTTCCTTCCGATCATCGCGCACACCAAGGCACTGCCGGCTCTGCTCGAGGACACCCGGCAGCGGCTGACCCGGGCATGGCCCGGCGAACCGACGGGTTGACCGCGGCCGTTAGGCTGGCGACACCATGCTCAACAGATTCGCGCGAGCGTTCGTCACCAAGCTCTTCACCCCGCTGGCGGCCGTGTTGGTTCGGTTGGGGATCAGCCCCGACATCGTCACGGTTGTCGGAACGCTCGGCGTGTGCGTCGGTGCGCTGGCGTTCTATCCCCGGCACGAGTTTTTCATCGGCACGATCGTCATCACCGTCTTCGTCTTCTCCGACACCCTCGATGGGATCATGGCCCGGATGTCCGGCCGATCCAGCCGCTGGGGGGCATTCCTGGACTCCACCCTCGACCGGGTCGGTGACGCGGCCATCTTCGGCGGACTGGTGCTCTGGTATGCCGGGGGCGGGGCGTCCCGGGTCATGGCCGGCCTGGCACTGGCCTGTCTCATCCTCGGGGGTGTGGTCTCCTATACCAAGGCGCGTGCCGAGGGCCTGGACTTCACGGCCAACGTCGGGATCGCCGAGCGGGCGGACCGGCTTGTCGTCGTCCTGGTCACAACCGGGCTGGTCGGCCTGGGACTGCCTGAAGTGGTGCTCGAAGCTGTCCTCGCCCTGCTCGCTGTGGCCAGCGCAGTGACCATCGTTCAACGGATGTTGACAGTGCGCCGTCAGGCGATCGCCGCGGCACCGAAGGCCTAAACATGCTCCTGACCGATCGGGCCACGACGGCCGCGTTTCGACTTGGCTGGGCTGCGGTGAAACGGCTTCCTGAGGCGGCGGCATACGCGCTGTTCGAGCGAATCGCGGACGTCACGTATGCCCGCGGTGGACGCTCCGTCCAATATCTGCGCGACAACTACGCCACCGTCCGTCCCGAACTCACGACAACCGAACTCGATGACCTGGTCAGGGCCGGAGTCCGCAGCTACCTGCGGTACTGGTGCGAGGCGTTTCGGTTACCGTCGATGACCCCGGCGCACATCATGGCGCGGATCCGCGTGGTGGGGGACGGGCCTGTCCTGCGGGCCCTTTCCGACGGCCAACCTGTCGTCTGTTTCTTGGGGCATATGGGCAACTGGGATCTCGCCGGAGCCTGGGGGATCACCCACCTCGGGCCGGTGGTTACCGTTGCGGAGCGGCTCAAACCGGAAGAGGTCTTCCAGGAGTTCCTCAGCTATCGGGAGCATCTGGGCTTGACCATCCTCCCCTTGACCGGCGGGGCCGACGTCTTTCCGGCTCTGGTCGAGGCGTTGCGGCCCGGGGTGGTTATGCCACTGCTGGCCGATCGCGACCTGACCCATACCGGCGTGCCGGCGACCCTGTGTGGCCATCCGGTACGCGTGGCGCCCGGGCCCGCGACCTTGGCCGTCCGGCGTCGGGCCGCGCTCTTCCCGGTGTCCATCAGCTATGAAGATGCCCCCGACTTGCCCGGCCGATGGCGCACCGTGGTGACCTTCCACGATCCAGTGGGTGATCCCGGTGTGGGCACGACCAGAGAGCGGGTTGAAGCGATGACCCGCGCCTGCGCCGGGGTCCTGGGGCAGGCGATCACCGCGCATACCGAGGATTGGCACATGATGCAGCGGTACTTCTCCTAGCCGACATGAGCGGCCCGGGGCGCTACGGTGTTCGATAACACGGATTGGGACCCACTCGGCATGGCAGGGCGACGGGAGCGGACGGATGAGGATCGGACTGGTGTGTCCGTATTCGTTCGACGTGCCCGGTGGGGTCCAGTTCCACGTGCGCGACCTCGCAGAGCACTTCCTCCGTCAAGGGCATGAGGTCTCGGTCCTCGCCCCCGGCGACGACGAAGGGGATTCACCGGCCTACGTCGTTCCGTGCGGACGCGCCGTCCCGGTGCCCTACAACGGGTCCATCGCCCGGGTGAACTTCGGTCCGGTCACGACTGCGCGGGTCAACCGATGGCTGTCGGAGAACCAGTTCGACGTGCTCCATATCCACGAACCGGTCACCCCGAGCCTTTCCCTGCTCACCCTGTGGTCGGCCGAAGCGCCGGTGGTCGCGACGTTTCATACGAGCATGCCGAAGTCCCGCGCCATGCAGGCGGCTTATCCCTTGCTGCGGCCAAGCCTGGAGAAGATCCTCGGGCGGATCGCCGTCTCTGAAAATGCCCGCAGCACGGTCACCGCGCACCTGGGCGGAGACGTCATCGTCATCCCCAACGGGGTCAACACGGGTACCTTTCGTCAGGCCGCACCCCGCCCAGAATGGCTCGGTACTGCGGGGGCACCGACGGTGGCCTTTCTCGGCAGGATCGAGGAACCTCGCAAGGGGCTGGCCGTACTCACCGCTGCGATGGAACTGGTGCTTCACCGGTCACCTCAAACCCGGCTACTCGTCGCCGGACCGGGCAACGCTGAGGCGATCGGCAGCCACCTGCCGGACTCGGTCGCGGCAGCGACAACCTTCCTCGGCCAAATCGATGAGCCCGCGAAGGCATCGCTTTTGGCCTCGGTATCTGCCTATGTCGCACCGCAGACCGGAGGAGAGAGCTTCGGCATTGTCCTGGTCGAGGCGATGGCCTCCGGCGCACCCGTGATCGCCAGCGATCTGGATGCGTTCGTCCGGGTCCTCGGCCGCCCCAGCGCCGGAGAAGTCTTCTCGACCGGGGATCCAGAGGCCCTAGCCGGCGCCATAATGCGCGTGCTGGCCAACCCCGCACGCGCTGTCGAACTCTCCCGCGCCGGCCAGGAACGCGCTGCTCGTTTCGACTGGCATCTCGTGGCCGACGACGTCATGGCCGTCTACGAGACCGTCCTGGTCGCTGCCGACCACACCATGCCCTCGGGAGTGTGGTCCCGTCTGTTCCGTCCGGGCCGAGCCACATGACCCAGGAGTGGCAGCCATGGCATGACGCGAACCGGCGGTGCTCGCATGACTGAGGACTGGTGGTGGGCCATCACCATCGGCGTGGTTCTGCTGATCATCGCCTGGTATCTCTCATACAGCGCCGCCCGACTCGATCGACTGCACGCCCGGGCGGAGGGGGCATTGGCCGCGCTGGACGCCCAACTGGTCCGGCGCGCCGAAGCCACCTTGGAACTGGCCAACTCCGGGGGGTTGGATCCGGCCAGTTCCCTGTTGCTTGCCTCGGCTGCCTCGGAGAGCCTCGACCTGCACCCGGTGCAAACGGTGGCGGATGACCCACTGGACGGGGTGCAATTCGCGGGGCGGGAATCGGTCGAGGCTGACCTGACGGCGGCCCTGCATGCTGCGTTGACGCCACCGGTCATCCAGGACTTGACGAGCAGGAACGGGGTCGCCGGAGCCGCCCTGGAGCGGGTCGATGCCGCCGCTACACGAGTCCAGATGGCACGCCAGTTTCACAACAACGCGGTGCGTGACGTTCACCGTATGCGCGCCAAGCCGGTGGTCCGTCTCTTTCACTTGGCCGGTCACGCCAGTAATCCCGGGCTCGTGGAGTTCGACGACGCCCGGCCGGGGAGTGGCCAGGTTCCGGCCTAACGCATGCCAGTGGGTGGAACCGCACCCTTCGCTGAGGCATCTAGACTGGGCGGCGTCGACGGCCGAGCGGCCAGTCCCTCAACACCGGAAAGTTGTCAATGACCATGCGAGCCCCCAGTGCGACCACCGGAACGACCCGTGTCAAGCGCGGCATGGCCGAGATGCTCAAGGGCGGCGTCATCATGGACGTCGTCACCCCGGAGCAGGCCAAGATCGCTGAGGACGCTGGTGCCGTGGCCGTCATGGCCCTCGAGCGGGTTCCGGCCGACATTCGCGCCCAAGGCGGGGTGTCACGCATGTCCGATCCGGACATGATCGACGGGATCATCGAGACAGTCTCCATTCCCGTCATGGCGAAGGCTCGGATCGGCCACTTCGTCGAAGCCCAAGTCCTGCAAAGCCTCGGCGTCGACTACATCGACGAGTCCGAGGTGCTCACTCCGGCCGACTACGCCAACCACATCGACAAGTGGGCGTTCACCGTGCCGTTCGTCTGCGGAGCGACGAACCTCGGTGAGGCTCTGCGTCGGATCGCTGAAGGTGCCGCGATGATCCGCTCCAAGGGGGAGGCGGGTACCGGAGACGTGTCCAACGCGACGACGCATATGCGCTCGATCCGAGGCGAGATCAACCGGTTGCGCTCGATGAGCCCCGATGAGCTCTACGTCGCGGCCAAGGAACTCCAAGCGCCGTATGACCTGGTCAAGGAGGTCGCTGAGGCAGGGAAGCTGCCCGTCGT
Organism: Nostocoides sp.; assembly: GCA_047974805.1. Taxonomy (GTDB): domain Bacteria; phylum Actinomycetota; class Actinomycetes; order Actinomycetales; family Dermatophilaceae; genus JAJXUB01. The sequence goes on along the minus strand of JBKECS010000014.1, from coordinate 27,172 downwards.
CATGTTTACCGCCGGTGGAATCGCCACCCCGGCGGATGCCGCGATGATGATGCAGCTCGGCGCCGAGGGAGTTTTCGTTGGTTCCGGGATCTTCAAGTCCGGAAACCCGGCCCAACGCGCCGAGGCGATCGTCAAAGCGACGACGTTCCACGACGACCCGGACGTCATCGCCAAGGTTTCCCGGGGCCTCGGTGAGGCCATGGTCGGCATCAACGTTGACGACATCCCGGCACCGCATCGACTCGCCGAGCGGGGCTGGTAGCCCCCACCGCCATCCGGGCCCTGCATACACCGGGTGAGGACACGGCATACCATCTGGGGCTTGTGAACCCCACCATCGGCATCCTTGCCGTCCAAGGAGACGTGCGTGAACACGTCGGCGCCCTGCAAGCCTGCGGCGTGCAGGCCGTCAGCGTGCGACGAGCGGGCGAGCTCGCGCAGGTCGACGGCCTGGTCATTCCGGGCGGGGAGTCGACGACGATGGACAAGCTCGTGCGGGCCTTTGGCCTCTACGAGCCTCTGAGGGCACGTCTGGCCGCCGGGATGCCTGCCTACGGGTCATGTGCCGGGATGATCATGCTCGCCGACCGGATCATCGATGGGCAGGCCGACCAGCGCACTCTCGGCGGGCTGGACATGACGGTGCGGCGGAACGCCTTCGGACGCCAAGTGGACTCCTACGAGGAAGACATCCACCTCACCGGGATCTCCGGAGTCGTTCGGGCAGTGTTCATCCGCGCCCCCTGGGTCGAGGAGGTCGGTGCGGACGTCGAAGTCCTTGGCCGAGTCGAGCACGGCCCGGCCGCGGGTAGGATCGTCGCCGTTCGCCAGCGCGGCCTGCTGGCCACCTCGTTTCACCCGGAGGTGACCGGCGATCACCGCCTGCACCAACTCTTTGTCGACACCGTGAAGGACCATGCATGAGCGGCCACTCCAAATGGGCGACCACCAAGCACAAGAAGGCTGCCATCGACGCCAAGCGCGGCAAACTTTTCGCCAAGCTCATCAAAAACATTGAGGTTGCGGCGCGCACAGGGGGGGGAGACCCGGCGGGGAACCCAACCCTGTATGACGCGATCCAGAAGGCCAAGAAGTCCTCGGTGCCCAACGACAACATCGACCGTGCGGTCAAGCGGGGCAGCGGTGCCGAAGCCGGGGGAGCGAACTACGAGACGATTACGTATGAGGGGTATGCGCCAGGAGGCGTTGCGGTACTCATCGAGTGCCTGACCGACAATCGCAACCGGGCTGCTGCCGAGGTGCGCACCGCCTTGACCCGCGGTGGCGGCAGCCTCGCCGACCCCGGGTCGGTGGCCTATCTTTTCCACCGCAAGGGCGTCGTCATGGTGCCGGCCCAGGACGGGGTGTCGGAGGACTCGGTGCTCGATGTCGTCCTGGACGCCGGCGCTGAGGAGGTCAACGAGCTCGACGAGTCCCTCGAGGTCGTCTCCGAGGCAGGAGATGTCGTGGCCGTGCGAACCGCGCTGCAGGCTGCCGGGATCGAATACGACTCCGCCGAAGCCTCCTGGGTCCCGACCATGGAAGTCACCCTCGATGCCGACGGCGCCCGCAAGGTCATCCGGATCGTCGACGCCTTGGAAGACTCCGACGACGTGCAGGACGTGTTCACCAACGCGGATATCCCCGACGCGGTCCTGGCCGCCCTTGAGGACGAAGACTGACCGCAACCGGTACCGGCCACCTCGCCTGATCCGGGCTCAGGTGTGTTGCTGCGCCGAGGCGACCGCGCCGCCCGGTAGCGTGGCACCGAACATTTGTTCGGATCATTATGGAAGGTGGCGGCGTGCGTGTTCTCGGGGTCGACCCGGGCCTAACCCGGTGCGGGATCGGCGTTGTCGACGGTCGCGCGGGGCGCGCAGCCCTGGTCGCGGTCGGGGTCGTTCGCACCCCGGCCTCGGCGGCCACCGGTGACCGGTTGGCCTACCTGCAGGATCGGCTCGATGAGTGGCTGGACCGATACGAACCAGAAGCGATCGCCATCGAACGGGTCTTCGCCGACGTCAACGTCGCCTCTGTGCTGACCACCGCACAGGCCATGGCGGTGCCGCTGCTGGCAGCTTCGCGTCGTGGCATACCGGTCGCCCTGCATACCCCGACCGAGGTGAAAGCCAGCGTGACCGGCTCCGGCCGGGCCGGCAAGGCCCAGGTCACCGCCATGGTCACGCGCATCCTGCGGCTGACTGAGCCGCCGCGTCCGGCCGACGCCGCCGATGCCTTGGCCCTGGCCATCTGTCACCTGTGGCAGACCGGGAACACCGCAGCCATGGCCGGCGCGGCCGCGTCGGAGCGGGCCAGGATCGCCGCACGGAGGCTGGCATGATCGCCTCCGTGCGCGGCGAGGTGCTCCACGCCGGACTGGACCGGGTCATCATCGAGGTCGGTGGCGTCGGCCTGCTTGTCCACACCACACCGGCGGCCGCCACCACGTGTCGCACCGGTACCTCGATCCAGCTGGCCACAACGATGGTGGTGCGTCAGGATGCGCTGACTCTCTTCGGCTTCGCCGAGGCCGACGAGCGCGACATGTTCGAAACCGTGCAGACCATCTCAGGGATCGGGCCGAGACTGGCCCTGGCGATGCTGGCTGTGCTGAGCCCCGACGAGGTGCGCCAGGCCGTCACCGGGGGCGACCTGGCCGCCTTGGTGAAGATCCCCGGGGTGGGAAAGAAGTCGGCCGAACGTCTCGTTCTGGAGCTGCGGGACAAGGTGGGAATGCCACTCGGCGGCGCTAATTCCGGGTCCACCCCGGCACCGGGGGCTTCGTCTGGTCATCCATGGCGGGAGCAGGTGACCGAGGCTCTTGTTGGGCTCGGCTGGAGTGCCAAACAGGCGGCTGATGCGGTGGATGCCGTCGCGCCGGCACCTGGTGAGCGGGTGGAGATCTCGACGATCCTCAGGAACGCATTGCGGGTGCTTGGCCGGTGAACACCAAGCCCGATCGCGATGGATGGGCCGCGGACATGCGTGAGCCGGACGAGTCATGGGATGCCACCGCGCGAATCGTCGATCCGGCGGAGACCCAGGAGGAGGCCAGCGTGGAGGCCGCGCTGCGACCGAAACGCTTGGCCGAGTACGTCGGGCAGATCAAGGTGCGTGACCAGCTCGGGCTCGTGCTTGAGGCGGCTCGTCGACGGGGGAGCCCGCCAGACCACATTCTGCTGTCCGGACCGCCGGGTCTAGGCAAGACCACGTTGGCGATGATCGTGGCCGCCGAGGTAGGCCGCCCGATCCGGGTCACCAGCGGCCCAGCCATCCAGCACTCCGGGGATCTGGCGGCGATCCTGTCGAGCCTGGACGAGGGAGAGGTCCTCTTCCTCGACGAGATCCACCGGATGTCCCGGGGCGCCGAAGAAATGCTCTACCTCGCCATGGAGGACTTCCGGGTCGATGTCGTCGTTGGCAAGGGGCCGGGGGCTACCGCCATTCCACTGGAGCTGCCCCCCTTCACCGTGGTCGGGGCGACCACGCGGGCTGGGCTGCTGCCTGCGCCGCTGCGTGATCGGTTCGGTTTCACCGGACATCTGGACTTCTATGCCGCCGAGGACTTGGCCACGATCGTGCTGCGCTCGGCCGGGTTGCTCGGTATCCCGGCGCACGAGGACGGGGTCCGCGAAATCGCGGGACGCTCCCGAGGAACGCCCCGCATCGCGAACCGACTACTGCGACGGGTCCGGGACTGGGCTCAGGTGCATGGGGAAGGAGTCGTCGACCACACCGCTGCCCGAGAAGCTCTGGCCCTGTTCGACGTCGATGAGGCCGGCCTGGACCGGCTGGACCGCGCCGTCATCGAGGCCGTCTGTCGTCGTTTCGGTGGGGGACCGGTAGGGGTGGCCACCGTGGCGGTTGCCGTCGGTGAAGAGGCTGACACCATCGAATCCGTAGCCGAACCCTACCTCGTCCGGGAGGGGTTCCTCGTGCGGACACCTCGGGGCCGGGCGGCCTCGGCGCGGGCGTGGGAACACCTGGGGCTGACCCCGCCGACGCCGGTCGCAGGGCAGCCGGCGCTGCCGCTGGATGACGGTGGCACCCGGTTCGGCGGATGAGTCTGACCATCCCGCGCGGACACACAGCCGTTCTGGGCGTGAAGTTGGGCCGGCGCGTCGCCTAGACTGCTTCGGTGGCCCGGCGCGCCCGGGCCCTTTCGACGTCACACCTATGAGGGTTTCATCCATGAACGATGGCAACAGCCTTGGCCTGCTGCTTCTTGCCCTTCCGCTGCTGCTGCTGGTGTTCATGATGTTCAGCCAGCGCAAGCGACAGCGGGCTGTCGAGGAACTTCAGACATCCCTCGCGGTCGGTGAGCAGGTGATGACGACGAGCGGGCTGCACGGCACCGTCGCTTCACTCGAAGACGGTGTCGTTTACCTCGAGGTCGCGCCCGGTGTGGTGCTGCGCTTCGATCGCCGGGCCATCGGCGCAAAGGTGTCATGACGTGGCGACATCGAGCCCGTCCAGAGGCGAACGCCGGTCCCTGCTTGCCCTGCTGCTGATCATTGTCGTCCTGGCCGGAGGACTGGCCGCGGGTCTGACCTGGGGATCCGCGCAAACGACACCCCTGCTGGGACTGGACCTCAAGGGTGGCACCCAGATGATTTTGTCCCCGCAGCTTGCCGGTGGTCAGACGGTGACCACCGAGCAGGTGGCTCAAGCCCGGGACATCATCGTCCAGCGTGTCGACGCCAACGGTGTGTCCGGGGCCGAGGTGACCACCGAAGGCGGAAACAACGTCGTCGTGTCGATGCCCGGGGTGCCGGATCAGGCGACCCTCGACGCGATCCAGAAGTCATCCAGGATGGAGTTCCGCGGTGTGCTCATGGCCGGAGCCGGCATCCCGGCGACCGCCACGCCCACCCCGACCGGGACCAGCACGCCAGCACCGACCGGCACCGCGACCCCCGCCTCCACTGCCACGTCCTCCCCGACCAGCGCCAAGGGCGTTGTTCCCCCCGCGCTGAAACAGGTCACCCCCTCCCCGAGTGGCACGACCGGGGCGACGACCGCTTCACCATCAGGAACCAGCCAACCCACCCCCAGCCCGACCGCGACATCGGGAGGCTCCGGCGCAACCCCGGACCCCAACAGCGAGGACTGGATCACCGCGGCGATCTTGGCGGACTTCAACGACCTGAACTGCTCGAACGACCGGGTCTTGAACGAAATCGTCGACGACCCGGCCAAACCCATGGTCACCTGTTCCTCGGACCGCGCGGAGAAATACATCCTCGGACCGGTGATCGTTGGCGGTGAGTCCATCACCGACGCATCCGCCGGCTACAAGGTCAACCAGAACGGCACGACATCCAACGAGGTCGTCATCAACCTCTCCTTCGGCGGCGACGGCAAGTCGGCATACGCCAAAGCCTCCGAGACCATGGTGACCCTTCCCGACCCACGCAACCGGATGGCGGCCGTGCTCGACAAGCGGGTGATCGTCGCCCCGTCCTTCCGCTCTGCCATCCCGGACGGGAACGCTCAGATCACCGGAAATTTCACTATCGAAGAGGCCCGCTCGCTGGCTCAAGAGCTCAAGTTCGGTGCCTTGCCGATCAGCTTCGAACTCAACACCCAGACTCGGATCAGCCCCACCTTGGGCACCGAGCAACTGCGCCTGGGCCTGCTCGCCGGCGTCATCGGATTACTCCTCGTCGTTGGATACTCCCTGCTGCAGTATCGGGCGTTGGGCCTGGTCACCGTCGCGTCCCTACTCATCGCGGCCACCCTGACGTACCTTGCGGTGGCCCTGCTCGGCTGGGGCTACAACTACCGGCTGGACATGGCCGGCGTGACCGGCCTCATCGTGGCCATCGGTATCACCGCGGACAGCTTCATCGTCTATTTCGAACGCATACGCGACGAGGTTCGCGAAGGTCGTGCCTTGCGCAGCGCCGTCGAGACAGGGTGGGCCCGGGCCCGACGCACCATCATCGCCGCGGACGCGGTGAACTTCCTCGCCGCCGCAGTGCTGTACAGCCTGGCCTCGGCCAACGTGCGCGGGTTCGCCTTCACCCTTGGCCTGACCACGATCATCGACCTCGTGGTCGTGGCCCTGTTCACCCACCCCACCGTGGCGCTGCTGTCGGGCACGAAGTTCTTCGCCGGTGGACATCCGCTCTCCGGGCTGGACCCCAAGCGGCTCGGGGCCAAAACGGTCCGGTATGCCGGACGCGGGCGAGTCTCAGTCGCCCAGTCACGACATACCACTGTTGGTGAGGAAGGTGCAGTGCTGTGATTAACTTCGCCCAGTTCGGCAACGACCTCTACACCGGGAAACGGTCGATCGACTTCATCGGCCGACGTCGGCAGTGGTACCTCATCTCCGCGGTCCTGATCATCCTCGCCGCGTTGGGCCTCGGTGTCCGGCATCTCAATCTCGGCTTGGAGTTTCGGGGCGGTTCAGAGTTCCGGGTGGCGCAGATCGCCGTGCCCTCGGACTACGAACGCGTAGCCAAAGACGCGCTCTCGTCCGCGGCGCCAGGCCATTCCGCCAACGTCACCCAGCTGGGCTCGGGCGCTGACGGCTCGGTCCGTGTTCAGACCGAGGAACTGACCGCAGCGCAGAACGAGGACGTGCGCCAGTCGTTGGCCAGTGCCTTCGGGGCCGCGCCGGCGCAGGTGTCGGCGTCCTTCGTGGGACCGTCCTGGGGGGCGTCAGTGAGTCAGAAGGCCCTCCAGGCCCTGGTCACCTTCCTCATCTTGGTCGCCCTGGCGATGGCGCTGTATTTCCGGACGTGGAAGATGGCGGTCGCCGGTCTCATCGCGCTCGCCCACGACCTGGTCATCACGGTGGGTGTATATGCGTTGACTGGCCTGGAGGTAACGCCCGCCTCGATGATCGGCTTCTTGACCATCCTCGGCTACAGCCTGTACGACACCGTCGTCGTCTTCGACAAGGTTCGGGAGAACACCCAAGCCGCATTCGCCAACGGCCGATCTTCCTATCAACAGGCGGCCAACCTCGCGGTCAACCAGACCCTAGTTCGCTCGATCAACACGACCGTGGTGGCCTTGCTGCCCATCGGGGCCATCTTGTTCGTCGGCTTCACCATTCTCGGCCCCGGGACACTGCTGGACCTTGCGTTGGCTCTGTTCATCGGCATCTCCGTGGGGGCGTACTCGTCGATCTTTGTGGCCACACCGATCCTCGTCACCATGCGAGGTAGCGAGCCGGCCGTGCTCGAACTGGCCAGGCGAGCCGAACGGGCGCAGGCCCGAGCGGCCAAGGAAACCCAGAGCCTCGCTCAGGCCGACCCGGAGTCGAATGCGACAGCCGCAGTGGCCGCCCCGGTCGGCGGGCCGGATGTCACCGCCGATGACTCCGCGGGCAGCCAGTCCACGGCAACCGGCCGCGCGGTGCACAAGTACGCCCAACAGGCCGGACCGCGCAACCAGCCCCGGCGGACCCCGAAGTCCAAGCGGTGATCGAGCCCCACCGGCCGGATCGCGACCGTATGCCTGACGTGGCGGCCCTGATCGATCGCCGGCTACGGGACATTCCGGACTTCCCCTCGCCGGGCATCGTATTCAAGGACATCACCCCGCTGCTGGCCGACGGGGGCGCGTTCGCCACGGTTACCGAGGCGATGGCGGAGCGGCATCGCGGCGTTGACGTGGTCGCCGGTGTGGAGGCGCGCGGCTTCATCATCGGTGCCGCCGTGGCCCAGTGCCTCCGGGTCGGGTTTGTGCCGGTCCGCAAGGCAGGTCGGCTGCCGGGGGCTACCGCCAGCCTGTCCTACGACCTGGAGTACGGGTCAGCGGAGATCGAGGTGCATGCGGACGCGTTCGCCGCAGGGGAGAGGGTGCTCGTCGTCGATGATGTCCTGGCCACAGGCGGGACTGCGGAGGCGGCCTGTGCCTTGGTGGAGCAGGCGGGTGGCACCGTGAGCGCGGTCGCCGTCGTCATCGAGCTTGCCGCACTCGGCGGCCGGAACCGACTCGTGGGGCGTCAGGTCGAGGCATTGTTGCGCCGGTGAGTCGTTGGTCACGTGCTGAACTGCGGCGACACTAGACTTTCGTCATGGGTGAGGCAACCACGGGCAGCGGCAGCGTCTCCGGGCGCGCGCTCGCTCGTGCCCGACTTGCCTGGGTTGGCGGGGGCCGCGGGGGTCAGGTCGATCCCGCCCTCGACCCGCTGTTCGCCATCATTCGAGCGACCCACCCCAAGGCCGACCTGAGTCTGGTGGCTCGGGCATACGAGGTCGCGGAACATGCCCACGACGGCCAGATGCGCAAGAGCGGTGACCCCTACATCACCCACCCCCTTGCCGTGGCCACCATCCTCGCCGAGCTCGGTTTGCCGCCGACGACGCTGGCTGCGGCGCTGTTGCACGACACCGTGGAGGACACCGACTACAGCCTGGACACGCTGCGGGCCGAGTTCGGCGTCGAGGTCGCCAAGCTCGTCGACGGGGTGACCAAGCTCGACCGCGTCACCTACGGCGAAGCGGCGGCGGCAGAGACGGTCCGGAAGATGATCGTCGCCATGGCCGGGGACATCCGCGTTCTGTTGATCAAACTTGCCGATCGATTGCACAACGCTCGGACCTGGCGCTACGTCTCCCGGGAGTCCGCCCACCGCAAGGCGGTGGAAACCCTGGAGATCTATGCGCCGCTGGCCCACCGTCTGGGCATGAACACCATCAAGTGGGAACTGGAGGACTTGTCCTTCCAAACGCTCTACCCCAAGGTGTACGACGAGATCGTTCGCCTCGTGGCCGAACGTGCTCCGGCTCGTGACGAGGCACTGGCGAAGGTCCGCGAGCAAGTGACCAGCGACTTGTCTGCCGCCAGGATCAAGGCCGTGGTCACCGGCCGGCCGAAGCACTACTACTCGGTGTATCAAAAGATGATCGTCGGCAAACGCGAGTTCGACGAGATCTATGACCTCATGGCGGTGCGTGTCCTGGTCGACACCGTCCGGGACTGCTACGCGGCCCTCGGGGCGTTGCACGCGCGCTGGGTGCCGGTGCCCGGCAGGTTCAAGGACTACATCGCCAAGCCGAAGTTCAACACATATCAGAGCCTGCACACCACCGTCCTCGGCCCCGGCGGGAAGGTCGTGGAAATCCAGATCCGCACCCACGCCATGCACCGCCGCGCAGAGTACGGCGTGGCGGCGCACTGGAAGTATAAAGAGGACAAGGCGACCAAGAACGGTGATCGGGTCCCCACGCGGGGGAGCGACACACCGGACGACATGTCCTGGGTACGCCAGATCATGGACTGGCAGCGGGAAACGTCCGATCCGGAGGAGTTTCTCGAGGCGTTGCGGTTTGAGATCAACGAGAAGGCCGTCTACGTCAATACCCCCAAGGGCAAGGTCATCGACCTACCCGCCGGGTCCACACCGGTGGATTTTGCCTACGCGGTGCACACCGAGGTGGGGCATCACACCATCGGGGCGAAGGTGAACGGGAGACTGGTGCCGCTGGACAGCCGCCTCGACAACGGGGATATCGTCGAGGTGCTGACGTCCAAGGCCGACGGGGCGGGGCCGTCTCGGGATTGGCTGGGGTTCGTCGCCTCTGCTCGGGCGCGCAACAAGATCCGCCAGTGGTTCTCCAAAGAGCGCCGTGAGGAGGCGATCGAGCGCGGCAAGGACTCCATCGCCCGAGCCATGCGCAAGCAGAGCCTGCCGCTGCAACGTCTCATGTCCACCGAGTCGATGACCAGCGTGGTCTCGGAATTGCGGTATGCCGACATCGACGCCTTGTATGCGGCGGTCGGGGAGGGGCACGTCTCGGCTCAACACGTCGTCTCGCGAGTTCTCGCGGCCATGGGCGGTGAGGAGGGGGCGAGCGAGGACCTAGCCGAAGCGACGCTGCCGGAGGTCGCTCGCCCGCGTCGCCGGCCGGGCGATCCCGGCGTTGTCGTCAAGGACATGTCCGACGTGTGGGTGAAGTTGGCCCGGTGCTGCACCCCGGTTCCGGGCGATGACATCCTCGGTTTCGTCACGCGCGGGAACGGGGTCTCGGTGCATCGGACGGACTGCACCAACGCGCAGGACCTCCTCGCGAAACGAGACCGGATCGTGCCCGTCCAATGGGCTGAATCTGGAGAGACAAAGACGCTGTTCCTCGTCCAACTGCAGGTGGAGGCTCTGGACCGAAACGCGCTGCTATCCGACATCACCAGGGTCTTGTCGGAGAACGGGGTGAACATCCTCTCCGCCACCGTCTCCACCACACGTAACCGCACCGCGGTGAGCAAATTTTCCTTCGAGATGGCCGACCCGACGCATCTGGACCACGTCATCCGGGCCGTCCGCCGGATCGACGGGGTGTACGACGCCTACCGGATCACCGGCGGCAGGACTAAGTCCACGGACTGATCATCGACACCACGAGCCGGGTCGGTCCAAGGCTAGGAGCCGGCATCCTCCAGGCCCGCCTGCGCCTGGGAGAGCCAGGCCTCTTTGGTGGCGATCTTCCCGGACAACTCCGCCGCCTTCTTGGCATTTCCGGCGCCTTCGGCCTTGGCCAGGTCGGCCCGCAACGACTCCAACGAGGCTTCTAGCTGGGTGACCATGGAGGACGCGCGGGCCGCCAGCTCCGGATTCGTGCGTTGCCAACGCTTGTCGTCGGCCTCGCGGACCGCTTGTTCAACCTCTCGCATGGCCCGCTCGATCCGGTCTAGATCGGCACGGGGCACCCGCCCGGCGGCCTCCCAGCGTTCCTGGATGGAACGAAGAGAGGACTTGGCCGCCGCCAAGTCGGCGATCGGCAACAACGACTTCGCCTCGGTCAGCAGGCCCTCCTTGACCACAAGGTTCGCGCGGTAGGACTCGTCCTCAGCAGCCGCCACCGCATCCTTGGCCTGGAAGAAGGCATCCTGGGCTGTCCGGAATCGTTCCCACAGCGCGTCGTCGTCGGCACGGGCCGCTCGGCCGGCTGACCGCCAACGATCCATGAGCTGCTTGAAGGCCCGCGCCGTAGCGTTCCAATCGGTGCTGCTCGACAGAAATTCAGCCTCGGCGGCCAGAGCCTCCTTGGTCTGTTTGGCGGAGGATCGTGACTCTTCAAGCTGGCCGAAGTGGCTACGGCGGACCTTGTCGAACGCGTTTCGGGCGTGGGAGAAGCGCTGCCACAGGGCATTCTCCACAGACTTGTCAAGCCGGGCCGAACCGCGTTGGTGAGCCTTCCATTCTTCCAGGAGGGCGCGCATGCGCTCGCTGGCGGGCCGCCACTGAATGGATGCTTCGTCGGTGGCGGCGATCCCTTCTGCCTCGGCCACGATGGCTTCGCGTTCGGCGGTGGCCGCCTCCTTGGCGGCAGCACGTTCGGCGGCCTCGGTGGCGCGCCGTTGCTCGAGCAGGTCGCGAATCGCGTCGACCTTGCGTCGCAGCGCGGCCAGGTCGCCGACGACCGCAGGTTCGGCAGTGTGCTCGGTCAGACTGGCCAGTGCCTCGGCGGCTTCCTTGGCCGGGACCGTGCTGTTGGCCAGGCGTTGCTCCAGCAGGTCGGCCTGCCCGAACAGCTCGTCGTACTTGCGGGCGAAGTACTGCAAGGCTTCGTCGTTCGTCGCGTCGGGATAGCTGCCGACGGCGCGTTCGGTTCCCCCCTCGGTGACGAAGACGGCGCCGTCCTCGGCGACGCGTCCGAACCGCGCTGACTCGGAGGGCCCGGCGGGCGGGGTCAGCGGCGTCCGGGGCGCCGTCGGCAGGGGTGGGCGGTTGGCTAGGGCCGCAGGCGTGGGGACGGCGGCCGGGGTGGGGCGGGGCGTCGGGCGGCCTGGCTCGGTCGCGGCGTCCTGAGGCTCCTCGGTCACGGATCTCAACCCTTCTGTTCGGTCATGTCGACGGCCAGGATGCTGATCGGGGCGACGGGAGATCCGTCCCCCGCCGGAGACGAACCTTGCGCGGCGACCTTCTCGACAATATCCATTCCGGAGGTCACCGTGCCGAAGATCGTGTAGCCGCCAGGCAACGTCGTGTCCTGGTAGACGATGAAGAACTGGCCGCCGTTGCCCTTTTCGGTGTCGGCGGTTCGGGCCATCGCCACCGTGCCGCGAGGGTAGACGTTGTCTGCTGGGGCGTTCTCCACCCCGAAGCCGTAGCCGGGGTCTCCCGTCCCGGTGCCGGTCGGATCGCCGCATTGCAGCACATAGAGGCCAGTTGTGGTCAATCGATGGCAGGGGCTGTTCACCCAGTAGCCCACGGTTGCCAGTTGCTGGAAGGAGGCAACCGCCTGGGGGGCCTTCTCGCCGTCGAGGGTGAGCGTGATCTCCCCGCAGTTCGTCGTCAGGGCCGCGGCGTACGTCTTGCCCGATACGGGTGCAGGATCGGGAAGGGTCAGCCCCTTGGCGGCTGTGCCCAGCGGTGCCGGCGGTTGGGCGCAGCCAGCAGCGGTCAGGCCCGACGTGGTCGCCGACGGCGTGTCTGGCTCGGACGACCCCAGCGTGTTCAGGGCGACGAGGCCACCGATAACGACGACTGCGGCGACGGCACCGGCGACAATGCTCTGCTTCTTGAGGCGGGCACGCCGCTGCTCGCTCACCGCCTGCGCCGCTTGGCGCTGTTCCCATCGTCGGCGTGCGCGCGCGCGTTCCTGTGCCCTGGTCACCGGGGCAGTCTAGGCAGATCGGCGCACCCGGCGGCAGAGCTTGGGCGTCGGGCGCGGCGAGGCGGTCGTCTCGATAGGCTGCCCAGGTGCTTGTTCTTGCCTTTCCTGCGGCCGCGTTCGGCACGAACTGCTACATCCTGGCGCCCGCGCCCGGCGCGGAATGCTTGGTTGTCGACCCAGGTATCGGCGTCGTCGATACGCTCCAGGAAGTACTGGCCCAGCACCACCTCAAACCGGCGGCCGTCCTGCTGACCCACGGGCATCTCGACCATGTCTGGTCGGTGGCGCCGGTCTGCGGTGCCGATACGGCGGCCTACATCCACCAGCTGGACCGATACCGGCTGACCGACCCGTTGGCCAGCGTCGAGCCGGCCGTCCTGACCATGTTCGAGCAGCAGTTCGGCGCTCGCGCCACCTGGCATGAACCAGACACCGTCGTGGATCTTGCCGACGGCGCCACTCTGAGACTCGCCGGGCTGCCGGTCACTGTGACGCATGCACCGGGGCATACGGAGGGATCGGTCATGTTCGGCCTCGATGAGGTGCCCGAGGGGATCGACGCCCCTGTCGAGCGCAGCGTGTTGACCGGGGACGTCATCTTTGCCGGGTCCATCGGGCGCACTGACCTGCCCGGCGGAGACCCACAGGCCATGCAGGCATCCTTGCGGGACATGGTGGTGCCGTTGCCGGACACCACGTTGCTCCTGCCCGGGCACGGTCCCGCCACGACCATGGCCGCCGAGCGCGCCACCAACCCCTTCTTGCAAGGACTGTCATGAGCACCAAGGTGACCCCGCTGTCGGGATTCCCCGAATACCTCCCGGCGGAGCGAATCGTCGAACAGCATGTCCTCGACCTCATCCGGCGTACCTTTGAGTTGCATGGGTTCGCTTCGATCGAAACCCGCGCGGTGGAGCCGGTGTCCCGGCTGGTCGGCGCGGGCGAGGACGCGGACAAGGAGATCTATGGGGTGCACCGGTTGGGTAGCCGCAGCGACGACGGCGGCGAGGCAGAGCTGGGACTGCACTTCGACCTGACCGTCCCCTTCGCCCGGTATGTCGTGGAGAACAGCGGCCGGCTGGCCTTCCCGTTCCGTCGCTATCAAATCCAGAAGGTATGGCGCGGTGAGCGCCCCCAGGAGGGGCGCTACCGCGAGTTCACTCAGGCGGACATCGACATCGTCGACATCGACACTCTGGCGCCGCACTACGAGGCTGAGCTGCCAGTCGTTATCGCGGAAATCTTTGCCCAGCTGCCGCTGCCAGGCTTCCGCATCCAGGTGAACAACCGCAAGATTCCCGAAGGGTTCTACCGGGGCATCGGGTTGAACGACGTCATCGCCACCCTGCGCATCGTGGACAAACTGGACAAGATCGGCCCGGCGAAGGTGACCGAGCTGCTGACCTCGGCCGGCGCCACGGCGTCGCAGGCCGCTGCGTGCCTGGCCCTGGCCGAGATTCGCACCACCGACCTCGGCTTCCTCGACCAGGTCCGTGCCTTGGGCGTGACCCACCCCGTGCTGGAGGAAGGGCTGGCCGCGCTGGCGTCGGTTATCGAGGCTGGGCAACACCTTGCCCCGGGAGTGCTCATCGCGGACCTGAGGATCGCCCGTGGCCTGGACTACTACACCGGCACCGTCTACGAGACCCAGATCGTCGGCCACGAGACCTACGGCTCGGTCTGCAGCGGCGGCCGATACGACGCGCTCGCGACCGACGGCAAGACCACCTACCCGGGAGTGGGAGTCTCCATCGGCGTCTCCCGGCTGCTCGGTTTGCTCCTGGGACGTGTGAGACTGCGCGCCGATAGGAGCACCCCAACCACCGTCGTGGTCGCCCTGGCGGATGAGTCCGATCGGGCGGTGGCGATGCGCACGGCCTCCCAGCTGCGGCAGCGGGGCATTCCGACCGAGATCTCGCCCACGGCGGCAAAGTTCGGCAAGCAGATCAAGTATGCCGACCGCCGCGGGATCCCGTACGTGTGGTTCGGGGCGCCCGACGGTGACCAGGTCAAAGACATCCGCTCCGGTGAGCAGGTCGCTGCCGATGCTGCGACATGGATGCCGCCGACAGCGGACGTGAGCCCAAGCTTGGTCTCGCCCACGGTGGATTGACCCCGCGAGGCAGAGCAACGTGCCTGTGCCGGCCGCTCAATCAGCCAGTGGTGGGCCGATCCGAAGTCCCCAGCGTCGCATCTCCAACGAGGCCAAGGCGTCGATGATCTCCGGGTCTGCCCGCCGCCAGCCACCGCCGGGATCCTGGCTGACCACCAGCAAGCGGCGCACGGGTTGATTCACCAAGGCCCGCAACGCCAGCGCATCCTGTCCGCCGTCGATCCGGGCCAAGGCAAGCATCGCCCCGGCCCGGCGGGCATACCGCAGCCGGAGCAGCCCCCAGATGAGCACGACGATGAGGATCGGGATCAGCGCGGTGATCCACCCCGCCACCATGGCCAGCGACTGCACCGCACCGATCAGGGATGATCCCGCCGAGGAGATCTCCTCCCCAACACCGGCCACAGTGTGAAAGGGCGTCGCGACCTTGTCACCCACCAGCGGGAGGTCGCTGGTGGAGTCACCGGCCGCATTCATCTGCTGACTCCAGCTGGTGCCGGCCTGCTCAAGCTGCTGTCCCGGTGCGGCCAGGGCCATGACTGCTCCATGCACCGCCATCCCAATCCGGATCCACAGGAGGGCCCACAGCGCCATGGCGACATCGGCTACGACCTGCCGGGTCCTGCGCGACGGGTCGTCTGCATACGGCTTCATCATGGTCCTCTCCGACCGCTAGGGCCTTGGCGCACAGGGCTACACTCGCAGCCGCGGCGTCATCACCGCGCGTGTTGAACGGCAACGATGCCGATCGACTCCGAGCAGCAAAGGAAACGTATATCCGTGAAGGTCGGTATCCCTAAGGAAGTCAAAAACAACGAGTTTCGGGTGGGGATCACCCCCGTTGGCGTGAACGAACTGGTCCGACGTGGCCATGAGGTGCTCATCGAGACCGGAGCCGGGACCGGCTCATCGATTACCGACGAGGAGTTCACCTCCCAGGGGGCCCGGATTCTCCAGGACGCTGATGACGTCTGGGGCGATGCGGACATGGTCATGAAGGTCAAGGAGCCGATCGAGCAGGAATACCACCGGCTGCGCGAGGATCTCGTGCTGTTCACCTACCTGCACCTGGCCGCCGACGAGCGATTGACTATGGAGCTTGTCGCCACCAAGACCACGGCGATCGCCTACGAGACCGTCCAGTTGCCCTCCGGTCTGCTTCCGCTGCTTTACCCCATGTCCGAGGTCGCAGGCTGCCTGGCCCCTCAGGTCGGCGCGCACGCCCTCATGGCCCCACAGGGTGGCCGCGGCGTGCTCCTGGGTGGCATCGGCGGAGTCGCCAACGCCAAGGTTGTTGTGCTCGGCGCGGGTGTGGCCGGTCAAAATGCAGCGAATATCGCCCTCGGTATGGGTGCCGACGTCACCCTGCTCGACACCGACCTGGACAAATTGCGGATGAGCTTCTGGCGGTACGACAACCGGGTTCACCAAATCGCCAGCTCCTCGATGAGCGTGCGCGAACAGGTGCTCAACGCCGATCTCGTCATCGGCACCGTGCTCATCCCCGGCGCCAAGGCACCCAAGCTAGTCACCGACGACATGGTCGCTCACATGAAGCCCGGTTCGGTCCTCGTTGACGTCGCCATCGACCAGGGCGGCTGCTTCGAAGGCTCGCGGCCGACCACGCACGCGGACCCGACCTTCCCGGTGCACAACACGACGTACTACTGCGTGGCGAACATGCCCGGTGCGGTGCCGAATACCAGTACGTGGGCGCTGACGAACGCCACCCTGCCGTATGCCATCCGGCTGGCCGAGCGTGATTGGCGGGAAGCCCTACGCGCCGATCAGGCACTCGCGCTGGGCCTGAACACGCATGCCGGGCAGATCACTTGTGGCCCCGTCGCCGAGGCGTTCGGGCGTGATGCGGTCGCCGTGGAATCGGTGCTTGCCTGAGCATGTCGCAGCCCCGCACGGCCCGATCCACGCCGGTGGAGCGGGCCGTGCGGTCCTGGCTGGGCCACGTGGACGTGGAGCGTGGGGCCTCACCCAACACCTTGGCGGCCTACCGGCGGGATATGCGCCGCTACCTGGAGTATCTGAGCGCCAATCGCATCGACGACCCGCGCGCGGTCACCGAAGGCGTCATCACCGGGTTCCTGGCCTCGCTACGTGAGGGAGCCCCGGCTACAACAGATCATCCGGCGCGACCGCCATTGGCCGCCTCGTCGGCCGCCCGCAGCCTCATTGCCGTGCGCGGGTTCCATCGGTTCCTGGCTCTGGAGGGGGAAACCCCGACCGATCCGGCAGGAGCCGTGTCGCCACCGGCGGCACCGACACGGCTGCCGAAGGCGATCACTGTCGATGAGGTCGCGCGGTTGATTGAGGCGGCGTCAGTGGGCGACACACCGGTCGCGTTGCGCGACCGCGCCTTGTTGGAGGTGCTGTACGCGACCGGTTCGCGGATCAGCGAGGCAGTCGGTCTCGATCTTGATGATCTCGACCTTGACGCCGGCGTGGTCCGGCTCTTCGGAAAGGGCGGCAAGGAGCGGCTGGTCCCGTTGGGTTCGTATGCCGCTCACGCGGTGTCTGCGTACCAGAGCCGGGCACGCCCGGCTCTTGCGGCTGTCGGCACCGGCACCGGCACCCCGGCCTTACTGCTCAATCAGCGGGGTCGGCGCCTGTCCCGGCAAAGTGCCTGGGCCATCATCCAGCTGTGCGCCGAGCGGGCTGGTTTGCGCGCGCACGTCTCACCGCATACGTTGCGGCACTCTTTCGCTACCCACCTTTTGGACGGGGGGGCGGATGTGCGGGTCGTCCAAGAGCTTCTCGGACACGCCAGCGTGACAACGACACAGATCTACACCCTGGTCACCGTCCAGCAGCTTCGCGAGGTCTATGCCCAGAGCCATCCCCGGGCGCGCTGATAGGGTCGCCATCGTCAGCACAGCGCCGCAGGGAGCACGATGGAAAGTCCGGGGATGTCAGCTGTATCCGCCGCGCAGGCTCGCGACCTCGGTCCGACGGGCCGTCCGCTGCCGGACTTCCCGGCTCCGCCACCGCTGGACGCTCACGGCCCGGCCCGGGTGATCGCCATGTGCAACCAGAAGGGCGGCGTCGGCAAGACCACGACAACGATCAATCTCGGCGCTGCTCTGGCCGAGTACGGCCGCAAGGTGTTGCTGGTCGACTTCGACCCGCAGGGCGCGCTGTCCGTCGGGTTGGGCGTGCCAACCCACGAATTGGACCTGACCATCTACAACCTGCTGGTCGAGCGCGGCCATGACGTCCACGAGGTCATCCATCACACCTCCGTGCCCGATCTGGACGTGATTCCGGCCAACATCGATCTGTCGGCCGCCGAGGTGCAGTTGGTTTCCGAGGTGGCCCGGGAACAGATCCTCGCCCGCGTCCTGCGCCCGGTGCTGGACGACTACGACGTCGTGCTCATCGACTGCCAGCCCTCGCTCGGGCTTCTGACGGTCAATGCGTTGACCGCTGCTCACGGGGTGATCATCCCGTTGGAGTGCGAGTTCTTCGCCATGCGCGGGGTGGCCCTGCTGGTGGAAACCATCGAGAAGATCACCGACCGGCTCAACCCCCGCCTCCAAGTCGACGGCATCCTCGCCACCATGTACGACGGGCGCACGCTGCACAGCCGTGAGGTGGTCGCCTCGGTTGTCGAGCACTTCGGCGACCAGGTGTTCCACACCGTGATCGCCCGGACCGTGAAGTTCCCCGATGCCACTTTAGCGGCGGAGCCGATCACCTCGTATGCCGCCACTCACTCGGGCGCCGAGGCCTACCGGCAGCTGGCGCGCGAACTCGTCGCGCGTGGCGAGGCGGCCTAGGAGCGTCGATGACCGAGCAGGTGACTCCGGGAGGCGTCATCACCCACCGGGCCGGCGAGGACACCTTCGAGGTGCATCTTGACGTGTTCTCCGGTCCGTTCGACCTCCTCCTGGGGCTGATCAGCAAGCACAAGCTCGACATCACCGAGGTCGCCCTGGCCAGCGTGACGGACGAGTTCATTGCGCACATCCGCGCCGCCAAGGCGGGCGATCGGGACTGGAATCTGTCCCAGGCGTCACAATTTCTCCTCGTGGCGGCCACCCTTCTCGACCTCAAGGCGGCGCGTTTGCTGCCCAACGCCGGGTTGGAGGATGAGGAGGATCTGGCGCTCATCGAGGCTCGGGACCTTCTCTTCGCCCGGTTGCTGCAGTACCGGGCGTTCAAGGAAATCGCGGCACGGCTCGGGGAACGGATGGCCAGCGCCGGCCGGATGACGGCGCGTCAGGCCGGTCTGGAACCGGAGTTTGCCGGGCTGTTGCCCGAACTCATCATGGGGGTCACCCCCGAGCAGCTGGCGTTGATCGCCGCGCGAGCCCTGACACCCCAGGCGCCGCCCACCGTGGGCCTGGAACACCTGCATACGCCGACCGTGTCAGTCCGGGAGCAGGCCACCCTCTTGGTCGGTAGGCTGCGGCGGGACCGGCAGGCGTCCTTTAGGGCGTTGGTCGCTGATGCCGACACCACGCTGGTCATCGTCGCTCGCTTCTTGGCCCTCCTGGAGCTCTTCCGGGACCGGGCCGTGGTCTTCGATCAGGTTCAGGCGCTGGCCGAGCTGACCGTGCGGTGGACCGGGACCGAAGACGGCGCCGTCGCGGTGTCGACAGAGTTCGAGGACGTGGACGAACCTGACGATGCCGAGCCCGTGGTCCACATCGACGACATGACCGATGAGAAAGGTGCGCGATGAGCGAGTCGACCCCAGATCCGGCGGTGGAGACGCCGTATGCCGTCGTCTTCGATGTCGAAGCCTTCGCCGGTGGGTTGCGTGGGGCTATCGAGGCGGTCCTGATGGTCGTGGACCAGCCGGTGCCCACCCTCGCCCTGGCCAGCGCCCTGGAGCGCCCGGTCGAAGATGTCGAGCAGGCCCTGGCTCGGTTGGAGGAGGAATACGCCGCGGCACGTCGCGGCTTCACCATTCGAGCCGTCGGCGGCGGCTGGAGAATCTACAGCCGCACGGACTATGCGCCCGTGGTGGAGAAGTTCCTCCTAGACGGTCAGCAAGCCCGGTTGACCCAGGCAGCCCTGGAGACCCTGGCGGTTATCGCCTACCGCCAGCCGGTGGCTCGTTCCCGGGTCAGCGCGGTGCGTGGCGTCAACGTCGACGGGGTGGTGCGGACCCTGCTGAGCCGGGGCCTGATCAGCGAGGTCGGCCACGACGAGACCAGCGGGGCGGTGCTCTACGGCACCACGGACTACTTCCTCGAGCGCCTCGGCATGGCCAGCCTGGAAGAACTCCCGGCATTGGCGCCGTTCCTGCCCGAGGCCGATGTGCTGGACGAACTGGTCGAGGAGGGACGCTGGTGAATGCGTCAACAGGTCGAGGCCGCGCCGGCGATGGTCCGCGCCCACCTCGCCGCGGCGGGCGTCCTGCCCGGGTCGCCGGACCACAGCGAACCCCAGGGCAAGGGCGCGCCTCTCGACCCGGTCGTAGTGCTCCGGCGCGACCGGAGAACCTTACGCCCGAGGTGGACGTCCACGATCCGGATGGGGTACGTCTGCAGAAGCTCCTGGCCGGGGCGGGGCTTGGATCTCGCCGCGCCTGTGAGGCGATCATTTCCGCTGGTCGGGTCCAAGTCGACGGGGTCATCGTACGCGAACTGGGCGTGCGGATCGATCCCGCCCGCCAGGTCATCCACGTCGACGGCGAACGCATTGTGCTCGACACGACGAGCGTCTATCTCGCCTTCAATAAACCGCTGGGAGTCGTCACGACGATGGATGACGACCTCGGTCGGCCGAGCATCGCCGACTACCTCACCCGCACCGGCGAACGGCTGTTTCATGTCGGTCGACTGGACGCGGACACCGAAGGGCTGCTGTTGTTGACCAACGACGGCGAGCTGGCTCACCGGTTGCAGCACCCCAAATACGGCGTGCCCAAGACGTATGTTGCCATCATTCCCGGTCCTGTCCCTCGTGACCTGGGAAAACGACTCCGGGAGGGGGTGGAGCTCGACGACGGTCTCGCCCGGGCCGACTCGTTCCGGGTCATCGACTCCGCCCCGGGACGTGCCGCCGTGGAAATCGTGTTGCATGAGGGCCGCAAACACATCGTCCGGCGGATGTTGGCGGCCGTCGGACATCCAGTCGAGGCGTTGTCCCGCACCCAGGTCGGTCCGGTCCATCTCGGGGACACCCGCCCTGGACGGACCCGCGCCCTGTCTGCTGCCGAGGTGCGGGCCCTGTACAAGGAGGTGGGCATGTGACCCGGGTGCACATCATCGGCACCGGTCTCATCGGAACCAGCCTGGGGCTGGCCCTGACCAAGGCTGGGTATGCCGTCACCTTGGAAGACCAGTCTCCGACCGCTGCCGCGTTGGCCGCTGACCTTGGCGCGGGAGTCGTGGGGCGCCCTGCGAGTTCACCGGACATGGTCATCGTGGGGGCACCGCCGGACGTCACCGGAGCCTTGGTGGTCGAGGCGCTGGCGCGGTGGCCCGAGTCGATCGTCACCGATGTCGCCTCGGTCAAGGGGTCGGTACTGTCCGCAGTGGCCACCGCTGCGGCCGACACCGCTCGCTACGTCGGCTGCCACCCCATGGCCGGGCGTGAGCGGTCCGGGGTGATGGCCGCCCGGGGTGACTTGTTCGAGGGCCGCGCATGGGTGGTCGCGCCCGGCCCGGACACCCGCGCCGGCGCCGTCGACGCAGTCGCGGCCATCGGCAGGGATGTCGGCGGGGCGGTGAGCGTGTTGCCTCCGGCTGAGCACGACGCGGCCGTGGCCGCGGTCTCCCACGTGCCTCAGCTCGCGGCCAGCCTGGTCGCCGCACGCCTGACCGGCCTGCCGGATTCCGCGGTGGGCCTTGCCGGTCCCGGCCTGCGGGACGTCACCCGAATCGCCGCCAGTGACTCGCAGTTGTGGACGCAGATCCTCACCGCGAACGCCGCTGCCGTCGGCGTGGTGCTCGATGCCCTGATCGCTGACTTGAGCCAGGTCCGCACCGCATTGGCCCACCTGGAGGACACCCCGCAGGCAGAAGCCCCCGGGGCCCGGGCAACGATCGCAGCGGCCATCGAGGACGGCAATCTCGGGTATGCCCGCCTGCCGGGCAAGCACGGTGGGGCGCAGACGGCATACGTGGTTGTCTCGGTGGTTGTCCCTGACGCACCGGGGGAGCTCGGCAGACTGCTGCACGACGTGGGGGAGGCCGGCGTCAACGTCGAAGAACTCCACCTCGATCACGGCCTGGGGATGCCGTTCGGGCTGGCCGAAATCCTCGTCGTCCCCGATGCCGCGGCACGGCTCGAACGCGCCCTCGCCGACGCCGGGTGGCGGCTGCACGGTTGAGCGTGTCGCCGGGGTCGTCTCCCCTGAAATAGGATCAGCCCCCGTGAGTAGCGCACTGACCATCGCCGTCGACGGCCCCTCCGGTTCGGGCAAGTCAAGCGTGTCCCGCGCGGTCGCCCACGCGTTGAACATCGGCTATCTGGACACCGGGGCGATGTATCGAGCGCTGACCTGGTGGTGCCAGCACACCGGGATCGATGTGAGCGACTGGGAGGCGGTTGCTGACGCCGCGCGGGATATGCCCCTGGTCCAAGGCAGCGACCCACTCTCTCCCGATGTCGTGATGGACGGTCAGGACATCGGGACCGATATCCGCAGCGAGGCGGTGACATCGGCGGTCTCTCAGGTCGCCACGAACACCCTGGTGCGCCCGATCTTGCAGCAGCGACAGCGAGAGGCGATGACCTGGATCGCCGAGGCCACTGGGGGAGTGGTCGCCGAGGGTCGGGACATCACCACCGTCGTTGCCCCCGACGCCGACGTGCGCCTGCTGTTGATCGCCAGCGAGGAGCAACGCTTGGCGCGACGTTCCACCGAGGTGCATGGCCATGCCGAAGCCGAGGCCCTCGCAGCGATTCGCGACCAGGTCGTTGCCCGCGATGCCGCGGATTCCACGGTGTCCAACTTCCAGGAGGCAGCCGAGGGCGTGCTTGTCGTGGACACCTCGGAGCTGGACTTCGCACAGGCCGTGCAAGCCGTCCTCGACATCGTGAACGGACGGGCAGGCTCATGAGCGATCAGCTCACTCCGCGGAGTCAGGAGGCGATCGAACACGCGCTGCGGGTCGGGCTGGAGGAGTTCGACCTGACCGAGGACGACCGGGTCCTGCTCGACGACACCGATGCGGGAGGGCCGGGCCAGGCGGGAGAGGGCCCGCTGCCGGTCGTCGCGGTGATCGGGCGCCCGAATGTCGGCAAGTCCACCTTGGTCAATCGGATCATCGGACGCCGTGAAGCGGTGGTGGAGGACGTCCCCGGGGTGACCCGGGACCGGGTGGGCTACGACGCGGAGTGGTCCGGGCGCCGGTTCACCCTGGTCGACACCGGTGGCTGGACGGTCGATGCCACCGGCATTCATCTGCGGGTGGCCGAGCAGGCCGAGATCGCCGTCGACCTTGCCGACGTCGTCGTCTTCGTCGTTGACGCGGTGGTGGGGGCAATGGATGACGATGAGGCGGTCGTGAAGCTCCTGCGCCGGGCCAGCAAGCCGGTCGTCCTCGTGGCGAACAAGGTTGATGATCAACGATTCGAGTCCGACGCGGCTGGGTTGTGGAATCTGGGCCTGGGTCAACCGTGGCCGGTGTCGGCGTTGCATGGCCGGGGCAGTGGGGACGCTCTGGACGCCCTGCTGGCGGTGTTGCCGGAGGTCTCTGCCGTCGGTGGTGCCTTTGCGCCGGGCGGGCCTCGGCGGGTGGCGCTGATCGGGCGGCCGAACGTCGGCAAGTCCTCCATGCTCAACAAGCTGGTCGGCGCCGAGCGCGTCGTGGTGGACGATGTCGCCGGGACGACGCGGGATCCGGTGGACGAGATCATCGAGCTGGGCGGACGGCCGTGGCGGTTCGTGGACACTGCCGGCATACGGCGACGGGTGCACCAGTCTCGGGGGGCAGACTTCTATGCCTCGCTGCGCACCCAGGGGGCATTGGAGAAGGCCGAAGTGGCCGTGGTCCTTATCGATGCCGGTTCGTCGATCACCGAGCAGGACATCCGTGTCGTGCAGCAGGTGATCGACGCAGGACGGGCATTGGTCATTGCCTACAACAAGTGGGACACCACGGACGAAGAGCGGCGCTACTACCTGCAGCGGGAGATCGACCGGGAGCTGGTGCAGGTCCAGTGGGCGCCGCACGTCAACGTCTCCGCCCGCACGGGCCGACACGTTGACCGCCTCGTGCCCGCCCTGGATGAGGCGCTGGCGTCGTGGGACATGCGGATCCCGACAGCGCGCCTGAACGCGTTCCTCGGCGAGGTGGTGTCGGCGCACCCGCACCCTGTCCGGGGCGGGAAGCAGCCACGGATCCTCTTCGCGACTCAAGCCGGGACGCGCCCGCCGCGCTTCGTGTTGTTCACTTCGGGGTTCATCGAGGCCGGCTATCGACGGTTCGTCGAGCGTCGGCTGCGTGAAGAGTTCGGCTTTGACGGCACGCCGATCGAGATCTCGGTCAGGGTGCGCGAGCGGCGCAAGCGCTGAGCCGTCCGAAGATCCCGGTCGGGCTCGGACGGGCTCAGCACACTCGCTGGGGTTCCTATGCGGCTGGGTTGATCCCGAAGGTCTTCAGCCAGTCCTGCACGACCGGGATGTCGATGCGCTGGAGGCCATCGAGATAGCGGCAGTTGTTGGTGTAGCCGTATGACGTCACGGTCACCTGGTATCCCTGGTAGAAGGACGGTCCACCGGAGTCACCGAAACACGAGCCGCCGCCGCCCCGGACGTCGTTGGGGTTGCCGTTGACCTGCAGGATCTGGGGGGTGAGCTTCTGCCCGGGGGCATCGGTCACGCGGCGCAGCAATGGGTAGCTCATCGCTTCGGGCTTTTGTGGTCCGCCGTCCGGTTTGCGGACCTCGGTGCCGTACCCGACGATCGTCACGTTGGTGTGGCTCAGGCTCTTCGTGGGAATGGTGTCCAGCAGGCCGGCGGGCGCCACAGTGGCCGGCTCGACCGGCGGCGCATCGTCGAGAACGACGACACCGACGTCATTCCAGGTCGCCAGGTCGGTGAAATCGGAATAGTCCGGATGCGCGTGGGAGACGCCGGTGAACCAGGTGCGTCCACGGCTGTCGACGAATGTTCCGGTCTGCGTGTATCCGGTCTGGCTGGTGCCATCCGCGGCGACATCGGTGGCTGGTGGAATGCCCGACGGCGCCGTTTGCGCAATATCGGAGGTGAACGTTGCGATGGTGCGCCCCTCGATCTCGTAGCTGCAGTGAGCCGCAGTCACCAGGACGGTCGGCGCCACCAGAGTGGCCGAGCACCGGTATCGGTAGTGGTCGTTCGCGTCGTAAAACAGGATAAGTGCGACGTTGGGGTGGCCTTCGCCGTCGGGTTCGCCACCGGTGATGGCATTAGCGGCCACGGCAGAGCCGGACACCATGGCGATGGCTGAGGCGGCTACAAGAACCGGTCTGAGAGCAGAACGCATGGTCGATACCTCTCAAAATGGCTATGGCCGAGGCCGGTTACCACCCCCGGTCGGTGAAGACCAGATGTCCCCACTGGCAGGAGGTTACATGCCGGAGGGCGGCGAAGGACAGGGATTCGGAGAGTAGGCCGGCTGTCCGGTAGGGTTTCGTCGGCCCCGCAGGCGGGGCCCGTCACGGGCTGTGGCGCAGTTTGGTAGCGCACTTGACTGGGGGTCAAGGGGTCGCAGGTTCAAATCCTGTCAGCCCGACCATGTGATGTCTTAGGACATCCCGGACACCCGAACCTACGGAATCGTGGGTTCGGGTGTTCTTCGTTTCGGGGTTTGTGGCTGGTAGTCCTTACTGGTGTCGATGGTGAGTTCGCGCAGGAGTTCGCCGGTGGAGGCGTTGGCGATGCGGACGTCGAGGTCTTGGACGAGCGGGATGACGTGGGTTGCCTTGTGGGTTCGGCCCACGCCGGTGTGGCGGAGTTGGCCGTGTACGCGCAGGGTGATGGTGCCGGATTTGTCGACGCGGTCGTGGCGGACCCGGTTGTGGGTGTCGCTGTCGCGGGTGGGGCCGGGGACGGCTTTGGGTATGGTGTTGTAGAGCGCCGCCGGGGTGGCCTGGTGCGGTAGCGAACGGTGGGGCCGGGTGGTGTTGTACTCGTGCCGGAACTGGTCCAGCAGCACCTGTAGTTCGGTGATGGTGGCGGGCTGGTCGGGTCGGGTACGCAGCCAGTTCTTCAGCGTCTGCTGGACGCGTTCGACCTTGCCGCAGGTGGTGGGGTGGTTGGGCCGGGAGTTCTTCTGCACCACGTGCCAGTTGCGGAGCTGTTGCTTGAAGCCGTTGCGGTCGCCTCGGTGTCCGATGCCGGCCAGGCGGACGGTGTAGACCATGCCGTTGTCGGTGAGGGTTGATGTGGGGATGCCGTGCTGACCTGCGGCTTTGCGGAAGGTGGCCGTCACGATCGGGGTGGTGATCGCCCGGTGTGCCGACACGTGCAGGACATAATGGGTGCAGTCGTCGAGCCACGTGATGATCTCGACGCCCTTGGGAAAGGTTGCGGTGTCGGTGAGCGGGTAGTGGGTGAAGTCGGACTGCCAGCACTCGTTGGGCATCGCTGCTTCGAACCGGATGTAGGACGACTTGGGTCGCTTCCGCGGCTGGGGGTGACGGCGCCGTGGGGGGTCAGGATCCGGTGGATCGTGGCCCGCGACAGGGTCACGTCGTGGTGGTGGGTCAGGTGCCAGGCGATGGTTTCGGCGCCGGTGTCGTGGCCGGCCTCGAGGAGCTGCTTGCGCAGTGTGAGGACCAGGTCGACGGTCGTGGGCGGGGTTGCTCTCGGCGAGGTCTTCGGGGGTCTTGGAGCGGGGTTCGAACGCAGCCTCGCCCTCGTCTCGGTAGCGGGCGAGGAGCTCGTAGAGCCTCGAGCGGGACACGCCGTAGGTCGCGACGACCTCGGCGACGGGTCGCTTCTCCACGACAACGGCGGTGATAACCAGGCGTGCCTTCGACATGGCTGAGCATCAGCGCAGCGTCGCGGATGGCTTGAGACATCTGTCCGGGATGTCCTGAGCCAGGTGTCCGGGATGTCCTGAGCCAGCACACTGTCAGCCCGACAAAAGAGTCCCGGAAACTCAAGGGTTTCCGGGACTTCGAAGGTTACGGGGCTTCAAGAAGTCATCGAAAACCCATAGCAACCCCTCGATCTCAGCGCATCGACCGCCTCGCCCTCTGATTCGGCGACGCTGCGCCGGCTCACGGCGCTTCGATATCGACATCTCTCCAACGTTGGCCCCGGAGACTTCACCATCCTCAATGGGGGGCCGTGTGCGGGCAGTGCCGGAATCTGGCCCGAACGCTGGTGTTCGTGGACCTGGTGGCGAGCTCCCGCATCATTGGGCGGTTGCGCCGGCGATGACTCGGTCCAGCACCTCCTCGAGCACCTCCGGTGAGGTGGCGAAGTTGAGCCGCGCAAAGCCCCGCCCAGGCTGGCCATATCGCGGCCCGGAGCCCAGAGCCACCCGGCCCCGCTCGCGCAGCACCTCAGCCGGATCGT
>JBKECS010000005.1:0-10772 GCA_047974805.1 Nostocoides sp. | reverse complement strand
ACCGACGCTATCGGCGCCGACCTCGCCACCCAGGTGCGTGACCTCACCGTCGCCATCCTGCGTCGGGGCAACGAGATCGCCACCGGGCGGGGCATCATCCTGGCCGACACGAAGGTGGAGTTCGGCCTCGGCACCGGCGGAGAAATCGTCCTTGCCGACGAGGTGCTCACGCCGGACTCCTCCCGGTTCTGGCCGGCCGCGTCGTGGGCGCCAGGGCAACCGCAGCCGAGCTTCGACAAAGAGTTCGTTCGCGAATGGTTGATGTCCCCGGCCAGCGGGTGGGACAAGGCATCCGGGCAAGTGCCACCACCACTTCCGGAGGAGGTCGTCGACAAGACCCGGGCCAAATACATCGAGGCCTTTGAGCGGCTCACCCAGACCCGCTTCTAGGCGATGCCTCGGCGGGCAGCGCTGCCCGTTGAGTACCCTGACCTAAACCCACTGCTGCAACCGGGAGAACGCGCCATGCCCTCCTCGCCCGTCCCCGTGCTCACCGTGCTCGAGGGTGGCGCCGCCCTGTCCGCCTTTCGCGCCGCCGGCCTGCTCGAGCGGATCACGCAGGACGTGCCTGGCGTGCGACACCTCACCGGGCGATTCGTCCATTGGGTGGCCACCGACACCGAACCGAGCGCGGACTTGCTGGCTAAAGCCAGCGCCCTGCTGACCTACGGCGACCCCCATGTGGTGCCGGAACCAGCGCCCCACGAAGGGCGGACCACCCTGGTCGTCGCCCCGCGGCTCGGCACCATCTCGCCTTGGTCCTCCAAGGCCACCGACATTGCTCACTCCTGCGGGCTGCCCGTCCGCCGGATCGAGCGGGTCACGGAATACGAGATCGTCACCGATCATGCCCTGCGGGAGCAGGACTGGCTTACCGTCGCCGACGTGCTGCACGACCGGATGACCGAATCGGTCCTATCGGCCCGGACGGACGCCCGGCACCTGTTCGATGAACGGGACGCCGAACCGATGGCGCACGTCGATGTGCTGGGCGCCGGTGCTGCGGCGCTGGTCAGGGCAAATGCGGCATACGGGCTGGCGTTGTCGGGTGATGAGATCGACTACCTCGTCGACGCATTTCTCGCCCTGCAGCGCAACCCCACCGACGTCGAATTGATGATGTTCGCCCAGGCGAACTCCGAGCACTGCCGTCACAAGATCTTCAACGCCGACTTCATCATCGACGGGCAGGCCCAGGCCCGGTCCCTGTTCGAGATGATCCGGCACACGGAGGCCGTCGCCGGTGAGGGCACCATCGTTGCCTATACAGACAACGCCTCGGTCATGGCCGGCGGACGGCGGCAACAGTGGATACCCGAGCATCCCGATGGTCCCAGCCGGTATGCCGGACGAGACGCCGACGTGCACGTCCTGATGAAGGTGGAGACACACAACCACCCGACCGCGATCAGCCCGTTCCCCGGCGCCGCCACCGGCGCGGGCGGGGAGATCCGCGACGAAGGAGCCACCGGCCGAGGCAGCGCTCCGAAGGCGGGAGTGTCCGGGTTCGCGGTGAGCAATTTGCACCTGCCTCAGACGCACGAGCTGTGGGAAGACGGCGGTTT
Source organism: Nostocoides sp. (assembly GCA_047974805.1). Classification (GTDB taxonomy): domain Bacteria; phylum Actinomycetota; class Actinomycetes; order Actinomycetales; family Dermatophilaceae; genus JAJXUB01. The sequence goes on along the minus strand of JBKECS010000005.1, from coordinate 9,207 downwards.
CGACGGCCCCGACCACATCGCCACGCCACTGGAAATCATGATCGATGGCCCGATCGGCGCCGCCGCCTTCAACAATGAGTTCGGCCGGCCCTGCCTCGGGGGCTTCTTCCGGGTGTGGGAGGCCACCGTCGCTGGCGTCCACCGGGGATTCCACAAGCCCATCATGAGCGCTGGGGGTTTAGGCACCATCGACGCTGGGCAGACCGATAAGGTCGCCTTCACGCCGGGGACCCTGCTTGTGCAACTCGGCGGCCCGGGGATGCGGATCGGCATGGGCGGTGGAGCCGCCTCGTCGCTGGCCGCCGGCGCCAACAGCGCCGAATTGGACTTCGACTCCGTCCAACGCGGCAACCCGGAGATCGAGCGGCGGGCCCAAGAGGTCATCAACCACTGCTGGTCCCTGGGGGAGGACAACCCGGTGTTGTCCATCCACGACGTCGGCGCGGGCGGACTGTCCAACGCCTTTCCCGAACTGGTGGACGGCGCGGGCCTGGGTGCCCGGTTCGACATTCGCGCGGTTCCCCTGCAGGAGTCCGGTCTGGCGCCGAAGGAGATCTGGAGCAACGAATCGCAGGAACGCTATGTGCTGGCCATCGCGCCCGACAGCCTCGCCCGGTTCGCCGCCTTGTGCGAGCGGGAGCGGTGTCCGTTCGCTGTCGTTGGCGTGGCCCGCGGCGATGGTCAGCTCGTGCTCGAGGACGAATCCAGCGGCCACAGCGATCAGGACCGGGCCATCGACATGCCCATGGAGGTGCTCCTGGGCAAGCCACCGCGGATGGTTCGAGACGTCACCCGGGTGGAGCGGGATGCACCGGAGATCGACCTGGTCGGGATCGACGTCCGCTCGGCCGCATACGACGTGCTGCGACACCCCAGCGTGGCCAGCAAACGCTTCCTCATCACCATCGGCGACCGAACCGTCGGAGGGCTGAGCCACCGCGACCAGATGGTCGGGCCATGGCAGGTTCCGGTGGCGGATGTCGCCGTCACCCTCGCCGATCATGTCGGCCTGTCCGGTGAGGCCATGGCGACCGGCGAACGGATGCCCATCGCCGCCGTGGATGCACCCGCATCGGGCCGGATGGCCGTCGGCGAGGCCCTGGCCAACCTCCTCGCCGCCCCCCTGCCGTCCTTGACCGGAGTCAAACTCTCCTGCAACTGGATGGCCGCGTGTGGCGAGTCCGGCGAGGACGCCGCCCTGTTCGACACCGTGCGCGCAGTCGGCATGGAGCTCTGCCCGAGCCTGGGTATCTCCATCCCGGTCGGGAAGGACTCGCTGTCCATGCGGACCCGGTGGACCGATCCGGATACCGGGGAAGACCGGCAGGTGACCTCGCCGGTGTCCCTGGTGGTGACCGCCTTCGCGTCCGTTCCGGACGTGCGTGGCACCCTGACCGCCCAGATCGGGGCGAACCAGACGATCCTGCTGGTCGACCTCGGTGGCGGCAAGAACCGGCTTGGCGGCTCGGTGCTGGCGACGGTCCTCGGCGAATTCGGCGGCACCGTACCTGACGTGGATGACCCGTCCCGGCTGCCGGCCCTGGCCGATGCCCTGACCAGCCTGCGGGCCGCCGACGCGATCGCCGCCTACCACGATCGTTCGGACGGCGGTCTCTGGGCGGCCCTGTGCGAGATGGCCTTCGCCGGCGCCAAGGGACTGGCGGTGGACCTGACGCCGTGGGCTCGGGGGCAGGCCCGCGATGAGATCGAACGGGCCTTGTTCGCCGAGGAACTCGGCGTGCTCATCGCCGTCCCCACCGACCGACTAGACGACGCCCTGGACATCCTGGCCCTGTCCGGTCTCGGGGACTTGGTCACCCCAGTGGCCCACAGCCAGGCGCTGCGCCGAGTGCAGATCATGCTGCACGGCAACGTCGTGCTCGATGAATCCCTCCGTGATCTAGCGCAAGCCTGGGACGAGGTGTCGTGGCGGATCGCAGCCCTGCGGGACAACCCGGACTGCGCCGACGAGGAACACGGCGCCGTCGGTCTCGAAGCCGATACCGGGCTGGTCGTGGCGGCCACTTTCGATCCCAGCGAGGACATCGCCGCTCCCTATCTCAACCTCGGCGCTCGCCCGATCGTTGCCATCCTTCGCGAACAGGGAGTCAACTCGCACGTGGAGACCGCGCGCGCGTTCGATCGCGCCGGGTTCGCGGCATACGACGTGCACATGACCGACCTGCAGACCGGTCGGTTCGCCCTGTCCGAGGCGGCCGGGCTCGTTGCCGCCGGTGGCTTCTCCTACGGCGACACCCTCGGCGCCGGTGAGGGCTGGGCCCGATCGGTTCTGTTCAGCCAGGAGTTGACCGGGCAATTCCGCGAGTTCTTCCACCGAGCTGACACGTTCGGTCTCGGGATCTGCAACGGGGCGCAGATGTTCGCCGCGCTCGCCGACCTCATCCCTGGTGCCGACGCCTGGCCGCGATTCACCCGGAACCTCTCCGAACAGTACGAGGCCCGGTTGACCCAGGTCGAAGTGCTGGACAGCCCGTCGATCTTCTTTGCCGGAATGGGGGGCTCCCTCATCCCCATCGCGGTCGCCCACGGTGAGGGCTTGGCGAACTTCGCCGCTCGCGGCGATGCCTCATCCGTGATCGGTGCGGTCCGGTTCGTCGACTGGACCGGAGCGCCGGCGACCAGCTATCCGCACAACCCGAACGGGTCGCCGGGCGGGTTGACCGGGGTGACCACCGGGGACGGCCGGTTCACCGCGATGATGCCGCACCCGGAACGGGTGGTCCGCAACGCGCAGCTGTCGTGGACCCCGGGGCCGGTCGAGCAGGACAGCCCCTGGCTGAGGATGTTCCGCAACGCCCGCGTCTGGGTCGGTTGACCCGGAATTGAGGTGGAGCCCCCCATGCGATTCGGCCTGGTCATCCTGCCCGAGGCACGATGGGCTGCGGCAGCGCCCCGTTGGCGCGCCGTGGAGGACATGGGCTGGGACCACGCCTGGACCTACGACCACCTTGTCTGGGCCGGCCTGCCCGAGGCGCCCTGGTTCGGTGCGATTCCCACGTTGACCGCAGCGGCCGGCGTGACCCACAGGATCGGCCTGGGCACGCTCGTCGCCTCGCCGAATTTCCGACATCCGGTCCCGTTCGTTTCAGACGTCCTCGCCTTGGACGACATCGCCGCCGGCCGGACGCTCCTGGGGGTCGGTGTCGGCGGGGACCTCGACTCCGCCATGCTGGGGGAGCAGCTCACGGTGCCCGACCGGGTGGACCGGTTCGTCGAGTGGACCATGTTGGTGGGCCGGCTGCTCACCGAGGACCATGTCGACCATACCGGGGACTATTACCGGGCCGCCGACGCCCGCACCCTGCCCGGGCCGTATGCCGGCGCGGGGGTGCCGCTCCTGGTGGCGGCCAACGGGCCGCGCACCATCCGGCTGGCCGCCCAGGTCGGGACCGGGTGGATCACCAACGGTCCTCGCGGTGAGACCCTCGAGCAATGGTGGGACGGAGTTCGCGTGGCGAGCACCCGGATGGACCAGGCGCAACGCTCGGCCGGAGGCGCTGGGCGGCCGTTTGCGCGCATCCTGTCACTGGACACCGGGCCGTTCTTCGCGCTGCGATCCGTGGGATTTTTCGAGGACTGCGTCGGTAGGGCCAGCGAGTTGGGCTTCACCGATGTGGTCACGCATTGGCCCCGGCCGGACGGTCCGTATGCCGGGGACCGGGCCACTATGGAGCAGGTCAGCGCCGAGGTGCTGCCGCGCTGGCAAGGTGGCACACCATCGACCAAGAGCGCCGGCTGATGCCCCCTCGTCGACGAGTCGCTCACGCAGACGGCGAGGCCGCGGTAGCGGCCTGGCGCTCAGGGGTGCGGGCCCGGTCCGTCGTGGCCACAGCGGTGCGCTTCACTCTGGAGGATCTGGCCACGCGCGCCCCGGGGCGCAGCGTGGAGGTACGCGTCCCGCCCTTTGGTGCGGTGCAGTGCGTGCATGGCCCGCGGCATACCCGAGGGACCCCACCGAACGTTGTGGAGACCGATCCGCAGACCTGGTTGGAACTCGTCACCGGAGCGTGCACCTGGGCGGAGGCGATCACATCGGGCCGGGTCCGGGACAGCGGAATCCGCGCCGATCTGGGCCCATGGCTGCCGTTGCTGGCCGAATGAGGCGCATCGGCGAGAAATGGACGTGAACAGAGAGTGCTCTCGGGTCGAACCTGAGAGACACTAAGGGGTGAGTTAGGCCACCGGTGTGGCTCCAACTTTGGAGGGACGAGCTCAATGACGCGGCTGCTGACGATCGCTGACGTCGAACAGGCGTGGTTCCGCGGCACCTACTTCCATGCCGGGTACGACATGGAAGAGGTCGACCTCTTCCTCGATCGGGTGGTCGAGGCGTTCCGCCGGCTGGAGGACGGGCAGCCGTGCGACTTAAGCGTCGATGAGGTGGCCGGGATGACCTTCGGACACGTGCATGGCCGGCGCGGGTATGACATCGGCCAGGTCAACGACCTCGTCAACGACATCCGGGAGACCTTGGCCCATCGCTTGGCCGGCGGCACCGTGACGTATGCCTATGTCTCGCCGGAGGTGCTCGCCGGTGCCGGATTTGCCGGTTTGGCCGCGCTCGGGGCGCTCACCTGGTTCCGGCGCCGCTCGTCGTCGTGACCCCCATCACCGCCGAGTGTGGGCGTTCGTGGCGAATGTGGCCGCCACGACGGCCAGATTCGGTGCAGGTGCCCACTCTCGGTGAGGCTATCGGACTCTGACCGCGTGGAGCCCGGTGGCTCCCCTAGGTAGTACATCAGTCACTCGTTCGTCTTGCCAGGCGCCGGTGTGGTCCTTCGCTCGAACGGTCAACGTGTGCTCGCCGGGGGTGGCTTCCCAGGGCAGGTACCACTGCCGCCAGTAGTCGATGCCGGCGTCCGGGCCGAGCGTGGCCTGCTGCCACGGGCCCTCGTCGATCCGTACCTGGACCTGCGAGATACCCCGGTGCTGAGCCCACGCGACCCCACCGATGATGTTCTGCCCCGCGCTAATGTGAGCACCGGCGCGGGGTGTGTCGATCCGGCTCTGGGTGATCACCGGCGCGTCTGTCGCCCACCCGCGAACCGTCCAGTACGCGCTGGCGTCGGCATACGTCGTCGCCGTCATCCTGGTCAACCATTTGGTGGCACCGGTGAATCCGTAGAGGCCCGGCGTGATCAACCGGGCCGGGAATCCGTGGGCGGGCGGCAAGGGCCGGCCGTTCATGGCGACGGCGATGAGCGCGTCACGATCGCCGGTGAGCGCCTGCACCGGGGTGGAGATGGTCATCCCGTCCACCGAGGTGCTGAGGATCTGGTCGACCTCCGGATGAATGCCGACTCGAGCGAGCAGGTCGGCGGTGCGGACCCCGGTCCACCGGGCCGATCCCACCAGGTCCCCGCCGATCTCGTTGGAGACACAGCACAGGGTGATGTCCGCCTCGATCATCGGCATGGCCAGCAGCTCGGTCCAGGTGATCGTCAGCGGGTGGTTGACGGCACCGTCGATGGTCAGCTGCCACGATGCGATGTCCACCGATGGCGTCGCCAAGGCGGTGTCGATGCGGTAGAAGTCCTTCGCGGGGGTGACGAAGGGGGAGATGCCGCCGACCTTGGCCTCCAACCCGGCCGGCAACGGTGTCAGCGTCGTCGCAGGGACCGGCAAAGTGATCTGCGGTGTCGCCTGTTTGGGCCGTAGGAGGACCTGGGCCACGCCGTCGCTGGAGACGGCAAGGGCGCCGACGCCGACGGTGCCGACTATGAAGGATCGGCGTTGAACACCCGCTGATACTGGCGTGGCGATGCTGGCGGTCCATCGGTCGGCGCGGGCGAAGAGGAAGGCCGCGGACAACAACCCGGTGATGCCGGTCGCGAGGGCTGGGATAACCGCGCTGGGGCCCGCGTCGGGCCGGCTGAGCGCGGCCCATCCGGCGAGGGAGACCAAGACGACGAGCAAGATCAGCGCCGGGATTCGCCGATGGCGGGCGAGCACCCCGATCGCCCATGCCAAGATCAGCGTGACGATGATGACCGAGCCGACCAGCACGGGTTTGTCGGCGGTCCCGAAGGTGGCCACCGCCCACTCCTTGACCGACGTTGGTGTGGCGTCGATGACCGCCGAACCGATGGCGAGCACTGGGGCGGAGGCGGGCGCGAGCACTGCAGCGACGAGCTGACCCACGCCGATCCCCGCGAGGGTGGCTACCACGGCAGCCACGCCATGGGGCCAGGTGCGGGCGGTGGGGTCCGGTGCCGTTGGGTGGGTCATGGTGGGCGCCTTGTCGGGAGGAGGGACGCAGCCGGCGTTTCGCCTCCGGTCGGCGGCCGGTTTTCCGGCCTACTCCAGTATGCGAAGGCGCCACCTTCTCGCCAACGCCAGCGCTGACTCCGTCAGCACCCCGTAAGGTCTGCGGCGTGCCGGGCGACGGGCACGCCGCAGCGGGTGGTCGGCGGCCGACCCCTTGGTCCTACGTCGGCGTCCCGGTAGCCGTCTCGTCGGTGACGGTGAAGGGGGCTCGTATCCCGTCACCGGTCATCCCCGGTTTGCAGGCTGTCTCATAGGTGCCGGGCTCGGCGAGCTCCACGTGTAGGGTCCGAGAGAGTCCCGGACCGATGTCCTCGACCTCGCCGACGACCTTGCCACCGGCGGCATAGAGATAGAACTCGGTGGCCGAACTGCCGGTGTTGGTGACGGTGAAGTCGACCGCTCCCGCCGGAGCCTGGGTGAGGGCGACGTCGCAGGCGGTGTCGGAGGAGGTGACCTCGATGGCGACCGTGTCCTTAGCCGGCGAGGTCGTGTCGGCGGCGCAGGCCGCGGTGGCCAGGAGCGCGCCGGTGGCGGCCAAGGCAACAAGGGCGCGAGTGGGCATGGTGTTCCTCTTCTTCGATGTGGACAGGTCGGTCGTGCTCAGGCAGCGGATCGATGGGGTGCGGCCTGGGACGTCGGTTCGGCGGGACGGGCGAGGGTGGAACCGTCGCGCAGGAAGGAGTACATGACGGTGCCGACGTAGGCGACCCAGGCGATGGCCTGAAGCAGCGTGGTGGCTGGGGTGAGGTTGAAGATGCCCTTGAGCAGCACGGCATACCAGCTTGCTGGGTCGATGGTGGTGGACACGTCGAAGGCGAGGGTGTTCAAGCCGGGGAGGACGGCCGCCTCCTGCAGGTCGTGGATGCCGTAGGAGAGAATGCCCCCGGCGACGAGGATGAGCGCGATGCCGGTCCACCGGAAGAACCGGGAGAGGTTGATCCGCAGTGCACCGTGGTAGATGAGGTAGCCCAGCACGAGGGCGCCCCCGAGACCGACTGCCCAGCCGAGCAGGGGGATGTTATTGCCGGCCCCAGCAGCCTGCGCGGTGGCATAGAAGAAGATCGCGGTTTCGAGGCCCTCGCGCCCGACGCCGAGGAACCCGACGAGGGCGACGGCGAACGGCCCGACGTCCAGCGCCCGGTCCAGCCGACCCTTCAGCTCTCCGGAGATGGTGCGGGCGGCGGACTTCATCCAGAAGACCATGGCGGTGACGAAGACGACCGCGAGGATGCTCGCGGTGCCGCCGATGACTTCTTGTGCTTCGAACGAGAGCTGGCGAGTGCCGAAGGTCAGCAGCGCGCCCAAACCGACCGACAGCGCAACCGCGACGCCGACCCCGACCCAGACGTAACGGATGGCGTCGCGGCGTTCAGTTTTGACGAGGAAGGCGAGCAAGATGACGACGACCAACGCCGCTTCGAGACCTTCGCGCAGCCCGATGAGGGCATTGGTGAGGAACACAAGACCCTCGCAGAATTAGGGGAGGCTTACCTAAATAAAGCTGCCCTAAGTTGCCGAGGTGTGTCAACCCGGGGTCTCCGTGATCAGGCGGCCCGATCGAGACGGCCACGCCACGGCTGCGGGAGCGGGACGCCGCCGCAACGGGATCGGGTAGGCGCCACGTCTGCGGGAGCGGGACACACGCGGCGGGTCGCCCGGATGGTGCCCCGTGGGTGCCCGGATCCTGACCCGCGAGTACCGTGCAGGGGTGACCCCTCGCCGCACCCCCGCATTCCTCCGGTTCATCCTCACCGGCTTCGTTCTCGGGGCGGTCGTCGGCGTGATTGTCGCCGCACTGGCCAGCCCCGCCGAGGGTTACAACGCCACCGCCGGTCCGGGATACCTCATCCTCATGCTCGGTGGACTGGGCGCTCTGCTGGCCGCTCTCGTAGCGGTCATCCTCGACCTCGTGCTCAATCGGCATACGGACCGGACCAACGCGGGCCTGGGGGACACGATGACGCCCACCGGTGAGTCCGGGCCAACCGTCGGTCAGGCGCCCCGGGAACCCGGCGGGCCGAACGCCCCCACTGTGGGACACTAACGCCTGTGGCGCGCGGCGACGGACTCCTCAACCACGATCTCGTCCCTGGTGAGCGGGGCCCGCAGGACGCCTGCGGGGTGTTCGGGGTGTGGGCACCCGGTGAGGAGGTCGCCAAGCTCGCCTATTACGGCTTGTATGCCTTGCAGCACCGCGGGCAGGAGTCGGCCGGGATCGCCACCAGCGATGGTCACCGGCTCCTGGTCTATAAGGACATGGGGCTGGTCAGCCAGGTGTTCGACGAACGCTCGTTGGAGTCGTTGACTGGGCATCTGGCGATCGGGCACTGCCGATACTCCACGACGGGCGGCTCCACCTGGGAGAACGCCCAGCCGACCCTCGGCGGTCACGACGACTGCACCGTCGCGTTGGCGCACAACGGCAACCTCATCATCTCCGCCGAGCTTCGCGACCTGGTCGAGCAGCGCGCCACGGAGGGGGCCTCGATCAATCGCGGCGAATTGCGCCGAGGCAACACCACCGATACCGCGTTGGTGACTGCGCTGCTCGCCGACGACCCCGACCGGTCGATCCAGGAACGCGCGATGGAGGTCCTCCCGCTGCTGCGGGGGGCGTTCAGCTTCGTCTTCATGGACGAGCACACCGTGTATGCCGCCCGCGATCCGCAAGGGATTCGGCCGTTGGTCATCGGCCGGCTCGAACGCGGTTGGGTGGTGGCTTCGGAGACTGCCGGGCTGGACATCGTCGGCGCATCCTTCGTCCGTGAGGTCGAGCCTGGGGAACTCATCGCCATCGATGAGGACGGATTGCGCAGCGAGCGGTTCGCCGAAGCCCGGCCGAAGGGTTGCGTCTTCGAATACGTCTATTTGGCCCGGCCCGACACGACGATCGCGGGTCGGGTGGTACACGAGGCCCGG
>JBKECS010000100.1:0-22328 GCA_047974805.1 Nostocoides sp. | reverse complement strand
TCGTCCACCGATTTGCCGCCAGTGCCAGCACGGTGGCCCACGCCCTGGCGCTACTGACCCAGCGCGGGCTGGTCGAGACCCGGCCAGGCGCGGGGACCTTCCGAGCTAGGACGCGTCACCGTGAGCGTGCGGGCGACACCTCATGGCAGGAGGCCGCGCTGCAGCTGAGCGAAAGTCTCGAGCTCACCCCGGAGGTCACCCGCCAATTCGACGCACCCGCACTCGGCGACACCTTGACCACGCATCCACCCGAGGTCATTGACCTCAACGGCGGCTACCTCGCTCGATCACTGCAGCCCAGCGAGTTGCTCAGCGCAGCCCTCGCTCGTGTATCGAAACGGGCCGACGCCTGGGAACGTCCCCCCAAGGGCGGCATCGCCGACCTTCGCGACTGGTTTGCCGCCGAAATCTCCCCCGACCTCAGCCGTTCCGACATCCTCATCGCACCGGGTGGACAGAGCGCCCTGGCCACCACTTTGCGCGCGCTGACCCAACCCGGAGACCCCGTCATCCTCGAATCCCCGACCTACCCGGGCATGATGGCTGCCGCGTATGCCGCCGGCTTGCGTCCCGTGCCCGTCCCGCTGGATCAGCAGGGGATCATCCCCGAGCACCTTGAGGAGGCGCTGATCCGCAGCCGCGCCCGGGTTGTGGTCACCCAGCCCCTCTTCCAGAACCCAACGGGCGCGACCATGGGCGCAGGGCGCCGCGATGAGGTCAGGGGCCTCGCCCGCGCCCACGCGGCATACGTCATCGAGGACGACTTCGCCCGCTACCTGGCCCACGACGACGCTCCGCGCGCGCCGGCTCCGATGATTTGCGACGACCCGGACGGCACCGTGATCCACCTGCGCTCCCTCACCAAACCGACCTCCCCGAACTTGCGCGTCGCGGCCCTTGGCTCCCGCGGCCCGGTCACCACCCGCCTGCTCGACGCCTTGACGATCGACGCGTTTCTGGTCCCCAGCGCCCTCCAGCACACCGCCCTTGACGTCGTCAGCGCGCCTGCATGGCGCCGCGCGCGTCGGACGCTGGGCGCCGACCTGTATCGCCGGCGCGACTTGGCCACGACCGCCATCGCTCGCGGCCTGGGACTCCAGGCGCTGCCTCGATCCCCACAAGGGGGCTACCACCTCTGGATCGAGCTCCCGCCGGGACACCACCCGCACGACGTCGCCCGTACTGCCCTGACCCTCGGTGTGGCCGTCACTCCTGGATCGAACTATTACCTGCCGGGGGTGGCGCAGCGCCCCCACATCCGCGTCAGCTATGTCTCTGTTGCCGGAGATGCCGACCTCGAGCGTGGCATCGAACTCCTAAGCCGGGCCGTGGCCGCCCCGCCCTGACCAACCCCGTGCTCTCTCGCCCTGCCAAGACCCGAAATCGCCTCGCGGAGTGGGCAACCGATTAGCCCACCCCTTGACCTTTATGATTTCGTGACCTACCTTCGAGGCTCGACGGAACTCCCGTCGCCCATGTGGGCCCGTCGGCAATGTGGCCGCGCCTAGCACAAGTGATCTCGAGGTGCTGCCCCCGGCGAAACCCGGAAGGAACCCCTGCCACCATGTTCTACGCTGCAAAGCACGCTCGCACGAGCGTGCGCCCAATCCGCCGCGCCGCAGGCGTGGCCGTCACCAGCGCAGCCACTGTCGCTGGCGGTCTGGCGGTCGCCCCGAGCGCCCTGGCCTCAACCACCTCCTCGACCAGCGCCACCTCCACCGTGTGGGACCGGGTGGCCGCCTGCGAGAGTGGAGGCAACTGGTCGATCAACACCGGCAACGGCTACTACGGCGGGCTGCAATTCAGCTACGGCACGTGGCGAGCCTTCGGTGGCGCCGCGTATGCCGCCACTGCTAACCGGGCCACCAAGGCGCAGCAGATCACCATCGCCCAGAAGGTCCTCAAGGTCCAAGGCTCTGGAGCCTGGCCAACCTGCAGCGTTCGCGCCGGCCTCACCCGCAGCAACGGCGCCGCCGCCTCGACTGGCGTCCTTGTCGCCACCCCGGCCGCCTCACGTAGCACAACCCGTGTCACCGGGGCCAAGGGCAAGCGCACCGGGTGGGCCCTGCTCGCCGTTGATGGCCAGCGTGGCTCGAAGACCAACCGGGCGCTGGAGAAGTGGGTCGGCGGCAGCGTCAACGGCCGAGTCTCCACCTCCGACTGGCGCAAGCTGGAGAAGAAGATCGGCGGCTCGGTCAACGGCTCGATGAGCCGCTCCGACGTGCGCAAGCTGCAAAAGATCGTCGGCGCGACCACGGATGGATCGTGGGGCCCGCTGACCACCCGCGCCCTCCAGCGCTACCTCAACCGCAACGTGCTTTGACCCGGCGCCAAAACCAGCACTGTGTTGTTCGTCCTCGGCCCCCGCGGGAGGGGACGGATCCTCGACGTAGACTGGGCCGGTGGCTTCCGAACCTCGCACCAGGCGTCGGCCCGAGCCGCGCTGCCCCATCCGGGTCGGCGAGCCGTGCACGCTGTGCTTCCCCGGAGCCACCGGCCCGCAGGATTGCGGCCTAGTCTATCTCGTCATGGACGATGACGAGCTACGCGACGCCCTGGCAGAGAATCGCCGCGCCCACAAGAGCGGCGACAGCGCCGCCTGACCTCTCGCTCGCCAGGCGCTCCCTAACACCGGTTGCCGGTGTCCATGGCCTCCCTTACCGTGAAAGCGGGACCCCCGCCATCGGATCGTGCCGCGCAGGCAAGCCCCGGCACCCTCGCCCAGCCGGCGAAACGGAGGAGACATGAGCGATCTCCCCGGACGAAGCGCCGTGGTCAACAACGCCGGCGGCGCAGCCCAGGTCGCCACCCTGGTGCGGGACCGACGCCAGCAGGAGACTGCATGACCGACACCATTCTCGACGGCATCACAACCTCGATCGTCGACACCGCCCGGCTACGCACCCAGGTCCTCGAACGTGGCAGCGCGGTGGCCCGACGCACCGTCGTCTTCATCCACGGCAACGTCTCCTCCTCCCTGTTCTGGCAACCCACCATGCTCAGCCTCCCCGACGACGTGCGCGCCCTGGCCATCGACCTGCGCGGGTTCGGCGGCAGTCAGGCGTTGCCGGTCGATGCCACCAACGGGCTCGGCGACTATGCCGCCGACGTGGCCTCGGTGCTCCAGGAGCTGGATCTCGGACCGGTCGACCTCGTCGGATGGAGCATGGGTGGTGGCGTCGTCCTCCAGCTCCTGCTCGATCAGCCGCAGATCCCGGTGTCCTCGCTGGTCCTGGTCAACCCGGTGTCTCCCTATGGCTTTGGCGGGACGGACGCGGTCGGAGTGCGGCTGACCCTCGACGGCGCCGGGACCGGTGGCGGCTGCGCCAACCCGGACTTCGTCACCCGCCTGGCCGAGGGCGACACCGGCACTGATTCACCTACTTCCCCGCGCAACGTGCTGCTCGGTGCCTACGTCGCCAGCGGGCATACCAGCGAATTCGAGGACCTGTGGGTCACCTCGATGCTGACCACGGTGACCGGTGAAGACCACTATCCCGGCAACAGTCGCCCCAGTGAGCACTGGCCAGGCTTCGCCGCCGGCGACAGGGGGGTGCTCAACACGATGTCGCCGGTGCACTTCAACGTCTCTGGCATCGTCGGGTTGGAGGCCAAACCGCCGCTGCTGTGGGTCCGCGGCCTCAATGACGCCATCGTCTCGGACGCCTCGCTGTTCGATGTGAACCACCTCGGGGTGCTTGGGGTGATCCCGGATTGGCCCGGCCAAGACCTCGCCCCGGCTCAGCCCATGGTCAGCCAGACCCGGACCGTCTTGGCCGAATATCAGGCCGCAGGCGGCCTCGTCCGCGAGGTGGCCATCCCCGACTGTGGGCACTCCCCGCATCTGGAACACCCGGAGGTCTTCCGCGAGGCTCTGCTGGCGCACCTGGCCGTCGCCTAGCCCGGACCAACCGCCCAGAGGCCCCGAACGGCGGGGGCCGGCAAGCGCGCCGGGCCGGATACCGCCGACGGCGCCGGGTGTGCGACCGTATCCCCGTGCCTATGGACTCGACGTCAACCACCGACGGTGATGGCGCCGGCTATGGCTGGTCGTCCCCGGGTGGCGTCACCGCCCGAGGGTCACCGGCCACCGCGTTGGGCGACTACCTGCGACGCGACAGCCAATACGTCCTGAGGATCGACGCCGCACCCGCAGCCTTCCACGAAGTCGGCGACGGCGGGTCGGTGCGGCCATCGTGGGAGCCCATCGTCGCCGCCATGCGGACCGTGACTCCCGCCGCCCTCCCCGGCATCGTGCGCCGGGCCGAGCGGCTGCTCGAAGACGATGGGGTGACCTACAACCGGCTCACCGAACGGACCGGGCCGGACGGGCAGGTGACGACCCGGACCGTTGCCACGCCCTGGTGGCTGGACGTCATGCCCGTGGTCCTCGACGCCGGCCAGTGGGCTGACCTGCGCGAGGGGCTGGACCAACGCGCCCGCCTGCTCGACGCCATCCTCACCGACCTCTACGGCCAGCGCCGGCTGCTCTCCAACGGCCTGCTCCCACCCTCTCTCGTGCTCGCCCATGCCGGATACCTCCGGTCCGCGCACGGCATCACCCTCCCCGGCAGCCACCAACTGACCATGATGGCGACCGACCTCGGCCGAGCCCCGGACGGCACCTGGCAGGTCATCGCGGACCGCACCCAGGCCCCGTCGGGTTCGGCATACGCCATGGAGAACCGCCGGGTGATGTCACGGCTGTTCCCCGGGATCTACCACGACGTTCAGATCGAGCGGCTACTGCCGTTCTTCCAGGCCTACCGGCAGGCTGTGCTGGCCGCCGCCCCGCCGGGAGCGATGGACCCACCGCAGGCGGTCGTGCTCAGTCCCGGCGCACACTCAGAGACCGCGTTCGACCAGGCCTATCTCGCCTCATTGCTCGGGTTCCCCCTGGTCGAGGCACCGGACCTGGTGGTCCGAGACGGACGGGTGTGGTTGCGGGCACTGGGCCGGCTCGACCCGGTGGATGTCGTCATTCGCCGGGTGGACGCGTCGTATGCCGACCCGCTGTTCCTGCGCCCGGACTCCCACCTGGGAGTGCCCGGACTGGTTGAGGCTGCTCACCGTGGCACGGTGAGCATCCTCAACGGCTTCGGCACCGGAGTGCTGGAAAACGCGGGCCTCATGGCCTTCCTCCCCCAACTGGCTCGCCACCTGCTCGGAGAGGATCTCGCGCTGCCGTCCGTGACGACCTACTGGTGCGGCGATGAGGCACAGCGCTCGCACGTGCTCAGCCACCTGCCCGAGATGGTCATCCGCCCGATCGACCGCGGCCGAGCCGCGAGTGTGTTCGCCGGGGACCTCAGCAGCGCCCAACGTGCCGACCTGGTCGCGCGGGTGCAGGCGCAACCGTATGCCTGGGTCGGCCAGGATCTGCTGTCGCTCTCGGTCACCCCGACGGTTGCCGGGCAGGCGCTGGTGGGGCGGCCGACGACACTGCGCACCTTTGCCGTGGCCACACCTGACGGCTACTTCGTGCTTCCTGGTGGCGTTGCGCGGGTCCCGGCGACCGGTCAGGACACGGCATACGGGGCATCCTCCGCGGCCCGGGCCGGCGCGCCAACACCGGGCGCACAGGACCTCGCCGGGCATTTCGTCGGCAGAGCCCGGGCCAGTATCAGCAAGGACGTGTGGGTCCTGGCCGAGGATTCCGGTGACCCCGGTGCTGCTGGCTGGTTGCACGACGGGCCGGCGAGCAGCCCCGCCGATGGCTACCTCGCCATGTCGCCGCGGGTCCTGTCGGACCTATTCTGGGCGGGACGGTATGCCACCCGGGCCGAGGACCTCATCCGTCTGTTGTTGGCCGCCCGGGAACTGTCCGGTGACCTGCGCGCCACCCCGTCCGGCGCGGCCGGGGCGGCGACGAGCCTGCTGCGCCAGGCGGTCACCGAGGTCACGACGACCTACCCTGGATTCCTCGACCCGACGATGTCCCCGTCCGTGGAGTTGCGCTCCCTCATCGTCGACGCCGGCCGGTCTGGCACCTTTGCCCACTCCACGGTGGCATTGGGCGAGGCACTTCAGGGCGTGCGGGACCAGCTCTCCCAGGACGTGTGGCTCGTCCTGGGCATCATCGAGCGGGCGGTTGCCGACCTGCGGCACAGCCCGGACGAGTCCGGCGCCCAGTTGGTCGACACCGCCGAGCGGTCCCTGTCCGGCCTGCTCGGGCTCTCCGGCGTCGTCCTGGACACCATGACGCACGACCCGGGCTGGCACCTGCTCAATGCCGGCCGACGGGCCGAACGGGCTCTCGGCGTGCTCGCGCTGCTGCGCGCGACCATCTGCCAACAGCTCAGCGGTCCAGTTGATGCGCTCGTCGCCAACGCGGTGCTCGGCGCCACCGAAAGCAGCGTCACCTACCGGCGGCGTTACCGCGGGCGCGCCCACCTTGAAGGAGTTCTCGACCTGCTCCTGTTCGATATCCACAACCCGCGCTCGGTCATCTACCAGCTGCATTCGCTGACCGATCACCTGCCGCAGGTCGCCGCTGATACCACCGAGCCGAGCCCGGCTATCGCCGCTGCTGCGCAGGTGAGCGGCCAGCTCACCGGCGTCGACGCCGTCGTCATCGCCAGGCCCGATCCGGATGGGTGGCGTGGGGACCTCTACGACTACCTCACCGACGTGCACGATGGGATCCTCGGGATCTGTGCAGGCATCGAGGCGAGTTACCTCCGCAGCCCGGGCGTCCCCCGCCAGATGGTCCTCGGCCCGACGCTATGGACGGGCTCGACATGAGCGAGGTCTACCGGATCGAGCACACCACGACCTATGACTACGACGCGGACGTGACCGACTCCTACGGGTTGGCCTACCTGCGTCCGGCAGATCTGGAGCACCAGGTCTGCCTTGCCCACGAGTTGCGGATCGAGCCCACCGCCTCGGACACCTTCCCCGTCGAGGACGTCCACGGCAACGCGGCCACCTATTTCCATGTCACCATCAGCCATCGACGGCTGGCGGTGCGCGGTGTCAGCGTGGTCGAGGTGCGGGAACGCGCCTACGAGGAGTCCGTGCTGGCAACCGCGTGGGAGCAGGCCGTGCCGCAGGTCCACCCCGAACGGCTGGACTGGGAGGCCACCGACTTCACCCTGCCTTCGCCGCTGATCGGCCTCGAGGCGTCAGCCGCGGTCGCGGCGTATGCGGCGCCGTCCTTCCCGCCGGGACGTGCCATCGGTGAGGCGGTCGATGAGCTGACCCATCGCATCCACACCGACTTCAGCTACCGGACCGGTGTCACCGGCGTCGGCACCTCGGTCACCGACGTGATGGATCGGCGCGCCGGGGTCTGCCAGGACTTCGCTCAGGTCCTCATCGCGTGTCTGCGAAGCCAAGGGCTGGCCGGCCGGTATGTCAGCGGCTACCTCGCCACCGAGCCGCCGCCGGGCCAGCGCAGGCTGGTCGGCGTGGACGCCACGCATGCCTGGGCGGAGTGTTGGCTGCCCGATCGGACGTGGTTGGCGCTCGACCCGACGAACGACCTGCGGTGCGGCGCGGGCCATGCCACGGTCGCTCGGGGTCGAGATTATGCCGACGTGCCACCGGTGCGTGGGGTGATCTTCACTGATGCGCAGGCATCCCAGCTTCACGTCAGCGTGGACATGAGGCCGCTGGCGGACTATGCGCCGGCCACGGAAGGCCAGGTCCCGACGCAAACGCGCCGGTAGGGCGCACAATGACGAGATGATCGTCAATCGCGCTGTGTATCGGGCGTCCAAACACTCCGGCTGGCTGTAGCCGGGCGGGACCCACCCGAGAAACCGGTTGAGTCCTCGACCTGGTGCGCCTACGGTGGTCACGTGCTCCATTGCTGATGCTCTCGTCCTGCCACCGCCACCTCGCCAGTGCTGCGGAAGGCCTGCCACGAACGCCGAGGAGCCCAACATGTCAGCACTCGATCACCCGAGAACGATATTTGCCGACCCTGGAGGCCCGCTGATCCTCGAGGGGATCTCCGCCTCCTTCTCCGACCGGCGAGTGCTGACCGACATCACCGTGATCGTGCCTAGCGGGCGGATCGGCTGCGTCATTGGGGAGAACGGGTCCGGCAAGTCCACCTTGCTGCGTATCGCCGCCGGGATCCACCGCCCCGACGCGGGATCGATCACGGTGCCGGGCCGGGTGGGGCTGCATCATCAGCAACCCCCTTTCCCCGACCACCTGACCGTGGCACAGGTCCTGGAGCACGCCATGGCCCCGGTTCGCCAGATCGTCCGCGATGTCGAGCGGGAGGGTCAGGCGATGGCTGACGGTGAGCCCGGCGCGGCCCAGCGGCTCGAGGACGCCATCGAGGCGGCCGAGCGGCACCATGCGTGGGAGCTCGATCATCGGGTTGAGGCCGTGACCGGCGGGTTCGGACTGGGCGCGCTGCCTCGGGACCGGCCCGCAGCCACCCTCTCCGGTGGACAGCTGGCCCGGCTCGGCCTGGCCTGGCTCGTCCTCCGCGCCCCCGACACGTTGCTGCTGGACGAACCGACGAACCATCTCGACGACGCGGGCGCAAAGCTGCTCCTGCAGATGCTGCAGTCGTGGTCCGGGCCGGTCCTGGTGGCCAGCCACGACCGCGCGCTGCTCGATGAGGTGACCACCGACCTGTTCGACCTCGACCCGCGACCCACGCCGTTCCGGCACGTCGCCCACGACCAGGTGTCGCCTGGGTCGGGGTTCGGCGTGACCCGGTTCACCGGCAGCTACACCGACTACCGGATTTGGCGGCAGGCGGAGCTGCACCGCTGGCGCCGGCAATACCGTGACGAGCAGGCGGAACTGCGGCGTCTGCGGGCCAGGGTCGGCACCGACCACACCGTCGGTCACGCCGGGGCCGCGCCGCGCACGGAGGGACGAGCCAGTCGGAAGTTCTATGCCGATCGCAACGCGACGGTGGTCGCGCGCCGGGTCAATGACGCCGCCGCCCGCCTCGCCCGGCTCACCGAGGAGCAGGTGCGCAAGCCACCGGCGACCGTGCAGTTCACCGGGTTCACCCGGGGCTCTTCCTCAGCACCGCGGGGTGTCGTGCTTGCCGCGGCGCAGGTGAGCATCCCCGGCCGGTTGACCCCGACGACGGTCAGCTTGAGCGCGTCCGACCGGCTGCTGGTCACCGGTGGCAACGGCTCCGGGAAATCGACGCTGCTGTTCGTGCTGGCTGGAGACTTGGCGCCGCAGCTGGGGTCGGTACAGCGGGAACGCCGTCTCGCAGTCGGCCTGCTCACCCAAAATCCGTTGCCGCGAGGTGCCGGGGCCCGTGTCCGCGCGGCATACGCGAGCGCGGTTGGTGACCGTGTCGCCGAGCAGGTCCCGTTGACGACGTTCGGGTTGCTCGCTGGGCGCGACCTGGACCGACCGGTGGCCTCCTTGAGCGTCGGGCAACGGCGTCGATTGGATCTGGCCATCGTCTTGGCCGATCCGCCCGACGTGCTGCTGCTCGACGAACCCACCAACCATCTGTCCCTGACCCTGGTCAGCGAGATCGAGGCGGCGCTGCCGGACTTCCCCGGCGCCGTGGTCATCGCCAGCCACGACCGATGGCTGCGCCGGAATTGGTCGGGTCGGACCCTCCATCTCGATCCGCCCGACCCCTGCTGACCCGGTTTCGTATGCTGAGGGTGTGGTTGGCCAGGAGGCCGACGCAGCAGCGGGAAGCGACGGGGTGGCGCGCGCATGCGACAGGTTCAGATTCTTACCGGGCGTGAGGTGCCACTGGGCGGCGTCCGGGCGATCACGGTACGCCGGACGCTGCCGAGCCGTGAGCGCACCCTGATCGGTGCCTGGTGCTTCCTGGACCACTACGGCCCGACCCTTGTAGGTGCGGGCAACGACGGCGGCATGGATGTGCCGCCGCACCCGCATACGGGATTGCAGACCATTTCGTGGTTGTTCTCCGGTGAGGTCGAGCACCGCGACAGCACCGGGACATCGGCCATGGTCCGTCCGGGTGTGCTCAACCTCATGACCGCCGGCGCCGGCATCACCCACTCGGAGGTGTCCACGCCGGGCGTGCTCCACGGCGCCCAACTGTGGGTGGCGCTGCCAGAATCGAGCCGGCACGTCAACCCCGGATTCGAACAGTTCGCTCCCACACCAGTGGCGTTGCCGGCCGCCGCGGGCAGCGCCCTGGTTTTCCTCGGCGAGCTGCCTGCGGTGGCGAGTTCACCGGTGGTCACGGCCACGCCGTTGCTCGGGGCCGAGCTCACTCTGCGGCCGGGCGCCGCGATCGCTCTGGCCGTCGACCCGACCCATGAGCATGGCGTGCTCATGGATAACGGGCAGGTGTGGCTGGACGGCACGGAGCTGGATCCGGGTGACCTTGGATGCCGCGACCCCGGACGTGGCTCGTTGACGCTGCGGGCCGGAGCGGCAGGGGCGCGACTGTTGCTCCTGGGCGGGCCGCCGTTCGATGAAGAGATCCTCATGTGGTGGAACTTCGTCGCGCGCAGCCAAAGCGAGATGGAGCAATTCCGTCGAGAGTGGCAGGAGAAGGGAGCACGGTTCGGCGAGGTCGAGGGCTACCTCGGGGAGATCGATCGGGTCCCGGCGCCCCCGTTGCCTGTGGTGACCTTGCGTCCGCGGGGGCGCCGGGTTCGGCGCGAGGGCGCGCCGGCGGCTCAGCGTGGTCCGAGGACGGCGAACCAGGCGCCCTGAGGGTCGTTGGCCAGCGCGATCTGGGCGCCACCGGGAATGTCGGCCGGGCCGTGGTGGATCGTCCCGCCGGCACCGGTGATGCGATCGACCGCCTCGGCCACGCTGGTCACCCCGAAGTAGGGCAGCCAGGCCGGCTGAGGGGCTTGACCGAGCCCCATCATGCCGCCGATCTCCGTGCCGGCCAGCTGGAAGAGCTGGTAGAAGCCCATGTCGCCCATATCCATCGCCTCCCCTCGTGACCAGCCGAACTGGTCGGCATAGAAGGCGAATCCGGCCGTGGGGTCGGTGCTCATCAACTCATGCCAGGTTCCGTGACCCACCGAGGACTGGTCGAAGGCCGGACTAGCCGGTGGCGTGTCCATCGGCAGCGGCTGCAGGAGTCCGTAGGCGGCTCCTTGGGGGTCGGTGACCACCGCGAACCTGCCGGTGCCGGGGATGTCTGCCGGCGGTGCGAGGACGCTCCCCCCGGCGGCAGTCACCGATGCCGCCATGGTGTCAACATCGTCGCTGGTGAAATAGAGCAGCCAGCTCGGCGGAGCGTCCGGGCGTCCCTGCGGGCCCATCAAGCCCGCGACTCCGCCTCCGTCAGGCGCCGAGGCCAGGTGATAGGTCATCCCGGGCATTCCGGAATCGACAATGTTCCAGCCCAGTACCGCGCTGTAGAACTCGCCAGCGGCGGTCAGGTCGGAGGTGGACAGTTCGTACCAACACGGGGTCCCCTGCGGGGTCGTCTCTGTCATGGAACAACGCTCACAGAGTCCGTGGCACCACGCAAGAGTTCGCCTGCTCCAGACCCACCGGTCCGTCCAGACACCGGACAGCGCGAAAATTGACTTGGTCCAGAAAAGGCGTCATGGTAATGCCGTGCCCATCGACCATGCCCACCTGTTGCGCCAGGTGGGGCTGCGCGTCACAGGCCCACGGTTGGCGGTGTTGGATGCCATCGAGGACAACCCCCATGGGGACAGCGCGACCATCGTTGCCGAGGTGGGCCGCGTCGCCCCGGCGATCTCGCGGCAGGCGGTGTTCGACGGGCTCAACGCCCTGTCCGAGGCAGGTGTGATCCGTCGTATCCAGCCAGCGGGCTCCCCGGCGCGGTATGAGCTGCGCGTCGGCGACAACCACCACCACCTCGTATGCCGCGCATGCGGCACTGTGGTCGACATCGATTGCGCCGTCGGCTACCGCCCCTGCTTGACCGCCGCCGACGATCACGGCTTCGAGATCACCGAGGCCGAGGTCATCTATTGGGGTCTCTGCCCGAACTGCGCGGGCGCGGATGCCGCCGTCTATGACTCCCAGGAGCCGGTCACCGAGGCGTGACGGAGGACCGCGGCCACCCGAGGCGGTTCTACGCAGAAGAACATTCTGCACTTTTCTTGACACGGCTAATATCAGCCGAAAATATTTCTGCTGCCCCGTCCACTGTTGTGCGTGACCATGCCAGGAGCAGCCATGAACCAGCCGCCCGTCCCCGCCGGCCAAACGTCGCCTCGTGCGGCACAGCTCGCCCCACCTGCTCGACGCTCCATCCTCGCCGCCGCCGGCGTCGGCGGCCTGTCCCTAGCGGGACTGGGCGCCCTGAGCGCCTGCTCGGTCCAGTCAGCCGCTGGAGGATCAGGCACGAGCAGCACCGGCGGACGGGAGCTGAAGATCGGGTATGTGACCCCCCAGACCGGGGCGTTGGCCGCGTTCGGTGAAGCCGACTCCTATGTCATCGAGGCGCTCACCCCCATCCTGGCCAAAGGCCTGAAGATCGGTGACGCGACACATCCGGTCAAGGTCATCGTCAAGGACAGCCAGTCCGACCCCAAACGAGCCGCCGACGTTGCCAACGAGCTGATCCAACAGCAGCAGGTCGACCTCATCCTCGTCGCCTCCACCCCCGACACGACGAACCCGGTGTCCGACCAATGTGAGGCCAACGGCGTGCCCTGCGTCGCCACGGTCGCACCCTGGCAGGCGTGGTACTTCGGCCGCGGAGCCACCCCGGACAAACCGTTCACCTGGACCTATCACTTCTTCTGGGGCCTGGACGACATCGTCGGGGTGTACACCGACATGTGGAAGGAACTGGGGATCAGCTCGGGCCCGGTCGGGGCGCTGGCCCCGAACGACTCCGATGGCAAGGCCTGGTCGGACCCCAAGACCGGCGGCTTCCCGATGATCCAGGGCATGGGGTACGACATCGTCGACGGTGGTCGCTACGAAAACCTGACCAACGACTTCTCCGCCCAAATTGCCAAGTACAAGCAGGCCGCCGTGCCAGCGCTCTTCGGCGTGCCGCTGCCGCCGGACTTCACCACCTTCTGGAAGCAGGCCGCGCAGCAGGGGTTCACCCCGAAGATCGCCACGATCGCCAAGGCCATTCTCTTCCCGTCCTCCGTCGAGGCCTTGGGCCCGATCGGGCACAACCTGTCCACGGAGGTGTGGTGGTCACCGGCCCACCCGTTCACCAGTTCACTGACGTCCCAGAGCGCGCAAGAACTGGCCACGTCCTTCACGGCGACGACCAAGAAGCAGTGGACCCAGCCACTTGGGCTGGTGCATGCCCTGTTCGAGGTCGGCATCGCCGCACTGATCGCCTCCGGTGACGTCGAGGACAAGAGCAAGGTCGCCGCCAGCATCGGCAAACTCAAGCTGGATACCGTCGCCGGCACCATCGACTTCACCGCGGGTCCGGTTCCCAACGTGGCGACCACCTCCTTGGTCGGTGGGCAGTGGCGGCAAAAGAGCGACGGCGCCTTCGACCTGGTCATCGTCAGCAACAAGAAGCACCCGGAGATCCCCACGGCCGGCTCGGTCGAGGCTCTTTGATGGCCCCACCCTGGGCGCTGGAGGTCCGCGGCGTCGCCAAGCGGTTCGGCAGCGTCGAGGTGTTGGCTGACGTCGAGCTGACCGTCGCGCCCGGCAGCGCATACGGGATCGTCGGTCCGAACGGCGCGGGCAAGTCAACCCTGTTCAACGTCATCACCGGGGATGTCCGAGCCGATCGCGGCACGGTCACCCTCAACGGGGAGGACGTGACCAGCTTGGCCCCGGCCGCCCGGGCGCGGGCGGGTATCGGTCGGACCTATCAGATCCCCCGGCCCTTCGCCGGCATGAGCGTGTTCGAGAACGCCCTCGTGTGCGCTCAGCAGGCCGGTCATGACCGCGCCAAGGACCCGTATCGCAGCGCCCTGGAAGCCATCGACCGGGCGGGGCTGTCCGCCCTGGTCAATGTTCCGGCGGGCTCGCTGCGTCTGCTGGATCGCAAACGCTTGGAGCTTGCCCGCGCCCTCGCCGGGCACCCCGGGCTGCTGCTGCTCGACGAAGTCGCCGGCGGCTTGACCGAGGCAGAGGTGCACGAACTCGTGGCCATCGTGGCGGCGCTCAAGGCCGACGGCATAACCATCGTCTGGATCGAACACGTTGTCCACGCCCTGCTTGCCGTCGCTGACGAACTCATGTGCCTGACCTATGGCAAGGTGCTCATGTCCGGTGAGCCGAAGCAGGTCATGGCCAGCCCGGAGGTGCGCGAGGTCTACCTGGGTGCCGCGCCCGAGGGTGATCTGTTGGCCGCCGAAGGTGCCGCGTGAGTTCGCTGCTGACCATTAGCGGGCTGCGGTCCGGCTACGGAGACTTCGAAGCGCTGCACGGCCTCGATGTGACCGTCGAGGCCGGGTCGACGCTGGCGGTCATCGGCGCCAACGGCGCCGGCAAGTCCACCCTGTTGAACACCATCGCCGGGCTGGTGCATCCCACGAGCGGGACGATGATCTTCGACGGGCAGGACCTGACCGACGTGCCGGCGTACCGCCGTCCACACCTGGGGATCACCTTGGTGCCCGAAGGCCGGCACCTGTTCGCCAACCTCAGCGTCGAGGAGAACCTGCTCGTCGGCGGGCGGGTGCGCCGGCCGGGGCCGTGGAGCCTCGAGACCGTCTATGACCTCTTCCCTTTGGTCGCCGATCGGCGGGCCAGGCTGGCGGCCAACCTCTCCGGCGGTGAGCAGCAGGCGGTGGCCATCGGGCGCGCCTTGATGACCAATCCGCGGCTGCTCCTGCTCGATGAGGTGAGCCTCGGCCTGGCGCCGGTCGTCGTTGCCGAGCTGTACGCCGCCATCCCACAGATTACCGCCGGCGACGCCACCCTGCTCGTGGTCGAACAGGATGTCCGCCAGGCGTTGACCGTGGCCGACACCGTGCAATGCCTGCTCGAGGGGCAGACCAGCCTGGCGGCCGCCGCCTCGGCGGTCACCTACGAGGAGATAGCGCACGCCTACTTCGGCACCGCCGAACCGGCCCCGGCGGCACTGGCCGGTAGCCCAGGAGGAACATCATGACCTGGCTGAACGCCGTCATCCAAGGAGTCCTGCTCGGCGGGCTGTATGCGCTGTTCGCGGCGGGCTTGTCGCTGATGTTCGGGGTCATGCGGATCGTCAACTTGGCCCACGGCGCACTCGCGCTCGCCGCGGCATACCTCCTGGTCGGCCTGTCCCAGGTGGTGGACGTCAACCCACTGTGGCTGCTGCCAGTCGTCGTGGCGGTCATGGCCGTAGCCGGGTTCGTCATCGAGCTGGTGCTGCTCAATCGGACCATCTCGGTCGATCCGCTGCCCAGCCTGCTCGTCACCTTTGGTCTGGCGGTCGTGCTGCAGAACGTGCTCCTTGAGGTGTTCGCCGCGGACAGTCGGTCGCTCAGCCCCGGCCCGATCGAGACCGCCTCGCTGCAGCTGTCCTCGTCCATCTCGGTGGCCTGGTTCGGCGTCCTGACCTTCGTGCTGGCCCTGCTGACCCTGGGTTCGATCCATGTCGTGCTCGCCCGAACCGCGATCGGGCGCTCGTTGCGGGCCACCGCCGATGACCAGTCGGCTGCTGTGTTGAGCGGGATTCGGCCCGAGCGGGTGTATGCCGTCGCCGGTGGAGTCGCCTTCGCCACCGTGGCTTTGGCCGGTGGCCTCATGGCGCTGAGCACGACGTTTGCACCCAGCTCGGCCGACGTGCGGCTGATCTTCGCCTTCGAGGCGGTCATCATCGGCGGGCTCGGATCGCTGTGGGGCACGCTGGCCGGCGGCATCGTCCTGGGCGTCATGCAGACCGTAGGCGCCCAGATCGACCCCTCGTGGTCCATCCTCGCTGGTCACCTGGCCTTCCTGGCGGTGCTCCTGCTGCGTCCGCAGGGACTGTTCGCGACGGTGAGGACACCATGAGCAGACTGAGCACCACGCCCGCACCGGTTGCTGCACCGCCGATCTCGGCGACCGTGCGGCGGGGCGGATCGGCCAGAGCGAATCGACTCAGCGGTCTGCTCGGCGTGATGGTCGTCGCCGTGCTACTGAGCGTGCCCTTCGTTCAGGGGCCGGCGACCACGTACAAGTTGACCAGCTTGTGCATCCTGATCATCTTGGCCTCCATGTGGAACCTCATGGCGGGGTTCGGCGGGATGGTGTCGGTGGGGTTGCAGGCCTACATCGGCATGGGCGCATACGGCTTGCTATTCCTCACCGATCGGGGCGTCAACCCCTATCTGGCGGTGGTCCTGTCCGCCGTGGCCTGCGCGCTGCTGGCCTACCCCATGTCGTTCCTCGCCTTCCGGCTCAGCGGCGGATACTTCGCCATCGGCACGTGGGTCATGGCCGAGGTGTGTCGGCTGCTCATCGTCCAGGTCGACAGCCTCGGCGGCGGCGCCGGCAGGTCACTGCTGGTCTTTGCCGGTCTGGCCCCGGCGCAGCGCCAGGCGAACGTGTTCTGGCTGGCCGTTGGCGTGCTCGTGGTCACCATCGCCGGGCTGCTGGTCCTTATGCGCTCCCGGCTGGGGCTGGCCCTGACCGCTGTGCGGGACGACCCGGTCTCCGCATACAGCTGCGGCGTGCAGATCACTCGAGCCCGCCGGGCGGTCTTCCTCTGCTCCGCCGCCGGATGCGGTGCCGCCGGTGCGCTGATGTTGTGTTCGACCTTGCGGGTCCAGCCCGATGCGGTCTTCGCTGTCTCCTTCAGCGCCGTGATGATCTTTTGTGTCGTCATCGGTGGCGTGGGCACGATCGAAGGGCCGATCCTTGGCGCCATCATCTACTTCGTCATGCAAGATCGTTTCGCCCAGGCCGGCAGCTGGTACCTCGTGGTCCTCGGCCTTGTTGCCATGGCCATGGCGATGTGGATGCGTCAGGGCCTTTGGGGCTTCATTCGGTCGCGAACCTCGTTGAGCCTATTCCCCACCCAATATGTGGTCCTCCCATCGGACCCCGAGTCCATTCCGGCGGTGACCGACTGCCAACCAGCCGGCCGATCCGGCAGAACCGAACGCCCCCGGGGCATCGTGGCACCCGCCGCGAGCAATCACGAGAAGGAATGACATGAGCACACGTCCCCAAGCCCTGCAGTTCATCGGCGGAACCTTGACCGGGTCCGCGCACGTGGCGACCTCGCATAGCCCGGCCGGGCACGGCGAACTCGGCACGTATGCCGACGCCGACATCACCCAGGCTCGTGAGGCCATCGCCGCCGCGCGAACCGCCTTCGACACCACCGACTGGTCGGCGAATCGGCACCTGCGGCACAAGGTGCTCAACGAGATCGCCGACGGCATTGAGGCGCGCACCCAGGATCTGGTCACCATGTTGGCCCGGGAGAACGGCAAGGTCGTCGGCGAAGCCGGCTTCGAGCTGAGCCTGACCCCGTCGAAGCTGCGCTACTACGCCGCACTGGCGTTGGTGGAAAGCGGCCGGGCGGCCGAGGTGTCCCCGGGGCTGCACATGAGCTCGGTCCCGGAAGCTATGGGCGTCGCCGGGGTGATCACCCCATGGAACTCTCCGGTCGTGCTCTCGGTGCGATCCTTCGCCCCGGCGCTGGCCGCCGGCTGCACGGCTGTCGTGAAGTTGCCGGGGCAGACCGGCCTGGTCAACGGGATCTTGCACGAGATCCTCGCCGACTGCCCGAGCCTGCCGGCCGGGGTGCTCAACTCGGTGACCGAGACCGGCAGCGACCTGGCCATGCTCCTGGTCTCCTCGCCCGACGTCGACGTGATCAGCTACACCGGGTCTTCTGCCGTGGGGCGCCAGATCATGGCGGCCGCGGCCGCGCAGCTCAAGCCCGTCTCGCTCGAGCTCGGGGGCAAGACGCCGATGATCGTGTTCGACGACGCCGACCTGGACGCCGTCGTGCCGGTCCTGACCGCCGCGGTGACGACCTTCAGCGGGCAGTTCTGCATGACCGGCAGCCGAATCCTGGCGCAGCAGGGCATCGCCGAGGAACTGAAGTCTGCGCTGGTCGCTTCGTTGGGATCTGTCGTCGTGGGCCCGGGTGACGACCCGAGCAGCCAGATGGGCCCGATGATCGACGCGGCCAACGCTGAACGTGTCGACGCAATCGTCCGCTCGGCCGCTGAGACCGCCGAGGTCCTGCTGCGCGGCGGGATCACCCAGCCGGGCACCGCGTTCTATGCTCCCTCGTTGCTGGCCGTCAGCGACCGCAACGCCAAGATCGTCCAGGAGGAGGTCTTCGGGCCGGTCGCCACGTTCGAGACGTTCACGGACGAGGACGATGCGGTCGCCTTGGCGAACTGCACGCCGTATGGGCTGGCGGCCTCGATCTGGTCCCGCGACATCGATCGTCCGCGCCGGGTGGCCCGCCGAGTTCGGGCCGGCACGGTGTGGACCAATGCTTGGGCAGTGGTCGTCGATCAGTTCGAAGAGGGCGGATTCGGGCAGAGCGGGGTCGGACGCCTCAACGGGATCCGCGGCCTGGAGGAATTCCAGGAGTACAAGACCTATGCACAGGTCGTGGGGTAGAGATACCGGGATAGTCGCCCCGGTGACGAGCCGGCCCCATCATCCCCTCTCGGCAGGGGCGTCCGATGGGATGATGGGGTCCGATCGTCAGCACATCGTTTGGCGCGTCCAGCGCTTCTGCGCGACGCGCCTTGAGGAGGGTCCGGCCCGTTGAGTCACGCAGCTGGTTCCAAGGCAGCCAAGGTGCCGCGTTACCCCATCGAGTCGGTGCTCAACGCCGCCCGGATCCTTGAGTTCTTCGTCGATGCGGCGGAGCTGAGGATCACCGATGTGGCGCAGCAGCTTGACGTCTCGCCGTCGACGGCGCACCGTCTGCTCACGACCTTGGCGGCGCGCGGCCTCATCGAACAGAACGGCCTCACCCGGTGCTACCAGCCCGGCCCCGGGCTGCTCCGGATCGCCAAGGCTTTGGTTCCCGACGCCTCGGGATGGAGTTTTGCCCGCCCCTACATGACCGCGTTGGCCGAGCGGGTGGGGGAGACTGTCAACCTCATCCTTCGGCACGGCACCGAAGTGTCCTTTGCCGAGTCGGTGGAGTCCGGCTCCTCGGTGCGGGTGGGCTCTCGACGTGGAGCGATCATGCCTGCACACAGCACGTCGGGGGGAAAGATCCTGCTTGCAGCGCTGCCTGAGGCCGAGGTCCGCGAGCTGTATCCGGGCGTCCCCGCCGCGGGCCGGCCCGGCGGCGCGGATGTGGACCCCGAGGCCCTGCTCACCCAGTTGCGTCAAGCGGGCAAGCGCGGGTATGCGACAAACTTCGGCGAGAGCGAACCCGGGATCAGCGGGCTCGCCGTGCGGGTGCAGACGGCCCGCCGTGGCGACTGTGCCCTCGCTGTGGCCGTTCCCGCCGGGCGGGTCCCGGCGGCCCGCGTGCGCGAGTTGGTGACCGAACTGCGCCTGACGGCCGAGGCGCTCGCTGGCGCCTCGGCGACGTAAGGGCCCTGTCGGCACTGCCGCGCCGACCCCCTCCAGCAGGAACTTCGGGGTTCGCAGCCTGCTCCAACGGAGCCCGCAGAGACGGAATTCTTTTCTGCAGAAAAGAAGTTTCCCGAGGCCAGCTGTGGGGCATCATGACGTCCATGATGGACGCGCCACCGGATCGCCGGGCCAACGTACGGATGGATCAACCGGAGCCGTCGGCGGCACTGGACGATCTCTACCGGGGGTTCGACAAGGCCCTCATGGTGCCGTTGTGGACCGAGATCGACGATCTCATGCCGTCCGTACCCGTCTCCAAGGCGACCCCCCATCTGTGGGAGTGGGCCACCCTGTTCGATCTGGCCGGCAAGTCCGGTGAACTGGTCCCGGTCGGCCGCGGCGGTGAGCGCCGTGCCATCGCCTTGGCCAATCCCAGCCTCGGCGGACGCCCCTACGCCACCCCGACGCTATGGGCTGCCATCCAATATCTGCTTCCCGGGGAGGACGCCCCGGAGCACCGGCACACCCAGAACGCCTTTCGATTCGTCGTCGAAGGGGAAGGCGTGTGGACCGTCGTCGAGGGGGATGCCATGCCGATGCGGCGCGGGGACTTCCTGCCCCAGGCCGGGATGAACTGGCACGCTCACCACAACGCCGCATCGACCCCCATGGCGTGGATCGACGGCTTGGACATCCCCTTCCAATACGAGGTGGAGAGCCCGTTCTTCGACGTCGGTCGCGACGAACTCTCCCCGGACGAGCGCGCGACCCCGGAGCGCTCTCGGTCCGAACGCCTGTGGAGTCACCCCGGCATCGTGCCGGTGTCCTTGCTGCGCCGTATGCCGGGCACCCCCCTGCTCGCCTACCGATGGGCCGACACCAACGCGGCGCTGACCGAGCAACTGGCCCTGGAACGGGAAGGCTTTGCGGCCACCGTCGAGCCCGGGCACGCCCTGGTGCGGTTCACCAACCCCACCACCGGGTCGGATGTGCTGCCGACCATCCGAACCCAATTCCACCGAATCGCCACCGGCACCCAGACGGCGCCGGTCCGGGAGACCGGTTCCTCGGTCTACCAGGTGTTCGACGGATCCGGCACGGTGACCTGCGGACGGCATACCTGGTCGGTGACCCGCGGCGACATCTTCGTGGTGCCGTCCTGGCACCCGCTGTCGATCCGTTCGGAAGCGGCAGCGTCGGACTCCGACTCCGGGGCGATGGACCTCTTCCAATTCGGCGACGCGCCAATCTTCGAACGACTCAATCTCTTCAAGCGCACCGTGGAGGAACCCGCATGAAATTCGCCACCGTCCGTCGTGACGCCACCACGACGGCCGTGGTCATCGACGGTGATGACGCGATCGGCCTGCCCTACGCCGACGTCGGTGACCTCCTGGCACATGGCCCCGCGCAGGATCAGGTTCTCCCGAAGGGGCCACGGTGGGACGTCGCCTCGCTGGACTTTGCCCCGCTGGTCCCGCGTCCGTCGAAGATCGTCTGTGTCGGCCTGAACTATCGCAACCACATCCAGGAGATGGGGCGAGATTTGCCGGAATATCCGACGCTCTTCGCCAAGTTCGCCGACAGCCTCATTGGGGCCCGCGACGACATCACCCTGCCGCCGGAAACAGCGGCCTTCGACTGGGAAGTCGAGCTCGCTGTCGTCATTGGCCAGCAGGTCCGCCGGGCGAGTGAGACCGAGGCGGCCGACGCCATCGCCGGATTCACCATCCTCAACGACATCACCTGCCGGGACTGGCAGTTCCGCACCCGGGAATGGCTTCAGGGCAAGAGTTGGGACGCGACCACCCCGGTGGGCCCCTACCTGGTCACCCCGGACGAGGTCGGCGGCGTCCGTCCGGCACTGTGCGTGCGGTGCGAGGTGGACGGGCGGCTCATGCAGAGCGACAGCACAGATGACCTGCTCTTCGACCCGGTCGACCTCGTCAGGTACGTCTCGACCATGGTCCGGCTCAACCCGGGCGATCTCATCGCCACCGGGACCCCCGGCGGAGTGGGTCACGCCCGCAAACCCCCGATCTATCTGACCGGTGGTGAGCAGGTCGTGTGCCATATCGACGGGCTCGGCAGGTTGGAGAACACTGTCGCCGTCGGGGCGGGCTGATGAGGCACGACTGGAAGGAATCGGTGGAGTTCGTCGCCTCGGGCACCCGGCTGGTCACTGCCCTTGTTGAAGGTCTCGACGAAGCGGAGCTGTCAGCCCCCACGACCCTGCCCGGCTGGCAACGACGACACCTCGTGGCTCATCTTGCCGCCAACGCCGAGGCCATCGGTCGCCTGGTGAGCTGGGCGAAGACATCGATCCCGACACCGATGTATGCCAACCCGGAGCAACGCAACCGAGACATCGAGCGGGGAGCCCGGCGCTCCGCGGGAGAACTGGTGAGCTGGCTGCATACGGCGTCCACCTCCCTGGCCGCCGAGTTCGCCGAGATGACGCCCGCGGCGCGCCACCAGATCGTGCGCACCGCGCAGGGCCGCAACGTGCCGGCCAGTGAGACGGCGTGGATGCGTGCCCGAGAGGTCCTCATCCACGCCGTCGACCTGGATTGCGGAGTGAGCTTCGCCGATCTTCCGGAGGCCTTCCTTGTCCAGCTGCGCGACGAGATCCTCTCCAAGCGGGCCGATGAGGAGGTTCCGGCGCTGGAGGGCGACGTGCCCCAGGTTGTGGCCTATCTAAGCGGTCGTCCCTTCACCGGCGTCGCGCGGGTGGACGCCGAGCCCCTGCAAACCCTGCGCCCGTGGCTTTAGGCGCCCCACAAGCTGCCCTCCCGCCTGGCTGCGGCCAGGAGTCCCCCGGGAGGGCCCTCGTCGGCATACTCGCAGAATAGGATGTTCCTTAGTGAAGAACCGGCCGGTGTATGCGATTGACAGTGTAGACAACGCACTGATGATCGCCCTGCTGCTGCAGCA
Source organism: Nostocoides sp. (assembly GCA_047974805.1). Classification (GTDB taxonomy): domain Bacteria; phylum Actinomycetota; class Actinomycetes; order Actinomycetales; family Dermatophilaceae; genus JAJXUB01. The sequence goes on along the minus strand of JBKECS010000100.1, from coordinate 65 downwards.
GGAAGGTGCCCTGCGGGTCACCGATGCCGCGGAACGCCTGGGGATCTCCCGATCCACCGCCCACC
>JBKECS010000063.1:0-8504 GCA_047974805.1 Nostocoides sp. | reverse complement strand
CCTCGAAGACCCGCCCCGCAGCGCCACGCGGCGATCCACCACGCCCGAAACCAGCCCCACAGCCACGACTCACCCCGACCACCTCAAGACCCCCAACCGAGGACTCTCATGAAAGAAGGAGCCTCGTCCGCGAGACCGGCGTGCGCCCGGTGGTCAACCAGATCCAGTTCTCCCCGCTGTTGGCTCGTCGGCCCCAGCGGGCGTATGCCGACACGAACCACATCGCGCTGCAGGCGTGGGGTCCGCTCGGCCAGCGCGAAGACCTCATGGGCGAGCCGGTCCTGGCCGAGGTGGCCCGAGACAGTGGACACTCCCCCGCCCAGGTTGCGTTGCGCTGGATCGTCCAACAGGGCGTTGCGGTCTTGCCGAAGTCGGCTGATCCGGACCGCCAGCGCGCCAACGCCGACCTCTTCGCCTGGTCGCTGACCCCCGATCAGAAGGCTCGCCTGGATTCGCTCGATCTGGGCGAGGACGCCGCGTGGGATGCCGACGTCCACGAAGAGACCTGACCTGTTTGCCGCTCGCTTGTTTCCTCCGTGACAGCCTCGCTGGAGAAGCAACGGCGGGACGCGGGTGCACGTTTCTCCGGATGCCCCATCCTTCACCGGCGCCTTCACAGATAGACGGCCCAAGAACCTCTGACAAACAATTTGATGGCCGCTTACTATCTCTTGGCAATTCACCGGCTAATATCATGAAGACAGGTCTCGGACCAGCCTGAGACAGATGAGACAGATGAGAATCGTGGCCGGACTATCGGTCACCGCAGCCATCGTATTCGCTGGAGCCGCTCCTGGCCTTGCCGCCTCACCGAATCCGTCACCGTCGAGAGTGAGCCGGACCTTCCTCAACGACGAGTGCTCGTCAGCAATCGAGAAGGCTAACAAATCGCTGCCCCCACAGACGCAAATTTCACTCGATGAGTGCCGTCGTTCAGTCGAACTCATCACTGGCCCAACGGAAGTGGTGGATTCGACGTTGAGTGCTGCGGACTCGACACTACCCGAGTCACTGAAAGTCGCGCTTTCGGCGGGGACTGTACGATCGACTTACTTCCGGCAAACCGTCTATCAGGGAACCGACCAGGAGAATCAATCGGGGAGGTTCTACTGGGATGGATCCTATTCCTGGCTGCAAGTTTCCTATAGAGGCTACTCGGGATGGCACGATTGTTGGGTGAGCTATGCGATCGGCTATTCCGTCGATGTAACAGCGTGCAATAGCGGAGGTAGGCGCTCTGGGACAAATTACGCGCACATGCGGCTAAAGGTTACGCCGCTTAACAAACTGATCCCAATCTCCTGGAACGAAGACTATCATGCATATTTCAATCGGTCCGGAAACTGGTGGCAGTAGCCACCATCGACTGTTATCGAATTGAGCCAAGATTGGAGCCGACATGATGGAGGCTACCACCGCCGACACCAGTCAGTCGGTTGTCGTCAGCGTGCTTCACCCCGCCATCCTCGCCCTGATGATCGCGATCATCGTGTGGACCGCAATCGCCGTCATGACGATCCTTCGCAGCAATGCTATGGGTCGTGCAGACAAAGCGGCATGGATCGGCCTACTCGTCGTCCTGCCTGGCGTGGGGCTGCTCGCGTGGTGGCTCGCCCGAGGGCAGGTCCTGACCCGGAGTCCGGACGCACCGCCTCTGGTCCGACCCGGCGACTCAGCACCCACGCCTCGGCACTAACGCATCCCTCCGGACGTTGGCGCTGGGGCGGCGGCTGCGATCTGATCGGCCAGCTCGGTCAAGCGCTGGGGATTCAGATGGAACCAAGCCCACGTGCCGCGCGCCTCGCGGGTGACAAGGCCGGCGTCGCGCAGCACCTTGAGGTGGTGACTCACCGTGGGCTGCGACAACTTCAGGGCGGGGGTCAGGTCGCAGACGCACGCTTCATGTCCGGGCTGCGCAGCAAGAATGGCAACGATCTGCAATCGCACAGGGTCAGCGAGGGCCTTGAGGCCGGACGCGAGGACATCGGCCTCTTCTCGCGTCAACAGCGACTCGCCCGGCCGGACACACATCAGGCCGGCCGGGGTGCAAGCAGTCGTGCGGTCCGGCATACGGCCCATCATAGATCATGATCAATATTGACAATCGTCGATGAATTGGTGAGGATGACCGCCATGAGTTCCCCGACCCCGCCCCGTCCCCCACCCGCGTCCAGCTTGCCCTCAACGTGGCTGATCTTGACGCTTCGATCCTATTCTATTCCTCACTGTTCGGAGTCCAGCCCCACAAGGTGCGTCCGGGCTACGCCAACTTCGCCATCGCCGAGCCGCCGCTCAAGGTCGTTCCCATTGAAGCCCCCGCTCAGGTCCGCGGCGAGGGCGCAGCGGGCGCACTCAACCACCTCGGCGTCGAAGTAGGCACCGTCGATGAGGTCGACGCCGGGCGTCGGCGGCTTGTCGAGGCAGGCCTCGTCACCGTGGACGAGGAAGACACCTCCTGCTGCTATGCCAGGCAAAACAAGGTGTGGGTCCACGACCCAGCTGGAGCTCCGTGGGAGATTTACACCATCGTCGATGACAACCCCACCGACGGACAACCGGCCACCGCCAGCTTGCCGCTGCTAGTGGATGACGTCGAAGACCAGGCACCGTGCTGTACTCCGCCGCCGACAGCGCCGTCGCATGAGACTGCCTCCCCAGCAGGGTGCTGCAGTCGGGCGTGATCCTCCCACCGCGCCTCACCCAGCCGGCGCGTTGCAGCGCTGGCCACCTACTCAGCCCACAAAAGACACCCTGGTATGCCAGCCGACAACACCACCACACGTCCGTCCGTTCTGTTCGTCTGCGTGCACAACGCCGGCCGCTCGCAGATGGCGGCCGCGTGGCTGTCCGCCCTCGGTGGCGATCGGATTGAGGTCCGCTCCGCCGGGTCGGAACCTGCCGATCAGGTCAATTCCGCAGCCGTCGCCACCATGGCCGAGGTGGGGATCGACATCGCCGCACGGCGACCCACGGTGCTCACACCCGAGGCCGTACGGGCCAGCGATGTGGTCATCACCATGGGTTGCGGCGATGCGTGCCCGATCTTTCCCGGCAAGCGCTACGAAGACTGGCAACTCGACGACCCGGCCGGCCTGGACCTGGCCGCCGTGCGACCAATTCGCGACGAGATCCGCGCACGCATCGAGGCGCTCGTGGTTGATCTGCTTGGCGACGTGCCGCAGCAACGCGGTGATTCGAATGCCGGCCGTACCCGAACGGACCGACCGGCGCTGTCGCCGACACTCACACGAAGCGGCATCGGCTGGACGGCCCACGGTTGGTCCGTTGGTCAACGAGCATCACGCTAGGAAGGAACAGCGTGCGAGCGCGAACGCAGCCGGGACGACGGCAGGGCGAGCAGGACCAGGCCTAGGACGCCCCACCCGACCAGGACGAGGCCGGCGCTACCGACCCCGTTGCCGTCGAAGTAGACCGCCGACCGCACCGCCGTTCCGGTGGCGCCGACCGGCAGGTACTGCCCGATCGCACCCCACGGGCTGGGCAGCCACTGCCAGCCAGTGGCCATCCCGGACAGGGGATTGGCAATGAAGAGCATGGCCAGGGCACCAAGTCCCAGCCCAGGCAGGCCCACCCAGGACTCCAGACCGAGCATGGTCAACGAGATGGCAGCCATACCCAAGGCGACATAGGCCGCCGTCAGCCAATAGTTCCCGTCGAAGGATCCGAGCCAGAACTGCAGAATGGCGGTCACCGCCAGGCCGGAGACAATGGCCACTGCGACCGCGCCGGCCAGGCGCAGTCCCCGCCGATGCCGCTGGAGAACCGAGAACAACACGGCGGAGGCCATACCGCCGAAGACCAAGGGCAGGGCGATCACGCTCAGACCCGACCCCGCTGGATCGTCGGAGGTCATCGGCGCGAGATCGACATAGCTGACCTGTGCTCCGGTCGCGGCGATCTGGGCACCTACGTTATGCAACAGCTGCGTGTACGGGGCTCCGGCACCCGATGCGGTCAGCACGGTGACCCCGTCCGGGCCAAAGGCGAGCCCGCCGACCGCATCTCGCTCGGCGATGGCCGTCCGGACCTCGCCCTGGCTGGGCTGGGTGGTGACGTCGAAGGCGCCGGGAAGGTTCTTCTCGAGCGTCGCGCTGACCTGGGCTACGGCGTCTTGGGGCCCGGTGACCGCGAGGGGTATGTCATGCGGTCCTGAGTTCACCGCGGGCGCGGCGAAGGCAAGCAGCATGAGGCACACCGCAATGGACAGGCCCACAACAGCGGCGAGAACCTTGCCCGGCCCGCCTTTGTTCGCAGCAGCATTGGGTGCGGGCTCTTGGGGTTGATTGACCGAGTCCTCCCTCTCCGGAGGGAGCGTCGGGTCGGCCATGCCCTCGTCAGGTCGATCGAACATCATCAGCTCCTCACTATCCGGAGACTCACCCTCCGGTTATACCGAAGGCTACCACTCCGGTTATGCTTGAGCCAACACATCATGGGTTCGACGCCCGGGGAGAAGGTAGGCGCATGCGTGCCGACGCGCTGGCGAACCGGGCGGCCATCGTCGCCTCAGCGCGGAGACAGCTCGGCGAGCGCGGCGCCGACGTGCCGCTGACCGCCATCGCCGAGGATGCCGGGGTGGGCATCGCCACGCTCTATCGTCACTTCCCCGAGCGCGACGACCTGATCGTCGCCGTAGGCCAGAGCGTGCGCGACATGATCGTGAACCTCGCCGCGCATCATGCCGCACAGATGGAGAAGGACCCACACGCCGTCGAGACGTCGTGGGTCGGGTTCGTCCACGCCTTCGACGCCCTCGATACCGGCTCACTCCTGCCCGCACTCGCCCAAGGACGCACCGCAGACAATTTGCCCCCCCAGGTCGCCGAGATCCGAAAGACATTGATGCACGCCATCGAGTCAGTCCTCGTTCCCACCCGCGCGGCCGGGGTGATCCGAGACAGCCTCACCCCGGTGTGGTTCGTCCTCAGCATGGCCAAGCTCACCCGGCCGCTGCCGACGCCCGGACTGGAACAGATCGACGCGACCATTGACCTCGAGCGCCACCGCGTATGGCTGATCGAAGCCTTCCTGCGCGGCATACGCCCTGCCTGAACGGGTCGTATGCCACGCAGCCCGCAGGCGACCCAAGAGGGCCGCGCCCCAAGTATCGCCGTACCCCGCCCGCCCAGGCTTGACAACGGCTAGCCTGGATGGACGTTCTCAGAGAGGGAAACCATGGGCAGCGTAGACGGCAAGACCATCGTCATCACCGGCGCCGGGAGCGGAATCGGTCAAGCAATTGCCAAGCGATTCGCTCAGGACGGGGCGGTCGTTGTCGGGACCGACGTCAACGACGACGGCCTAGCGGCCTTGGCCGGCGTCACCAACATCATGACCACCCACGCCGACGTCACCAGCTGGGACGATGTCAAGGCATCCGTCGACTTCGCGGTGGAAAAGACCGGAAGAGTCGATGTCTATATCAACGACGCCGGCATCGCCATGGAGGATTCCATCGTCGATACGGACATAGCGCGATTCGAACTCCTTCACCGCATCCACGTCAACGGCTGCCTCTACGGCATGAAAGCGGCCTTGGGGCGTATGCGCCAGCAGGGCTCTGGACACATCCTCAACGTCATCTCGCGCGTAGCGGAGACCGACACCGTCAATGTGTCCGCCTACGCGAGCGCCAAAGCTGCGATGTGGTCGCTGACCCGCATCGGCGCAGCCGAGAACGCGGACAAGGGCATCTTCGTCAACGCATTGTTCCCCGGCATCTCGCGCACCGCCATGACCGAAAGCGGCGGAATCGGTGACCCGTCGAAGCTCGGGGCACCGGACCAGGAGTACGACACGTTCAAGCACCTAGCGACACTGGAAGCCGGCGATCCCAACGGCCAGGTGTGGTTCCACGGGCAGATCTACCCGATGTTCCAGGCCTCGAACGACCTGGGTGCCGTGACCGGCGGCCTCGCGGAGGGCCGCGAGGCAACAAAGTAGCCAATCCTGCGCCATAGGTGTCACGCGACCCCGACGCCTACGCCAGCGCGGATGTCGGCAGATCAAACCAGCGCAGCTGCTCGAAGTCGGCGCTCACTTCGCCCGGATGCTCCGACAGATCCGGACCGTGCGCCGCCGCAAGGATCGCCGCGCCCTCGGACAGATGGGTGGCCAGGAGTTCCTCACCGGCACTCATCAGCGCCGGGGCACCCACGATCAAGGTGCCGTCATCGGCATACGTCATGTCGCGCAACCGCACCGGTGGTTCGACCACGCCATCGCGATGCCGCCACCGGCCCGTGACCGGATCGAAGAGGTAGTCCCCGAGCAGCCGCCACCCGTCCCGGGCAACGAGCAGGACGGACTCGATGATGTAGTCGGCGACCGTCTCGGAGATGAAGTAGTTGAAGTTGACCCGCACCCACCCCGGCTTGATCCCCTCACAACCGCGACCGATCTCCCGCTCGAACTCGTGGCTTTGCTCCAGATCGATCCCCAACAGCGCATGACCATAGGGCCCGGCGCAGGAACAACCGCCGCGCGCCTGAATCCCGAAGAGGTCGTTGAGCAGAGCGACCACATAGTTGTGGTGCAGATAGCGCGCCGCATGCCCACGCACGACGAAGGACACGATGGACAGCCGCTCCGCCGCGAGGTTCCCGAGGATCTCGATGTTCGGCTCCTTCGCCCATGCTGAGACCGCCCGGGCCAGGAAGTGCTCCTCCCGCCGCCGGATCTCCTCGACCCCGACAGCATCCTTGAGCGCAAACACCAGCCCTGCACGAATGGACTCGACGATGGCCGGGGTACCGCCCTCCTCGCGGGTCGCCGGGTCGGGGAGATATTCGTGATCGCTCGGGTTGACGAACGCGACCGTCCCACCACCGGGTACGTCGGGGACGCGATTGGCGAAGAGTTCCCGACGTGCCACCAGCACGCCTGGCGTCTGTGGCCCGCCGATGAGCTTGTGCGGGCTCAAGAAGATCGCGTCCTTACGAGCCAACACGTCGACCTGCCCGTCCACACCGGCCGGGTTCATCTCGATCTGCACATACGGCGCCGCCGCCGCATAGTCCCAGAACGACAACGCGCCATGACGGTGCAGCAGCCGCGCCACCGCGACCGTGTCGGTCATGATCCCGGTGACGTTGCTCGCTGCGGAGAACGACCCAATCTTCAGCGGCCGATCCGCGTATGCCTCCAGCTGGGTTTCCAGGTCGGCCAGGGACACCCCACCATCGGCATCCTGAGCGATGACGACGACGTCGGCGATCGTCTCGCGCCACGAGATCTCGTTGGAGTGGTGTTCATACGGCCCGACGAAGACCACCGGGCGCTGCTGACGCGGGATGGCCTCGCTCAGGTGCCAGCGGTCCTCCAGCACGGACGGAACCCGCAGCCCCAGCACACCGATGAGCTTCGCGATCGCCCCGGTGCAGCCGGATCCGGCGAAGACGACCACGCTGTCCTGGCCGCCGCCCACAGCGCGCCGGATGATGTCACGGGCGTCCTCGCGCAGCCGAGAGGTCGCCAACCCAGTGCCGGAGGACTCCGTATGCGTGTTGGCATACGACACGAGCACGGTATGGGTGATGAAGTCCTCGATGAAGCTCAGCGCCCTCCCGCTAGCGGTGTAGTCGGCATACGTCACCCGGCGCTCGCCATAGGGGGTGAGCATCACGTGATCGTCGCCGATGACGCTCGCCCTGATCCGGTCGATCAACGGGTTGGGCGGGAGCGCTGTGGGGGCCATCCCCCCAACCTAGGTCAGGCCAAGGAGAGGAAGAGCTTTTCGAGATCCTGCGGATCCATTCGGGCGGTTTCTGGCCCGTCCTCGACCAGGCACTGTCGCAGGCCGGTGGCGATGACCGCGAATCCGGCCCGGTCCAGCGCCTTGGAGACGGCGGCGAGCTGGGTGACGATGTCCTTACAGTCCCGACCGTCCTCGATCATCTTGACGATGCCGCCGATCTGGCCCTGGGCACGCTTGAGTCGCCTGATGACCGCCACCATGTCCTGCTGGTCAAGCTGCATGCCGACCCCTTCCACAGCTGTCATGTCGAGACTCCCGATGCACTGTAGGGCAGATCAGGCAGATGCCTGTTGATCCTGCGCCGCGTCGGCGCCGTCGGCTTCGGCGGCAGCCTGCTGCTCGGCGACCTTCGCTTTGACGTCCTCCATGTCCAGACCCTTGACGGCATCGATGACCTGCTCCAACGCAGGGGCGGGCAGAGCGCCGGGCTGAGCAAACACGAGGATGCCCTCACGGAAGGCCATGAGGGTGGGGATCGAAGTGATCTGCAGCGCGCCGGCCAACGCCTGCTCGGCCTCGGTGTCAACCTTGGTGAAGGCGATATCGGGATGCTGTTCCGACGCGGCCTCGAAGACCGGCGCGAACGACCGGCAGGGACCACACCAGGCGGCCCAGAAGTCCACGAGGACGATATCGTTGTCGAGGATGGTCTGCTGGAAGTCGGCAGCACCGACGTTGATGGTGGACATGCGGAGCACTATACCCCATGGGGTATGGTTCTCCTTCG
>JBKECS010000048.1:0-66011 GCA_047974805.1 Nostocoides sp. | reverse complement strand
TCCTCGTAGACCTCCTTCGACAGCTCGCGTCCGTGGTGCTCGCCGGGCTCGTACTCGACCGGGTAGCCCTTGGCGATCATCCGCTCTCGCATGGCTCCCTGGGCGGCCTGCATCTTGTACTGGTTGAAATCAAATGACCAGAGCCTCCATCAAACCCAGTGCGGTTCAGACCACGGCCCCGTATCCGTATCCGTATCCTCCACCAACGCGCCGCATCACGCCTCGCAACGGAAACCGGGCCTTCGCAAGGGAGAGCTTCCCATGCCAAGCTCCGGTTTCCGTTGCGAACATCTCGCGAACGCCGGGTCAGGTGACCAGGGAGCGCAGGACGTACTGGAGGATGCCACCGTTGCGGTAGTAGTCCGCCTCACCGGGGGTGTCGATCCGCACCACCGCATCGAACTCGGTCCGTGACCCGTCCTCGGCGGTGGCCACCACGTGGACCGTGCTGGGGATCGACCCGTTGTTCAGGTCCTCCACACCGACGAAGTCAAAGGTCTCGGTGCCGTCCAAACCATAGGCGTCCGCGTTCTTCCCGACCGGGAATTGCAGCGGCAGCACGCCCATCCCGATGAGGTTGGAGCGGTGGATCCGCTCATAGCTCTCAGCGATGACCGCCCGGACACCGAGGAGCGCGGTGCCCTTGGCCGCCCAGTCCCGAGACGACCCGGAGCCATACTCCTTCCCGGCGAGGACCACCAACGGGATGCCGATGGCGGCATAGGATACGGCGGCGCCGTAGATCGTCGTCTGCGGCCCCCCATCGCGGGTGAAGTCGCGCGTAAATCCACCCTCGACGTCATCGAGCAGCTGGTTGCGAAGGCGGATATTGGCGAACGTCCCACGGATCATGACCTCGTGGTTGCCCCGCCGCGAGCCATAGGAGTTGAAGTCCTTCGGGCCGACCCCATGCTCGGCGAGGTAGCGACCTGCGGGGCTGTCGGCCTTGATCGCGCCGGCCGGGCTGATGTGGTCGGTGGTGACTGAGTCCCCGAGCTTGGCCAACACCCGAGCACCGCGGATGTCCGCGACCGGGGCCGGAGTGGCGCCCATCCCCTCGAAATACGGGGGCTTGCGGACATACGTCGAATCGGTGTCCCAATCGAAGGTGTTGCCGGTCGGGGTGTCCAGCCCCTGCCACCGGGCATCGCCGGCGAACACGTCGGCGTAGTCCTTGACGAACAGGTCCCGAGTGATCGCCGAGGCGATCGTGGACTCCACCTCGTCCGCCGAGGGCCAGATGTCGCGCAGGAACACCTCGTTTCCGACCTCATCGGTGCCCAGCGCCTGAGTGTCGAAGTCGAAGTCCATCGTCCCGGCCAGCGCATACGCGATGACCAGCGGCGGGGAGGCGAGGTAGTTCATCTTCACGTCCGGGTTGATCCGGCCTTCGAAGTTCCGGTTCCCCGAGAGCACCGCGGTAACGGCCAGGTCCCCGGACTGCACCGCGGCGGAGACCTCCGCCGGCAGCGGGCCAGAGTTGCCGATGCACGTGGCGCAGCCGTATCCGACGAGGTTGTAGCCGAGCTTGTCCAAGTACGGCCACAGACCGGCGGCCTCGTAATACCCGGTGACCACCTTCGAACCCGGCGCCATCGAGGTCTTGACCCACGGCTTGACGCTCAGCCCCTTCTCGACGGCGTTCTTGGCCAGTAGCGCCGCAGCCATCATCACCGACGGGTTGGAGGTATTCGTGCACGAAGTGATCGAGGCGATCACCACGGCGCCGTCGGTCAGCTCGTATGCCCCGTGCTGGGCATCCCCGGCATCGTCACCACCGGCGGCCACCGGCACCGAGCGCAGGTCGCCGTCCACGCCATAGTTCTTCACGTCGATGCCGAACTGGCTCTTGGCCTTGGCGAGCACGATCCGGTCCTGCGGTCGCTTCGGCCCGGAAATCGAGGGCACCACGGTGGACAGGTCGAGCTCAAGCTTCTCGGAAAAGCGCGGCTCCGCGGTCGGGTCCAGCCACATCCCCTGAGCCTTGGCATACGCCTGTGTCAGGGTGACCTGCTCATCGGAGCGACCCGTCAGGCGCAAGTAGTCCAGGGTGACGTCGTCGATCGGGAAGATGGCGCAGGTGGAGCCGAACTCCGGGCTCATGTTGCCGATCGTGGCCCGGTTGGCCAGCGGTAGCGCGGAAACGCCCGCACCGTAGAACTCGACGAACTTGCCGACCACACCATGACGGCGCAGCATGTCGGTGATGGTCAGCACGACATCGGTGGCGGTCACCCCAGGCTGGGCGGCACCGGTCAGCTTAAAACCGACGACGCGCGGGATGAGCATGGAGACTGGTTGGCCGAGCATGGCGGCCTCGGCTTCGATGCCGCCGACGCCCCAGCCGAGGACACCCAAACCGTTGACCATGGTGGTGTGGCTGTCGGTGCCGACGCAGGTGTCTGGATAGGCCAGCGTCTCGCCATCGACCTCACGGGTCATGGTCACCCGAGCGAGCCGCTCGATGTTGACCTGGTGGACGATGCCGGTGCCGGGCGGGACGACCTTGAAGTCATCGAACGCGGTCTGGCCCCACCGCAGGAACTTGTAGCGTTCGCCGTTGCGCTGATACTCGATCTCGACGTTGCGCTCGAAGGCATCGGCCCGCCCGAAGACGTCGATCTGCACGGAGTGGTCGATGACCAACTCGGCCGGGGCGAGCGGATTGATCTTCTCCGGATCGCCCCCCAGTTCGGCCACGGCCTCACGCATCGTGGCCAGGTCGACCACACACGGCACACCGGTGAAGTCCTGCATGATCACCCGGGCTGGGGTGAACTGGATCTCGGTGTCCGGTTGCGCGTTCTCATCCCAGCTGCCGACCGCGCGGATGTGCTCCGCAGTGATGTTGGCCCCGTCCTCGGTGCGCAGGAGGTTCTCCAGGAGAACTTTGAGGCTGTACGGCAACGATTCGTGCCCGGGAACCGCATCGACCCGGAAGATCTCGTAGCTCGCCTCCCCCACACTCAGAGTGTCCTTGGCGCCGAAACTGTTCGTACTTGCCACAACGGGCTCCTCTCACTGCCGTTGATCGTGCTGAGCCGGGGCCGTTCCCGTCCCAACGACGGATTTATCTTGACGTCAAGATATCAGAGCGGGGCCGCCGTGACAGGTTAGACCGGCCGGCACGAACGATCGAACCGTCGAGACCCACGACGGGTAAACCCGCGGCCTCACGATCAACCCGAGGACGTCGCCGGCTCAAAGCGCGCGATGCACTCGACGTGGTGAGTCATCGGAAAGGCGTCGAAGGCCCGCAGCCCAGTCACTGTCCATCCCAGCCCGGCAAGATATGCCGTGTCCCGGGCCAACGCGGCCGGATCACAGGCGACATAGGTGATCACCCGCGGCTCCAGGCCCACCACAGCCGCCAGCACGTCACGCCCGGCGCCGGTGCGGGGTGGGTCGAGGACAACCACATCGGCACGGAGCGGCATTAGCGGATGGGACCTTAGGCGGACCTGCTGCGAGCCTCGGCGCCCTGGCCGCGCGTTGGCGCTTCGTGAACGCCGTCGGGCTGGACGGGCCACCCCGAGTGCGTCATCAACCCTTGCTGGCGCCACCACAGCGTTGGCGAAGCCGGCGAGGTTAGCTTGGGCGTTGGCACAGGCCACATCGTCGGACTCCACCAGGACAACCTGGCCTTCGACGCCGACGGCCTCCGCGAGCCCAACGGCGAACAGGCCGACCCCGGCATACAGGTCGAGGCAGCACTCCCCCGGCTTCGGCCCGGCCAGGCTCAGCACGGTGTCGACGAAGGTGGTGGCCGCCCCGGGGTGAACCTGCCAGAACCCGCGCGCGGACACCTCAAAGGCGCGGCTGTGCACCCGTTCGGTCACGGTGGCCACGTTTTCGCATGCCTTGATCCCCGACGCCGGCACGCTGACGGTCACCGGTTCACCGACCGCGGGATCGACCAGGTCGTATGCCGTGCCCGGCTCGGCCGAGGGGAGCCCGGGGATGAGCGCATCGATCCGCGAGGTGGCGATGGGGCAATGATTGACCGGGACGATCTCGTGCGAGCGGTACTGGCGCAGGCCAGGGCGTCCAGCAGAGCCGACGGTCAGTTCGACTCGGGTCCGCCAGGCCAAGCCGTCCTGATCCCCCGGAATGGCCTCCACTTGCACGTCCACGTCCATGCCGGCCAGGCGCCGAAACTGTTCGGCGACGACCTGGGCCTTCCATGAGCGTTGTGCCGGCACCCGCAGGTGTTGCAGATCGCACCCACCACAACCGCCCGGGCCAGCAAGGCGACACGGCGGCTCCACCCGATCGGGCGAGGGCTGCACGACATCGACAGCATCCGCCCGAACGAAACGGGACCCCTCGTTGCCCTCGGTGACCAGGGCCCGGACTCGTTCACCGGGCAGGGCGTGCCGGATGAACACGACCTGTCCCTCATGGCGAGCGACGCAACTGCCGCCGTGGGCCGGCGGGCCCACGGTCAGCTCCACGGTTATCCCGGGCAACAGGCCCACTCAACGGTCTCCACGACGGACTGACCCAACAACCGGACCGCCGTAGTCCAGCCGGGCCTCGACGCCCTCAGAGGACTGCAGCTGCCAGGGCACGGTCGAGACCATAACGCCGGGGGTGAACATCAGCCGTGCTCGAATCCGCAGCGCGCTCTGGTTGTGCAGCAGTTGCTCCCACCAGTGCCCGAGCACGTACTGGGGGATGTAGACGACGACGAGGTCACGGGGGTTGCTCGTCCGCAACGACTTGACGTAGTCGATCACCGGACGGGTGATCTCCCGGTAGGGCGAGGCCAGGGCCTTCAACGGCACCGTCAGGTTGCGCCGGTCCCATTCCTGTTGCAGGGCCGTGGTCTCCTCCGGGTCCACGGCCACGGTGACCGCCTCCAACCGGGACGGCCGGGTGGCCCGCGCATAGGCCAGTGCCCTGAGGGCAGGCTTGTGGATCTTGGAGATGAGCACGATGGCGTGCACTCGTGAGGGTAGGAGTTGATCCCCCTCGTCGACGACGGCAAGCTCTCGCGCCACCGCGTCGTAGTGGCCCTTGATCGCCCGCATAACCACGAAGATGACCGCCATGGCCGCGATGGCTATCCACGCGCCATGGGTGAACTTCGTGACGAGGACGACGATCAGGACGATGCCGGACATGGTCGCCCCGACCGCGTTGATCGCCCGGCTTCGGTTCATTTGGCGACGCCTGGCGGGGTCGACCTCAATCCGCAGTAGCCGATTCCAATGCCGAATCATGCCGACCTGACTGGTCGTGAAGGAGACGAACACCCCGACGATGTAGAGCTGGATCAGCTTGGTCACCTGGGCATCGAAGGCGACAATGAGCACGACCGCCGCAGCCGCCAGGATGAGGATGCCGTTGCTGAAAGCCAGCCGGTCACCCCGGTTGTGCAGTTGCCGGGGCAGGTAGCCGTCCCGGGCAAGAATGGAGGCCAGTACGGGGAACCCGTTGAAGGCGGTATTGGCCGCCAGGATGAGGATGACCCCGGTGGCGGCGATGATGAAATAGAAGGCGAGCGGGAAATGGTCGAACACTGACCTGGCCAATTGGGCGATGACCGTTTGCTGGTCGTACTCGTAGCCGTCGGAAAAGACCACCGAACCGGCGCCGATCGCCCGCCCTGCCTCGCCGTTGCGCAGCAGGCTTTCCATCCCGGTGTCCGGATCGACGTAGCGCAGCTGGGCCTTGTTGGCCAAGGTGATGATGCCTATCAGCATGGTCACGGCGATCGTGCCCATGAGCAGCAAGGTGGTCGCGGCATTCTTGGACTTCGGCTTCTGAAAGGCCGGCACGCCGTTGGAGATGGCTTCGACGCCGGTCAGCGCGGCGCAACCGGAGGAGAAGGTCCGCAGCAGCAGGAAGGCCCCGGCAGCCGTGCCGAGCCCCCCGACAAAGCTCGGCTCGCCGGCGAGGGTGAACTCGGCACTGGCAGCCAGCGGAAGGTCGCCGCGGGCCACCCGGAACAGCCCCCATAGCGTCATGCCGATGATGGCCACCATGAACGAATAGGTGGGGATGGCGAACGCCGTGCCGGATTCCCGCACCCCGCGCAGGTTCATCGCGGCCAGACCCACAACGAGCAGTACGGCAAATATCGCCTCATGGCCGTCCACGAACCCGATCGCCGAGGAGGCGTTCTGCACCCCTGAGCTGATCGAGACCGCCACGGTGAGCACGTAGTCCACTAGGAGAGCGCTAGCAACGGTCAGCCCGGCGAAGGAACCCAGGTTGGTCGTGGCGACCTCGTAGTCTCCGCCACCGCTGGGATAGGCGTGCACGTTCTGCCGATAGCTGGCCACGATGACGAGCATGACCAGGGCGACGACGATGCCGATCTTCCACGAGAACACATACGCCGACACCCCCGCCACGGAGAGCGTGATGAAGATTTCGTCGGGGGCGTAGGCCACCGACGACAGTGCGTCGCTGGCAAACACGGGCAACGCGAGCTTCTTCGGCAACAAGGTCTCACCAAGCCGGTCGCTGCGCATCGCTCGACCGAGCAGAACCCGTTTGACTACACGACCGGAGGGCGGCACGGGGGCCACTGTAACCGCGCCGCCGGTGTAGCGTCGCCTCCGTGCACTTCGTGATCATGGGCTGTGGCCGCGTGGGCGCCACCCTCGCTCGCGGCCTCGAACACCTGGGCCATGATGTCTCGGTGGTCGACCAGGATGCCAACGCCTTCCGACGCCTGGGGACCGGGTTCGAGGGTCGGACCGTCACCGGTGTCGGATTCGACCGGGACACCCTGGACGAAGCGGGCATCCGCAACGCGTATGCCTTCGCCGCAGTCTCCAGTGGCGACAACTCCAACATCCTCGCGGCGCGGGTCGCTCGGGAGACCTTCGGTGTGGAGAACGTCGTAGCCCGGATCTACGACCCAGGTCGCGCCGAGGTCTACCAGCGTCTCGGCATACCCACTGTCGCTACGGTGACGTGGACCGTCGACCAGATGATGCGCCGCCTGTTGCCCCAGGGACACGTGCCGGACTACGTCGACCCGTCCGGGTCCATCGTGCTCACCGAGGTCATCCCCTCCGCGGCCTGGCTGGGCCATCGCTATGCCACGCTCGAGCAGGCCACCGAATCTCGAGTGGCCTTCGTCGTCCGCTACGGCGAAGGGTTTATTCCTCGGCCCGACTCCGTCCACCAGGAAGGCGACATCGTCCACCTGGTGGCCGCCCGTACGCACCTGGGCGCGCTCGAACAGGTCCTCGACGGGCCGCCACCGAACTTGTGAGGTCCTGACATGCGTGTCGTCATCGCCGGAGCTGGGAGCGTAGGGCGCTCGATCGCCCGGGAACTGATCCACAACGGGCATGACGTCCTGCTGATGGACCGGGACGCGACCGAGTCCCGAGTGACTCGAGTCCCGTCCGCCAGCTGGTTGGAGGCCGACGCCTGCGAGATCAGCGCCCTCGAGGAGGCCGGCCTGGCCAATTGTGACGTCGTCGTCGCGGCGACCGGCGACGACAAGGCCAACCTGGTGATCTCTCTCCTGGCCAAGACCGAGTTCGCCGTTCCCCGGACCGTCGCCCGAGTGAACAACCCGAAGAACGAGTGGATGTTCGACGAAGCCTGGGGGGTGGACGTCGCGGTGTCGACGCCCCGGCTCATGACCGCCTTGGTCGAGGAGGCCGTCTCGGTCGGCGATTTGGTCCGGATCTTCCAGTTCCAGAATGCGCAGGCCACGATGGTCGAACTCACCCTGCCCGCGGACAGTCCGCACGCGGGAAAGCGTGCCGGGGATGTGACCTTCCCCCCGGACACCGTCCTGGTCGGGATCATCCGGGAGGACCACCCCATCGCGCCGAGCAGGGACGACTCACTGGAGGCCGGCGACGAGCTGCTCTTCATCACCACCCCTGAGGTGGAAGACCAGCTTGAGGACCTGCTCAGCCCCGGTCGGCGCTCTCCCCGTCAGCCGACGTTGTGAGCGGCTGATCGAGCCTGGGTGTGGCCGCCGCCGGGCTCGCGTCCTCGGCAATGGGCATCTGCTGATCCGGCAGCGGCACGTAGGGGGTGTGCCCGCGCATCAACAGCCCCCCCATAACCGCGACGACGACAGCCCACAACGGCCAGCCCAGCGCGATCTTGGCTATCCCGAGCCAGCCCACCGCGCCGGCGAGGTAGAGCGGGAGCATCACCGCCACCCGTAGGGCGTGGTCACCCAGGAGCACCCAGGTCAACCTCGCCGACACCCGGACGACTTCGGGGTGCCGGTGCCAAGCCAGCGGATCGACCCGGGCCATGGGGTCGGCGGCACCAACGATGAAACCGATCGCCGGCCAACGCACGAGGATCGAGGCGAGCATGCCGACGACGTATCCGGCGCTGAGCAGGATCCCGGGGAGGAAGGCATCCTGCGCCCGGCCGGTCCGCAGGGCGAAGAAGGCAGCGATGCCAACGCCGGCGAGCCCCGTGGCCACGTAGCGCAGATTGGTTCGGTCAGTACCGCCGCGGATGAGGCGAACGGCCCCGGCCAGCACGGCGATGGTGGCGGCGACGATGAGGGACGTCGTCAGCTGGCCGGTGGTCAGCCAGATGATGACGAAGCCGACGGTGGGTGCGGTGGCCTCCACCGACCCCCACATCCCACCCAAGGCCGCCATGAGCCGATGTCGGACTAGGTGCTCGACTGTGACAAAGGCCGGTTCGCGCGCTTCGCCTCCAACACTCATGAACGGCTCATCCGCGCGGAATGATGGCGTAGGCCGGGTTGAAAATGACCGGCACCCCGCGTCGCATGGACACTCGCCCGGATGCCGACAGCAGGGCACCCGGTTCGATTCCCCCGATCGAACGGCGTCCGAACCATACGAGCGTCATCGCCCGGGTCCCATCGAAAAGCTCCACAACGAGCATCGGCACGCTCGCCCGCGGTGGCAGGGTCACCGAGCGGACCACGCCGGCCACCTGGGCCATCTGACGGTCCAGGAGTTCCTCGATCCGGGTCGCCTCGACCCGTTCGGCATCGGCGCGAGCGTCCTCCGCCTCCTGTTCGGCACCGGATTTCGCCAGCGAATCGCGCCAACGACCGATCCGCGAACGCCGCCGCTTCGCGGTGATCGAGGGTGGGTCCTGACTATCCATGCCTGCCGAACCTCGCCGCCTAATTGATCTGGGTGATCTCGGGCCCGCGGGTAATCGGGTCGAGCGGGGCGGTGTCCCGCTCCGCTGCCGCCGGAGAGTCCGGCTCCGAGACGGCAGCCTCCGGCAAAGTCAACGGCAAGACTTCACGGGGCGCCATTGGCGATGGGCCGCGGACCACGACAGTCTGGCGGATAACGGCGAGCAACCGTTCGGCCTCTTGTTCGTCCGTCGCCGCCGTGCCGCTGAGCACAACCCGCAGGAACCACCGTGGTCCATCAATGCCGATGAAGCGCAGCGGGGTAAAGGCCACCTGACCGTTGGCGGCAGCTCCGGCCATCCTGGCGGACAGCTCACCGCCCCAAGGACCAGTCTGTTCTTGGGCCGTTCCGCCCCCGGAGACGATCGCGGTGGTCAGTTCCGAACGGATCTCGGGCCACAGCCCCACCGAACGCGGCGCAGCGTACGCCTGCAGCTGGGCGATAGCCTCACCGAGGACGACCATGGCACCGATCACCCGTTGGGTATCCGGCTCCAGTTCAAGACGCAACTCCATGCCCTCGACGCCGGGAATCCACAAGGCGCCGAGATCCAATCGGCCCTGACGTCCCTCGACGTCAGCGACATCGAACGGGCCGACCGTGGACCGATCCGAGGCAGGCTCATCCTGGGGCCGATCCGCCATGCCGGGCTCGAGCCCCGGTGGCGTCTCCACCGAATCCTGAACCGGCCTGCGCCGTTTGAACATGCTCACGCTTCCGCCTTCTCCACTGCCGGTCCCGGCGACCCGAAGCCACCGCTCGATCCGTGTCCATTGTCTCCCCGATCGCTGCTCGGCAACTCGGCGACCACCTCGAACCGGGCACGTCCGACTTGTTGGAGCACGAGTTGAGCAATGCGGTCGCCCCGGCACACGGTGAATGCCTGCGCCGGATCGTGGTTGATGAGGTTCACCCGGACCTCCCCCCGGTATCCGGCGTCGATCGTGCCGGGGGCGTTGACGATCCCGATCCCGTGCTGGTGGGCAAGCCCGGACCGGGGATGCACCAGACCCACCCACCCGGTTGGGATGGCCATGGCGATTCCGGTACCCACCAACCGCCGTTCGCCGGGGGCAAGCGTCACCGCCTCCACCGCGTAAAGGTCGGCACCGGCGTCGCCGTCATGGGCATACGTCGGTGTGACCGCGTCCGGATGCAGGCGGTGGATACGCAGCAAAGGTGCCGAAGCCACGTGGTCAGGCCGCGCACTCCCGGCAGACCAGTCGGCCGCCCTTGTCGGAATACAGCTGACTGCGATGGTGCACCAGGAAACACTGGCTACAGGTGAATTCATCAGCCTGCCGCGGCACGACCCGAACCGAGAATTCCTCCCCGGAAAGGTCCGCTCCGGGCAGCTCGAAGCCTTCTGCCTGATCGGTCTCGTCAACGTCAACGTTGCCGCTGGACTTGTCCGCGCGGCGAGTCTTCAACTCCTCCAGCGAATCCTCGCTGAGGTCATCGTCGGTCTTGCGTGGAGCGTCGTAGTCCGTCGCCATGGTCCTCAGATTCTCCCGTCTCACGTGCGTGTCACCCACAACGTCGTGGACGGCCGGTTTGTGCCCGGCCTGCGAGGCGGATTGTGCACTAAAGCGCGCCAAGACGCCAGCTGTATCCGCAACCCGGGCTCCCCAAGGGACAAAATGGCTGATCAGGATTCCGGTGGCAACGGTGCAGCGGCGCGGATCGACGAGCGCACGAGGTCGGCAAATGGGACGGCGATCCCCGGGGCGGCCATCAACGTCAACGCCGTTTGGGGGTCCTCACCGGCCTGCGGTCCGCCGGCCACGATCCCGGCTTCGGTGCAGATCAGCCACCCAGCGGCGAGATCCCACGGGTTCAGACCGACTTCCCAGAAGGCATCGAAACGTCCCGAAGCCACCTGGCAGAGGTCGATCGCGGCGCTACCCATGCGGCGAATGTCCCGCACTCTGGGCAGCACCGCACGAACGATGTCCCCTTGCCAGGCGCGGCGCTGGACCGCGTAGCCAAAGCCCGTCCCGACCAAGGCGTGGGCGATGTCGGCGGCCCCGCTACCGCCGAGTCGGATCCGGCGATCCCCGGCGACGAGATAGGACCCGCCGCCGCGCCGCGCCCGGTACACCTCGCCGCGACGAGGACTGACCACGGCACCTGCCACGGGCACCCAGGTTCCAGGGGTGCTCGGGTCGCCGACAGCGGCTGCGATCGAGACGGCGTAGTCGGGCAGGTCGTACAGGTAGTTGACCGTGCCATCGATGGGGTCGACGACCCAGGTGATCCCTGACTTGGCGGGGCCACCGCCGCCCTCCTCCTCGCCGAGCACCGCGTCGTCGGGTCGGGCCTGGTGGAGGCGTTGCCGGATCAGCGTCTCGGCCGCACGATCCATCACCGTGACGACATCGGTGTCGCTGGACTTGGTGGCCGCCACCCCCAGGTCGACGGGCCGCTGATCGGTGATGAGGGTCCCCGCCTCGACGGCGACGGCGACGGCGAGGCTCTCCAGGGCCATCAGGTCCTCCTCCCCTGGTGGGTCCTGCAGTGAGAAGGGGGCACGCGTCATGGGTCAATCCTCTCCGCAGGCGGCATCGTGATCGGTCCGCAGGTTCGGGCAACATCCGGCTGGGCAGAACTTCGGCCCGGTGAGCGCAAGGTCCACCAGTTGGGTGACGAAGGCCGGATGCGTCCCAACGGTAGGGACCCGGACCAGGTCAATCCCCAGGTCGACGGCGGTGTTGCGCGCCTCGGTATCCACATCATGCACGACCTCCATGTGGTCGCTAACAAAACCAATGGGGTGCACGGCGACCGCTCGAATACCGTCGGCGGCGAGTTCGTGCAGCCGATCGTTGATGTCCGGGCCCAGCCAGGGTTGCTGTGGCGGGCCGGATCGGGAACAAAACACCAGTTCCCCGAACACAGGCGCACCGACGCGCCGAGCTGTGGCCGAGCACACCCGCTGGACAACCTCGCGGTGCGTGCTGGTGTACGCCCGTCCCGGGACGGTCCCGGACGTCAGGTCCATCTGTTCGGGAATCGAGTGCGTGACGAATAGGACGTACGGCAGGTCCCGCGGTCCCGACTCGCTGCTTGACGCCGTGGCCGAGACCTTGGTGAGGGCTTGGGTCAACACGTCGGTGGCCGCCTCGATGAACCCTGGGGTCAGGGCATACGGACCGACCTTGGTCAGCGCCACCGGCAGGTTGGTGCGTGCCTGCGCCGCGGCGAGGTCCTCGCGGTATTGCCGGCAGGAGGAGTAGCTGGGATACGCGCTGGTGAGGATCACGGTAAGTTCGCTCACGCCCACCCTCGACGCCTCCTGGAGGGCCTCATCGACATACGGCCTGCTGTGCCGATTGCCCCAGAAGATCGGGACGTCGTGGCCGCGACGGTCCAGTTCGGCGCGTAGGGCCGCGATGAGCCGCCGGTTCTCGGCATTGATCGGGCTGACCCCGCCCCGGGCGGCATAGTGTCCGGCAACCAGCCGGAGCCGCTCGCCGGGAACGCCACGACCGGCGGTCACTCGCTGCAAGAAGGGCAGCACCTCATCCGGTGCCTCAGGTCCCCCGAAGGAGAGCAGCAGGATTCCCCTCACCGGTCCTCCCGCGCACGCAACGCCGTCGGCACGTGCAGGTCGAACACCACGGCCACCATCCGCAGCACGAACACCGCGAGCGCCGCGCCCCAGACGACCAGCCCGCCGAGTATCCCGACCCGGTCGGCGATCACGATCAAGGCAGCGCCGGCCAGGGCGGGCAGGGCATACAGTTCGCGGCGCAGGACCTCGGGGATCCGGCCGACCAGGAGATCTCGCAGCACCCCGCCGCCCACGGCGGTGATGCCACCGACAAGGACGGCGGTGGTCGCCCCGGCACCTACCGAGAGCGCCATAAGAGCTCCGCTGACCGAGAATGCCGCCAATCCGGCGGCGTCCAACACGCGCACCGGTCGGCTCAGTCTGGCGGCCTGGCGATGCCACCGGAAGGTCAGCAGCCCCGCCAGCAGGCAGACGACAAGCGGCCGCCAATCGGAGACCCCGACCGGCGGGACGACCCCGATGAGTAGATCCCGCAGGACCCCGCCGCCCAACCCGGCCACGGCAGCCAGCACGAGGACGCCGAAGAGATCCAGCCCGCTGGAGACGGCCATGAGGCCGCCGGAGAGGGCGAAAACGAACACGCCGACGAGGTCGAGCGCGAGTTGCAAGGACTCGGTCTGCAGCAGCATGGCGGTGCCTACGCTAGCGGTCGGCGAGATCTGTTGCTTCGCGGCGTGGTGCCGCGCAACGTCGCCCTGCGCGTGGCAGAGTCTGGTCATGCGCGACCTGCGGCTTGTCGGCGTCCACGAGGACGGCCAGCACGTGTTGCTGTCCGACGGCAATGGCGAGCGATATCGGCTCCCGCTGGATGATGCTCTGCGCGCGGCAGCGCGCCGCGACCGTCCGCATTTGGGCCAGCTGCAGATCGAGATCGAGGGTGGTCTGCGACCTCGCGACGTTCAAGCGCTGCTACGTAGTGGGCTTGCCACCGCCGAGGTCGCCGACCGGGCCGGCTGGACCATCGAGAAAGTCCATCGATTCGAAGGACCTGTGCTGGCCGAGCGCGAGTACGTGGCCGGGTTGGCCCGGAACGTCGCGCTCGCAGGATCGTCCGGCGACGGGCCAACACTTGCGGCCCGGGTGGCAACTCGCCTGCGTGAACGCGGGGTCGATCCCACTCATACGGTGTGGGATTCCGCCCGCCAAGAAGACGGCACGTGGCGAGTTGTCGCCGAGTTTCCGGCCGGAGGACGGGAACGCTCGGCCGCCTGGCGGTTCCAGATCGCTGACCGGGTCCTGGTGCCGAGCAACGACGAGGCCAAATGGCTCAGCGGTGACGATGTGCCGGACGGGCCAATTCCGGCCATCGGCGCCTCGACCGGCGATGGGCCCGCGGGGGTCTATGACGTGGAGGCCGATGGCGGGGTCAATTCCGCCTCACCGCGGCATGCACGTGAGCCCGTCGACCTGGTCAGTGCCATGCGGGATGTCAACGCTAGGCATCGCCGTCGGCCTCGCCGAACCCAGCCCACGCTCCCTGTTCTGGCCGATCCAGAGGACGAGGCAACGGTTACCCCGCTTGAAGTCGAGCCCGACCAGCCTGGAGCCTCGGCTCCGCAGTCGGACGCCGCGGGTGCCGACACACAGCCGCGTTCCCGCGATGCCCATGAGGGCGATGGGTCGCACCGACGCGTTGCCGCGGATCAACCCACCGACGTCGAGGATCAGCACGCCGACGAACCCACCCCGATCACTGCGGGTCGCCGGCGCAATGGACGGCCCAGTGTGCCGTCGTGGGACGACATCATGTTCGGCGCGAAGGAACCCGATCACAGCAGCTGATCATCTGTTTTCTACCGGTCGGGGCCGGGGTTTTCAGGCTCTTGTCGCGGTTGCGCGCCTACGCCCAGGTCGAACGGCAGGACCTGGGCACCCAACGCTGCGGCGTGGGCCGCTCGGCTGGGCATGCGCCGCATGAAATGCCGCCGACACAGCACCTCGTAATCGACATGTCCGGTACCGCCCTGGCTATGCCCGGTGTCCCCGACGATGACCTGTTCCCCGGTGAGCACCATGACGCCGTCGACGACACGGGCGTTGTGCGTGGCCCGAGCCCCGCACCAGCACAGCGCCCTGACCTGGAGCACCTCGACTCGATCGGCCAGTTCGATGAGCCGACGTGAGCCGGGAAACAACTCTGCACGGAAATCCACGGTGATCCCGAAGCAGAACACCTCGATGCCCATCTCGTCGACGACTCGGGCCAGGTGCTCGATTTGGGTGGGGGTGTAGAACTGCGCCTCGTCACAGATGACGTAATCAACCGCTCGCCCGGTGGTCTGCAGGGACGCGATGAGGTCCCACAGGTCGGTGTCGTCGGTGACCTCCACCGCGGGCGTGGCCAGCCCCAGGCGGGAGGACAGCATCGCTCGCCCGGACCGATCCATCCTGGTCAGGAGGCAGCCGTGCAGCCCTCGGGCGGCATAGTTGTGGTCGGTCTGAAGGGCCAGGGTGGACTTGCCACAGTCCATCGTCCCGGTGAAGAAGACCAACTCAGCCACGAGGGTCCCGTCCTGGCTCATCGGGACCACAATGGCCCAGGCATACCCGGCGACCGACACGCGCGCGATCGGTCTGCCCCCCATCAACGCTGACGGACACAGTGATCGAGACACCTACTGGCTGCGCGCCGGGATAGTGAACCATGGGATGACCACCTCCTGTGTCGTCAGCGATCCGTGCACACCCAACAGGTTCAGCAGCGTGGGCCGCATGCGCCGCCGGTCCACCACGGCTGAATCGGTGTAAAAGGCGACGAGGACGTCCCCGATCCGGGCCAGGTTCGTTGGGGCGACCGGGCCGAACCATCCCGCCGCGACCGCCTCCTGGCGATCCAACACCCACGCCTGCCCGGCGAATCGCTCGCTCCAGGCGGCCTTGACGTCCGCAGCCGCGCCGGGTTGGCAGTGCAGCTGGGGTGCCCTCGGCTCGCCACCGAAGTGCCGTATGCCGGCATCCAGGTCGGCCTCGTCGGCCAGATCCACCCGCCGGTCAAAGGGAACATCGACCATGCCGTGGTCGGCCGTGATGTGCACGGCCGTATCCGAGGGCACCTGCTCGACTAGCCGGGCCAGCTCGCGATCGATCGCGGAGAGTTCGTCGCCCCATTGCCAGCTGCCCGCGCCCTCGACATGGCCCTTCTTGTCCAGGTCGCCCCAATAGAGGTAGACCAAGGCGCGGCGGTCGGCACGCACCGCGGCCAGGCCCGCATCCACTCGCTCGGCCAGGGTGCGAGCAGCAACATAGCGACCGCCGCGCAATGCTGCGTTGGTCAGGCCGGAGCCGTCGAACTCGCCCGGGCCGACCCTGGTGACGCTCATGCCCTCACCAGCAAGAGTTTCGAACACGGTCGCACCCGGCTGCCAGGCATACGGGTCCGGACCGTCCTGCCAGGACAGTTCGTTGAGCAACCGGTCCTCCCCGGGGATGAGGACCTCATAACCAAGCAGCCCGTGGCTTCCCGGTGGTCGACCGGTGCCGAACGTGCCCATCGATGTCGCGGTCGTCGACGGGAATCCCGCGTCGATCACCCGGGCGTGCGGCAGCAGGCCACGCAGGAATGGGGCGTGCCCGCGGCGGCGGTGCAACAGCTCGTAGCCCATGCCATCGATCAGGACGACCACAGCCCGCCTGGCCGGCAGGAGTGGATCGCCGGTCGTGTCGTGCCCCCGCAGCGGGAAGGACGCAGACCCCAGACTCGCCGCGACGCTGGGCAGAAGGGAGTCCAGTGCCGCGCCGCCGTAATGGGGTGCCAGCGGCGCGGGGGTCTTCACCTACCGACCACGCCGGAAAGGTGCCGGGCGAAGGCGATAGCCTCCCGCAACGCCTCATCCCCCTCTGCGGCAGCGCTGATCCGCAGCGAAATGTCATCCGCCGACACAGTGCCCTCATAGCCGTGATCAGCTTCGCAGCTGGCGTCACCGCAGGTTGCCGGAAGGAGATCGATCCGCGACACCGCCCCCCAGCCCAGGGTCAGGGTCAGCTCCCGGCCGAGGGTTCCGGTGCGGTAGCGTGCCGGGTCCGGAACCACGTGCGCGAGCATTACCGTTCGCACCGCGGACAGGGCGATGGACTCGGTAGTTGCTGTGGCCACCTCCCCCGCGGCGCCGTCACCGAGCCGCTCGTCGGCATGATCGTCGGCGTGGGCGATGACCAGTCGGGAATCGGTGACGACCAGCACCGTGACATGCCGGCGCACGACGTCCCGGTCGAAGGTGGTTTCCTGATGAACCAGGTGGATCCGGACCTCCTCACCGCCCAGGGCCGCGTCGACGACGTCGCAGACCAGCGCAGGGAAATAGCCGGCCCGCGTGATGGCCGCGGTCAGCGCCGTGGGGAGCGGCGTGGATGCCGCCGAGGATGGACTCACCTTCGCCATTGTGCCAGCGTCGAGGCCAACCGGCGCACTGCCGGGTCTAGGTTAGCGAACGCCGACCGGCATCGTTGCGTTTCCCAGCGGGGGCGAGCCGGATCTCCGCACCGAGGACGTCGACGCCACCCGGATGCGCAAGAACCGGCTCGAGGTGGACATCGGCGAGTTCCTCGATGTCATCGGCCAGGACGGAGACTCGGGCAATGAGATCGTCCAGCGCCGCTCGATTGACCGGTGCGCTCCCGCCATGGCCGTGCAGGAGCGGCGCGGCCTTCACCGACGAGACCAGGTCGGCGACCTCGACATCGGTCAGCGGTGGCACCCGGTAGGCGATGTCCTCATACAGCTCGGTGGGCGCCCCGGCGACAGAGAAGCGGATCAGCGGACCGAACAGCGGATCCTCGCGCGAGCCAACGATGCAGGCGACCCCCGGAGGGGCCATCCGTTGCACGACCAGTCGCTGCGCCGCCAACGCGGGCAGGCGGTCGTGCAGGGACAGCCACGCGGCGTGAAGGGCGGACGGGGAATCGAGGTCGGTCCGGATGCCGGCGCCCCCCGGCCGGTGCTTGACCAGGGGTGAGGTGGACTTCAGCACGACGGGATAGCCCAAGTCCTGGGCGGCGGTCAGAGCCTGCTCGACATCGTTGACGGCCGCGCGACGCCACAGCCGGATGCCATAGGCCGCCAGGATCGCCTCAGTTTCCTCCTCGGTGAGCACCCGCCCCTGTGGTGCGTCCACCAACACCTGCTCGGTGATCGTCTGCGCGGCCTCCCGGTCCACCCCCAGCGGGGCCACGGGCACGCCCTTGTCCCGTGATAGCCATTGGGCGTAGTCCACCGCCGCGGCCATCGCCCGCAAGGCCTCCTCAGGCATGGCATACACCGGCAGCGAGTGCCCGCCCGGGTCCTCGGCCCGCCGGTCCACTGCTTGGGTGCCACCGTCGACGCCGCGCATGCCGAGGAAGGTTGCCACGAGGGGTTTCTCGTCGTGGCCGGCGAAGGAGCGTACCGTGTCCACGACCTCCTCGTCGGGGGTGATCAACGGCGGGATGAAGCAGCACACCACGGCGTCTACGTTGTCGGCGGCGAAGGCCGCGGTCAGGGCCTGGTCGAACTCGGCCGCCCCGGCCTCGGACGGCAGGTTCACAGGGCCGTGAGTCACCAGCAGCCGCCGGGCGGTGGCGGCTCCAGCGGCGAGGGCGGACAGTCCGGCCGAATTGCCGATAATGGCGATGCGGTTGCTCTTCGGCAGGGGTTGGTGGACGACCAGTTGGGCGACGTCGAAGAGCTGGTGCACGTTGCTGACCCGGATGACCCCGGCCTGGCGGAGGAGCTCGGCGAATGCCCGGGGTGGGGTTTGGGTGCGGCGCACCCGATGCCCTGGCGGGATGCCGAACTCGGAGACGCCGGACTTGACCACGATGACCGGTTTCGAAGCGGCCAGGTGGCGGGCGATCCGTGAGAACTTCCGAGGATTGCCCATCGATTCCAGGTGGAGGCCGACAGCTGTCGTGGTGTCGTCGTCGATCCAGTATTGCATGAAGTCGTTGCCCGAGACATCCACGCGGTTGCCCGCGGAGGCGAAGACGGAGATCCCGAGGTTGCGTCGCGCGGCCGAGGCCAGGACTGCGATGCCCAGGGCACCGGACTGGGCAAAAAGACCCAGACCACCGTGCGGCGGCACCGAGGTAGCCAGCGTGGCGTTGAGCCGGGCCTTCGAGTCGTTGTTGAGCACGCCGAACGAGTTGGGGCCAAGGACCCGCATCCCGGCCAACCGGGCGCGGGCCAGCAGCTCCATTTGCAGGGCGTCTCCGTGCTCGTCCACCTCGGCAAAGCCGGCGCTGACCACGAGCAGGGCCCTCGCTCCGACCGCGGCCGCGTCGTCGACGACATCGAGCACGGCACTGGCCGGCACGGCGATGATGACGAGGTCAACCTCCCCGTCGATGTCGGACATCGAGCGGACGCTCGGGCGTCCCAGGACCGACGACGCCTCGGGATGGACCACGTGGATGTCACCGGTGAATCCGGCATGCAGCAGGTTGGCCAGCAACTGGTGGCCGATGTTCTGTTCGCGCCGGCTGGCACCGACCACGGCAATGGATTTGGGAAACAGCAGGGACGTCATCGACAGGCTCTCAGCACGGTGTTCGCGAGCCAACCGGACGGCTTCGCTGTGCTCCGTCGGACTGATGTCGAACGACACCTGCACGACCCCGTCCTCGATGGCCCGATGCACCTCGAACCCGGCATCGGCGAACACGGCCAGCATCTTGCGGTTTTGCGGAAGGACCTCGGCAACGAATTCGCCGATGCCCTGCTCTCGGCCGATGGCGGCCAGGTGCTCCAGCAGCACCGAACCGATGCCCTTCCCGTGGTAACGGTCGCTGATGTTAAAGGCGACCTCGGCCGTGCCGGCAGCGATCCGGTCGTACCTACCGATCCCGATGATCTCGTCACGCAGGGTGCACACCAACGCCACCCGGTCGCGATAGTCCACGTGCGTGAACCGCCGCAGGTCCTTGGCGCTGAGCTCCCGCAATGGTGCGAAGAAGCGCAGATAGATGGATTCGTCGGACTGCGCGGCATGGAAGGCCCGCACGCCGTCGGCGTCGTCGGGACGAATCGGTCGCAGGTGGGCGATGGTCCCATCCCGCAACGCGACATCGGCCTCCCACTCGACCGGATAACCAGGGGGCAAATCCACGGTCATGGTTCCATTGTGCCGCCTGAAACGGCCATGCCCGAGTCATCGGGGATGCTTGGGCCATGGAGTTTCGCGACACAGTCCGTCGGCGCGCCATGGTGCGTCGCTTCGATCCCGACGTGCCGGTGGACCTGTCCACCATCACCGATCTCATCGGCCTGGCCATTCGTGCCCCCAGCGCCGGCTTCAGCCAGGGTTGGGACTACCTCGCGCTCATCGGTCCACAGGACACCGCGCCGTTCTGGGCGGCTACCACGGATCAGGACGACCCACTGAGTGAGGCGGACGCCTGGCTGAGGGGAATCTCCTCCGCCCCAGCACTCATCGTCTGCCTGAGCAACCCCACCGCCTACCTCGACCGGTACGCGGAGGCGGACAAGGGCTGGACGGATCGCAGCTTGGCGCATTGGCCCGTGCCCTATTGGGACACCGACGTGGCCATGGGCGCCATGATTGTTCTGCTCGGCGCTGTGGACGCCGGGCTGGGCGCCCTGTTCTTCGGGGTACCCTCCGGTACCCACGAAGCAGTCCTGGACGCGTATGCCGTCCCACGGGATCGCAGGATCGTCGGCGTCATTGCCCTGGGGCACCCAGTGGCGCACCCGAAGAGTCCTTCGTTGCGTCGTGGTCGGCGTGGGGTGGCCGAGGTCCTCCACGTCGGGCGTTACGGTGGGGGCGCCCGCGCCGGCAGCTGACGGCATACGGGCGGTTCCACTCGACCCCAGCCGTTCAGGAGACCCACCGAGCATGGCCCGCCGAACCTCGACCCCCCCGCCGGAGGACTTCGCGGAGCGCATCGTCGACATCGATGTCGAGGATGAGATGAAGGCCGCCTTCCTCGAGTACTCCTACAGCGTTATCCACGCCCGCGCCTTGCCCGATGCCCGGGACGGGCTCAAACCGGTGCAGCGACGGATCTTGTTCTCCATGGCAGAGAACGGGCTCCGCCCGGACCGGGGGCACGTGAAGTCCGCCCGCGTCGTCGGGGACGTCATGGGTCGCTACCACCCGCACGGCGACTCGGCCATCTACGAGGCGCTGGTGCGGATGGCCCAGCCGTTCACCATGCGGTTGCCGCTGGTGGATGGGCACGGCAACTTCGGTTCGTTAGACGACGGTCCGGCGGCACCGCGCTACACGGAGGCGCGGATGGCCCCGGCTGCCCTGCTCATGGTCACCGGATTGGACCAGGACACGGTCGACTTCGTGCCCACCTACGACGACCAGCACACCCAGCCCTCCGTGCTTCCGGCCGCCTACCCCAATCTGCTGGTCAACGGCGTGTCCGGGATTGCCGTCGGGATGGCCACGAGCATGGCACCGCACAACCTCGTCGAGGTCATCGGTGCCGCTCGGCACCTCATCGATCACCCTGAGGCGACCCTGGACGACCTGATGAAGTTCGTCCCGGGCCCGGACCTGCCCGCCGGCGGCCGCATCGTCGGGTTGGACGGCATCCGTGATGCCTATCTGACCGGCCGCGGCACCTTCCGGACCCGGGCGGCCACCCGGATCGAGGCGGTCACCCCTCGCCGTCAAGGCATCATCGTCACCGAGTTGCCCTATCTGGTCGGGCCGGAGAAGGTCATCGAGAAGATCCGGGACCTGGTCCAGGCCAAGAAGCTCCAAGGAATCGCCGCCGTCAACGACCTGACCGATCGCACCAACGGTCTGCGTCTGGTCATCGAGATCAAGAACGGGTTCAACCCCGAAGCCGTGCTGGCGCAATTGTTCAAGCTCACACCATTGGAGGACTCCTTCGGCATCAATGCCGTTGCCCTCGTCGACGGCCAACCCCGCACCATGGGTCTGAAGGACCTGTTGACCGTCTACCTGGACTTCCG
Source organism: Nostocoides sp. (assembly GCA_047974805.1). Classification (GTDB taxonomy): domain Bacteria; phylum Actinomycetota; class Actinomycetes; order Actinomycetales; family Dermatophilaceae; genus JAJXUB01. Next base: position 44,389 of record JBKECS010000048.1, on the reverse strand, counting down.
GTTCGAGGTCTTCCGCCGACGGACCGCGTTCCAGCTGGGCAAGAAGGAGGAACGGCTGCACCTTGTCGATGGCCTGCTCATCGCCATCCTCGACATCGACGAGGTCATCCAGGTCATCCGCTCCTCGGACAACGACGCCGCCGCTAAGGAGCGGCTTATCTCGGTCTTCGACCTCTCCGACCCGCAGGCGACGTACATTCTCGACCTCCGGTTGCGTCGGTTGACCAAGTTCTCGCGGATCGAGTTGGAGCAGGAGCAGCAAGACCTTCGCCGGGACATCGAAGGGCTGCGCGCCCTGCTCAGCGACGAGCACCTGCTCAAGTCGGCGGTCTCGAAGGAACTGGCCGAGGTCGCCAAGACGCACGGCACCCCCCGCCGAACGGTGTTGCTGGAATCGGCGGGGGCACCCCCGAGCACCCCGCTGGAGATCACCGACGACCCGTGTTGGGTGCTCCTGTCCACCACCGGACTGTTGGCCCGGACGAGTTCAGCTGACCCGATCCCCCGCGACGGGCCACGCGCCCCCCATGATGCGCTGGCCGGCGCGGTGCGGACCACGGCTCGAGGTGAGGTGGCGGTGCTTACCTCCGCCGGACGGATGATTCGGATCGGCGCCACCGAGTTGCCGGCACTACCGCCGACAAACGATGCACCAACCCTCAGCGGTGGCGCGCCGGTGGCGGCATACATCGATCTGGCCGGCGGTGAGCGACCGCTGACCATCGCGCCGCTCGACCCCGAGGGACCAACCGTGGCCCTGGGCACCGCGGCAGGGGTGGTCAAGCGGATCGTGCCCGACTATCCCGGGAAGCGCGATTGGGCAGTCATCTCGCTCAAACCCGGCGACGAAGTCGTGGGGGCCGGGCTGGTCCACGAGGAAACCGACGATCTCGTGCTCATCAGTTCCGATGCCCAGCTTTTGCGGTTCCCGGCGGCGGCCGTTCGACCCCAGGGGCGGGCGGCCTCCGGCATGGCCGGAATCCGGCTGACCTCGGGAGCGAGTGTGCGATTCTTTGGGGTCGTCCCGGCTTCCGCGCAGGCCGACGGTGCGGTGGTCGTCACCGCGAGCGGTGCCAGTGATGCCCTCCCCGGGACGCAGCCGGGGTCGATCAAGGTCAGCCCGTATGCCGAGTATCCGGTCAAGGGGCGTGGCACCGGCGGCGTGCGGGCGCATCGCTTCCTCAAGGGCGAGGACACCCTCGTGCTCGCCTGGGCCGGGGCGACCCCCGCTCGCGCCGTCACCGGCGCGGGGGCTGCGCTGGCTTTGCCCGACGCCTCCGGTAGACGGGATGGGTCCGGCGCGCCCGGCCGGGGGGTCGTTGCCGGCATCGGCTCACCGGCTCGCTAGCTGCGGATTCGCTTGCCGCAACCCCACGCTGCGGGGAAATCCGCACGGTGATATCGATGTGACATTCACGTTACGGAATCGTTAACCCCAGCCGTTGCACTGTCGATGTAACCGCTTTTACACTCGCACCACCCCACGGGCGGGGCAGGTGCCTCGCCCTTAGCACTCGACAGACGAAGGCGGGCAAATTATGGCCCTTGGGTCTCCCCGTCGCACCTTTGCGACGTTCGCCGGTATCGCGGCGTTGTCCCTCACCGTGGCGGCCTGTGGCGGCGGGAGCAGCGACTCCTCCACCACCGCAGCAGCGGCAACCGACACCACGGACTACAGCAAGTGGTGCGACATGAAGTCTGAGCTTGAAGGCAAGACGGTGACGATCTATACCTCGATCGTCACGCCTGAGGACGCCTCACACAAGGCGTCGTACAAGTCCTTCGAGGACTGCACCGGCGTCACCGTGAAGTACGAAGGCGACAAGGACTTCGAGAAGAACCTCCCGCAGCGCGCCCAGACCGGCAACCTGCCCGATGTGGCCTTCATCCCCCAGCCCGGCCTGCTGCAGACCATGGTGGACACCCAGAAGGCGATTCCGGCCAGCGACACGGTCTCCAAGGAGGTCGACGAGTACTTCGGCAAGGACTGGCGCGGCTACGGCTCAGTGGATGGCACCTTGTATGCCGCTCCGCTGGGGGCCAACGTCAAGTCCTACGTCTGGTACTCCCCCAAGATGTTCAAGGACAAGGGGTACACCGTCCCGACGACATGGGACGACCTCATGTCGTTGACGAAGAAGATCGCCGCCGACGACCCCGCCGCCAAACCGTGGTGCGCCGGGATTGGCTCGGGCACCGCCACGGGATGGCCGGCCACCGACTGGCTCGAGGAACTCATGCTCCGGGTCAACGGGGCCGACGTGTACGACCAGTGGGTTGCGCACGAGATCCCGTTCAACGACCCCAAGGTGGCAGATGCCTTGGCCAAGGTCGGCGCCATCTTGAAGGACCCGGCATACGTCAACGGTGGCTACGGCAACGTCGCGTCCATCGCCACGACGACGTTCCAGGACGGCGGTCAGCCCATCCTGAAGAAGCAGTGCTACATGCACCAACAGGCGTCCTTCTACGCCTCGAACTGGCCCAAAGGCACGACCGTGGCCGAAGACGGCGACATTTGGGCGTTCTACGAGCCGTCCATGGATGACACCAAGCCCGTCGAAGGCGGTGGCGAATTCGTGCTGACCTTCCGCGATGCACCCGAAGTCAAGGCGTTCGCCGCGTTCTTGGCCAGCCCGGACTGGGCAAACGCCAAGGCCAAGGCCACGACCGGCGGTGGATGGGTCAGCGCAAATAAGGGACTGGACCCGAACAACCTGGTCAGCCCAATCGACCAGCAGTCGGCCAAGATCTTGCAGGACCCGGCCACGGTGTTCCGGTTCGACGGGTCGGACATGATGCCCTCGGCAGTTGGGGCCGGCACCTTCTGGACCCAGATGACCAACTGGATCAACGGTCAGGACGACAAAACGACGCTGGACAACATCGAACAGTCTTGGCCAACAAGCTGACGCACCGGCGCTAGCAAACGACCCAGACCGGTGGGCGCGGCGATCGCGTCGCGCCCACCGGTCACGCCATCGTTTAGGAGGTGAAGTTCGTGCATGTCTCTGTTATCGCGGAGAACTCCGGGCCGCTGTCCTTTCTGTCTGAATGGGTCAACGGCACCACCTTCGGCGGCAAGCTCGTGGCTCTGCTCGTCGGCATCCTCGTCTTCGGCGCGGTGTTCTTCGCCATCTTGTTCCTTGCCTCGCTCTTTCGTGGGCGCAGCGGCGAAAAGGTGCAGGCGGTGGCCTTTATCGGCCCGACCGTTCTGCTCATCGGGTTCGGCCTGATCTATCCCGCGATCCTCACAATTCGCCGGGCGTTCTACAGCGGCAAGTTCTTCGACATTCATTTGGGCAGCCCGCGGGTTCAGGGCAAGTTTGTTGGCCTGGATAACTTCAAGAAGCTCTTCACCAGTTCCGGACTGCCCGAGGTCTTCCTCAATACGGCCCTGTGGGTCATCCTTGTCCCCTTGTTTGCCACCGGCCTCGGTCTGCTTTACGCCGTCCTCATCGACCGCGCCAGGGGTGAGGCCATCGCCAAAGCGCTGATCTTCATGCCTATGGCCATCTCCATGGTCGGCGCGACGCTCATCTGGAAGTTCGTCTACGACTTTAACGGCTCCCCAGGCGCCACTCAGATCGGGCTGCTCAACGCGCTTCTCGGCGCAGTGGGGATCTCTCCGGTCAGCTGGCTCGGAGCACCCACCGGGGCCATTCCGCTCAACACCCTGTGCCTGATCGTCATCATGGTCTGGATCCAGGCCGGGTTCGCCATGACCGTCCTGTCCGCGGCCATCAAGGCCATCCCGGACGACATCCTCGAGGCGGCCAAGATGGACGGTGTCGGCGGGCTGCAGCTGTTCCGGTTCGTCACCTTGCCGAGCATCCGGTCCTCGGTCATCGTCGTGGTCACCACGATCGGTATCGCGACCTTGAAGGCCTTTGACATTGTTCAGGCCACCGACGGCGGCACCCAGCACGACTCGGTGCTGGCCAACGAGTTCTATCGGCGCTCGTTCGTCACCCAGGAACCTGGTCTGGGCGCGGCGATCGCCATCGTCATCTTCCTGCTGGTGACACCGATCATCATCTTCAACGTCATCCAGATGCGGAAGGATGCCTGATGAGTGAGCATTCGAGGCCGGTCACACCTGAAGGGGTTGCCCTCGACGCAGCCGAGAAGGCCACTCGGGCGCGAACGGTTGGCTCCGGCAAGCGGATGAAGTCCGCAGCAGGGGAGGCCGCGCGGGCGGTCAGCTCTCCGTGGGCCTCCGCGTTCGCGGTCATCATGGCGCTTGCCTGGACCACTCCCACGTTCGGTCTGCTGGTCACCTCGTTCCGCAAGCAGGAGGACATTCAGTCCTCAGGCTGGTGGACTGCGTTGTCCACTCCGTTCACGCTGAACAACTACAAGGAAGCGTTCAGCGGTGGCGGAGCCAACGCCACACCGATGTCGCAGTTCTTCATGAACTCGATCGTCATTGCCATCCCGTCGGTGCTGCTGCCGCTGCTCTTGGCGGCGCTGAGCGCGTATGCATTCGCCTGGATCGACTTCCCGGGACGCAACTTCCTCTTTGTTGCGGTGTTCGCCCTGCAGATCGTGCCCTTGCAGATCGCGTTGCTGCCGCTGGCGCAGTTCTATCAGACGCTAGGCATTCAGGGTTCGTACTGGGCGCTGTGGATCTCGCATTCGGCATTCGCCCTACCGTTGGCGGTCTATCTCCTGCATAACTTCATGAAGGAGATCCCGCCATCCCTGTTGGAGGCCGCCCGGGTCGACGGGGCGGGGCATCTTCGGATCTTCCTTCAAGTGCTGCTACCCCTGATCACCCCGGCGCTGGCCTCGTTCGGCATCTTTCAGTTCCTCTGGGTATGGAATGATCTCCTCGTCGCCCTGACCATGTTGGGTGGCTCGCCGGAGCGAGCTCCCATCACCATGCAACTGAACCAGATCAGCGGCACGCTCGGGAACCGCTGGTACCTGTTGTCTGCGGCTGCGTTCATTTCCATCGCTGTGCCGGTGGCCGTCTTCCTCGGCCTCCAGCGCTACTTCGTCCGTGGGCTCCTCGCCGGCGGAACGAAAGGCTGACGTTGCGATGGGCCGGGCCTTCGACGATGCGTCGAAGGCCCGGCCCATCGTCCGGAACCTCCAGGAGGAGTGCTGTGAGCACCATCACCGATGTCGCCAAGGCGGCTGGAGTTTCCGTCGCCACGGTCTCGCGCGCATTGCGCGGCCTTGACCGAGTCAGTCCCGCCACCCGTGAGCGGGTCCTGCGGGTGGCCGCCGAGCTCGACTATGTAGCCTCCCCGACAGCCACCTCTCTGGCGTCTGGGCGCACGAAGGTCGTTGCGGTGATGACACCGTTCATCACCCGGTGGTATTTCGCCACCATCGTCAACGCGATCCAGCAGACCCTGCACCAGCGCGGGTACCACGTCATTCTCATCGTGCTCGAGGACGATGAGAATGACGTGCGTCGGCCGTTGACCCGGGAGATGCTCTGGCGGAGGGTCGACGGGGTAGTCAGTCTCAACCTCCCGCTGGAGCCGGAGGAACATGAGCTATTGGTCAGCCTCGATCTGCCCATCGTCGCCATTGGTACTCCTGTCGCCGGAGTGCCCTGCGTGCTGATCGATGAGGCGGTCGCCATTTCGACGGCCACGGAACATCTCATCGACTTGGGGCATCGCCGGATCGGTTACGTCGGTGGGATCCCCGAGTCCCTCGCCCTCATCCGGACCCCTACCAAGCGGTTGAACGCCTACCGGGCGACGCTCGCCGCCCATGACCTGCCGTTCGATCCCTCCTGGGTGCTTGAGGCCGAATGGAGCGCGGAGGGCTCCTACGACGTCGCTGCTCCCTACATCTCACGTCCCGACCGGCCGAGTGCGATCGTCGCGGCCTCCGACGAATTGGCACTGGGTTTCATGGCCAAGGCCGTCGAACTCGGCCTACGCGTTCCCGGGGACCTATCGGTCATCGGCATCGACGACTACCAGAATTCCAGGGTCTTCGGTCTGAGCACCGTTCGGCAGGACGTGGTCCGTCAGGGCATCGAAGCAGCCCACCTGCTGCTTTCCGCCATGCTCGAGGGGGCAGCACAGACCGACGCCCAGATCGTCATCGCCACCGAGCTCATCCCTCGACGCACCACCGCTGCACCTGCCGACGTGCTCGCGTCGCCGTCCTAGGCGTCGATCCGTTCCCGGTCCAACGTGTCGGCCGAGTCGATGATGAACTCTTTCCGAGGGGCAACATCGCTGCCCATAAGCAGATCGAAGACCTCCTCGGCGCCCGCGGCGTCACCCAACGTCACCTTGCGCAGGGTCCGGTGGCGTGGATCCATGGTGGTTTCCGCCAACTGGTCGGCATCCATCTCGCCCAGGCCCTTGTAGCGCTGGATGGGTTGCTTGATCGTGCGTCCCCGCTTGGTCAGAGAGGCCACCTCCCGGCGCATCTCCGTCTCGCTGTAGGTGTAGATGAGCTCGTTGGGTTTCGCGCCAGGGTTGACCACCTCGAGCCGGTGCAGCGGCGGCACAGCGGCATACACCCGCCCGGCATCAATGAGCGGGCGCATGTACCGGAAGAACAGGGTAAGCAGCAGGGTGCGAATATGGGCGCCGTCGACGTCGGCGTCGGTCATGATGACAATCTTGCCGTACCGGGCGACATCAAGATCGAACGATCGGCCCGATCCGGCGCCGATCACCTGGATGATTGCCGCGCACTCGGCGTTCTTGAGCATATCGGCGACCGAGGCCTTCTGCACATTGAGAATCTTGCCCCGGATGGGTAGCAGCGCCTGGAAGTCACTGCTGCGAGCCAGCTTGGCCGTACCCAGCGCGCTGTCCCCCTCGACGATGAACAGTTCCGATCGCTCGGTGTCGTTGCTGCGGCAATCGGCCAATTTGGCCGGCAGCGAGGAGTTTTCCAAGGCGTTCTTGCGGCGCTGGGTCTCCTTGTGCAGGCGGGCGCTGATCCGCGACTTCATCTCGGTGACGACCTTCTCCAAAAGCCGGTCCACCTCGAGCTTCCCGCCCCGCGGCGGTGAGACGATGCGCTTGGTCAATTCCTGTTCGACAACCTTGGCCACAATGGCGCGTACGGCGGAGGTCCCCAGGACTTCCTTGGTCTGCCCCTCGAACTGAGGCTCGGCCAACCGGACGGTCACGACGGCGGTCAGGCCGGCCAGGATGTCGTCCTTGTCCACCTTGTCGCTGCCGACCTTCAGCTTGCGGGCGTTCACCTCCAGTTGTTTCCGGAAGACCTTGACCAGGGCCTGCTCGAACCCCGTCACGTGAGTGCCGCCCTTGGGCGTGGCGATGACGTTGACGAAGGATCGGGTGGTTTCGACGTACCCGGTCCCCCAACGGACAGCAACGTCGACAACCGCCTCCCGCTCGACATCGGTCGGGGTCATGTGGCCCGCCTCATCCAGCACGGGCACGGTTTCGGTGAATGTGCCGCTTCCCTGCAGCCGCCAGACATCGGTCACGGCCGGATCGGGGGCAAGGAACTCGCAGAACTCGCCGATGCCACCCTCGTGCCGGAACGTCTCGGTGGTGGCGTGCTCGCCTCGCTGGTCACGAATGACCAGCGTCAAACCTGGGACGAGGAACGCGGTCTGGCGTGCACGAGCAATCAGCCCGTCGATGTCGAAGGCGGCATCCTTGAGGAAAATCTGCGGATCGGCCCAGTACCTCACCCGGGTACCGGTAACCCCCCGCTTGGCCCGGCCGATCACATCCAGTTCGCTGCCGGCCTCGAACGGCCGGAACTCGTTGTCCGGTGCCGGTCGCCCCTTGGTGCCGACAACGTCGGCGAACACCCCGGGCTCACCGCGCCGGAAGCTCATGGCATACGTCTTGCCTGCCCGGTCCACCTCGACGTCCAACCGTGCCGACAGTGCGTTGACCACCGATGCGCCGACTCCGTGCAGGCCCCCGGAGGCGGTGTAGGAGCCCCCGCCAAATTTTCCGCCGGCATGCAGCTTGGTGTAGACGACTTCGACGCCAGTCAGCCCCGTGCGCGGCTCGATGTCGACCGGCACGCCCCGACCGTTGTCGGTGACTTGCACCGAGCCGTCCGAGGCAAGGATGACCTCCACGTGGTCGCAATAGCCGCCCAATGCCTCGTCGACGGCGTTGTCGATGATCTCCCACAGGCAATGCATGAGGCCGCGGGCATCGGTGGACCCGATGTACATCCCCGGCCGCTTCCGAACGGCTTCCAACCCTTCGAGAACCTGGAGGTGGTGGGCCGTGTATGCCTGTGCCGAGGTGCTCGAGGCCGCCTTCTTGGCCGCGGTGGTCCCTGCCGCAGTCGATGGGCGGGAATGCGCGGAGGAGGCCATGGGGGTTGCTGCTGACACGGCCACGAGGCTAGTCGTTCACGGTGACATCGCCGGTCGCGCCGCGCCAGGGGATGAGAAGGTGACCTCTGGGAACGAATTGGCATGCTTGACTGTTATCTCAGCTGCACCCTGCTGGATAACGAGATGAGAGAAGAACGCGTGAACGCCACCCTGGTCCCCCAACTGAGCGCTGCTGACCGCTGCGACCGCTGCGGCGCCCAGGCATACGTCCGCGCCCGTTTGCACGCCGGTGGAGAGCTGTTGTTCTGTGCCCACCACGGCCGTGAGCACCTCGAGCGGCTGCGCGAGCACGCCCAGATCCACGATGAGAGCGAGCGCCTGAGCGATCAAGAGCCGGCCGACGTCACCGAGTGACCGGCCGGCCACAACTTCTCGTTCGATGATCCGCTCGATGGTCGGCGGGACGACGACATCGCAGAGTGCGCGCGACGTGCCTGCCTGGCGCACAACAGGTCCCTGCTAGCCATGACGACGCCTGGCACGATCGCCGCGATCCTTATCGTCATCGGTCTGTTCGGCATCGTCGTCCCGATCCTGCCCGGCTTGGTGATCATCGTCATCGGCGTCGCCGTGTGGGCGATCAGTACCGCCTCTACCACCGCCTGGGCCGCCTTGACGGTGGCCGTCATCGTGTATGCCGTGGGCCTGGCGACCCAGTACCTCATTCCGGGACGTCGGTTGCGCGCTGAGGGCGTGGCCAATTGGACGCTCGTACTGGCCATGGCGGTCGCCATCGTCGGGTTCTTCGTGATCCCGGTCATTGGCGCTCCGCTGGGATTCGTCCTGGCGATCTATCTGTTGGAGGCGGCGCACAGCCAGAGTCATCGTCAAGCCTGGCAGCGGACCACGGCAGCGCTGCGAGCCGTCCTGACCAGCATGGGGATCGAGCTACTGGCCGGCCTGACCATTGCGGCAACGTTCGTCGTCGCGCTCCTGGCCAGCTAGTGCCTCCCCACCCGCCAACCTCCGGATTTACGCCTCAGGTGGGAACCCGGAGGTTGGCAAGGGAAGTTTTCCCTTGCCAACCTCCGGGTTCCCATGCGAAGAGAGGGGAGGCTCCAGCGCGAAGAGAGGGAAAGAGCACCGCGCGCGAAGGTGGGGGCAGCCCTAAGCGTGATAAGGCGGCCCTTAGCGCGAGGGGGAAACGGGCCGTCAGCGCGAAGAGCCGGAACGCTCGGCATGCGGTGGGGACAGTAGAAACGCCGGTGTCACCAACCGTTGCGACGACGTTCCCAGCGCTGTTCGATCCGCTCCATGAACGTCCCCCGGGACTTCTTGCCGCCCGAAGCGGGTTTGACGTTGGTTGATCCGTCTGACTGGACGACACCCTGAGGGCCGGTGGACTTCTTGGCCGGGGTGACCGCATACGCGACTCCGGCGACCATGATGGCGAATCCGATGGCACCGATCCACGTCTGAGCGAAGTTGACGGCTGTAAGGACCAAGGCCAAACCGGCGATCACGGCGACGACGGCGAGGGCCACTCGGCCACGGTGTAGCCCAGAATTGCCACCTCGCATGTGGGAGGCGAACTTCGGGTCCTCCGCGATGAGCTGCTGCTCGAGTTGCTCAAGCATGTGCTGCTCCCGGTCCGACAGGGGCATCGGGGCCTCCCCACGCATCGTTGGTCATCTTGTCTGACGCCGTGTACACGGCCGACCGTCAAGGCAAGGATATGTCGCGTGGCTGTGAACGGGAAGACGAGGGGGGCGAGTGCAGCAAACTTGCCGGCCTGACGCTGCCCGCCCCAAATCGTCGACTGGCTTGATCAACAGCGAGATCAGCGTCTCGCCAACCGTGTTCTGGCTCATCCAACAGGCCCTGGACCAGCGCGGATGCGGCATCGACCAGCCCGCTCATCCGCACCCCGACCAGGCGGATCCGGGCGCGCTGCAGGCCGAGCCCATAGAACAACGCCAACGCGGCGGCATGCACCACCCGCGAGGTGTCCGTTGGCTCCCGCAGGGTCTTTGCCCGAGTGATCGTGGTGAAGTCGCCGAACCGGACCTTGATCGTCACGGTGCGGCCCATGAGCCCCGCGCTGCGCATCCGGGCGGCTACCTTGTCGGATAGGCGCAACAGGCGTCGGTGGATATAGGCCGGGTCGTCGGCATCCACCTCGAAGGTTTCGTCTGCGCCGATGGACTTCTCCGCATTGGTCGCTTCGACCCGACGCTCGTCCCGTCCCCAGGCCAGGGCATGCAGGTGCGTCCCGGACGCCTGTCCCAGGGCTCGCTTGAGCGTATGCACCGGGGTGTGCGCGATGTCGGCCACCGTGCGCAAGCCGAGACGCAGCAACACCTCCTCGGTCTTGTCGCCGACCCCCCACAGGGCCGCGACGGGCAGTGCCTGGACGAACGAGACGACCTCGTCCTTGGGCACAACGAGCAGCCCATCGGGTTTGGCCAGGTTGGATGCCAGTTTGGCGACGAACTTGCTCGGTGCAACCCCGATGGAACAGGTGATGCCCTGTTCGTCGGCGACCTGGTCCCGTATGCCTTGAGCGATGGTCGCCGGGGAGCCGAACCGGCGCACCGCGCCGGCGACGTCGAGGAATGCCTCGTCCACCGAGAGTTGCTCGACCACCGGGGTCCAGTCGCGGAACGTTGCCATGACGGCTGCGCTCATCCGGGCATAAAGCTCGTGGTCCGGCGGCAACACCGTAGCCGACGGACACAGCCGCCTGGCCCGGCCCATCGGCATGGCGGAGGTGACCCCGAACCGGCGGGCCTCGTAGGTCGCCGACAGCACCACGCCACGGCCACCGGAGCCGCCGATGATGACGGGGCTGCCGACCAGGTCGGGTCGGGCCAGCAAGGATGCGGAGGCGAAGAACGCATCCATGTCGACGTGCAGCACGGTGCAGCCGGTGTCGTCCGGCGGCGCTGCCGCGGCGCGCTCGGGAGGGGCGAACTGGCGTCGGCTCATCGGACCACCGGTGCGGACTCAGCCCGGCCGAACGGGGCGGGCCCGGCCAGCCAGGATATGGACCGCGGCGCCCAGCCGACCGAGCACCTCGGCGTCCGGGTGCGCAGCCAACGCTTCCTCGAGGTCCAAGACAGCACGACGGTCTTGTTCGGTGGCCAGGCGCGTCGAGGGGACGAGGTCGGAGACGACCCGTACCCCGTGGAGATCGATAACCTCCAGGCCGTGCCGGGCCAGCAGGGCGGTGAGGGTTGCCGGATCGAACCGGCGCGGAATGGGGTCGCCCTCCCCCCAGCGTCCGTCCGGGTTCGCCAGGAGGGCTGCGGCTTGATCGATCCGTCCGGCCAATGCCCGGGCCAGCACAGCGGCCAGCCGTTGCGCGGTGACCAGGGACAACACACCATCGCCGGCCAGCACTGCGGCAATGCCGGCCACGGCCGCGTCCAGGTCCTCGACCACTTCGAGAGTGCCGTGACAACAGACCAGATCGACGCCGGCCTCGGCGTACCGGCCCACCGGTCCGTCATCGTGGGCAAGGACCTCGGCCAGGGTCTCGGCATCACCTTGGCGTGCGGTGACGTGTTCGGACACGCCAACGTCTGCGGCTCGGCGGCGCAGTGCGGCAAGCGCGTCCGGGCTGGGGTCGACGACGAGGACCTCGTGACCCTCGGCGGCCAAGGGGACGGCCAGTCCGCCGGTGCCACCACCGAGGTCGATGACGCGTAAGGGGCGTCCGAGGGCGGCACTGCGGCGTGCAGCGACCTCAGCAACCGCGGTCCACACTGCTGCCGTGCGTACCCCGTCCGCCACCCCAGGCGGGCGGACCCGGAGATGATCCCTGGCCAGTTCGTGCGCCACCGTAGATCCCTTCCGGCTCGTCCTGTCGGTCGATGGTGCGCCGCGGCCCGGCGCCCATATACCACCATCGTCGTAACCACCCTAGTGCCCCGAACTACCCGGGCTGGAGTGCCACAACTTGCGTGGCGGCACGAGTGATTCCTCACGACGGGCGGGCATTCCCGGGATACCTGGTATGCCGCGGCTATGTGCCGGATCCGTCCCCGGAGGGCGGGTGTCGGCATACGGTGACTGTCGGAAACCGCTGGCATGAACCAGCACCCGGCGTCCCTTGGCGAGCCGTTCGGCGACGGCCTTCTCCCCCGCAACCGCAACGGCCCGGGCGTCGGCGTCGGTCTGCTCGATCCGCTCCAGGACCGCCGGTAGCCCGCCACGGGTCCAGGCTTGCCACAGGCCACCGAGTTCCCAGGCTCCGGTCGCTCGCAAGGAGATCCCGCGGGCCCCCGTACGCCGGACCACGCCCCGCACGAGCAACAGCCATGAGCCGAAGACGGTGTCGGCATACATGCCTTGGACGTCGTCGAAGAAGGTGGCGTCGCAGGGCCCGGTGCCGTCATCGAGGGTGAGGAAGACCACCCGGCGCCCGGAGCGGATCGGCGGGGTCTGGGTGGCCACCTTGACTCCGCCAACCAGGACGGTCGAACCGTTGCGGGCGCGCAACAAGTCGGTGCTCCAGGTGCTCCCGAGTGCAGTGAGCAGGGGGGTGTAGAACTGCACAACATGCGCGCTGGCGTCCAGCCCAAGAATCTCCAGCTCGGCCTCGACCCGTTCCGTCCCGGTCATCTCCGGCAGCCCGGAGCCGGCGACGAGTTCGGGACGATCACCGAGGTCGAGCGCTAGTTGGACCGGTCCGGTGGTGGTAACCGAGGCAGCGGCCTGGGACTGTGCGGCGGCCCGTTCCTGTACCCCCCAGATGTCCGCGCGGTCGGCCTGGGCCTCCTTGGCGGCAGCGGCGGTGGTCAACACCCGTCTCCGCGCCCGCGGCGGACCGCCGACCGCCCGGTCCCACCGGTCCAGCTCGGCGACATGGAGCAACACGTCCCGACGGCTGATCCGGCCCCGTCGTCCCAGGCCGGAGGCAGCCCCGCCCATGCCGTAGATCCCGTCGAATCCCCCGGCGAGGACGAGCCGTTCGACGATGGGTCGGCTGGCCCTCGCCCGGGTCCAGAAGTCGCCGAGATCGGCATAGGGCTGGCCGCCGATGATCCGGGCGAGCTCGGCCTCGCTGATTCCCTTGACGTCCGCCAGGGACAGCCGGATTCCGTATGCCGAGCCATCCGGCAGATCCGGGTGGCTCGGTCGATCAGGCGGGCCCGTCCCCGGCTGCTCCAGCCGCTCGACCCGGTAGGTGTCACCGGAAAGATTGACGTCCAGCGGCAGCACAGCGATACCCAGGGTGCGGGCATCGTCGAGAATGAGCCGCTTGGGATACATCCCGGGGTCATGAGTGAGTACCCCGGCGAGGAAGGCTGCCGGGTGGTGGGTCTTCAGCCATGCGGAATGGAAGGTGGGCAGCGCGAACGCGGCGGCATGCGCCTTGCAGAAGCCGAAGCTGGCGAAGGACTTCAGCACTGCCCAGATCTCCTCAATGTCGGCGTCGGTGTAGCCCCGGGCCGCAGCGGCCGGACGCCACCACGCCTCGATCGCCTCGATGCCGCTCGGGGAGTTCATCGCTCGACGGACCTCATCAGCGTGAGCCAACGAAACCCCGGTCGTCTCGGTAACGATCTGCATGACCTGCTCGTGGAAGACGACGACGCCCTCGGTGTCGGACAGCGCCGGGACGAGACTGGGATGTAGCCAGCGGGTGCGCCGCCAACCATGCCGAGCTTGAAGATAGGGGGTGATCATGTCGGATTTGACCGGCCCGGGGCGGAACAGGGAGATGTCGAGGATGAGGTCGTCGAAACGTTCCGGCCCAAGCTTGCCGACGAGCTCGCGCTGTCCGGGACTCTCGATCTGAAAGCAGCCGAGCGTATGCGTGGTGCGGATGAGGGCATACGTGGCCGGATCGTCGCGGCGCACCTGGGTTTCGTCGTCCAGATCGACCTGCACCCCGTCGACTCGGGCGATTTCGGCGACGGCATGCGCCATGGCCGATTGCATCCGGATGCCGAGGATGTCGAGTTTGAGCAGGCCGAGATGTTCGACGTCGTCCTTGTCGAACTGGCTCATCGGGAACCCCAGCCAGCTCGCCTCCACCGGGGTCCGGTCCAGCAGGGAGAGATCGGACAAGATCACCCCGCAGGGATGCAGGGCGATGTGCCTGGGCAGCCCGTCGAGCTGTTCGACAAGGTCGAACAGGGTGGTCAACCGGGGGGCGTCCAAGCCGCGGGTCCGCAGTTCCGGAAGGTCGGCAATGGCATGGCGGGCGTCCTTGGCCCGGATGTGTGGGAAGGCCTTGGCGATCTCGTCGATCTCGACCGGGGTCATGCCCAGTGCGGCGCCGACGTCGCGGATGGCGTGCCGGACCTTGTAGGTATCCATCATGGATATGGCGGTGACCCGCTGACCGCCGAACCTCTCCAGGACCGCTTGGTAGATCTCGGTACGCCGGGCGGACTCGACGTCGATGTCGATATCGGGAAGCTCCGCCCGTAGCGGGGAGCAGAACCGTTCCATGAGCAGGTCGTGCCGGATCGGGTCGACGCCGCTGATGCCGAGCAGGTGGTTGACCAGGGACCCGGCCCCAGAGCCGCGCGCGGCCACCCGGATGCCCCGGGCACGAATGAGGTCGCTGACCTCGGCGACGGCCAGGAAGTAGGTCGGATAGCCCAGTTCGGCGATGACCTTCAGCTCCTCGGTGAGCCGGGTATGCACAGTATGCAGGTGAGCATCGCTCGCGCCCGGGTAGCGCCAACCGACTGCGGCCCGGCACCGCTCCTCCAGGACATGCTGGGGATCGGTGTGAGGGCCGATGCCGAGGACATCCGGTTCAGGCAGGTGAACCGAGCCGATGCCGAGGTCGCGGTGACCGTGTTGACCACAGTCACGGGCCAGGGCGACGGTGTCGGCTAGGAGGCGATCCGCTCGGTCCCGGTCGGCGCCACAGACCGCATCGGCCCGGCGCATCATCGTGGCGGTGTCGGCCAGATGTCCGGCGTCGGTCATCCGGTCCAGGTGCCGTTTGTCGAGCAGAACCAGGCGACGGGCGGCATCGAGGACATCGACCGTCCGGCTATCGGCCGGCGCCACGTGTCGCACCGCGGCCGTCAACACTGCCGGCAGGCCGTGAGCGTCGGCTACCGCGAGTAGGGCACGGGCGTGCCGCAGGCAACCGGGGGTCCCGTCCGGCCCACCGTGGTAGACGACCTCGACGACGAGGCTGCCAGGCGGCATACCGGACTGCCAGAGGTGCATCAGACGCTCGGCCTGGTCCCGTCGTCCAGCCTGTAGGGCCCGACCGACGTCGGAGTCCGGACCGAGCAGGGTGACGAGGTGGTGGGGGTGCTCCGATTGCCGATGGTCCGCCGTATGCCCGGTGGACCCGGCATACCGGGCAATGAGATCGATCGTGGTGATGGGGGTACCGCGTTCACCGCGCAGATGGGTGTCGGTGACCAGCCGGGACAGCGCCGCCCAGCCGGCGCCGTGGGCAGCGCCGTGGGCAGCGCCGCGGCCCAGGACGGTGACCCGGGGCAGGCGGGAGTCGACGAACGCCCCACCGCGGGTCGGTGTGGACCGGTGCGACGGTTCATCTCGACGTGGCAGACCCGTCAACGGCTCGATGGCGAGATCGACCCCGAGGACCGGAGTGATCCCGGCGTCCATGGCGGCGCGGACGAACCGCACGGCGCCATAGAGTCCATCGCGGTCGGTCAGGGCGAGCAGCTCTTGTCCGTGATGGGCAGCACGTTCGACAAGCGCCTCGGGCATGGCGGCGCCATAACGCATGGAGAATCCGGAGGCGACATGCACATGGGCGAAGTCATTCATGGAGTCGAGTCGGGGTTGTTGCCATGTTTCGTCGCTCTCTCGGGTCCTTCAGGGGTGCTAATGGGACAGGGGGGCGAGCCGGCCGTCGTGCATCGCGCGTGGAGCACCGAGAGCATCGCTGACCAGGTCGACGAAGGTTTGCGCGGCCCGGACCAGGTCGTCGGCCGAACGTGCGGAAATGGATGCAGACGGGCTCTCCAGGTGGACCCGGCGGGCGGCCGAGAAGGCGAAGAAGTCAGCCCACTCGGTGAACTCCGGCGCTGTCGCCGAGAGCAGTTCCCACACGCTCGGAGGGCTCCCGAGGGCGCTGGTGTCGGCGGCTGGCCCGTCCGGTCCACTCGATCGCCCCTCGGGTCTCCCGACGGATGACGCCCTGCGAGCAGCGATCAGAGCGGTTGCAGCACGCAAGGCGGCCCGTAAGGCGGTGACGTAGCGATCCCGGGCGATCCGGGCTCGGGATGCCTCGATGAGGGCGGCCTCGGCATCAGTAATGAGGTCCATGTATGCGACCTTTCGTTCGACTATTCGGGCAGTGGGGTCAGCTGCGAGGCCAGCAATTCGTGAGGATCAGTCATGACTGCGCAGGAGGAGCCAACGGCGGTCCCCGTCCAGGCTGAGATCGAAAACCCCTGTTCCGGTGCCACCTCCCCTGCTCGCCTCCACCCGCCAGACCCACCGTTCTCGGCTGGATGCTCGTTCGGTCTCCTCCTCGGTGTGCCACCACGAGCGCCGCTCTTGCCAGCGATCCTGGACTGTCCTGACGACGAACAGCCGTCCTCGCCAGACGAAGGCCTCAGGGATCGGGGTGGTCCGCACCTCGATGGGCTCCTCGTACTGACGTGTCATGCCGTCCTCCCTTGCGTTCACCTCTTCCGAGCGGGTCCGGGTATCGCGACATGGCGGACGATGGGGCCATGGCGTGTCGTGGATGCCGGAACTCCGGTCGGCCACGATGGGGTCGAGGCACCGTGACCGACCGGGGATCCGGGCGTCATAGCCCTGGCGCTACGTCGATTTCCTCGAATCAGCACTGAGCTATTCGAACTGATGTTCGAATAGCTCAAGGCTACACCGTCTCCCCCGCCGCCCGTCAAGCCCTAGGCTGAACCTCATGAGCAACACGCCGCAGGCCAGCGGGGGGACCTCCGAAACACCGGCTCTCACCGAGAACGACCGCAGCGAGCACCCCGCCGTCGCCCGGGTACTGGCCACCCTCCACAAAGCTGGCGTAGACCCCCAGGTGCGTCACCTGCCGGACGCCGTCCGCACCGCCCCGGCTGCCGCTGAAGCCCTGGGCGTCACTCCGGCCGAAATCGCCAACTCCCTTATCTTCGCCGCGACGACCGGTGACCACGAGGTGCTCCCGCTGCTCATCCTCGCCTCCGGGGGGCACCGAGTGGACACCGACAAGGTCGCCGCGGCAACCGGGCTGACCCGGATCAAGCGGGCTGACCCCGAGTTCGTCCGGTCCACAACCGGGTTCGTCATCGGTGGCGTCGCCCCGGTGGGTCACCTCTGCGACATACGCACCATCGTCGATCGTGATCTGGAGCAGTTCGAAACAGTCTGGGCCGCCGCTGGACACAGCCACAGCGTCTTTGCCACCTCGTATGCCCAGCTGCTCGCCCTCACCGGCGGGGAGCCCATGGACGTTGCCTGACGACGGCGGCGAAGATCAATCAGTCGAGGGCGAGGTTGTCGTAGACCTCCAAGGTCGCGGTGGAGTGGTTCATCGTGATGAAGTGCAGTCCTGGCGCGCCCTCAGCGAGCATCCGTTGAGCCAGTTCGGTGGCAATCTGCACACCGACCTCACGAACCGCGGCCGGGTCGTCCTGAACGGCATGAAGCCGTGCGGTCACCGACTCCGGTAGCGGGGTCCCCATGAGCTGGGACATCCGCTCGATCTGGTGCACGTTCGTCACCGGCATCAGGCCGGGCGTGATCGGCAAATCCACCCGCTCGGCGACTCGGTCACGCAACCGCAGGTAGCTTTCGGCGTCAAACACCATCTGGCTGACCGCGAACCGCGCCCCGGCCTCGTACTTGGCCACCAGGACCTCGATGTCCTGATCGAGGTCTGGTGAGGACGGATGCACGTCGGGGAAGGCTGCCACCCCGATGGTGAACGAACCTAGACCGGCAATGAGCTCAACGAGATCTCTGGCATGGTTCAGACCCTCGGGGTGCGCCACCCAGGCACCACCGGGGTCACCGGGCGGGTCCCCTCGCAAGGCGAGAATGTTGCTCACCCCGGCACCGGCATACGCCCCGATCACCCGGCGCAATTGGTCACGGGAAGCATTTACGCAGGTCAAATGCGCTAGTGGAGTCAGGGTGGTCTCCCGGGCGATCCGTTCGGTGACCCGCACGGTACGGTCCTGGGTCGACCCACCGGCGCCATAGGTCACCGAGACGAAGGTCGGCCCGACCCGTTCCAACCGCCGGATAGCCTGCCAAAGCCGGGCCTCGGCCTCATCGTCCTTGGGTGGAAAGAACTCGAAACTCACCGATGGGGCTGAGCTGGCCAGCGCACGCGGAATCGACCGCGTGGCATACCCGGGCCGGACCGAGCGTTGCGACATGATCGCAGGCTAGTCCAGGCAAGCCGACCGCGGCCGTCGCGTCCGCACCGTAGGCTGCCGCGCATGGATCCGTTCGACGCCGCCGACCTGCGCCCGCGCGTGCAAGCCTGCTTGGAGGCCGAGCTCGTCCATCAGCGGACGGTTCTGGCCGACCTCGGGCCGGACATCGCCGACCTCGTCGATGTCATCGGGACGTTGTTGCGTGGAGGCAAGCGGCTGCGGGCTGGGTTCTTGTATTGGGGGTACCGGGCGGCCGGCGGTCGCGACTCGGCGGCACTGATCCGGGCGGCTAGCGCCATGGAGATGTTCCAGGCGGCTGCCCTCATCCACGACGATGTCATGGACGACAGCGATACCCGTCGCGGGCAGCCGGCAGCGCATCGGACCTTGGCTGCCTGGCATACCGACCGGGCGTGGGGTGGTGATGCCGACCGGTTCGGTCTGGCCGGGGCGATTTTGGCCGGCAATCTGTGTCTGAACTGGACCGAGGAGTTGTATGCCACCTCGGGCCTCCCGGCATACGAACTGGCCCGCGGACGTGAAGTGTTCGATCGGATGCGTACCCAGCTCATGGCCGGGCAATTCCTCGACATGGTGGAGTCCGTCCGGCCGTGGGACTCCACACAGGTGACCGATCGGGTAGCCCGCTCACGCCGGGTGATCACCTACAAGAGCGCCAAGTATTCCATCGAGCACCCCCTGCTCATCGGGGCGAGCGCGGGGGGTCTGCCGTCGACAGAGTTGGCCGGGTTGTCCGCCTACGGGCTCGACCTGGGCACCGCGTTTCAGCTCCGCGACGACCTGTTGGGGGTGTTCGGAGATCCGGAGACGACGGGCAAGCCGGCAGGGGATGACCTGCGGGAAGGCAAACGGACGGTGCTGCTGGCGTATGCCCTGGACGGCGCCGACGCGTCCGGGCGTGCCGCCCTGAGCGCCGGAGTCGGTGCCGCCGATCTGGACGAGCACGGCGTTGACGCGCTGCGGACGATCATGGTCGCCTCCGGAGCGGTGGCGCGGGTTGAATCCGATATTGCCGAACTGACGATCCGGGCCCGGTCGGCCCTGGCTACCCTCGATGGGCTGGATGAGACAGCGGCGGCGGCGTTGGATGCGCTGATCGGCCTGACGACCGCCCGTCAGGCTTGAGAAGTCACTCGGGCCTCCCCGTCCGGGCCTTGTGGTGAGCCATTGGGTGAGCTTCGCCCACGTGAGGCGGGCCGTTGTGTGAAGGTCGCCAAGCAAGGCGGCCATGGTTGTGAACTCCGCAAGGGAACCCAGAGCTTGGCTAGGGAAAGTTTCCCGTGCGAAGCTCTAGGTTCCCACCTGTGGCGTAAATCCGGAGGTTTCGGGGTGGGGTTAGAGGGCGAGTTCCATGGCGCGGCGGCGAATCTCGGTCTTGCGGCCACCGCGCAGATTGTCCACCGGAGTGCCACCCAGCGGCAGCGATTCATCGACGGTAAAGAGCCAGCGCAGCGCCTCCTCATCATTCAAGCCGCTGTCGGCCAGCACCGTCAACGTTCCCTCGAGCGAGGCCAGCACGCCCTCCGCGTCGATGAAGGCCGCCGGGACGGCGAGGACCTGACGTTCCCCTACGCGGTGGCTGAGCAACAGTCGGTCGGCAAGCATGCGTCGGACGTCGGACAGACGAACTCCCAACCGCTCGGCGACGTCGGGAATGCTGAGCCATTCCTCGACAAGTTCCTCGAGCGATCGGTCAGCAGCGGCGGCGGAGGTCGGCTCAGTCACGCCCGACAGGGTGCCACATGTGGCCAATTCCCGACGTACCCGGGGCGTCACACCGCAAAATCTAGTCACATGGGATAATTTCTATAACTCCTGTATCTCCGGTCTTAGCGAAGCCCGCGCCGCCGTCGACGGCGATGATCCGTGCGTCCGTCGACCATGACGCCACAGCGCCCAGGACGTAGCCGATGACCAACGCGACAGTTCAGCAGCAGGTTCGAAGCTGCCCGCGCCGAATCCGATCCGGTGGCAACCTGGGGCATCGACGCCTGTGTCGCGGAAAATCCCTGGCGAAGACCTAGAATCTCGTGGTGACGTCGAAGGCTCAGGACCAGATCATCGGCCGCGAGGTCGATGGCCGCTACCGTGTTCTGCGCCGCCTCGCCGAGGGAGGCATGGCCGTCGTCTACCTGGCCGTAGACCTGCGCCTCGACCGCGAGATCGCCCTCAAGATGCTCTACCCGCATCTAGCCGCCGACCCACAGTTCGTTGGCCGGTTCCGGCGCGAGGCCCAATCTGCGGCCCGGTTGTCCCACCCCCACCTGGTCGCGGTGTTCGACCAATTCCAGGACGACGGCGATCAATTCCTCGCCATGGAGTACGTTCCCGGCACGACCATGGCCGATGTGGTCCGCCGCGAAGGTCCGATGACTGCCCGGCGCGCCGCAGGCATCATCCTGCCCGTGCTCGATGCCCTCGGGTACGCCCATGGCGAAGGATTCCTCCACCGGGACGTCAAACCGGAGAACGTCCTCATCCGGCGGGATGGGGTCGTCAAGGTCGCCGACTTCGGCTTGGCTCGAACCATCACCTCACAGACCTCTACCTCGGCCACCGGGGTGGTGCTCGGTACCGCCGCGTATCTGTCTCCCGAACAGGTCGAGCACGGCGTCGCCGACGCTCGCTCGGACGTGTATGCCGCCGGCCTGCTCCTCTTCGAGGCGTTGACCGGCACCAAGGCGTTCCGCGGCGACAACCCCATCCACGTCGCCTACCAACACGTCCACGGTGGCGTGCCGGCGATGACCGAGCGGGTAGACGCGGTGCCGGCCGAGCTGGCCCACCTGCTCACCCGGGCAACCAGCCGCGACCCGGACGACCGGCCTGCCGACGGGCGCGCCATGGCCACCTTGATGCGTCAGGCACTGCGCAAGAGCGACCCAGCTGAGCTCGACCACCGCCCGGTCCTCCTGGCTGCCGCCGACGACTCGACATCGTTGACCATGCCGATGCCGCCGGTTGCCTCCACTACGGGCCCGGCCACGACGGCGGCAAACGATCTGCACCCCTGGCTCACATCCAACGAACCGTTGGAGGCCGCACCTTCGCAGACCGCACCCCTACAGACCGAGCCCGCACGCACCGCGCCGCTACGCACCGATGGCGGCCATCCGGTAGGCGTCGGGTCACCGGATAGTCCCGAACCCCCCGATCAGCCGCGCAATCGTCGCCGTGCAGCGTGGCTCGCGGTGCTCCTGGCTGCCCTGCTGGCCGCGGGAACGGGCTGGTTCTTCCTCGCCGGGCCGGGCGCGCCCACCGCTGTTCCCGCGGTGGCCGGAGCACCCTTGCACGATGCCTTGGCCAGCCTCGACAAGGCCTACCTCAGTGGCACCGCGAGCGAGGTCTACAGCGAGGATGTCCCCGCCGGAAATGTCGTCAGCAGCGACCCTCCGGCCGGCGCCAGCCTGCGTCGGGGCAGCACGATCGACCTCCAGGTGTCCAAGGGGCCGGAACGCTACGCCGTACCGAGACTGGCCGGGAGCAGCCAAGCTGTCGCGACGTCGGCGTTGACCAAGACTCACCTGGCTCTCGGTGCGGTGTCCGGAGCCTGGAGCGAGACGGTCAAGTCCGGTGTGGTCATCTCCACCGACCCCAAGGCGGGTGTCGCGCTCAAGCCCGGCAGCAAGGTCGCGCTCGTCGTGAGCAAGGGCCGCCAACCCATCCAGATCCCTGACTACACCGGGAAACCGGCCGCCGAGGCCAAGGCGGCCCTGACCACACTCGGCTTCACCGTCGAGGACTCCCGCAGCGCCAACAGCGATTCGGTCCCCAAGGGCGCCGTGATCTCTCAGGACCCGCGCTCGGGCACCGGCTACCGAGGTGGCACCATTACCCTGGTCATCTCCAAGGGGCCGGTCCTGGTGACCATCCCCGACGTACGCCGACTCCAGGAGGGTCAGGCAAAGGCCCAACTGCAGGCACTGGGCCTCGTCGTCACAACCGACTACCCCTACGGCAACTTCTTCGGCACCGTCCGGGAGACCAATCCAGCACACGGGACCCAGGTCCCCAAGGGTTCCACCGTCGTCATGACGGTCTTCTGAGCGCCCTGGGGGGGCGAACCGAGCCGAAATGCCCGACGCAGATCCGCCCCCCGCGGGTTCGACCCCCAGCGATCATCCTTCGCCCAATCGGCCCGATCTCCTCCCCCGGCTGGCCACCGTGCTGCTGGTCGGGGTCACTGCCGTCTGGGGCTCGACGTTCTTCCTCATTCACGACCTGGTTCAAACCATCCCGGCATCGGATTTCCTCGCGGTTCGCTTCACCATCGCCGCGGTGGTGATGGTCGCCGCGTTCTGGGGGCATCTGAGGGCCTTGGCCTCTGCGGACTTGCGGATCGGCGCGTTGCTAGGGGGGCTGTACGGCGCGGCCCAGCTCCTGCAGACGATGGGTCTAGCGCATACGGACGCCTCTACGTCGGGGTTCATCACCGGAACCTACGTGATCTTCACCCCGCTGCTCGCGGCGATAGTCTTCGCCGAACGGGTCGGCCCGGCTGGTTGGGTAGGGACTGCGCTCGCCGCTGCGGGACTGGGCGTGCTCTCTCTGTATGGGCTGTCCGCCGGGGTCGGCGAAGCGCAGACCCTGGTTGCGGCCGGACTTTACGCTGCCCACATCGTCGGACTCGGCCGGTGGTCCCGCGCGGACAACGCCCTCGGCCTGGCCACCGTGCAGGCCGCGGTCATCGCCATCCTGTGCACCCTCGCGGCGCTCCCGGGTGGGATCCAGCTGCCCGAATCCGGCGGACAGTGGACGGCCCTGGTCTATATGGCCCTCGTTGCCGGGGCCGGCGCGCTGTGGGCCCAGACGTGGGCGCAGTCCCATTTGAGCGCGACGAGTGCGGCCATCGTCATGACCTTGGAGCCGGTGTTCGCGGCCGGGTTCGCCGTCGCCTTGGGCGGGGAGAGCCTGACCGCCCGGATGATCGTCGGTGGCGGGCTGGTGGTCCTGGCCATGTATGTCGTCGAACTCGGCAGAATGCCGTCGGGGCGGGCCAGCGCACAGGATGCGCCCCCCAGCGAGGCGTTGCACCACGAGGTGTGACCGCGTCGCCGGCCGGAGTCGGCCTAGACGCGGCGCGAGGATGCAGCTACGGGCCCGCGATGAGCAGGTCGGTGACCGCCTCGATGGCGGCGCTCGTGGCGGCGTCATCGACATCAAGATGGAAGACCATCCGCACCGCGGTGCCGCTGACCGGGTAGAGGCGGATGCCCCGCGCGGCCGAGGCCTGACTGAAGGCCCCGCTGGTCCACCCCGCCAGCGCGACGTCGACAATGACGATGTTGGTGGCCACCTCGGCCGGATCGACAGACCCAGGGCAGGCCTGCGCACAGGCCGCCGCCATCCGGGCGGCTCGGGCGTGATCCTGCGCCAGCCGCTCGACGTGATGGTCGATGGCGTAGAGCCCGGCCGCAGCCACGATGCCGGCTTGGCGCATTCCGCCGCCCATCCGCTTCCGCCAGATCCGAGCCTCCTCGATCCGGTCACGTGACCCGACCAACACCGAGCCCACCGGCGCGCCCAGCCCCTTGGACAGGCACACCGACACCGTGTCGGCCAGGGCTCCGTATGCGGTCAACGGCAGCCCGGTCGACACGTGCGCATGCCAGAGCCGGGCCCCGTCCAGATGCACCGCGACCCCTGCCGCCGACGTGCCGCGCCGCAGCGCCTCCATCTCGACCAGGGACTGGATGGTGCCCCCGCCGAAGTTGTGCGTGTTCTCCACGACCACCAGGGCGGTGCGCACCTGGTAGGCGCCGCCGTCGGTCACCATGAGGGACAACGGGTCCTCGGCACGCAACTGCCCGCGGGGGGCGATCCAGGTCCGGGTGGTGATCCCCGAGATCACCGCTGCCGCGCCCATCTCCGCCCGCACCACATGCGCGAGCGAATCGGTGATGAGCTCTTCACCCTGCGCGACGTGCAGCCGCACCCCCAGCTGGTTGGCCATGGACCCGCTGGGAGTGAACAGCCCGGCTTCGTGCCCGAGCAACCCGGCCACCCGGATCTCCAGGGCCTTGACGCTCGGATCCTCGCCGAATACGTCGTCGCCGACCAACGCCGTGGCCATCGCCGCCCGCATCGGCTCGGTCGGCTTGGTCAGCGTGTCCGAGAGCAGGTCGGCCACGATCGGCGGGTTAGGCGGGGCCGAAGTCATGGCGAGAAGCTCAACGATCGAGCATGTCGGCGACCACGAAGGCCAACTCGAGCGCCTGCTGATGGTTCAGCCGCGGATCGCATACGCTCTCGTAGCGCAGCGTGAGGTCGGCGTCGAGGACCTTGTGCGTGCCGCCGAGGCATTCGGTGACGTCGTTGCCGGTCAGCTCGACGTGGATTCCCCCGGGTACGGTCCCCAAGCCGCGGTGGACCTCGAAGAACCCGCGAACCTCCTCGACGACGTCGTCGAAGTCTCGGGTCTTGTAGCCGGAGGCGCTTTCGAACGTGTTGCCGTGCATGGGGTCACACACCCAGGCCACTTGCGCCCCGGATGCGGTGACCTTCTCCACCAGCGGTGGCAGGGCCTGACGAATCGTCCCGGCGCCCATCCGGGTGATGAACGTCAACCGTCCCGGGGTCCGGTCGGGGTCAACGATGTCGATCATCCGCAACAGGGTGTCCGGGTCGGACTTGGCCGACACCTTCACCCCGACGGGATTGGCGATCCGGGCAATGAAGTCCAGATGTGCCCCGTCGAGGTCACGGGTGCGCTCCCCCACCCAGAGGAAGTGCGCAGAGGTGTCGTACAGCTGGCCGGTACGCGAGTCGACCCGGGTCATCGCCCGTTCGTAGTCCAGCAGCAGTCCCTCATGAGCGGCGAAGAACTCGGTCGTCCGCATGGCGTCGAAATCGGCACCACACGCGCTCATGAACCGCATGGCCTTGTCGATATCCCGGGCGAGCTTGTCGTATTCGGCCTTGGCGGCGTTGGCGACGAAGCCCTTGTTCCAGTCATGCACGTAGCGCAGGTCGGCGAAGCCTCCCGTGGTGAAAGCACGGACGAGGTTCAGCGTGGCGGAGCTCGCGTGGTAGCCGCGGATCATCCGCTGCGGGTCCGGCTGCCGGGCGTCTTCGGTGAATTCGAAGTCGTTGACCATGTCGCCGCGGTAGGCCGGCAGGGTCACCTCGTCGCGGGTCTCGGTGTTGCTCGACCGCGGCTTGCTGTATTGACCGGCCATCCGGCCGACCTTGACCACGGGCACCGACGCGCCGTAGGTGAGCACGGCGGCCATCTGCAGCACGGTCTTGACCCGGTCGCGAATATTGTCTGCGGTGGCGTTGGCAAAGGTCTCCGCGCAGTCCCCACCCTGCAGGAGGAAGGCGTCCCCGCGGGCCACGTCAGCGATCCGGTCGCGCAGCACGTCGCACTCACCGGCGAACACCAACGGCGGATAGGACTGGAGCGTCTCGACGACCTCGGCCAACGTCTGGGCGTCGGGCCATTGTGGCTGCTGACGGGCAACGAGGTCGGAACCGGCTCTGACGTCGGCCAGGGACTGCTCGGGATTGCGGCTCACCGGATAAGGATAGGAGCCGCTGTGTGCCCTCGAACCCGCGCCCGCATGCCGGATGGCCGCGTGCAGTCGACGCCGGTCAGCTCGCGGCCCGGTCGATCTCCGGAGGGTCCTCGCCCATCGAGGCGTCCAGGGCAGCCTCGAGCTCGGGGTTGGCCCGCCCGGGCCGGGCAGCCTCTTGGACCTGCCGGGCGCGGTTCTTGGCGGCCCGCACGATCCGGTCCTTCATCGACGTGGCGTACATGTCGACGTACTCCTGACCGGACAGGCTCATCAACTCGTACATGATCTCGTCGGTCACCGACCGGAGCACGAACCGGTCATCCTCCATGCCGTCATACCGGGAGAAGTCGAGCGGCTCGCCGAAGCGGACTCCGATCCGGATGATCCGGGGAATGATCTTGCCGGTGGGTTGGGCCTCACGGGTGCCGACCATGGCGACGGGGATGACCGGTGCGTTCGCCGCCAACGCCATCCGGGCCACACCGGTCCGTCCCCGGTAGAGCCGCCCATCGGGGCTCCTGGTCCCTTCGGGGTAGATGCCCAACAGATCCCCGGTGCCGAGCACCAACAGGCCCTGGCGAAGCGCGGCGTCGCTGGCTCTTCCCCCGGACCGGTCCACCGGGAGCTGGCCTACCCCGCGGAAGAACATGGCGGTCAGCCGGCCCTTGAGGCCGGACCCGGTGAAGTAGTCCGATTTGGCCAAGAAGGTGACCCGGCGCCTGAGCACGAGCGGCAAGAAGATCGAGTCGGAGAAGGACAGGTGGTTGCTGGCCAGGATCGCCGGACCGTGCTCGGGAACGTGCTCCTCCCCCTCGGTCCACGGCCGGAAGAGCAGCTTCAACGGCGGACCGAGGATGACGGTCTTGAGGAACCAATAGAGCAACGTTGACCTCCGGCGGCGATGTTGGGTCGAACTCTACCGATGCTGGACCTGGTAGGCGCCGAGGTCGCGTGCAAGGATCGGACTATGAGCGCCACGTCAGCCTCGTCCCCGGGCACCCCGATGGCCGCACCGTCGAGTCGGCCCGGGACTCAGCCTTATGCCCATGACGGCGGCCCGGTCGGGGTGCTGCTCGCGCACGGCTTCACCGGCAGTCCAGCCTCGTTGCGGCCGTGGGCGGAGCATCTGGCCGCCGCCGGATACACCGTGCGTTTGCCGCGGCTGCCCGGGCATGGGACCACCTGGCAGCAGATGAACCAGACCACCTGGCAACAGTGGTATCGGGAGATCGTCACCGCCTTCGATGAGCTTCGGATCCGCTGCCAGCACGTCATCGTCGGTGGCCTGTCCATGGGTGGTGCTCTGGTGACCCGGCTGGCCGAGGAGCGCGGTGGTGAGGTCGCCGGCCTCGTGCTCGTCAATCCGGCGTACCTGGTCGAGGATGTCAGAATGAGGGCCCTGCCGGTGCTCCAGCGGATCATCCCGTCGTTGCCGGGTATCGGCAACGACATCAACCGGGCCGGCCAGGACGAGCTGTGCTACGACCGGATCCCGCTCAAAGCGCTGTATTCACAGACCAAACTCTGGGACCTGACGATCAGGGACATGGCCTCCGTCACTCAGCCGGTGTTGCTGCTGCGTAGCGAGCAGGACCATGTCGTGCCCGCATCGAGCTCCGCCAAGCTGCTCTCCCGAATTTCCAGCGTGGACGTCACCGAGATCGTTCTGGCTGACAGCTACCACGTTGCCACCCTCGATCACGACGCGGACAGGATCTTCACCGAGGCCGACGCGTTCATCGCCCGGGTCGTCACGTAGTCGTGTCTGGCGTCGATGACGAGAACGGCGACGATGGCGCTGCCTCACCGGATGGCTCGACCGATGCCGTCAACCGGGAATTCGCCCGGATCATCTCCGAATGGGACGCCACGCCGTCGGCGGATCTCACCGACGCGCCGCCCGTGCCGGAGCAGGCCGAGCCAGGATCGATCGAGGCGTCCCTGGACGCGCCGTTCGTCCCGCCGGCGGTTCATCTTCCCGGCGACGAGGACCCTCAGTTCTGGGGGATCGTGCTCGGCCTGACGCTCGGCCCGATCGCTCTCATCGTCCTCATGCTCTTTGGAGACTCATGGAGCCCGTGGTGGGCTCGGGCCGCCTGGGCGGGCACGGTGGGGGGCTTCGTCCTGCTCATCCTGCGCCAGCCGAAGAATCGAGAGCCGGACGATCCCGACGACGGCGCCCGAGTCTGAGTAGCCACTGACAGCGGTTAGGTCGGCAGGATGAGGTCGGCCCAAATCGGCCGGTGGTCGGTGGCCGCGATCAGGTCCCGCTGGCCTAGCGCCACAACCTCCACCGGTTCCGCACCGATGTCGGCGCCGGCGAAGATGCCGTCGAGCCGCCAGCGGGGGTTGCGCGCGGTGAAGGTCGGCTCGTCGGCCGAAACCGGCCGCAGGCCCGCCTCCGCCAACGTGTTCCAGACCGGACCGCCAGGCTCTTCGTTGAGGTCGCCGGCGAGCACGACCCGGCGCAGGTCGCCGAGGGATTCCACGATCGTATGCAGGTGCGCCAACCGCTCGGGCGCACGCAGGCTCAAGTGCACCGACACCACCGACACCGGCGGTACCGCAGCGCTTGTGGCTGGACGATCGGCGGGTCCGCCTCGACGCGGGGCCAGCTCGGCGACGGCATACCCGCGACTGGCGTCCGGCCAGCGGACGGGCAATCGGTGTTGAGCCACCGAGACCACGGGGCGTCCCGGCGTGATCATCACCGTCGTGCCACCGCAGCGTCGATGATGCCCAGCCCAGGCCATTCCGCACTCGTCGGCAAAGGCGCGGATCCGGCGCGCGGCCGTCGCCAGCCGGGGAACCTCCTGCAGACACAGCACGTCCGGGCGCAGCACCTGCACGACCGAGGCGGCCACCCAGCGGTCGCCCCGGAACCCCTTGAGGTTGTAGGAGACGAGCCGTATGCGGTCAGGTCTGCTCGGCATGGACCTGTCCCCCCATCCCGCCGGTGCGGGCGAGGTCGGCGGCACCGATGAGCCCGGCATCGGGCCCAAGTTTCGCCACGACGATGCCCGCCATGGGCCGATAGCCGCGACCGGTCAGGTGGCGGGCGAAGGTCTCCCGGGCCGGGCCGAGCAGGAGTTCACCGGCGGCGCTGACTCCCCCACCGATGACGAATAGTCCCGGATCGAGTGCGGCAGCCAGGTTGGCCAACCCGATCCCCAGCCATTGACCGATTTCGGCCAGCAGCTCGATGGAGGTGGCGTCCCCATCCCTGGCCGCTTCGGTGATCAGCGGCCCGGTCAGCGCATGCGGGTCACCGGCCACGCGGTCGGCCAGATCGGCGACGGCCGGGGAGGCCGCCGCCATGAGCGTGCGCGTCTCCCGCACCAGCGCGTTGCCGGAGGCGTATTGCTCCCAACACCCCCGGTTGCCGCATTCACAACGCTGTCCACCGGGCATGACCTGCATATGCCCGAATTCGCCAGCGATGCCGAAGCGGCCCCGATACACCTGGCCACCGGCCAGCAACGCACCGCCGATGCCGGTCCCGAGGGTGATCATGACCGCATGGTCTTCGCCTCGCGCGGCACCAAATCGATGCTCGGCCCACATGGCCGCATTGGCGTCGTTGTCGACAAACAACGGCGCCTTCACCCGGTCCCGCAGAGCCTCTCGCAGGGCCTCGTTCCGCCAGGACAGATGCGGCGCGAACACCACGGTGGCTCGGTCAGCCGCCACAAACCCGGCGGCACCGATGCCCACGGCCTCGACCGGCCCGTCGTCGTCCTGCGCTGCGGCGTGGAGCAACTCGTCGACGACATCGACGATGGTGTCCTCCACCACGGCCGGACTCTTGCTCCGGTCCGGGGTGTCCCGACGAGCCCGGCGAACGATCTGGCCAGCAGGGTCCACGATCCCGCCGGCGACCTTCGTTCCGCCAATGTCGATGCCCAGGGCCATCCGTCCCCGGCTCGCGTTGGTCATGAGGCAAACCCTAGTGGGACCACGGCTCGCCCCTGGTCAGTCCTGGCACGGCACAAAGCAAGCGTTTACACTCGTGCCACCCACCCGGTGGGGTCGACCGCGGCGTCACCCCACTTCGCTCCCTGCCCACACGGTGAGGTTTCGATGCCAACCACCCTGGTCGCCTGGCGTGACTACGCGGCCGTCCTGTTCGATCTCGATGGGGTGCTGACCCCGACGGCGACGGTCCACATGGCGGCTTGGTCGGAGATGTTCACCGCCTTCTTCGCCGGATATCACGCCGACGGAGCACACACCTCCCCCTATACCGCGCAGGACTACTACGCCTTCATCGACGGCAAGCCGCGCTACGACGGGGTACGAGACTTCCTCCGATCCCGAGGAATCGCCCTGCCAGAAGGGACCAGCGAGGATCCGCCGAGCGCGGTGACCGTGCGAGGGTTGGGCAATCGCAAGAACGCCGCGTTCCATGCGGCCCTTCGCCGTGACGGCGTCAGCGCCTATCCCGGCTCGGTGGCGTTGCTGGACACGTTGGCCGGCATGGGCGTCCCCATGGCGGTGGTGTCCTCATCCGCCAATGCCGTCGAGGTCTTGCAGGCCGCCGGTTTGTCCCAACGGTTTGTCACCGTCGTCGACGGGCCGGTCGCCCGCGAACACCATCTGGCCGGCAAACCGGCCCCCGATACGTTCCGGTACGCCGCCGAGCGCTGCGGCGTGCCGGCCGGCGATGCTGTCGTGGTCGAGGATGCCGTTTCCGGTGTCGCCGCCGGCGCCGCCGGCCGATTCGGACTCGTCATCGGGGTCGACCGCGGCGCCGGCGGCGCAGCGCTGACTGCGGCGGGGGCCGACCGCGTTGTCACCGACCTTGGCGAGCTGGCATGAAGTCCGGGCATATCGACACCGACCCCCTCGATCGGACACGCTTCACCGTCGATCCGTGGCGCCTGGTCGAGCGAGAGCCGGTCATGCACGACGTGGGCGTCACCGAGACCCTGTTTGCGGTCGCCAACGGCTACATCGGGATGCGGGGCAATCCTGAAGAGGGGCGCCAGGTCTACGAACACGGCACGTTCATCAACGGCTTCCATGAGACGTGGCCCATCCATCACGCCGAGTCCGCCTATGGGTTCGCCAAGACCGGCCAAACCATCGTCAACGCCCCCGACGCCAAGCTGCTGAAGATCTCCGTAGACGACGAACCGCTCGTTGTCGGGATCTCCGACTTGCTGTCCTATGAGCGGAGCCTTGACTTCCGAGACGGCATCTTGCGCCGCGACCTGGTCTGGCGCACCCCGTCGGGCAAGAAGGTTCAGGTCACCACGACGCGCATGGTGTCCATGGCCCAACGACACCTAGCCGTGATGACCCTCGAGGTGACCATGCTGTCCGGGGATGCCCCGGTGATGATTTCCTCCCAGCTGTTGAACCGGCAAGACGGCGAGGATGAGTACCACGTCCCGGCACAAGCCCTCCAGCACAAGGATGCGACGAACGACCCCCGGAAGGCACCCTCCTTCGATGAACGGGTACTCCTGCCGCGTCGGCACGACGCCGAGGGGGACCGGCTCGATCTGGGCTACAAATGCGCGCACAGCGGGATGACCGTGGCCGTCCAGGCCCGTCATCGGGTCAGCACCGAGGCGGACCTGATCAGTCAGGCCAGCACCGAGGCGGACCGGTCTCGGTTGACCTTGACCGGTCAACTCCACCAAGGCCAGTCGGTGCGCGTGGAGAAGCTCGCCGCATACCACACCAGCCGGACCCTTCCAGTCGATGAATTGGCCGATCGGTGCGCCCGGACCCTGGACCGCTTCGACGAGGTGCCCATGGCGGCGCTGCATGCCGAACAACGGGACTGGTTCGACATCTACTGGGCAGGCGGCGACGTCGAGCTCGACTCAGCGCACCCGCATACTCCGGCCATCCAGCAGGCGATCCGATTCAACCTGTTCACCATCGCCCAGGCCAGTGCCCGCGCCGACACCGTGGGTGTGCCCGCCAAAGGGATGACCGGCTCCGGCTACGAGGGCCACTACTTTTGGGACAGTGAGGTGTATGTCGCCCCCTATCTGACATACACCCAACCGGAGGCGGCCCGGAACCTGTTGACCTTTCGGAGTCGAATGCTGCCCAAGGCGCGGGACCGGGCGATGGAGCTGTCTCAAAACGGCGCTCTCTTCCCGTGGCGCACCATCAACGGCGAGGAGGCCTCGGCGTACTATGCCGCAGGCACCGCCCAGGTGCATATCGACGCCGATGTCGCCTTCGCGCTCACCCAGTTCGTCAACGCCACCGACGATGTCGACTTCCTGGTGCGTCATGGCCTCGCCATCCTCGTCGAAACCGCCCGCCTGTATGCCGACCTCGGCTTTTGGCGGGAGAACGGGGCCGGCAGCTTCCATATCCACAGTGTCACCGGACCGGACGAGTACACCGCGGTCGTGAACAACAACCTCTTCACCAACGTCATGGCCCGGTTCAACCTCGAACGCGCTGCTGCTGCCGTCGAACGAGTCCGCGCCGAGTTCCCCGACGATTTCGCCCGGTTGAAGCACCAGCTTCGCCTGCGTGAGGCCGAGGTGACGGAGTGGAAGGGGTGCGCCGCGGCGATGCACATCCCCTATGACGAGCGCCTGGGCATCCATCCCCAGGACGACGCGTTCTTGGACCGCGAGGTCTGGGATCTCTCCCGCACCCCGGATTCTGTCCGGCCCCTGCTACTGCACTACCACCCGCTGGTCATCTACCGATTCCAGGTGCTCAAGCAGGCCGATGTTGTGTTGGCCCTGTTCCTCCAGGGCGACCGGTTCAGCGCGGCGCAGAAGAAGGCCGACTTCGACTACTACGACCCGATCACCACCGGTGATTCGACCCTGTCCGCGGTGGTTCAATCGGTCATGGCCGCCGAGGTCGGCTACCACCGGATGGCCCGACAGTATTTCCTCAAGGCGCTGTACGTCGACCTGGCCAACTTGCACGGGAACACCGTGGACGGCGTTCACGTCGCGTCTGCCGGTGGCGTGTGGACCGCGCTGGTCAATGGCTTCGGCGGGATGCGGGACTCCGATGGAAACCTGCGGTTCGATCCACGGCTGCCTCAGGACTGGGACGGCCTGACCTGGCGACTGCGCTGGCGCGGCACCCGGGTGCGGGTGGAGCTGAGCCAGCAGACAATGACGTTCACGGTCGAGGAGGGCAGCGGCAAGATCCCGATCTCCGTGCGCGGCACCGATTATCTCGTCGGTCCGGACGCCCCGACGGTCGTGACCTTGGACGGGCAGGGTCCGGTCATCGACGACGAGCCCAACCCGTTCCCGTGGGTCGGCGCGGTCCGAGCAGACGGAAGCCTCATCACTGCAGGCGTTCCCGACCCCAGCCCGTTCGCCGACGTCGAACCGAGCGACCTGGAGTTCTGACGCGCTACGGGCTGTCCGGCGGTGATTCCTGGTCCTCCGGCGTGGCTGGATTCGCTGCCTGGGCAGCCTCGCCCGCGGAGGCGGCGAGGTCGGCCAACACTGCCGCGGCCATGGCCGCACCCTGCGCCAAGGTGGCCAACGCGTGCGGATGCGCCGCGCGCAACCATGAGATGCCCAGGCATACCGGGCAGGCCGTGCAGGACGACGCCGCCGTGGCGCTGTGCTGATCGAAAGGTTCCTCGTCCCGGCTGGCCGGGGCGTCAGGACCTACGGGATCGACCCAGCCGTGTTCCAATCCGAGCGCAGACAGCAGTTTCGCGGCTTCCTCGGCGACCGAACCGATCGGCGAACCGCTGGGCCCGCTCCCCTGAGCGTCGGTCACGTGGCATACCCGGACCGACCGAGCAGGCAGCGCCGACTCGGGCGGTGTATGGCGTAGGTCGTCATCGGCATCGCCTAGTGCTCGACCCGCTTCTTGAGTTCCTTCAGTGCCGTCTCGATGATGAGCTTCTCGGCGCGCCGCTTGATCATCCCGAGCATAGGCAGGACGACATCCACGGAGAGCCGATAGGTCACGGTGGTCCCGCCCGAACCCTCTTTGAGTGTGTAGGAGCCGTCCATGGCCTTGAGCATCTCCGAACGGACCAGATGCCAGGACACCACGCCGGCACCGGCCTCATCGATATCCCAGTCGTAGGACAGCACATAGGTGTCCTTGATGACCCCCGCGTCGAGGACGAACTCGACCTCGTCAGCCCAGCCGTCGCCGTCCTCGGCAAGGATCGTTGCCGCCTTGACCTGCTCGGCCCATTGCGGGTACGCCGGGAAGTCGGCAATGACATCGAGGATCTCCCCGGCGGGGGCGGCGATCTCGATGGCGGATTCGGTGCGCTCAGCCATGACCTCGACCCTATCGTTGCCTCTAGCTCCTAGGATGTCTATGACTACGTCATCGACCAGCCGCCAGACCGCGGCGCTGGCTCGGGCACAGGAGGCGCCCCGTGAAAGAGAAGTCCGTCCCGGCGCTCGCGCCGACCAACGCCACGGGGACCCTCGGTGAGCTGCCGGCCCGCAACGCGCTGCGCTCACCTGACCGGGTTGCCTTCCGAAGGCGTTCCGACGACGGGTGGTCGCCGATCACCGCGGCCATGTTCGCCAGCGAGGTCGCGGCCCTGGCCAAGGGCCTCATCGCCTCGGGCGTCCAGGCGGGCGACACGGTCGGGGTGATGTCGCGGACCCGATACGAGTGGACGTTGGCAGATTTCGCCCTGTGGGCCGCCGGGGCCGTGCCCGTGCCCATCTACGAGACGTCCTCACCGGACCAGATCCAGTGGATCCTGTCCGATTCCGGCGCCGTTGCCGTCATCGTCGAACATGCTGAGCACGCCGCATCGATCGATGGCATCCGCGATCAGCTGCCGGCGCTGCGCACCGTCTGGGCGATCGACCTCGGTGACCTCGACTCGGTGGCGGCCACCGGGGCACCGCTGACTGACGACGAACTCGCAGGCCACCGCGCCGGTCTGGATCGCAGTTCGCTAGCGACGATCATTTACACCTCGGGCACGACCGGACGCCCGAAGGGTGTGGAGTTGAGTCACGGCAATTTCCTGGACTTGACCGAGAACGCCCACATTGAGATGTCCGACATCGTCGACGCGGACGGTGCCTCGACTCTGCTGTTCCTGCCGTTGGCACACGTTTTCGCCCGGTTCATCGAAGTGTTGTGCGTGGACGCTTCGGTGACCATGGGGCATTCGGCGGATATCAAGAACCTGCTGGAGGACTTTGCCGCGTTCGAGCCGACGTTCATCCTCGCTGTTCCGCGCGTTTTCGAAAAGGTGTTCAACTCGGCCGAGGCCAAGGCATCCGGCGACGGACGCGGCGCCATCTTCGAGCAGGCGGCCGCCGCCGCGATCGCCTGGTCCGAGGCCACCGACGCCGGTAAGGTGCCGCTGACGCTGCGGGTCAAACATGCGCTCTTCGACACGCTCGTCTACGGCAAGTTGCGCGCCGCCATGGGAGGGAGGGTGACGTATGCCGTCTCCGGCGGCGCTCCGCTCGGTACCCGGTTGGGCCATTTCTTCCGGGGTATCGGCGTGACAATCCTCGAGGGTTACGGCCTGACCGAGACGACCGCCCCAGTGACCGTGAACCGTCCCTCAGCCCTGCGGATCGGCACGGTGGGGATGCCCCTGCCGGGGAGTTCGGTGCGGATCGCCGAGGACGGCGAGGTCCTACTGAAGGGGGTAGGGACCTTCCGCACCTATCACGACAATCCGGAGGCGACCGCGGAGGCGATCCACGACGGCTGGTTCCACACCGGTGACCTCGGAGAGTTGGACGGCGACGGATTCTTGAAGATCACCGGGCGCAAGAAGGAGATCCTCGTCACCGCTGGGGGAAAGAATGTCGCCCCGGCCATCCTCGAGGATCGGCTTCGCGCTCACCCGTTGGTTTCCCAGTGCATCGTCGTCGGCGACCAGCGTCCGTTCATCGGCGCCTTGGTCACTCTCGACGCGGAGATGGTGCCGGTGTGGGGCGCGAATCACGGATTCGACGGGTTGACGGTGTCCAAGGCACGCACCAACCCCACCGTGATGGACGAATTGCAGCGCGCGGTCGACACGGCTAACGAGGCGGTGTCCAAGGCCGAGTCCATCCGCAAGTTCGCCGTCCTCGAGGACGACTTCACCGAGGAGAACGGCTATCTGACCCCGTCGCTGAAGCTCAAGCGCAACGTGGTCATGCGGGACTTCACCGACGAGGTGGACGGCCTGTACGCCACGTGAGGACCACCGGGGCCCTATCTGGCCCCACCCGACCTCACGCCGTGGCTGCAGCGCTCGTGTTCGCCGCCTCCTGGCTGGGCTATCTCGGCCTGCTGCAGTGGAGCGTCGTCCGCTTCCGGGTGACCATCGTGGCCGGCCTGAGCGTGAGCGCGCTGCTGTTGGCCGGGTGGATTCTTCGTCGTTGGCGGGTTCCGCTGCTTGGCAGTGGCGTCGTCCTCGTGCTCCTCGGCTCGGCCGCGATCGCCCTCTGGGTTCCGCTGTTCAGCTATCTGACCGGCGGTGCGCGCGTCGATGCGCTCGGCCTCGTGGTTGTGACCGCGCTCCTGCTGGCCGCCGTGCTCGGTGGTCCGTGGGCTGCTCGTTCGTGGGCGGCACCGGTCGCTGCGGGGATTGCCGCGACCGGGTATGCCGCACTCACCGCGGTAGCGGTCTTGGGTGATCCGGCGCCGCGCATCGACGTCTGGGTGACGTTGCAGCAGGCAGCTGACGGACTGGCCCGGGGGGAGAACTTCTACGCCATGACGTGGGTGGACTCCCCCGGCATTCAGGACGCCTTCACCTACCTGCCGTGGACGGTCGTGCTGTTGGCCCCAGGCCGATGGCTGCTCGGTGACGTGCGCTGGATGCTTGCGGTCTGGATGCTCGTCGCGTTCGCTGGGATCTGGCGGCTGGCCGGTCCCCGGCATCGATGGGCAGCCGCCGCGGCCATGGCTGCACTGGCGGTGGCTCCGGGCACGCTGACCCAGGTGGACCAGGCGTGGACTGAGCCGCTGTTGTTCGCGGGCCTGGTTTGGTGGGCGGTGTTGGTGGCCGAGGGTCGAGCCTGGTGGGCGATCGTACCGCTGTCCCTGGTATGCGCGAGCAAACAGCACCTGGCGCTGGTGGCGCTGCTGCTGATGTGTTGGCGTCCGTTCGGTTGGCGCCGCACGCTGATCGCCGGTGGGCTCACCGCGGGCCTCATCGCACCGTGGGTGATCGCCTCACCGACAGATTTCGTGCACGACACGGTCGGACTGCTCGTCGACTTCCACCCGATCCGGTTCGCCAACACGTGGTACCTCCTCGCTGTGAACACACTCGGGGTGACGCCCCCGTTCTGGGCGAGCGGGGCGATCGTCTTGGTCTGCCTCTCGCTCCTGGGGCTGCTGGCATGGCGGCGTCGTCCGGGTGTGGCGGGCCTGCTGCGGGTCATCGCCCTGCTGCTGCTGGTGGCCAACTTGGCCAACAAACAGGCCTTCTACAACCAGTTCTGGCTCAGCGCTGCGCTGGTGGCTGTATCCCTGGCGGTCGGCACTGGGCGCAGCGTGGGCAAGCGAGTCACCGAGCCGGGGTCGTCGACTGCCCGGCCAGACCTCGCAGTTCCTGCTGCCACTGCGAGGTCAGCTCGGCCAGGCTGACGCCGGCATACCGGCGCAGTGCCGCGTCCGTGCGTGCGCTGGCGTCGTCGGCGGATGGAGTTGCCGCGGCTCGATAAAGGGTGGTGATCTGGTCCGGTCGCAGCGAGCGGGCAAGGTGACCAAGGGCGATCCAGGACTCGTTGTATGGCACGGCCAGCTCGGGACCGGTGACATCGAATGCGGCGTCCGTCGGCAGGTTCGACGGGATACCGGTGCGCCCGATCGCCTGGAACAGCGGGCCGGCGATGCTCGAGACGGGCAGCTGGACGTCGGCATACCCGATGTACTCGGCCAGGCCCTCGGACAACCACAGCGGGACCGGTCCGGTCGTGCTGGCCCGCACCGCCACGTGGGTGGCCTCGTGACGCAGGACGACCTGCCGCCCGAGGTCGGTCAGCCCCCAGAAACCGGTCGGCTCCACCACGACCCGGTCGGCCGGTGCACTCGTGCCGGCCTCAAGGGGGCCGTCGGTCACCGCGGCCACCCCGCTGAGGTCAGTTGCCCCAGTGCCAAGCAGGACGGCAGCCTCTTGCGTGGTCTTCGGCGCCAGGACAACCAGGCGTTGCCGCCAAGGCGCCCGCCAGATCGTGCCAACCTGCTCCAGGGCCCGTCTAGCCTGCTCATGCAGGTGACGCATGCGGGCCTGCGGCAACGCCCCGACAAGGAGCACTCCGCCACCGGATAGCGGGCGGGCCCCGGCCATGTCCCATAGCTGGGGCCGATTTCCGCTCGCCTCGGCGACCAGCGACCACCCTGCCGCGTCGTGTCGGACCCGGTAGGCGGCCCGGAACGTGTGCTCACCGGCGTCGAATCCGGTGACGTGATAGAACCCTGTCGCGGTAAGCACCAGACCGTGGACAGTCACGTCACGATAGGCCAGGTGGTGAATCGGCAACTGTCCAAAGAGGTCGTATGCCGCGCGCTGGCGGAGACCGAAGGCGCTGTCCTGCTCAGCCACAGTGGCGAGGAAAGCCGCGCGGTCCCGCGCAACCATCGCGGACGCCCGACGCGCCAGGACAGCGGCAAGCTCGGCGGTATCGCCGGTATCAGGTTCGCCGACCTGGCTGTCGGTGATCCCGCCACTACCGACGAGGCTCTGTCCGGTGGCCGCATAGCCATCGTCCCGGCCGGTGTCGGCGCTGCCCAGGACGCAGGCGGCCGCGACCAGCACCGCGATCAGGCCGGCCACCCGAGCTGGGGCATACCGGTAGACGGGCATCGCCCTACTCTAGGCGCCGGTTCGCGGCGGTCCCCGCTGGCAGGAGGCTCAGCCGGTGGCTGCGTCCCAGGTATGCCGGACGGCTCTGGCCCGCAGCCCGCTGGCATCGTCCGGGCTGACCAGGCCCGCGGCGACGAACCGGCTGACGGCGGCGACCTCGACTGCAGTCAAGGGATAGCTTTCCTGGTCCGGGTTGGGCCCACCGGTCACCGGTGCCGGGGTGAGCGGTCCGGCCGAGCGCGGGACCACCGAGAGCCCAGCGATCGCGGTCACGAGGCAGTCCTCGCACTGACGGCCCGCCCCCGGGCAGGTGTCGCAGTCGATCCGCCGAATGTCCATGACGGTCTCCAATCGTTCGGTGAAGCTCTTCATCGACGAAGGTAGGGCCGCCCACCGACAGGCCGTCTCCCCATCGGGTTGGCGGCCCCTCTCTGGCCGGGACGATCGGCTTGTCGGTGAACGGTTCGCCCCGCTGCAGTAGGCAGCCTCCCCGACGTTGTCGGTGGCCGTGGCTAGCGTGGCAACCATGCCGATGATGCAGGCGAGTTTTGCCGACCTGGGGACTCCCCTGTCCGAGGTCGCCTTTGTCGTCGTCGACTTGGAGACCACGGGCGGGAACCCCAAGGATTGTTCGATCACTGAGATCGGCGCGGTGAAGGTGCGCGGCGGGGAGGTCCTGGGCGAGTTTCACACGCTGGTCAATCCTGGCGAGCCCATCCCGGCGTTCATCAGCGTGCTCACTGGCATTTCCAACGCCATGGTCGCCTCCTCACCGCGGATCGACAGCGTCCTGCCGGCCTTTCTTACATTCGCCGCCGGTAGCGTCCTGGTGGCCCATAACGCTGGCTTCGATGTCGGATTCCTCAAGCGGGCGGCGACCAGGACCGGGCACCCGTGGCCCGGTTTCCCGGTGATCGACACCGTCCGGCTCGCCCGGCAATTGGTCACCCGGGACGAGGCGCCCAATCACAAGCTTGCCTCGCTGGCGCGGGTGTTCCGGGCCGAGACCACCCCGGATCACCGGGCCTTGCACGACGCGCGGGCCACGGTGGATGTGCTGCACGGGTTGATCGCTCGGGTCGGCTCGCTGGGCGTGCACTCCCTCGAAGAGCTGAGCGACTATTCCGCGACGGTGAGTCCGGCCCACCGGAAGAAGCGACACCTGGCCGATGGTCTCCCTCACTCGCCGGGGGTGTACCTGTTCAAGGACGAGCACGGACACGTGTTGTATGTCGGCACGTCGGTCGATATCCGCTCACGGGTCCTGTCCTATTTCACCGCGAGTGAGCAGCGCAGCAGGATGGCCGAGATGGTGCACCTGGCCACCGAGGTCACCCCGATCGTGTGCGCGACGAACCTCGAGGCACAGGTGCGCGAACTGCGTCTGATCGCTCAGAACACGCCCCGTTATAACCGGCGCAGCACGCGGCCGGACTCGGCGGTCTGGGTCAAGCTCACTAACGAGCGGTACCCACGCCTATCCGTGGTTCGCTCGGTCGCCGACGATGCCGCCGACTACATCGGTCCATTCCCCTCGCGTCGCGGCGCGCAGGAGGCAGTCGCGGCTGTGCATGAAGTGGTGCCATTGCGCCAATGCACCGAGCGGTTGACCGCCCGTCTACGGCAGACCGCGTGCATGCTCGCCGAGGTGGGCCGGTGCGGCGCCCCGTGCACCGGCTATCAGTCGCCGCAGTCGTATGCCACCGTCTGCGACACGGTCGCGGCCGCTTTTGCCGGCGACGCTCGATCGCTGTTGGCCGCACTGGCCGCCCGGATGATGGAGTTGGCCGCCCAGGAACGGTTCGAGGAAGCCGGCACGCTCCGCGACCGAACGGCTGCGCTCGCCCGCGGCCTGGACCGCGCGCAGCAGTTCGCGCCGCTGGCGCGCACTCCCGAGCTCGTCGCCGCCCGCTCCTCGACGGCCGGAGGCTGGGAGGTCGCATGCATCCGGCACGGCCGGTTGGCTGGGTCTGTGCTGACCCGCCGCGGCGCCGACCCGATG
Source organism: Nostocoides sp. (assembly GCA_047974805.1). GTDB lineage: Bacteria > Actinomycetota > Actinomycetes > Actinomycetales > Dermatophilaceae > JAJXUB01. Next base: position 3,465 of record JBKECS010000048.1, on the reverse strand, counting down.
CCGGCCATCGCCGCGATGCAGGCTAGCGCCGATGTCGTGCTCCCACCCAACGCGCCGGCTACCGCTGCCCTGCCGGAGGAGACTGACACGATCCTTCGCTGGCTGCACCAGCCTCACGTCCGAGTGGTCCACCTCGACGGCGAGTGGAGTTGCCCGGTCGGCGGCGGCGCAGGCACATTCCTCACCAGGGGCACTACGCTGCCAGGGTGATCACCGCCATCGTTCTCATCTCAGCCGATGTCGATCGGATTCCCGAGGTTGCCCAGGAGGTGGCCGCGCTCAGTGGCGTGACCGAGGTCTACTCCGTTGCCGGGGACGCCGACCTCATCGCCATGGTCCGCGTCCGTGAGCATGAAGCACTAGCCGACGTCATCGCTGACCGGCTCAACAAGGTCGACGGCATCACCGGCACCAACACCCACATCGCGTTCCGGACCTACTCTGTTCACGACCTCGAGGCGGCGTTCAGCCTCGGCCTCGATCACTAGGCCGCCCACACTCAATCCCCCGACGTTCCCCTCGTGTGGGCCACCCACCGGTCCAGCACGTGCCCAGCTGCCCCGGAGTCAATCGCCGCCGCTGCCCGCTCTATCCCCGCGAAAATGGCTTGGACGATCTCGTCTCGGTCGTGCCCGGCCGTGCCGCCGACGACGGCCAAGGCAGCCCCGGCGTTGAACAGGACGGCGTCGCGCACCGGCCCCGGTTTCCCGGCCAGAACTTCCCGAGCGACCCCGGCGTTGGACTCGGCGTCGCCGCCGCGCAGCGCCTCGATCCCAGCACGCGTCAGCCCGACCTCCTCCGGAGCGACGGTGTGCGAGGACACCTCACCGTCGCGAACCCACCACAACGTCGAGGTCCCGGTCAGAGTCAACTCGTCGAGGCCGTCATCCCCGCGGAATACTGCGGCGGAGCGATCCCGCTCAGCAAACACCCCGGCGATGATCGGGGCCATCGCCGCATCTGCCGCACCGACCGCGGCATACGTCGTCTGAGCGGGGTTGGTCAGCGGACCGAGGACGTTGAAGGCGGTCCCAACCCGAAGCCCGCCACGCGCTTCGGCGGCGAACCGCATCGATGGGTGATGCTTGGTGGCGAAACAGAAGGTGATCCCGAGCTTCTCGGCAATGTGTCCGACCTCCTCCGCAGGTATGTCCAGGTCGACCCCCAGCGCCTCGAGGACGTCAGCTGAGCCAGATGTTGAGGAGGCCGCCCGGTTGCCGTGCTTGACCACCCTCACGCCGGCTCCCGCGGCGACCAGGGCGCTCATCGTCGAAATGTTCACCGTATTGGACCGGTCACCGCCAGTCCCGACAATGTCGAGGGTCTCTCCCGGCACAACAACGCGGACCGCATGCGCCAACATGACGTCGGCCAGCGCGCGGACCTCGGTGACCGTCTCTCCCTTAGCCCGTAGCGCGATGAGGAACCCGGCCAGGGCGATCGAGGGAGCCGAACCGGTCATCACTTCGGACATAGCCCACTGCACCTGCTGCGCGGTGAGGTCCTCGCGACGCAGCAACGCCGCGGTCAGGTCGGGCCAGGAGTATGTGGAGGGGGTGTCAGCAGCCATCGCCAGCGACCGACGAGTTCGCTCAGCGCGCGTCGCGCAAGGCTTGCGCAACCGTTGAGGACAACGCCATGGGGTCCAACGGGCGCGGCACGACGTGATCGGCCAACGACCAAGCGGCGAGCCAGGCATCCTGGGGCCGTCCGGTCAACACGAGGATCTGCGGGCACTGAAAGATCTCCGACTTCAGCTGCCGGCACAGGCCGAGCCCGCCGACGGGCACGGCCTCGCCGTCCAGGATGAGCAGATCGAAGGACTCGTTATCTACTGCATCGATAACGGCCGCAGCGGTTGCACACTCGCGCCATTCCCCCACCTCGATGTCCCGAGCCGGCCGACGGCCCACCCCGGCGCGCACCGCGTCCCGAGTGGTGATGTCGTCGCTATAAAGCAATACCCGGGCCGTGGAGCGTTCGGCCGGCCCACGGCTGCCGTCGGTCAGGGTGTCCTGATGGGGAGAAGCCATGATGGCGATCGTACCCGTGGCCAGTCGAGAACAACCGGCAGTGCTCGGATCGTGCGACGGCAACGCCGCAACACCGGCCTAGAACGGGTCCAGAGCGAAAAAAATCACAGCAACTTCCGATGTTCTCGGGGGGTGCGGTCACATGACGATGCGTTTACCGACATAATGGCGCCCGTGGTGACGACTTCAACGACGCAGAGCCCCCGGGGACCGGTTCCCAGCATTCCGCAACACGGACCGGCCACCAGACCCAACCTCGTAGCCATGGGCACCATCGTGTGGCTCAGTTCCGAGTTGATGTTCTTCGCGGGACTGTTCGCGGTCTACTTCACGATCCGGTCCGTCCGGCCGGACCTGTGGGCGGAAGAAACCACGAAGCTCAACGTCCCGTTCGCGACGATCAACACCCTCGTGCTGGTGATCTCCTCGGTCTGGTGCCAGTTGGGGGTGATGAAGGCCGAGCGCGGGCAAGCCGCCCGCACCGGCAAGCTCACGGACATCGCCCATTGGGGTATGCGTGAGTGGTACGTGCTGACCTATGTCTTCGGTGCCATCTTCGTCTCCGGTCAGGTGCTCGAGTACGCCCACCTGGTCAGTGAAGGCGTCACCCTGACGTCGACCGTGTACGGCTCGGTGTTCTACCTCGCCACTGGCTTCCACGCCCTGCACGTCACCGGTGGGTTGCTGGCCTTCTTGCTGATTATCGGACGAACGTTCACCACCCGCCACTACAGTCACAACCAGGCCGTCGGCGCGGTCGTCACCTCGTACTACTGGCACTTTGTCGACGTCATTTGGATCGTGCTGTACGCGACCCTGTACCTGCTCAAGTGAGGGATTGAACTCGTGAATGCCCTGGCAGCCCGCCGCCGCCATCCCGCCGCGGTCGCCCTCCTCATCCTGTTCGCCCTGATCGCCACCGGATCGGTGTATGCCGCGCTGGCGCCCAAGCCAGCCGCTGCGGCCACCGCCTCCGGTACCGACGCGATCGAAGAAGGCCACAACCTCTTCCTGGCCAACTGCGCCACTTGTCACGGCGCAAACGCCGAGGGCAAGAAGACAGGTAACGGCGACAACGTCGCCGGCCCTTCGCTTGTCGGTGTCGGTGCCGCGTCGGTCGACTTCCAGATGGGGACCGGCCGTATGCCCATGGCGGCCCCTTCGGTGCAGGCACCGGCCAACACCCGGGCGAGCAAGCGCGCCTTCACCCAAGAACAGATCGACCAGATCGGCGCCTACGTCGCCTCCCTCGCACCAGGCCCTTCGGTGCCCAGCGCTGAGGACGTCAGCACCGAGGGTGGCGACGCCGGACGTGGTGGTGAGATCTTCCGGGTCAACTGCGCGATGTGTCACAACTTCGCCGGTTCCGGCGGTGCGCTGACCCGCGGCAAGTCCGCTCCGGCCCTGAACGGCGTCACTCCGACACATATCT
>JBKECS010000093.1:0-7148 GCA_047974805.1 Nostocoides sp. | reverse complement strand
CGAGAGCGGCTCGTCAGGCTCCCCGTGCGGCGCCTTCGTCGACGGGGTGAAGATCGGTTCCGGCAGCTGCGACGCGTCGGCCAGTCCAGGGGGCAACGGCACCCCGCTGACCCGACCGCAGGCACGGTATTCCCGCAGGCCGCCACCGGTGAGGTAGGCCCGAGCGACGCATTCGACGGGCAGCATCTCCAAGCGGTCCACCAGGACGGCTCGGCCCGCCACGGACCCGGGCACGTCGGTGGAGCGCACGTGGTTGGGGACCAGGTCGGCCAGTTGCTCGAACCACCACAGGGACAACCGGGTCAGGACCTCGCCCTTGTCCGGTATCGCCGGTTCCAGGACGTAGTCGAAGGCGCTGATTCGGTCCGAGGCGACCAGGAGCAGCAGGTCCTGGTCGGGACCACCCAGCACCGGATCCCACGGGGCATACAGGTCTCTGACCTTGCCGGAGTACACATGGACGTAGCCGGGAAGGTCCGGTGCTGTCTCAGCCATGGCTCGATATCCGCTCGTCTCTTGTGAGAAGGGTGCTATGGGGCGCTCGCGGGGTGCTGGTAGAGGACGGTCACCTCGGAGGTGACCTGGCCGTCGGCATGATCACTCGCCGTGATGGCCACCAGCGCTCGCGGGGCACCGGAGCCGTCGAGGATGATGGAAACGTCCCCGACCTTCGGCCGCCCGTCCTGGGCATAGTCCGCGTCCGGCGCCGAGATTGACGCGCTGCCTTGGCGCACGATGGCGTCCACGAACCGGTCCGCATCGCCGGGGGAGTCGCCGTAGCTCCATGTCGGTGGCGGTACCAGACCCAGCGGGTTGGGGCCCAGGGGAACCTCGAGGTCGCTGAGCCGCGCCCGCTCCCGGGCCACATTCCAGAATGCCTCGATCGCCTCTTCGTTCATCTGTACTCCCGACTCGGGCAGGACCTCGCCGCGTTCGGCCTTGGCCGCGATGTCTCGACGATAGTGCGACCCCGGCAGGTCGATGGCTCCGATCGCGGCATACGCGTGGGCACGAGCAGCAGCCAGGTCTGCCCCGGTACCCACCACGGACAGCACCCGCCCACCGGCCGAAACCAGCGCGCCCTCGGAATCAAACGCGGTTCCGGCCTGCAACACGTAGGCCCCCTGCTCGCCATCCTCGTCGTGGTTCTCTCTCAATCCGCTGATCCGGTCCCCGACCCGCGGTGTACCCGGATAGTTCTCGGCGGCCAGGACGACGGTCACGGCGCTGTCGGCGGACCAACGCAGCGGCGCCTGGTCGGCCAGTGTGCCCGTGGCTGCGGCATAGAGCACCCCCGCCAACGGGGTGGCCAGCCGGGCCAGCACGACCTGGGTCTCCGGGTCGCCGAAGCGCACATTGAACTCGATGACCTTCGGCCCTTGCCTGGTCAGCGCGAGGCCGACGAAGAGCGTGCCGGAGAAGGGGGTGCCCCGGCGTGCCATCTCCTGAAGGAGCGGCGCGGCGATTCGGGTCATGACGGTGTCCACCAGGTCGGCCGGTGCCCAATCCAGCGGCGTGTAGGCCCCCATGCCCCCGGTGTTCGGCCCGGTGTCGTCCTCACCGACGCGTTTGAAGTCCTGGGCCGGGGCGAGCGGAACGGCCACCCGCCCGTCGCAGATGCAGAACAGCGAGACCTCGGGGCCGTCGAGGAACTCCTCAACCACGACCGCGCCGCCCGGTTTGTCCAGGCACGTCCGGGCGTGACTCAGCGCGGCCTCGCGATCGGTCGTGACCACGACACCCTTGCCTGCGGCCAGGCCGTCTTCCTTGACCACGTAGGGCGGGCCAAAACAGTCGATCGCGTCGATGACCTGGTTCACGTCGCTGCACACGTGGGCTAGGCCTGTGGGGATGCCCGCGGCGGACATGATGTCTTTGGCAAAGGCCTTCGAGCCCTCCAGCTCCGCGGCTTGTGCACTCGGTCCGTAGCAGGCGATGCCGGCAGCGCGGACGGTGTCGGCCACCCCGGCCACCAGGGGAACTTCGGGGCCGATGACGACGAGGTCCGCCCCGACTTCGGCGGCCAGCTGGGCGACCTGCTGGCCGTCGGTGAGGTCGGGCAACGCCTCAATGGCGGCGATCATGCCCATCCCCGGGTTGCCCGGTGCGGCCACCACCTGATCGACCGTGGGGTCTGAGGCGAGTGCTCGGACAAGGGCGTGCTCTCGGGCACCGGCTCCGACTACGAGAACCTTCACAGGCCCAATCTAGGCAATGAGCCGACCGGGGAGCAGCTGGCGACGAGGGGCTGAGACGAAGGGCTGGACGTCACTGCGTCGGCGGTCGGTGTTCAAAGCGGCCGGCGGGTGGTCCGGCAGGGCAGGGGACGGTGCCCTGCCGAGAGAACCACCCGCCGACGGGCGGAGTCTTCACTTATGGGGGTCATGAGACTCAACGCAGGCGGCTCAATGGCTGCCAAAACCATTGTGACAAATGTGGCTTCGCTCCTCTAGGCACCACTCTGTCGGAAACATGCCGATGGCAGGTCGTGGACAGGAAACGACTGGCGTTGTTCCGCCATTAAACTGGTCTGTTCCCGTTGTCTGCGTCAGGATCAAGCAAAACGTGACCACCATCGACCCCCGCCGCGAGCCGGCCGTCGCCGACCTTGTCTCTGCCGAGATCGCGACCGAGCAGGCTCACGTCGACCGGGTGTATGCAGAGTTGGACAAGGCCACCGCCCGAGCAGACGCGGTCGCCGCAGACGGGATGGCTCGGGGTCGAGCCCAACGCAGCGGCGATCTGCGCGAGGAGGATCTCACCGGCCTATTCGAGCGTGATGCCCTGGTTTTCGCGGCCGCCCGCCGTCGACATGCCATCGACAACCAGTACGAAGGCCTCGTCTTCGGTCGCCTCGACCTCGATGATTCCACGCCCGCGGACCCCCTCGATGTCGTACCCCACGTCAGCCGAGCCCTGTACATCGGTCGCCTGGGCGTGCGGGATGACGACTACGAGCCGTTGGTCATCGACTGGCGGGCGCCGGCAGCGGCGCCCTTCTATCGCGCCACACCGGTCCAGCCGCTCGGGGTGGTTCGACGCCGAGTGCTGCGCTGCCGCGGCGATCGGGTCGTCGGGGTGGAGGACGATCTCATGGTGCCGCAGGCACCGGTGGACATGGTCATCCTCGGGGATGGGGCGCTCATGGCGGCCTTGACCCGCAGCCGCGGACCACAGATGCGCGACATCGTCGCCACCATCCAGGCGCATCAGGACGAGGCTATCCGCGCCGATTGGCGGGGCGTTACCGAGATCAGCGGCGGCCCGGGCACCGGCAAGACCGTGGTGGCCTTGCACCGGGCGGCATACCTCCTCTACAGCCAGCGCCGGCGCTTCGAAACCGGAGGCGTCCTCGTCGTCGGCCCCTCCGCGGCATACACCGCCTATATCGAACGCGTGCTGCCGTCTCTGGGTGAGGAGTCGGTCTTCCTGCGCGCCCTCGGCGACGTCGTCGACGGCGTGACCGCCACCCGCCTGGACACCCCGGAAGTGGCGATGATCAAGGGCAGCACGTCCATGCGGCGCGTCCTTGCCCGACTGGCGACTCAGGCGCCGCCGGAGGCGCCAGGGGTGTTCCGAGCCTTCCTCGGTGGCCGGCCGGTGCGTCTGGAGGAGTCCGCGCTGGCGGCAGTGCGCCAGTCGGTGTTGAAGGCACATCCCCACAACAAGGGCATCAACGCCGCCCGCGCCGCCTTGGCCGATGCGGCCTGGTCGGCTGCCGGCGACGCCTTCGGTTCACGGGAGGACTTCGTCGACGCCTGGGAGTCCTCGATGGAGGCGGATGCCTTCGTGTCGAGTTGGTGGCCACAGGTGGATCCGCGGGAGGCACTGTTGCGTCTGGCCGACACCGACGCTGCCTACGCCATCTGCCACGGTGTGCTCAATCACGACGAGGCCGCGGCACTGGCGCAGAGCTACCGCGACGCACTGGATGTCGGTGTCTGGTCGGTGGCCGATGCCGCCCTCATCGACGAGCTGTCCGCAATACTCGGGCCGGTCATCGAGCCGGAGCCGGAAGAGGTCGGCTTCTACGACATGGAGGCCTGGGATGACTCCGGCTCGGGGGTGTCCCCGACCGGCGGCCAGGACACGACGGCGGCGCCCGAGGCCGGCGTTTCTCCTGCCTCCCCGAAGGCCCGGTTGCTGCGGGGACGGATCGAGCCGCCACATACGTATGCCCACGTGCTGGTCGATGAGGCCCAGGACCTCTCACCGATGCAGTGGCGCATGGTGGGTCGACGCGGTCGGGGTGCTTCGTGGACGGTCGTCGGTGATGCTGCCCAGTCCAGTTGGGGCGGCTCGGTCACCGAGGCGATTGCGGCCCGGGACGCCGCCTACGGACCAGCGCCGCGTCGGGCGTTCCACATGCCGACGAACTATCGGAACGCGCGGGAGATCTTCGACTATGCCCGCGAGCGGATCCTGCCCGTCGTGCCAGATGCGGACATCCCCGATGCGGTGAGAGAGACCGGGGTCAACCCGCAGGTGCTTTCGTTCGTGCCCGGCCCGGCCGTCTTCGAATCTGTTCGCGCGGCGGTTGCCGATCTCCTCGGAAAGGTCGAGGGTCCCGTGGCGGTCATCACCCCCGCCCGGTATGCCGCGTTGGTCAGCGAACTAGACGGCTGGGCAGGGCGCGTGGTGGTGAGCGATCCGATCTCGACCAAGGGTTTGGAGTACGACGCTACGGTCGTGATCGACCCCGATCTCATCGTCGAGGGGTCACCCGGCGGCGCCCGCGCACTCTATGTGGCATTGACCCGCGCAGCACACCGAATGACCGTGCTCGTGCCCAACTGAGCCTCGCCGTGTCCGTTCATCGAAATTTCCAGTGAATTCTTCCGACCTTGTCACCCCGGCGCCCCGGAACCGGTATACCTGTCTATGTCCGGCCGGCTTGTCCGCGTTCGTGACCATGTCGCGGGTCTCCCTCCCCCCTCCCTGCACCCGCGACTGGCCGAGGGCGCCTCTCACGAGGCGCCCTCGGTTTGGTTGTACCGCCACAAACTGGTCTAGTCGTCTGGATGAACCGGTTGCAGGGTTCCCAGGGTTCGGCTAATTGCACGTTCCGGGCTAGGCCGGTCAGAACCGCGGTTGACCACTGCCGGGGAGCCCGGCCGCAGGGCGCCTAACGGATCGCGAGGAGCCGATCAGATCAGCGGGAATCGCTCGATGATGGCTTCCCGGCCCGGCCCAACCCCGATCGCCGAGACCCGGGCACCGATGAGTTCTTCGACCCGGAGCACATAGCGCTGTGCCGCGTCGGGAAGGTCCTCGAAGGAGCGGCACTTCGAGATGTCCTCCCACCAGCCGTCCAGGTATTCGTAGATCGGTCGGGCGTGGTGCACATCAGACTGGTTGGCCGGCATCTCGTCGTGGCGCACCCCGCCGATGTCGTAGGCCACGCACACCGGGATCCGTTCAAAGCCGGTCAGCACATCGAGCTTGGTGACCACGAAGTCGCTCACCCCGTTGATTCTCGTGGCGTATCGGCCGATCACCGTGTCCATCCAGCCGCAGCGGCGGGGGCGGCCCGTCGTGGTGCCGTATTCGGCGCCGACCTTGCGCAGCGTCTCCCCATCGTCGTCGAAGAGCTCCGTCGGGAAGGGGCCCTCGCCGACCCGGGTGGTGTAGGCCTTGAGGATCGCAATGACCGAGCTCACCCGGGTCGGTGGGATGCCCGAGCCGGTGCAGGCGCCACCCGCGGTCGCGGAGGAGGAGGTGACGAACGGATAGGTACCGTGATCGACGTCGAGCAGCGTTGCCTGGCCGGCCTCGAGCAGGACGTTCTTGCCCGCGTCCAACGCTTCCTGCAGGACCAGGGACGTGTCGGCGACCATGGGGGCGAGCCGGTCGGCGTAGGACAGCAGCTCGGTGACCACCTCCTCGACGTCGGCGGCTCGGGTGTTGTAGATCTTCGCGAGCACCTGGTTCTTGAAGGCCAGCGCCGCCTGGACCTTTTGGCGAAGGATGCCCTCATCGAACAGGTCTTGGACCCGTATGCCGACGCGGTTCATCTTGTCCGCATACGTGGGGCCGATGCCGCGCCCGGTCGTGCCGATTCGGCGGGCGCCGAGGAAGCGTTCGGTGACCTTGTCCAGGGTCCGGTTGTACGGCGGGATGACGTGCGCGCTGGCGCTGACGATGAGCCGTGAGGTGTCGATGCCTCGGGCGGTCAGCCCATCGAGCTCGTTGAAGAGTACTTCCAAGTCGATGACCACGCCGTTGCCGATGACAGGCGTACACGTCGGCGTGAGGATGCCGGAAGGCAGGAGGTGGAGGGCGTACTTTTCGCCCTCGATGACGACGGTGTGCCCGGCGTTGTTGCCACCGTTGAACTTCACGACGTAGTCGACGTCGCTCCCCATGAGGTCGGTGGCCTTGCCCTTGCCCTCATCGCCCCACTGGGCGCCGACCAGGACGATCGCCGGCATGCTCTGGGCTCCTTCACGAACGGTGCGCGTCGCGCGGGTCGCGACGACGCGGTGAAGGCCCCGACTGCGCACGCCAGCGGGGCCTTGTGCGGGCCCAGCCTACCGGTCGCATTCGTACGCGCTCGGGCGTGCACGGCCCACGGGAGCACCTGCTGCCGCGCCGGGCTACCCCAGGTCGCGGCCCGGGCGGGTCGGGGATGGCCTCACAGGCCCAGTTCCCGCGCGCCGGTCGCGCTCGATGCGCGGAGGAACTCGGTGCAGCGCGCACGCTCGTCGTCCTCACCGATCGCCGCGGCGGCGCGTGCGAGGGCCGCCAGCGCCCGCAGGAAGCCGCGATTCGGTTCGTGCTCCCATGGGACGGGCCCTTGCCCGCGCCAGCCCGCGCGACGCAGGGCATCCAGCCCGCGGTGGTAGCCGGTACGCGCGTAGGCGTACGCCTCCACGGGGCGGTCCTCGGCCAGCGCGTCCTCGGCCAGGGTGGCCCAGGCGAGACTGGAGGCCGGGTAGCGGGCCGCGACCTCGTCGGCGGCGGGCCCCTGGCTCAGCAGGTCGGCGGTTGGCTCGAGTTCGAGTCGGGTCTCGGGGATGCCGAGCAGGTCCTGGGTCACCCGGTCATCCTGTCATGGCCGCGCCTTCACGGCGGCGGCGAGGTGGGAACCGGCGGTCGTCAACGACGCCGGCGACCTGGACACCTGCGCACCGGTGGGGCATGTGCGC
>JBKECS010000072.1:0-38277 GCA_047974805.1 Nostocoides sp. | reverse complement strand
TCCCACAACTGTTGGATAGGCCGAGCAAGCCAGCCCTACTCGGTAACCCACGACCACTTGTGAGTGGGGCCCGGCCTACAACCCCCAAGACTCCTGAGCGGTCACTCCATACCGTCTAGCGAGCCTGCCGGGCTAGGGTCGGTCTTCGTGAGCGCATTCAGCAGCCCGGCGGCCAAGACGGAGCGACTGCTCAATCTTGTTATGTGCCTTCTGTACACCCGCCGGCCCCTGCCGAAGTCACGGCTGCGCCAGCTTGTTCCCCAGTATGCCGACGCCCCGTCGGACGAAGCTTTCGACCGGATGTTCGAACGGGACAAGGACGAGCTGCGCGAGCTCGGCATCCCGCTGGTTGTCGAGGACATCAACGGCATCTGGGAAGACGACACGGGGTATGTCATCCACCAGCGCGACTACGCGCTCCCCGATGTCGACTTCACCGCAGCGGAACAGGCGGCGCTAGGCCTGGCCGCCCGGGTCTGGGCACAGGCATCCCTTGCCGGCGATGCGGCCACCGCCATCCGGAAACTTCGAGCCGACGGGGTCGAGCCTGATGACACCGCCGTCGTGGGGATCGAACCTCGCCTGCACACGACCGAACCGTCCTTCGATGTCCTGCGGCGCGCCGTCACCACGAGCACCGTCGCGACGTTCGAGTACAGCCGCCGGGACGGGCATCATGGTCCTCGCCGGGTGCAGCCCTGGGGGCTGGCCAGCTGGCATGGACGCTGGTATCTGACCGGCTATGACCTCGATCGGGCAGACGAGCGGGTGTTCCGACTGTCTCGGATCGACGGCCCGGTCGCCCTGACCGGGGCGGACCACGCCTACGAGGTCCCCCAGGATCACGACGTTCGTGCATCGATCGGGCGGGCCCTGCAGGACCGCACCGAACCGACTCGGTCCGCCACGGTGCACGTTCGACCAGGCCGCGGCCAAGCGCTTGTCCGACGAGCCTCTTCGGTGTCGCAGACACCCCGCGGTGAGTCCATCGTGACCGTTGACATGAGCGACCTGGATCGTCTGGCCGATGAACTTGCCGGATATGGGGGCGATGTCCTCGTCGTGGCACCTCCCGAACTCCGCGACGGCGTCATCACCCGCCTGCGCGATGTTCGGGCGGCCAACGAGGTGTCCTTGTGACCGGTGACTCCAGGCGTTCGGGCGCAGCGGCCCCAGAGGCGGCCACATCGCGCCTGGCGCGTCTGCTTACCGAGATCCCCTGGCTGTCCAGCCGGCCGGGTATTTCTGTCCAGGAAGCCTCGGCAGGGTTGGGGATCAGCCCGGAGCAGCTGCGGTCCGACCTCGACCTTATCTTCTTGTGCGGCTACGGGCAGATGCCCGATGAGCTGATCGAAGTGGAGTCGGACGGGGACCATATCGTCATCGGCAACGCGGACACGGTGCGTCGCCCGCTACGCCTGGGTCTGGACGAGGCTATCACCCTCATGGTCGGGCTCCGGGCGCTGGGCGATGTCCCCGGCCTGACCGACTCTGTGGCTGTGGCCGGCGCGCTGGCCAAGCTCGAGGAAGCCACTGGCGCGGTCGGGGAGGCCACCCGGCGGGTCCACGTTGACATCGCCGATGACTCCTCGGCGACGGCGATGGCAACCATCCGGGTAGCCATCGATCATCACCGACGGCTACATCTGCGCTACCTGGTGCCGAGCCGCGACGAGACCACGGCGCGGGATGTGGACCCCATGCGGTTGGCCAGCCTGGACGGGCACTGGTACCTTGAGGGTTGGTGTCATCGTAGTGAGGCCGTCAGGCTGTTCCGGCTCGACCGCATCGAATCCATCCAGCAACTCGACGTGGACGGGACACCACCGGCCCACGCAGCGCCGCGAAATCTCGACGCGGGCACCTTCGAGCCGGGGGAGTCGGACGAGTCGGTCACGCTGACGCTGTCCCGACGCGGTCGTTGGGTCGCCGACTACTACCCGGTCGAGCAGTCACGTGAGGATGCAGACGGGAGCCTCACAGTGGTCTTGCGCGTCGGGGATCGTGCCTGGCTGCGCCGCCTGGTGCTCGGATTGGGTGGCGCCGGGAGGATCGTTGCCCCTGCCGATCTGGCTGCCGAGGTCGAGCAGGAAGCTGCCGAAGCGCTCGCGGCATACGATGCGACATGACGCGCCGAGAGCCATTGCTGAAACTGTCGTGACCGGACGGACGTTCAACCTGCGTAGACTGATCGTCACACCACCGGCAATCGGAAGGACGGCCCACCATGGGCAAAGGGCTCTTTGAGGGCTGGCACCTGATCATTCTTGCGGTCGTGCTGATCGCGCTCTTTGGTGCCAAGCGGCTGCCGGACGCGGCACGCAGTGTCGGCCGGTCGATGCGAGTGTTCAAGTCCGAGGTCGATGAGATGAAGAAGGACGGCAAGTCCGCCGCGAGCAGCGCCACGGTCCCGGGTGAGACGGTTCCGGACGCCACCGATGTGCCGAAGGCAGATCCGGTCGACTCGGCCATCCACGAGAACGCGCCACGCACGGACAACTCCTCCGGTCCGCTCTCCTGACCGCAGGAACATCATCTCGCGCCATGGCCCTGCCGCGTCGGCGCCCCCGGGATCCCGAGGGGCGTATGTCCCTCGCCGAACATTTTCGGGAGTTTCGTTCCCGATTGGTTAAAGCCGCCTTTGGGGTGGCCATCATGGCGGTCGTGGGCTGGCTCATCTATGGGCCGGTGACCGCCTTCGGGCATACATTCAAGGGTGTCTTTGCGGTGCTTCGTGCACCAGTTGACGCGTACGTCGCCGCCAACCCGGATCGGCACGACGACGTCATGCTCATCTTCAACGGAGTCACCACGGCGTTCTCCTTGAAGTTGAGCGTTTCGATCTTCACCGGCTTGGTCCTGTCCAGCCCCATCTGGCTGTACCAGATATGGGCGTTCATCGTCCCGGGACTGACGAAGAAGGAAAAGCGGGTCTCTCGCTGGTTCATCTTCACCGCCGTCCCCCTCTTTATTGCTGGCATCCTGCTCGCCCAGTTCTCATTGCCGTTGGTTGTCGGGGTGATGCTGGACTTCACCCCAGCGGAGACCGCGAACTTCCAGCAGGCCAGCGACTACATCAGCTTCGTCACCCGCTTTTCGCTGGGATTCGGGGTGGCCTTCCTGTTGCCGGTGTTCCTCATCGCCCTCAACATGGTGGGCATCCTGCCGTATAGGAACATGCTGAAGTTTTGGCGCCCGGCCGTTTTCCTCATCTTTGTCTTCTCCGCCATGATGATGCCGACACCGGACCCCTATTCCATGATGCTTCTGGCCGTGCCGTTGATCATCTTGTACTTCGCAGCGGTGCTCATCGCTCGGATCTTCGACCGCCGCAAGGAGGCGCAACGTCCGGACTGGCTGGATGCTGAGGACAACCAGGCCTCATCCATCTAGCCCGATCGGTCGCTATCGGCGCTCGCCCGGTGCCCGCTACAGTGCGCGCCATGACACGCTTCGCCCTGGTGGCCAGCCCCACCGCTGGCGCGGGCCGCGCCACGAAGGCCGCGGAGCTGGCTCGATCGGTCCTTGAAGCGCAGAGCCACGAGGTGGTGGATGTCCACGCGAGCACCGCCGAGGATGCCGTGACCAGAGCACGGGCCGTGGTCAACGGTGGAACCGTTGACGCGCTCGTCGTTGTCGGTGGGGACGGCATGGTTCATGTGGGCATCAATGCGATCGCCGAAACCAATGTGCCGTTGGGCATCGTCGCGGCAGGCACCGGGAACGACCTGGCTCGTTCCCTCGGTCTGCCGGTGGGTGACCCCACGTCCTCGATCGAGACGCTACTGGCTGGTCGGATCCGTACTATTGATGCGGTCCAGACCCGCGCGAATGCCTCCACCCGATGGTTCGTCGGGGTGCTCGCCGCAGGCTTCGACGCAGCGGTCAACGAGCGGGCAAATGCCTGGACCTGGCCTCGCGGGCAGTGGCGCTACACCATGGCCACCCTGCGGGAACTGCCGGTCTTCCGCCCCATTCCGTACGTGCTGACCATCGACGGTGTCCGCCGCGAGCTGTCAGCCATGTTGGTGGCCGTGGGCAATGCGCCGGCCTATGGCGGGGGGATGCGGGTTCTTCCGCAGGCGCAGCTGGACGACGGCGTCATGGACGTCATCATTTTGCATGAGGCTTCCGTGGCCACGTTGCTGCGGGTTCTGCCGCTGGTCTTTTCTGGGCGCCACGTCGGTCACCCGAAGATCGAGATCGTTACCGCCCGCGAGGTGACCGTCGACGCGCCCTCGGTGATGGCATACGCCGACGGTGAACGGTTCGCCCAGCTGCCGGTGGAGTTGTGCCTCGTCCCGGGGGCGGTTCGTGTCTTCGCCTAGCCTGGCTCCATGACGCCACCCGTCGGCCCCGCGCTGACACAGTTTGCGCACAACCTGGAGTTCCCCCTCGACCCGTTCCAAGTCCAGGCCTGCCAAGGGCTGGAGCAGGGGCGCGGGGTCTTGGTGGCGGCCCCCACCGGGGCGGGCAAGACCATCGTCGGCGAGTTTGCCGTGCACTTGGCCCTGACCACCGGCACAAAGGCGTTCTACACCACCCCGATCAAGGCCCTTTCCAACCAGAAGTACCACGACCTGGTGGAGCGGCACGGCAGCGAACGGGTGGGTTTGCTCACCGGGGATCAGTCGATCAACGGGGAGGCCCCGGTCGTTGTCATGACGACCGAAGTGCTGCGTAACATGCTGTATGCCGGATCGTCTACCCTCGCCGGGCTCGGATTCGTGGTCATGGACGAGGTTCACTATCTGGCCGACCGGTTCCGCGGCGCGGTGTGGGAGGAGGTCATCATCCACCTGCCCGCTTCGGTGCAGGTCGTCTCCTTGTCGGCCACGGTGAGCAACGCAGAGGAGTTCGGTGCCTGGTTGGCGCAAGTGCGCGGGGATACTGAGGTCATCGTCTCGGAGCGTCGTCCTGTGCCGCTGTGGCAACACGTACTCATCGGCACGATGCGATACGACCTGTTCGCCGATGGTCATACGCCCAACCATCCCGACGGTGCCCGGATCAATCCGGAGTTGGCGCGGGCGGTGCGAGATGCCGAGTACCGGGGACGGCAGACCTCGCCCAATGGGATAGGTCGCTTCGGCGAGGTCAGATCGAGCAGGAAAGACCGCGGAAGCGGTGGACACCGGGGAACGGGTCGAGGCACTCGCGGTGAAACACCGCGCCGTGGGGGCGACCACGTTCGCTCCCAGCGACGCATCGCGGCTACACCCAGGGCGGACGTTGTCCGACAGCTGGATCAGGACGGGCTGCTGCCGGCGATCGACTTCATCTTTTCCCGGGCCGGATGCGACGCGGCCGTCGGCCAACTCCTTCGGCATGGGGTGCGGCTCATTTCCGAGCGTGCCGGGGTCACAATCCAAGAACATGTCGAGCAACGCATCGAGTCCCTGGCCGAGCGTGACCTGTCCGTGCTGGGCTACTGGGACTTTGTTGATGGTTTGACCAGGGGATATGCCGCCCACCATGCGGGCATGTTGCCGTTGTTTCGCGAGATTGTCGAAGAGCTGTTCACCGCCGGGAGGATCAGACTGGTGTTCGCCACGGAGACGTTGGCGTTGGGCATCAACATGCCGGCCCGGACCGTCCTGCTGGAAAAGTTGGTGAAGTTCAACGGCGAGACCCACGCCGACATCACCCCGGCTGAATACACCCAGCTCACTGGCCGAGCGGGCCGACGAGGGATCGACTTCGAGGGCCATGCCGTCGTTCAATGGACCTCGGGGATGGATCCTGCCGCGGTCGCCGGCCTGGCGTCCACCCGCACCTTCCCGCTGCGATCGAGCTTCCGGCCGACGTACAACATGGCCGTCAATCTTGTCGCCCAGGTCGGTCGAGACGTGGCGCGTGACATTCTGGAAACCTCCTTCGCCCAGTTTCAAGCCGACCGTTCGGTGGTCGGCATCGCCTCCACCTCGCGCCGAAATGACGAGGCGCTCGCGGCCTACGCCGAAGCCATGACCTGCCAGCGGGGAGACTTCGCCGAATATGCCGGCATCCGGCGGGAAATCACCCGATTGGAGAAGAGCGGCTCGAAGAAGCGGGCGGCTGCGGGGAGGGCGCAGGCTGCGGAATCCTTGGCCCGCCTAGGAATCGGCGACGTCATCTACGTCCCGGCCGGTCGTCGCGCCGGATGGGCCGTGGTGGTGCGGCCAGACACCGGGCGCCCGGGACAGCCACCCTCGCCGTCGGTGGTCACCGAAGACAAGCAGCTATGGCGCCTGACCTCCATTGATGTGCCCCGGCCGATCGACCCCGTCCTGCGGATGACCGTGCCGAAGAATGTCAACTTCCGATCCGCCAAGGTGCGCCGTGACCTCGCCACGACGCTGCGCATCAAGGCGCCGGCCGACCCGCCACCCCGACGCCCCCAGATAGCGGCCGATGAGGAGGATCTGGGCCGAATCGGGGGGTTGCGCAAACAGTTGACCACTCATCCCTGCCACGGCTGCCCGGACCGGGAGCAGCACGCCCGTTGGTCGAGTCGGTGGTGGAAGCTCAGCCAGGAGAATGCTGAACTGCATCGGCGGATGCGCAGCCGCACCCATTCGGTTGCCCGGACCTTTGACCGCATCTGTGGTCTGCTCGATCGGCTCGGCTATCTGGCAGATGCAGGCACGACAGTGACCGCCCAGGGACGGCTGCTGCGCCGCCTCTATACGGAGAAGGACCTCGTGGCTGCCGAGTGTCTGAAGGCCGGTGTGTGGCAGGGCCTTGATGCCCCGTCCTTGGCTGCGGTGGTCTCAAGCCTCGTGCACGAGTCACGGACGGGACAGATCGAGTTCTCCCCTCGTATGCCGAATCCACAGGTAGGTGAGGCCATTGAGGCCATGGCGACGTTCTGGTCGGCATTGGAGGAGATGGAACGTGAGGCGAGCCTGCCCCTGACGGGGTCACCCGATGGCGGAATGGCTCACATGGTGCATGGCTGGGCGACCGGCAAACCACTGGATGAGGTGTTGCGCGGCACGGACGTCTCCGCTGGTGACTTCGTTCGTCGCTGCAAACAGGTCGTCGACCTGCTCGATCAGATCGCAGAGGCTGCGTCGCAGGCGCCGCTGCGCAGGACCGCCCGCGACGCGGTAGATGCCGTGCTGCGCGGGGTCGTGGCGGCCGATCGAGTGGACTAGGAGCGCGCCCGCGGTCATGTTGTGTCCCGCCCGTCCGGCTAGATGCCCAGGGCGCCCAGCACCCGGTTGAACGTCGTCGTCAGCCCGTAGTCGTGGGCGAGGCGACTGAGCAGCACAGGATCGGCGACGGCGGTCGGCCTACGCAGGTCCAACGATGCCGGCAGCGGGACCTCACCAGCGACGGCGACGACCTTGGGCGCGACCGCCAAGTAGGCCTGTCCTTCCTCCAAACGTGTGCGTTGGGCGCCCCGGATCTGCGGGTCACCGGCATCGAGGGCGTTCAGGAGTGCGGCAAGGGTGCCGTACGTGCTGATCAGTTTGGCCGCGGTCTTCTCGCCGATCCCACGGACGCCGGGCAGGCCGTCGCTGGCGTCGCCGCGAAGGATCGACATGTCCAGATAGGCCGCACCGTTGGGTACCCCGTAGGCGCGGGCAAGATAGTCCTCGTCGACAACGGCGGCGTCGCGCACCCCGGACCGGGCGGTGTACAGGACCCGCACCTGCCCGGCGTCGTCAACGAGCTGGAACAGGTCACGGTCACCGGTGACGATGTCGATCGGCATACGGCCCCGGTTGGTGCGGCACAGCGTTCCGATGACGTCATCGGCCTCGTATCCATCGGCCCCGACACGGACAATGCCCAACGCCGTCAAGGCGTCGACGATGAGGGGCACCTGCGGCGACAACTCGTCGGGGACCTCTTCGGGCATTGGCGCGGCGAGGCCGGGGGAGGGGGCGCTGCTGGGCGGGGCCCCGGCCACCCGGTGCGCCTTGTAGCTGGGAATGAGGGCCACCCGCCACGGCGGACGCCAGTCATTGTCCCAGCACGCGGCAAGATGCGTGGGCGCGTGCTGGGAGATCAGCGTGGCGATCATGTCGAGGAATCCGCGAATGGCGTTGGTCGGCGCCTCGCCTGGGCTGCGCCGCTGGTCCGGAACGCCGTAGAACGCGCGGAAGTACAAGCTGGCGGCATCGAGGAGCAGCAGTCGATCGGGCATACCCGCCATCGTCGCATTAGCCGGACCCGCCCGGGTGGGCCCATAAGCTTGAGCCCGTGGAAGACATCGACCGAAAGATCGTGCAGCATCTCATCGCGGATGGCCGGATGAGTTACACCGACCTGGGTAGGGCTATGGGCCTGTCCACGTCCGCGGTGCACCAGCGGGTTCGCCGCCTGGAGGAGCGGGGCATCATCACGGGCTACACCGCCACGGTGAACTACGCCGAGGTGGGGTTGCCCTTGACAGCCTTCATGTCAGTCACCGCGCTGGATCCCGGCGCCCCGGATGATGTTCCCGACCGCTTGCGGGGTATGCCGCAGATCGAGGGCTGCTATTCGGTCGCCGGTGAGGAGGGTTACATCCTGCAGGTCCGCGTGGGCACCCCCGGAGAGTTGGAAGAACTCATCGCCCAGGTTCGAGCGGCCGCCAATGTCGCCACGCGCACCACGGTGGTCTTGTCGACCCCCTGGGAGCGCTGATCACCCTCACTCGTTGACAGTGCGTAACTCGCCCGAGAATCCGGTGAATCTCGGGCGAGTTACGCACTGTCAACGAGGGCGGAGCGGGAAGGGTGGGCGGGCTTAGGGTGCTCTGCGGGGCCGGGGAGGAGCTTGACGCCGTCGTGCTTTCGCCACCGCGCCTGCCCGTCGTGCTTCCGCCACCGCTCCTGCCCGGTCGGCGGCAGCGTGTCGATCGGGTCGTAGTAGGCATACTCGCGGGACAACGCCGTCGTGTCGCAGGCTTCAAGGGACGTGCGGTAGTTCTTCTTCCACAAGGAGATGCCGGTGACGGTGTCGTAGCTATCCACCTGGTGGACCCAGCGTTTGCCGACGAACGGCACGTCGCAGACGATCCGCGGGGTGGCGAAGCCCGGTAGATACCCCATGATGGCGTGCTGCAGGTCTTGAGCCTGCTTCAGCGACAGTCGCCAATGTTCGCTGAAGGGGATCATGTCGCACATGTAGAAGTAATACGGGGTGATCATGGCCTCGTCCTGAAGCCGGAAGGACACATCGAGCAGGGCCTGCGGGGTGTCGTTGACTCCGCGCATCAAGACCCCTTGGTTGCGGATCGCCCCGACCCCGGCCGCAATCAGCGCCTTCGCGGCCTCGGCGACCAGGGGAGTGACCGATTGGGCCGCGTTGACGTGCGTGTGGACGGCCAAGTTCACGCCACGCTGGCGAGCAACGAGCGCCACCCGCTCCATACCCTGGCGAACCTGGGTGGACAGCCAATGTTGAGGCAGGCCCATGAGGGCCTTGGTCGCCAAGCGGACGTCCCGGATGTTCTCGATCATCAGCAGCTCGTTAAGGAACGCCTCGAGGTTCCTCCAGGGCAGGTTCGCGACATCCCCACCGGAGACGACGACATCGCGCACGCCGGGTGTGCGCCGCAAATACTCCAGGATGGCCGCCTGTCGATCGACCGGTTTGAGGTCCAGCTTGAGCTTGGCCACCTGAGCGGTGCTGTTGCCGACCAGGTCCATTCTCGTGCAGTGTCCGCAGTACTGCGGACAGGTGGACAGCAGTTCGGCCAGAACCTTCGTCGGGTACCGGTGGGTCAGCCCCTCGACGGCCCACATGTCGTGTTCGTGCAGGCTGTCCCTGGTGGCGTAGGGATGAGAGGGCCAGTCGGGGCGCCGGTCAGAGAACACCGGCAGCATGTAGCGGCGCACCGGATCGGCGAGGAATGCCTCGGTGAATGTCGGCCCGGGCGCCGGCGCCGACTCCTCGATGCTGGGCACCATGGTGCTCAACATCTGGGGGGTGATGAGCATGGACATGGTGGCGCGCTCGGCCTGGTCGCGCTCTAGGTCGAGGTAGAAGTCGTCGGTGAGGATCTCGCCCATGACTGCGCGCAGTTGCTTGATGTTGCGAACGCAGTTGACCCGCTGCCACCGAACGTCGGCCCACTCCGCCGGTGTCACCTGCCGCCAGCCGGGAAAGCGCCGCCAGTCCGGCTCCTGAAGCGGCGCACGCCGATAGGTGTAGGGCTGCTCGATCGTCTGCGTCATATCCGGCATGATACGGGATATCATCTTCCGTAGGCCCATTAGGACGCTAAAGCTTGTGTCTGAATGGCTATAGGACAGGAAATATGTATGCCTTCGCCCAGTTCGCCGATCGGGCTCCACCGCGTGCTTGCGCCGCTGCACCCCCACGTCGCGTTGCCGCAAGCGGCCGAGCGGCTCGACACTGCCCGGGAGTTGTGGCCGGACGAGGTGCGCATCGCCGTGGACACCCTCAACGTGGACGCCGCGTCCTATCGTCAGCTGGCGCGCAAGCACACCACAGGCGATGGCGTGGATGGCCAGGCCGTCCGCTCGGAGGTCCTGGAGATCATTGCTGCCCGCGGCAAGTTGCAGAATCCGGTCACCGGCTCGGGCGGAATGCTCACCGGCATCGTCGAGGAGGTGGGGCCGCGCTCCGAGCTGGGACTGGCAGTCGGGGATCGGGTCGCCACCCTCGTCTCCCTGTCACTAACCCCGTTGGTGATCACCGACGGGCTAGCCGGCTGGGACGGGCTGAGCGAACAGGTTCCCGCCACGGGATACGCCATCCTCTTCGGGCGATCCATCGCCGCCCGCCTCCCAGCGGACCTACCTCAGCCTCTGTCCTTGATGGTCATGGACGTATGCGGTGCCCCTGCCCTGGTCGCCCGGGTGGTCCGCTCGTATGCCGCCGGCGGGACCCCTCCCACGATCGCCGTGCTCGGCGCCGCCGGCAAGTCCGGCGCACTCTCTCTGGCGGCGGCAGCGGATTCCGGAGCCGGCCGACGCATCGGGGTGGTCCCGGACGCGGACGAGGCCGGCCTCTTGCGAGCTGCCGAGCTCGCCGATGAGGTGGTTGTCGCCGATGCCCGCAACCCGCTCGATCTGCCCGGCGCGGTGACCTCGGCCGGAGGGTCGGTTGACATCACCGTGGTGTGCGTCGACGTGCCCGGGTGTGAGCAGCCGGCCGTTCTCGCCACGGCCCCAGGCGGCACGATCATCTTCTTCTCGATGGCCACCAACTTCGCCGCTGCGGCTTTGGGCGCCGAAGGTGTGGCTGCCGATGTCACCATGCTCATCGGCAATGGCTACACCCCCGGGCACGCCGACTACGCCCTGTCCCTGGTGCGCCGGAACGCCGGGGTGCGCTCGCTGTTGCAGGCGCGCATGAGCCACTGAGCCTCATCACCGAAGGGTCTGCATCAAAGATGCTTCTATAGCGTAAGTACTGCGGCATACTTGCTAGATTTGGCTCATGTCTTCAGCGCTCGTCCCTCGGCTTCACCTCGATCCGGCCATGGTCCGTAAGGCACGTAGCCTCGCCCGCCGCGCCGGACGCCCGGTCGTTGACCTTGCCCGCAGCCACACCACGGTGTCGGTCGAGCGGGCAACGCTGCGGTTGGCCGGTCTGCGAGGCGCCGACCGCGATCGGGTTCCGTGGGCCAACCACCTGGTCGATGCCGTGCGGTCCGATGTGGGAATCGAGCACGGCGTCACCACCCCGGTGTGGGACGCGTTGGCGCGGGGGGAAGCCCCGGATCTGCTGACCCTCGCCCAGAGGGCCGCCGCGGGATCGGTGACCTTCCGGCTCCCGGACGCCCGGCAGGGACGCACCGCGCATCGCGCCGCCCGGGCAGCCGTGGCCCGCGGGATCCGAACGATCGATCAGCAGCGTGCTCGCCGTGATCGGCTCATCGCCCGTCACGGCGATCCGCCGTCGCGACCCTGGATCTACCTCATCGTGGCCACCGGCGACATCATGGAGGACATCCCTCAGGCCCAGGCCGCCGCGCGCGCCGGCGCGGACATCATCGCCGTCATTCGCAGCACCGGACAGTCCCTGCTGGACTACGTTCCCGAAGGCGCTACCCGCGAAGGCTATGCCGGCACCTACGCGACCCAAGAAAACTTTCGGTTGATGCGTGCCGCCCTGGACCAAACCAGCAAGGAACTCGGCCGCTACATCCGCTTGACCAACTACGCCAGCGGGCTGTGTATGCCGGAGATCGCCACGTTGGCCGGCCTGGAACGCCTCGACATGATGCTCAACGACTCCATGTATGGCATCCTCTTCCGGGACATCAACCCCATCCGGACCTTTGTGGATCAGCGGTTCTCCCGACAGATCCATGCCCGGGCCGGGATCATCATCAACACCGGCGAGGACAACTACCTCACCACCGCCGATGCGCTCGATGCGGCGCATACCGTGACGGTCAGTCAACTGCTCAACGAGTACTTCGCCACCGAGGCCGG
The DNA here is from genome assembly GCA_047974805.1 of Nostocoides sp. Taxonomy (GTDB): domain Bacteria; phylum Actinomycetota; class Actinomycetes; order Actinomycetales; family Dermatophilaceae; genus JAJXUB01. Next base: position 25,891 of record JBKECS010000072.1, on the reverse strand, counting down.
CCTGGCGCCGTGGCAGCTGGGCCTGGGGCATGCGTTCGAGATCAACCCCGAGATCCCCGACAGCTTCCGGTTGGAACTGGCGCATGCGCTGCTGGCGCGTCAGCTCTTCCCGCGAGCGCCACTGAAATGGATGCCGCCGACCAAGCACATGACCGGCGACATCTTCGGGGGGTATCTCCTGAACGGGTTCTTCAACCTTGCCGGCGCGCTGACGGGTCAAGGGATCCTCCTGGTCGGGATGATGACCGAGGCCGTGGTGACCCCCTTGTTGGCCGATCGCGACCTTGCCCTGCGCAACGTCCGCTACGTCATGCAGGCGGCCGGACACTTGGCCGAGGACTTTCATCCCCCCAAGGACGGCTTCATCGACCGCCGAGCCGCCCAGGTGCTGGCCGAGGCCGTGGGGTTGTTGGAGGCCATCGTCGAGGATCGCGCGGTGCCCGGTCAGGCACCGCTGCTCACCGCCATCGCCGATGGCACGTTCGGCCTGATGAAGCGGCCTCCAACGGCCGGCAAAGGGCTCGACGGTGTGACCCGCAAGGCGCCGACGTATGCCAACCCAGCGGTCGAGTTGCTCGAGGAAGGCAGCAGCCGATGAGCCCGCTTCGCACCGATGCCCCACGACGACGCGAGATCGCCGGTCCCGACCAGGTGGAGGACTTCGCTCATCCGCTTGTCCGGCCCTATGGGGACACGACCGGGGACGGCATGGTGCAGGTCTCCTTCACCCTCCCCCTGCCGCACGACAAGGTCGCCGAGGGGGCCGCGCTGGACCTGGCCCGACAGATGGGTTTGGATCCGGCCATCTTGGTGCACGCGACGGCGATCGGGACGCGGTTCACCTTCTGCGTCGTCTACGGCTCAGTGACGCACACCGTTGACGTGCGCGACATCCACGTCATCGAGCGCGACTACCCCCTGATGAGCAGCAAGCACGTCAACCAGGCCATCAAGTCTCGCCTGGGTCGCAAGCTCGTCGTCGTGGGCGCTTGTATCGGCACGGATGCGCATACCGTGGGGATTGACGCGATCCTCAACATCAAGGGCTTCGCGGGGGAGAAGGGCCTGGAGTACTACCGCGAGATCCGGGTGGTCAATCTCGGCGCGCAGGTGCCCGTTGCGGAACTGGTGCAGGCTGCCCTGACCGAACATGCCGATGCCGTCCTGGTGTCCCAAGTGGTCACCCAGAAGGATGCCCACGTGCACAACATCAAGGCCATGACGGCCGCCTTCCGTGAGGCCTATCCGGCCGGGGCGGTTCCGCTCTTGGTGGCCGGCGGCCCCCGGTTCGAGGTCGGGGCCGAGGTCGACCTCGGCGTGCATCGAATCTTCGGGAAGGGCACGACTCCCGACGACGTTGCCAGCTATTTGGTCCATGCCCTCGTGCCGACCTGCCGGGGCCCTAGGTCGAAGGAGTCACCATGAGTCACGCCACGGTCGGATTGCAGGTAATCCACCGACGCTATGTGCCTTACAGCCATGCGCACTATGCCGGGAATCTGGTCGACGGAGCTTACAGCCTCGCTGCCTTCGGGGATGTGGCGACCGAGATGTGCATGCGTACGGACGGCGATGAGGGCCTGTTCGCGTCCTACAGCGATGTGCAATTCATGGCTCCCGTGTGTGCCGGAGATGTCATCGAGGTCAGCGCCACGTTGACCCGGGTGGGCGTGCGCAGCCGCGAGATGGAGTTTGAAACTCGGGTGATTGCCCGTGGTGCACCGCAGCGGGGCGCGAGCGCCGCGGAGGTGCTTGATCCCCTCATCGTGGCAACACGCGCCCGTGGAGTCGTCGTCGTGCCCCCCGCCGCGTCCTGATTGGTGGCGTACCGTGTCCGGGTGCGCCCAACCACATCCAGCGCGAGGTCCGGGGTGACCGGCGGCCTGTTGCGTACCGCGCTGGCGGTGGTCAGCGGGTTTGCCGTCTACCTGGCGTTCCCCGATAACAACCTGTGGTGGTTGGCGCCGGTGGGTATTGCCGGGTTGGCGCTGGCCACGCTGAGGACGTCGCCGCCCCTGGCATTCATGCTGGGCCTGGTCGGCGGCCTCGGCTGTTTCGCCCCCGTGCTGTCCTGGTCCGGGACCTACGTCGGCGACCTACCATGGCTGGCGCTGGCGGTGCTGGAGTCCCTCTATGTCGCCGCCATGTGCGCAGTCGTCGTGGCGATCCAAAACCCGTTGTGGCGAGCCGGGCACCGCTTCCTCGCGTATGCGGTCATCCCGCTCGGCTGGGTGGTGGGGGAGTGGGCTCGCTCGACCACGCCATTCGGCGGGTTCCCGTGGGCGCGTCTGGCCCTTTCCCAGGCCGATAGTCCCTTAGCGGCATTGGCTGCCTGGGGAGCAGCCCCCGGGGTGAGTTTCGCCGTGGCGGGTGTCGGCGTCGTGCTTGCTGCCGTGGTCGTTGCGATCCATGAGCGCCGACTGGCGCGTTCTGCTCTGCTTCTGCTGGCGGCCGTCCTGGTGATCGGTGCGCCGCGGCTGATCGTGCTACCCACCGACGGCCCTCGGGAGAGCGTGGCGCTGATTCAGGGCAATGTTCCGCAGGCAGGCCTGGATTTCAACGCCCAGCGCAGGGCGGTCCTGGACAATCATGTCCGCGGCACGTTGGCGCTGGCGAAGGACCGTCCCGATGATTTGGCATTGGTCATCTGGCCGGAGAACGCCAGCGACATCGACCCGCTGCGCAACGCGGACGCCGCGGACCAGGTACAAAAGGCCATCTCAGCGGTGAAGGCCCCGCTTATCGTCGGCGCGGTTCTCGATGGACCGGGGGAGAACGTGCGTAATGCGTCGCTGTTCTACCCGGCCCCCGGCATACCGCCGCAGGAGTACATCAAGGTCCACCCGGTCCCCTTTGGGGAGTACATCCCCTATCGGTCCTTCTTTCGCCTCTTCTCCGCTCAAGTCGACCTGGTGTCTCGTGACTTTGTCCCCGGGGATCGGATGGCGGCTTTCGCGGTAGGTTCCGGCACGGCAGCGTTCAACGCCATCCCGACCATCTGCTTCGAGGTGGCCTATGACGACGTCGTCCGCGATGCCGTCCGCGAGGCTGGGAACGCCTTGCCCTCGCTACTGGTGGTGCAGACAAACAACGCGACCTTCGGCTACACCGCCGAATCGACCCAGCAACTGGCCATCTCGCGGATTCAGGCGATCACCCACGGCCGTTCGGTCGCGCACGTGTCCACGGTTGGCGTGAGCGCCTTTATCGCCCCCGATGGAACGCTTAGCTCAACCACCTCGTTGTTCACTCCAGCACAGGTGGTCGTCTCACCTGTGCTCCGGCGCGGCACCACCGTGGCTGACTGGCTGGGGCCACTGCCGAACTACGCCGCCACCGGGGCACTGCTCCTCCTCGCCGGTGTGGCAGCCCGTAGTCATCGCCGGCGGGCAGCCACCGCTAGGGTCTTGTCAGCACGTTCACCCGAAAAGGGGCCATCACCGTCGTGACCACCGTCCACAGCGCCGATGACCAGGGACGCGTTCGTGATCCACTCGAGCGCGTTGCGGTCCTCATCCCGACGTACAACGAGCGAGACACCCTCGCCTCGGCGATCGCTCGAGTACGCGCAGCCGTCCCAAGCGCCGACATCCTCGTGCTGGACGACGCCAGTCCGGACGGCACCGGGCAGGTTGCCGACGCCATCGCCGCAGACTATCCCCAGGTTCACGTTCTGCACCGGGAGCACAAAGCCGGTCTGGGCGCGGCCTATCTTCACGGCTTCGCCTGGGCGTTGGACCACGGCTACGACGCAGTCGTGGAGATGGACGCCGACGGCTCCCACCCGGCCGAGCGGCTGCCTGCCATGCTCGACGCCGCGAAGGGAGCCGACCTGGTCATCGGGTCGCGGTACGTGGCCGGTGGCGCGGTGGAGAATTGGCCAGTCCATCGCAAGATGCTCTCGGTCGGTGGAAACGCCTATATCAAGCTGCTCTTGGGCATGCCCGTCGCGGACGCTACGGCCGGGTTCCGGATCTACCGGTCCTCCGCGCTGCGGGCGATCGGCCTACAGGACGTTGCCTCCCAGGGATACTGCTTCCAGACCGACCTGACCATGCGCGTCGTCAGAGGTGGACTCACCGTGGTCGAGGTACCGATCACCTTCACCGAACGGCAGATCGGTCAGTCCAAGATGACCCGGTCCGTCATGACCGAATCCATGCGCAGGATCACCTCATGGGGGGTTGCCCACCGACGCAGCCAACTGCGCGAGGTGCTCCGTCGAGAACCGACCTGGCATCAGCTGTGAGCCCGGCCACCCGCCGCCCTGCGCCGCCGCGCCGACGGTGGCCGTGGCTCTTGGTGCTTGTCCTGTTGCTGGGACCGATCCTCGAGATCGCTGTCATCGTTGCCGTTGGTCGGGTGATCGGGGGATGGCCCGCCATCGTTCTTCTGCTGGCCGAGTCGGCGTTCGGCGCTTGGCTGGTCCGACGCGAGGGTGAGCGAGCGTGGGCCGCGCTTCGATCAGCGCTGACCACCGGCCGTATGCCGTCCCGTGAGCTGGCCGATGCGGCGCTGATCCTCGTCGGCGGCGCGCTGTTGCTCACTCCGGGGTTCGTTACCGACATCGTGGGCTTTCTTGTCGTGCTGCCGCTGACCCGCGCCGTGTCCCGGGCCGTCTTGGAACGCGCGGTGGCCGCGAGACTGTTTGTGAAGATGCCTGGGGTCGACAGTGTCCCGGGTGAGGTGGTCCCCGAGGCCCCACGAGATGCCTCCAGCGGTACTGGAAAGGAGGACGTCATCGAGGGTGAAATCATCGATGAGCAGCCACCACCTCAACCACCCGCCGGTGAGGGCCGGGCCGCGTGAACGTTGGGGTTAAGCCGTGCGTCGGCGGCGCGGCTTCTCGCCTCGAGATTCGCGGAGCAACGTCAGCCGTTCCTCGAGGAGCTCTTCCAGCTCCGGGATGGAGCGGCGTTCCAGGAGCATGTCCCAGTGGGTCCTGGCGGGCTTGACCGGCTTGGCCTCGGGCTCGGCACCGCCCTTGAGCAGCGCGGCCTCGCCGCAGCGGCATTCCCATGTGGCCGGCACATCGGCCTCGGTGGAGAAGGGGAGTTCGGTGACATGCCCCTGGGGACACACGTACGTGGTCAGGCGGCGCTCACTGGGCACCACGCCCTCGTCGCTCTCCATGCTGAACGCACCCAGCCGGGTGCCGCGTAGTGTTCGTTCGGCCATGACGCACTCCCGTGTTCGTTGCTCTCGCTGGCTCAACGCCAAACGTGCCATCGTTTGTTCCGACGTTCGGGCCGCTAACTTGGTTGCGTGCTTGCCCTAATCACAGGGGATTCCCAGCTTTCGCCACCTGGGGGAGCGTCATACGACCTGGGGCAGGTCGTTCCCCGCGTCGATGATTCCCTGGCGGACATCCACCCGGCGCAAGAGGATTCCGCCGATGACGAAGAAGACGACCAAAGCGGTGATGGCGGGTCGGTAGCTGTGGGTGAGCTGATGGACCAGACCGAACACCAGCGTCCCAAACCAACTCGTGCCCCGCTCCATGGCCTGATAAAAGGCAAAGAACTCGGCCTCGCGACTGCGTGGGACGAGTTGGCTGAAGAGTGACCGGGACAGCGCCTGGCTGCCGCCCAGGACGATCCCGATGAGGACTCCGAGGACGATGAAGGGCACAAAGGCGCGTTCGGGGACGAAGAAGGCGGCGATGACGATGAGGCACCAGGCAACCAACGAGCCGAGGATGGTCCGCCAGGCGCCGTAGCGGCCGGCCAGTCGACCGAAAAGCAGCGCCCCACCGAAGGCGACGAACTGAACCAACAGGATGAGAGCGATGAGCTGACTCTGGGCGAACTTCAGCTGTTCGGCGCCGTAGATGCTGGAACTGGTGATGACCGTCTGGATCCCGTCGTTGAAGAAGAGATATGCGGCGAGGAACATCAGCGTTTGGGGGAAGCCTCGCAGATCCCGGAAGGTGTGCCCCAGCTGCGCAAGGCTGGCGCCGACGATGCCGTCCCGGGGCGAACCTGCCGGTTGCACGTCACCGCCGCGCAGGTTCCACAGGCCGAGGACCGGAATGAGCGTAAAGAGCCCCCACCATAGCCCCGCGGACAGCATGCTGATCCGAACGGCTCCGGCGGTGTCGGTGCCCAGCAGATCTGGTTTTGAGACCACGACGAGGTTGACGGCCAGGAGCAACCCGCCGCCGAGGTACCCCAGCGCCCATCCTCGAGAGGACACCTTGTCCCGGTCGTCCGGTGAGGCGATCCGGCAGAGGATGGAGTCGTAGACGACGAGCGAGGCGCCCAGGGCGATGGAGGCGATGATCATCATCGCTGCGCCGAACCGCCAATTCGTGCCGCTGAGGAAGTACAACAGGCTCCCTGCGACTGCTCCGGTCCAGGCGAAGATTCCCAAGAGGCGTGCCGGGCGGGCGGAGCGGTCCGTCACGGCACCGACGAAGATGAGCAGGACGGCCGAGACCAGGGTGGCTAGCGTCACGGTGTAGCTCGCCACCGAGCCCGGATCGATCGGCACCGTGACGATGAGCGTCACCGTGGCAACGGCAAGAGCGGCGACGGCGTGTAACGGCCGGATTGGGGTTGGGCGATCCTTGGCATACCGGTACAACGCGAACCCGGTGATGGCGGCGAAGAGGACCGTCGCGCCGAGGACGACTTGCCAAATGACGTCCGGCAGGTTCTCCGCGGCCGGGACGACATAGAGGTTGGTTCGGCACACCGCATCGGTGTCTTGGCCTGGGCAGGCAGCCGCCTTGGCCACCGTGGTCAGGTAGGGGCCGAAGAGTACGGTCCCGACCGTGGTGACGAACGCAGAGTTCGCCCAGTCGTACCAGTACCACGGTCGCTGATAGCGGGTGGGGGAGATGTCCGCTGTGGTGTCGACGTCGACGCTGTTAGGGGCCACGGCTGAAGCCTGTCACAAGCCCTCTGCGTGCGGGAGGGTGAACTTTAGCCGGCGAACTGCCAATGCCACGGTTCAGGCAAGGAACCGCCCGGATCCGCCCAGGATGGGTGGTACCAGCCGTATGCCGGCCCGTTGTTGAGCATCCACAGGTATGCCGGTGAATAGAACGTCCCGACCCCGCCACACAGATCGAGGGCGATGCCCAGGCCATGAGGCGAGGTCCCCGGCGCCGCGGCCCACATCCCCCGGGATGCCTTGACGGCGTACTGCTCGCCGACGCTGCGATAGGAGTCGGTGACGCACAGCGGACGTCCGGTGGACTTGGCATACGCCTGGCTCATGGCGTTGAAGGCTGCCGCAGCCCGTGGACGCAACATTTCGCCCGGTGCCTGCCACAGTGGGCACAGGCCGGACGCAGGAATCTGCCCGTTGGGGTATGGGGCCTCGTCGTTGCTGCAGGTCGCTCCGGTGGCTGTCGCCGATGCACCGTTCTTGGACAGCTCCGCCATGAGCCGTCGATATGCCGCTGCCGCTTCAGGGCTGCCGGTGCCGGTCAGCACGCCAAGCGTCTGTCCAGCGGCGGCTAGCGTGCCGTTTTGGTCTGCCCGCAGGGCGTCCAACTGCGCCACCTGGGACTTCATGGTCGCGTCGAGTTCGGCCTTGGCGGCAGCCGCCGTCGCCTTGGCCCTGGCTGCGCGGACGTTGGCCGCCTTGGCCTGTGCCAACGCGTCTTCCTGGCGTGTGCTGAGGGTTTGCAGGTTCTCGAAGCGCAACGCCCGTTGACCGGTGACGAAGGTGAGGTCCCCGATGGAGTCCGACATCGTTGACGGATCCGCGCTGAGGGCGTCCAGGACCCCGGCGAGTTCGGCCACCGAGCCACCGTCGGCGTAGGCGTGGAACGCCCAGGTGCGCAGGTCGGCCCGGCTCTGAGCAATTTGTGCACGGAGCAGGTCGAGGAGCTTTTGCTGTGCCGCTGCTTCGGCATGGGCCTCATCGGCGGCCTTGGTCGCCTTGTCCAGCTGCTCGAGGAGGGTGTTCGCCTTCTTACCGTTGGCGTTGTAGGCGCTGACCAGGTCGGCGAGCTCTTGGTTGCTGGCGGCCAGTTGATCAATGAGTTGTTGGGCGGCAGCCACTTGTTGCGCCACTTCACCGGAGCTTAGGCGGGACTCACGGGGTCCACCGCCATGACCAGAGGAAGCGGAAGGGGCGGTGGTGTGCGTGGGGGAGGAGGTGGTGGGTTTCGGTACTGGCGGTGTGCTGGTTCGAGAAGCCGATGAGGTCGTAGAGGACGTGGCGGGGGGCGTGGGCGACGGTGATGGGGTGGTTGTTGCCGGAGCGGCCGTGGTCTGGGTCGGCCCAGGGGTTTCGACGGCACGTCCGGCCGCGGGGGAGGCGAGCACGAGCAGGCCCGCGAGGGATACCCCCACAAGGCCGCGATGACGCCACGCGCACACTGGCAAGACCCAACCCCTTCAAACGATCCGAGCGCCTCAACACTCAAGGCACACAAGATCACTGACGCAACAGCTGCTACCCGGTGGAACGTTCGCGAGGGGGAAACGGTTACACCACGGGCGATTCCCTGGGCTCGGGCGGGGACCCAACGCCACTGGTGCCGCGGGGGAGGGGATTGTTGGCGCAGCCTCGGATTCAGCGCCGTCCGGGCGGTCTGTAGCCACCCACGTAGGAAAACAGGGTCCAGGCGGTCATGGCAGCATCGATGCCCCTCGAGGTGGCTCCCAGGACGCGCGGCGCCCGATACCTGGGATTGGGCACCGTGTGACCGCCGCCGATCACGCTGTAGAGCCGTACCGGGGTCGCCGACGTGTCCCCGTATGCGGTCAGCCATACCTGACCCGGCGCTATCCCAACGTCTGTCTGGACCGGTGTTGTATCCACTCCGTTGATTCTGGCGAACTCGGCGGCCGTCGCCTCGGCAGATAGGACACTGTCGAGGCGGTTCAGGGCGGTGCCGCCAACGCCTCCACGGTAGGGGTTGACCGGGTCAGAGGTTCCGGTGATCAGCGCGATCGCAGTCGGCCTGGTGATCGGGGGACACCTGGTGGTTATCAGCGACGGGAGGTTGGCCGAGACCACGGTCATCGCGGCGAGTATGCCCGGTGCCTCAGCGGCCATCCGGTAGAGCATGTGTCCACCGTTGGAATAGCCGAAGCCGAACACCCGCGCCGGATCGGAATCCAAGGCGGTGGCCACGGACTCTACGAGTTGGCTGAGGAACCGGACGTCATCGATATCATCCTCGCGTGCGGGATAGGGAGTCTGAGTCCGGCAGTCGTTCCAGGTTTGCCCGTGGCCGTAGGGGTAAATGACGGCGAAGCCTTGGTCCACCGCGAGCCGGTCCAACGAGTAACCGGTGACTTGACGCATGTCCACGCCGTTGGCGCGGGCGCCGTGCAGGGCGAGGACCAACGGGGCGTTGGGCGGTAGCTTGTCGGGCCGCACCAGGGTGTAGGTGCGGTTGATCCCGTTGATGAACAACGCCTGGGTAGCCACGCGTGCGGCCAGATGGGGTTCCTGAGGGCCCTCGGCCCGCAAATAGCGGTGTCCCGCCAAACCTGCTGCAGCCCCTGCGGCAGCAAGGAAGGCCGCTCGAGCCGGGTGCCAAAGCGGCGGAGGCGAGGAACGTGCCACGCAAATAACGCTACCGAGTTATCGCTGGCAATGGCGCTGATGGTGACATCCCAGTAGCTCTTGCTCTGGATCCATGGGGTTGGGCTAGACGCATTCCTAAACGCTTCTGAGGGGGGACTTCACCGGCGCCTTGGCGCGCAGGGGCGGGGCGATGGCCAAGATGAACACAACTACCTGGCCAACGTCGAGCACTGGACGAGCAGACAGAAGGGATGTCCGGTCGGGTCCGCGAAAACAGACAAGGGTGCTCCCTCGTCCGACGAGCGGTCGTACAACATTCGAGCGCCCAGAGTCTCAGCGCGCTCGCGATGCCGCTCCAGTTCCTCGACGGTGAGCACCTTGAAGTCCATGTGCATCTGCATCGGGACTTGCTCGGACGGCCACGTAGGAGGTGTTGTGTCCTTCGTCGCCTAGACGGTCAGCACGCGATCTCCGCTGTCGTTGAGCAAGACCAGCCAGTCCGCATCGTCGGCGCTGCCGTCGGTCGGTGGCTCTTCGCCATGCCGGTAGTGCAGCCCGAGAAATTCACGGTAGAACTCGGCCAAGCCGCGACAGTCTTCAGCGTCGATGTAAAGCAGGACGGGGTAGCCGGACTGCGCACCTCGTATCCCTCATCCTAGCCCCGAAATTTTAACGCCGATAATCGACATTATGTCATTTCTTATCCGCGTATTGCCTCAGATGAATCATTCCGGTTGTCTCCGATCACTCCCCCGGCTAATGGGTCACAATCAAGCCTTGACCTGGGGGTTGGTCGCCGGTGCAACAGCGGGGAAGTCCGTGGACGGTGGTTCTCATGGTCGTTGGCGGCCGAGGTTGGCCAACGCGCGACGGTAGGCGTCGAGCTGGGCGCGGCGGCCGACCGCTACGGCTTCGAGGGCGACCGCGGCGATCTCGGTGGAGGTGTAGCGGTAGACGAGTCGGAATCGGGGTTTGCCGGAGCGGTCGGGGTCAAAATAGAGCTTGTAGCAGTCGCTGAGGTCGTCCGTGCTCACGCGTGCGTCAAGTGGTTGTCCGCGGGTCTTGCCGTCGCGCACGAGCACGAGCATGTCCAGGGCCCTCTTGCGGGTGGCTAGGTCGGGCAGGGCGTTGATGTCCACTTGGAACGCCGGTAGCGCCCGCAGCGCCAGCGTGGATGGTCGCCGGCGGCTGTGGTGCGGCACTAGCGGTAGTCGGCCGGGTCAAGTCCCACGGCCGCCGCGACATCGGCCAGGGGGCACGGACTCGCCGGCGGCCTCACGTTCGCGCACCAGCTGCGCGATCTCCAGATCCTCGATCACCGGGAGCAGCTGCGCGTAGAGTTCGAACGGGATCACAACCGCCTCGGGTCGGCGGTGGGCTCCGAACACAAGCGGCTCGGCCGCCAGGCCCTCGGATCGGAAGCGACGCAGGGCGCCGGGCAGTGCGGTGCGGGCATCGCCGCTGGGCAGCACCTCGGTGAGCGGAGAGATCGACATGCAGTCACCCCACCACCGATGTGCGGAAAGCTGTACATCTATCGGTACGCAATAGAGTACGGAAAATATGTCTGATGTCATCTTCTCTTGAGGTGGCCCATGCGGAGAGCTCGCTGGCGCCGCCCCCCTGGCGACAACGCGGCGATGTTGGCTACTGCCGTGCTTGCGTCCGGCCCATGAGCATTCACAGGATGATGCCGTGTCGGATCTGGCGTCCAGTTCAGCCGTTCATAGCGTGTCCACAGGATCACGACAGCAAAGTAGATACCCCCCGCGGTATCAATGGACTCATGGTCACTACGCGCAAGATCCTGCAATCCTTCATCATCGCCCCGTTGCTGGCCATAGCGGCCTGCAGCACGCAGGGTCAATCCACAACGGCCGACTCCCCCGCGGCCTCCAACGCAACAGCAACGGGCACGGTGCCGACGACGGCCCCGTCCTCAGCGGCAACGACCTCGTCGGCGCAAACCGTCGATTGGCGATCAGGAATGCCCACCTCCGAGACGGGCGCTGCCCTCTGGGAGGCACTGATGGGACCCGAAGGCGAATACGCTGCGGCGGCGGCATACACGGCAGTTTTGAACCGCTACGGCCAAGACGTGCAGCCGTACGCGAGCATTCTCACCGCCGAACAGCGCCACGCCGACGCGCTGACTCGTCAGCTCGAACGTCTCGGTGTCACGGTGCCGGACAACCCGTGGCTGGGACGGATTCCCGCGCCGGACAGCCTTGGTGCTGCCGCGACCGCCTGGGCCGACGGAGAGGTCGCCAACGTTGCCATGTACGACAGCCTGCTGGGCAAAGTCGACGGTGACGCCATGGCAACCCGGGTGTTCACCAATCTGCGTCGCGCCTCGCAGGAACAACACCTGCCCGCCTTCCGCTCCGCGGCCGCGAATGGCGGCACGCTACCGACCGGAGTCGGCATGGGATCAGGAATGATGGAGTAGGGCGACCTGTCCGCATACGAGGTGGAGAAGGAGCGGCGGCAACACCTCGTATGCTGGGGCGCCGTGGACGGCCGCAGACATGCAGTGTGACTACTTCGATGCCTCCAGCTGCCGGTCCTGTCAGTTCATGGGAACCCCGTATGCCGATCAGCTGACTCAACTCACCACCCGCGTTCAGGCCGCCCTCGGTGACCATCTGCCCGCCGACGTCCTCGAACCGGTCGTGTCCGGACCGGAATCGGGGTTTCGGAACAAGGCCAAACTCGCTGTCGCCGGCGTCAAACACTCCCCCACCTTCGGCATCCTCGATCCCCATGGGGAAGGCATCGACCTGCGCCATTGCGGCCTCTACGAGCCGGGATTGGCGGACGCCCTTCCCGTCCTCGCCGACGTTGTCACCACCGCAGGATTCACGCCCTACAATGTGCCGCGACGCACCGGCGAACTCAAGCATCTCCTGGTGACCCACTCCCCCGACCACGAGCTCATGATCCGGTTCGTCCTTCGCTCGGAAGGCCAGCTGGGACTGCTGCGACGAACAATGCCGGTCTTGCGCCGGGCCCTTCCCGGCACAGCTGTAGTCAGCGCGAGCCTCCTGCCCGAGCACAAGGCCGTCGTGGAGGGCGATGAGGAAGTTATCCTCACCGGGAGCGACACTCTGCCCATGCGGCTGGGTACAACCACGCTCCATTTGCGGCCAAAGAGCTTCTTTCAGACCAACACCCGCATCGCCAGGGCCTTGTACGACACCGCCGCACGGTGGGCCGCCCCGCTTCGGCCGGCCGCGACGTGGGACCTCTACGGCGGGGTGGGTGGCTTCGCGCTCTCCTTGAACCAGGTGAACACCACGAGCATCGAGGTCTCGCCCGAGGCGACTGTCAGTGCCCAACGCAGCGCCGCCGAGCAGGGCTTGAACTGTGCCGAGACTGGACAGTTCGTCACCGGCGACGCCACGGCATACGCGCGCGAACACGACGTCCCCGACCTGGTGGTGGTCAACCCGCCGCGCCGCGGTATCGGCGCAGCCTTGGCCGAACGGCTGGAGCACTCCGGTGCGCGTTGGGTGCTGTATTCCAGCTGTCAGGTCGACAGCCTCGCTCAGGACGTGGCGAGGATGCCGTCCTTCGAGGTCACCCGGGCCCAGCCCTTCGCCATGTTTCCGCAAACGTCACATGCTGAGGTGCTTACCCTGCTGACCCGGTCTTGACGATGACTCCTCACCCTCGCGGTCCTCGGCGGGGATCTGGGCGAGGTCGAACGGGGTGCGTTGATAGACGCAGTAGTTCAGCCAATTGGCATACAGCAGGTAGCCGTGTGAGCGCCAGGTGACCCGCGGCTCCTGACCCGGGTCGTCCTTGGGGTAGTAGTTGCTCGGCACATCGATCGGTTGATCGTTGGCCACGTCCCGCTGGTATTCCCTGGCCAAGGTGAAGCGTTCATACTCCGGGTGCCCGGTGACGTAGACCTGCCGTCCGTCGGTGCTCGCCGCCAGGTAGACCCCGGCTTGTGGAGAGGTCGCCAACAGCTCGATTCCCTCGGCCGCCTCGACGTCTTCCGCGCGGGTTTCGGTATGCCGGGAGTGGGGCGCCGGGAACACCTCATCGAAGCCGCGCAGCAGGGGTGACTGCGGGTCCAGCACGTCGTGCTCAAAGACCCCGAACATCTTGTGATCGAGCGGGTATTTGGGAATGCCATGACGCCGGTACATCCCAGCCTGGGCACCCCAGCACACATGCATAGTGGAAAACACGTGGTCGTCGGCCCAGTCCATCACTTGGCACAGCTCGTCCCAGTAGTCGACCTCTTCGAAGGGCAGGAGCTCTATCGGCGCACCGGTGATCACCAACCCGTCGAACTTCTCATCCTTAATTTGCTCAAAGGTCGCGTAGAAGGCGTCGAGGTGCTCCCCGGAGGTGTTGCGGGACTCGTGGGAAGCCATGTGGACGAGGGTGATCTGGACCTGCAAGGGGGTATTGCCCAGCAGGCGCAACAACTGCGTCTCGGTGGCGATCTTCGTCGGCATGAGGTTGACGATGACGATCCGCAGCGGCCGAATGTCCTGGTGCGCGGCCCGCATGTCCGAGATGACAAAGACATTCTCGGACTCAAGGGTGCGCCGGGCCGGCAGAGCGAGCGGAACGTTGACGGGCATGGATCGAGCTCCAATGCAGAGATGGTGGGCCTCTATTCTCACCCCAGGTGCGCCGATGACCTACGCCACCGCTGCCGATCGAGACGGAAATGGGCTGGTTCCCGGCGGCAGGCCCCGGCAGAGTAGGGGGAATGATCACCTTGGTTCATCACCTCCAGAGCGACCTTCGCGATGCCCTGCGCAGCCGCGACCGTGACCGGATCGCGACGCTACGGGTGGCGCTGGCGGCGCTGGCCAACGCCGAAGCGGTGCCGATCCGGGAGCGTGACGGGGCGATCGAGCAGTCCGCCGTGGGCGTCGGCGCATCGGACGTGGCGCGACGGGTGCTCGGCCCGGCGGAGCAACGGGCCATCCTCGCCGACGAAGTCACCGTGATGCGTTCCTCGGCGACCCTGTATCGGGACCGGGACCCGCAGCGGTCCGCGTCGCTGCTCCGAGAGGCCGATGCCCTCGAGGCCTACCTGGCGCAGGAGCGTGAGGACGTGTGAAAGCCGCCGCCTTCCATACCCAGGCCACCCTGGTGCGACCCTTGCTGGCCTCGGACGCGTTGCGTACCAGGTGGGAGGACCCTAGCGCGTTGGCCTTGATGACCCTGGGAGCGCTGGGTACGCATACGGCCCGGGCCGTCACAACGGTGCTGGGCTATCTGCGCAACCAGACAGAACCGGCATCCACCGGCGGAGGCTCGGCCGGCCCGCTGGTCAGGCCCGATGGGTACTTTACGGCCGCCTTGACGCCAGACGATCCCGCCCGGCTGGACCAGGTGAACGCCGACGTTCGCGAACGTTCCAGCCATGATGCTGCCCATGGACACGCTGCGATGATGACGCGGTTCGATGAGGCCTTGGCCGAACTTCCGAGGCAGATCGCGGCGCTGCCGCAGCCTGCCGAGGACCACCACCTTGTCGTGTTTGGGGGCCTGACCATGTCCTTGGCCGATTACCTCGACACCCGGGCGGTTGAGCTGGTCATTCACTCGGATGACCTGGCGGTCAGCCTGGGCGTCGACCCGCCGGCATTCGATGATGCCTTCGTCTCGGGCGCGATCGGCACCCTTGTCGCGGTCGCTCGAGCGCGGCACGGGTCACGGGAGGTGCTGTGGGCGCTCGCTCGGGGTGAACGCCTCCGCGCGGACGTCTTCCCGGTGTTCTGATGGCTGGGGCCGTGGGCGGGGCCAGCCAGGGCCGCATGCGCCACCTTCGCAAGGGAACCTGGAGGCGCCACCTTCGCAAGGGAACCTGGAGGTTGACAAGGGAAAGTTCCCCTTGTCAACCTCCGGTTTCCCACCTGAGGCGCAAATCCGGAGACGGGTGGTGGCGCCGGAGGGTTGGTGGTGGAGGTGGCGAGCGAGGCTAGTTGAGCGCTGCGAGCGCAGCGTCGTAATCAGGTTCCTTGCCGATGTCGCTGACCAGCTCGGTGTGGGCAACATCCCCGGACGGATCGATGACGACCACGCTGCGGGCATACAAGCCCCGCAACCGCCCGTCGACCATGGTGACCCCGTAGTCCTGCCCGAAGGTGCTCCGGAAGCCGGAGGCGGTCAGGACGTTGTCGATCCCCTCAGCCCCGCAGAAGCGGTTCATCGCGAACGGCAGGTCCATACTCACGCAGATCACCGTGGTGTTCTCCAGCGAGCCGGCCAGCTCGTTGAACCGGCGCACACTGGTCGCGCACACCGCGGTGTCGATACTGGGAAAGACGTTGAGCACCACGCTTCGGCCGGCGCTCGTCGCAGGGGTGATATCGCCGAGGTCCCGCCCGGTCAGAACGTATGCGGGTGCCGGGGCGCCCTGCTCCGGAAGCTCGCCGCTGGTGTGCACGGGGTTGCCCCCCAATGTTGTCTCTGCCATAGCCGCATCTTGTCATCCCCGCGCGCCGAGACGACACGAGCGATGACGCATTGACTTCGCACCTGCGTATAAAACACCGACATATGATCCGCATCTGCGTAGAGTTTGCCCGTGCCCACCTTTCCTGACTTAGGCCACTTTCGGCGCCGGCTCGGTTCGGCGAGGTGTTGGCCTGCAGGTTTGTGGTCGTGGTGGTCGGGATTTGTGCACTAGGCGGGGGTCCGATCGTGTCCTCGTGGCTCCGTACGTGCGCACCGTGAAGACGTCGTCGGGGGCGACGGCGATGCAGGTCGTGTACTCGAACCGGCGCGGCGCCCGGAAGATGGAGCACCTCGGGTCGGCGCACACCGAGGCCGAGCTGGAGCTGTTGAAGGCAGCCGCGCGGCAGAAGCTCGCGGCGGGACAGGGTGAGCTCGACCTCGGGTTGAGCGGCGTGGGACCGCGCCAGGGCGGCCCGTTGCCGATCACGTCGTCGCGGATGGGGCACCTGTGGGACGCGCTGGAGCACGCGTACCGGGTCCTCGGGTTCGAGGCGGCCGCGGGCGATCCGGTGTTCCGGGACCTGGTGCTGGCGCGGATCATCGAGCCCACTTCGAAGTTGGACTCGGCCCGGGTGCTGGAGGAGGTCGGGACGGCCGCGCCGGCGTACCGGACGGTGACCCGGCGCCTGCCGGTCTTCGCGCTGGAGGACTTCCGCAGGGGGCTGGCGGCGGCGTGCGCGCGGCAGGCCGGGCTCGGACCGGCCAGCCTGGTCCTGTACGACGTGAGCACGCTCTACTTCGAGACTGACGCCGGGGACGGGTTCCGCGAGCCGGGCTTCTCCAAGGAGCGACGCCTCGAGCCTCAGATCACTATCGGGCTGCTGACCGACCACTCGGGCTTCCCGCTGATGGTCGAGGCGTTCGAGGGCAACAAGGCCGAGACCCTGACGATGATCCCGACGATGCGTCGTTTATGGCCGCGCACGGACTGCCGGACGTGACCGTCGTCGCGGACGCGGGGATGGTGTCCGAGGCCAACAAGAAGGCCATCGAAGCCGCTGGCCTGTCGTTCATCATCGGCGCGAAGATCCCCAAGGAGCCGTACGTCATTACGGCCTGGCGCAAGGAGCATCCCGGGCAGGAGATCCCGGACGGGCACGTGTTCACCCAGCCGTGGCCGGCCGGCCCGACCGATGGCCGCGCGACCACACGTTCTACTACCAGTACAAGCACGACCGGGCCCGGCAGACGCTCAAGGGCATCGACGAGCAGGTGGCTAAGGCCGAGAAGGCCGTCAAGGGCCAGACGCCGGTCAAGCGGAACCGGTTCGTCACCCTCACCAGCGCCCGCAAGTCCGTCAACCGGGCGCTCGAGGCCAAGGCGAGGTCGCTGGCCGGGATCAAGGCGTACGTGACGAACCTCGACCCGGCCGTCGCGGACGCCGACTTCGTCATCGGCGCCTACCACCGGCTCTTCCAGATCGAGCGTTCCTTCCGGATGTCCAAGCATGACCTTCAGGCCCGCCCGATCTATCACCACAAGCGCGAGAGCATCGAGGCGCACCTGACCGTCGTGTTCGCGGCGCTGGCTGTCAGCAAGTGGGTCGAGGAGCAAACCTGCTGGAGCATCAAGAAATTCGTGGGGACCGCCCGCCGCTATCGGACCATCGAGATCCAGATCGGCGAGCACACCATCACCGCCAAGGAACCGCTACCCGACGACCTTGCGGCCGCCCTGAACGCCATCCACCGTGTCCGCGTTGTGCACTAGTTTGGCCGAACTCAGGACATATGATCCGCACCTGCGTAGAGTTTGCCGGTGACCACCTTTCGTATGCGGGAAGCCGCTGACATCCTTGGTGTCAGTGATGACACGATGCGCCGCTGGGCCGATGCACACCGGGTCCCCACGGCGACCGACGGCGCCGGTCGCCGCGTCGTCGACGGTGCCGACCTGGCCAAGCTGGCCCAAGCTGTCGCCGCACACTCCCCCAGCATCTCCCCCGGCCCGGTTACCTCCGAATCGGCCCGCAACCGATTCACCGGACTCGTGACCAAGGTCATCAAAGACGCAGTCATGGCCCAAGTGGAGCTGCAATGCGGACCCCATCGTGTGGTGTCCCTGATCAGCCGCGAGGCCGCCGACGCGTTGAACCTCGCGCCCGGCGTGCTGGCGGTCGCCTCGGTCAAGGCGACCAATGTCGTGATCGAGGTGCCCCAATGATCGGCAGCTACCGAGCCGTGGCCGGACTCGCTGTCGCGGCTTTTCTGGGGGTCAGCGCCTGTAGCAGCTCCGCGGAAGCAGCCCGCGACACCTCAGTGACGTCCAGTCACGCCGCCGAACCAGGCACCAATCAGGTGGAGGGGACCATCGTCGTTCTGGCCGCAGCATCACTGACGGAGGCCTTCACCACGATCGCCGACCAGTTCGAGGCCGATCACCGCGACGCGAAGGTGACGATCAGCTTCGGCCCGAGTTCCGGGCTCGCCCAATCCATCATCGCCGGAGCCCCCGCCGATGTCTTTGCCAGCGCCAGCGTGCCCACCATGACCACGGTCACCGAGGCCGGACTGGCCGACCAACCGGCGATCTTTGCCCGCAACGTGCTCACCATTGCCGTCCCGGCGTCCAATCCCGCGGACATCGCCGGGGTGAGCGATCTCGCCCGCCCGGGCGTCAAGGTCGCCGTCTGCCAGGCCCAGGTGCCGTGCGGCACGCTCGCCCACGCCGTCTTCGAGGCCGCCGGTATCGCGGTGACCCCGGTCACCGAAGAGGCCGATGTCAAGGGCGTCCTGACCAAGCTGGAACTCGGCGAGGTCGATGCAGGCCTGGTCTACCGAACGGACGCGATCGCTGCCGGCACCAAGGTGTCAGCCATCGACCTTCCTCAGGGACCGGACAACGGCACCGACTACCCCATTGTCGTGCTCCGGAACGCCCCGAACCCTGCCGGTGCCGCCGCCTTTGCCGCCTATGTCACCTCGGCACAGGGCGCGGCGGTCCTGGCGGACGACGGGTTCGGTCATCCATGACCCTCCACCGTCACGGGCGCAGTAACCCCGAACTCACCCGTACCCGAACTGCACAAACGGCCGCCTCGGTCGCGCAAGCCCAGGGCATACCGGTGACCCTTGGCATTCCGGCGGCGATCGGGGCGGCCTTTCTCATCCTCCCGCTCCTGGCCGTCATCTGGCGGGCCCCGTGGTCATCGCTCCCACAGCTGATCGGTTCGCCAACGGTCCGTGATGCCCTCGGCCTGTCCCTCGCCTGCGCGAGCGTCGCCATGCTCATCTCGCTGCTCCTGGGTGTCCCCCTGGCCTGGTACCTGGCCAACTCGCCCGGCCGGCTGGCGGCCCCCGTGAGAGGCCTGGTGACCGTGCCCCTCGTGCTCCCTCCGGTCGTCGGCGGCATTGCGCTGCTCATGGCTCTCGGCCGGACAGGAATCGTTGGGCAATGGCTGGCCACCGTGGCCGGGGTGACCCTGCCGTTCAGCACAGCCGGTGTCATCGTGGCCGAGACGTTCGTCGCCATGCCGTTCCTCGTGGTCACCGTCGAAGGCGCCCTCCGGTCCTCCGACGGCCGGTATGCCGAAGCGGCCCGCACCCTCGGCGCGACCAGGCTCACGGTGTTTCGCCGGGTCTCCCTGCCGCTCATCCTGCCGGCCTTGGCCTCCGGCGCCGCGCTCACCTGGGCGCGGGCCCTGGGCGAATTCGGGGCCACCATCACCTTTGCCGGGAACTTCCCCGGCCGCACCCAGACCATGCCCCTTGCCGCCTACCTGGCCCTGCAAACAGATCCGGAGGCAGCGATCGCCCTCTCACTCGTCCTGCTGACCGTCTCGGTACTGATCCTGTGGGCGCTGCGGGGACGTTGGAGGGGCCATAGCACGCCCTGACCTAGGCCGGATCGAATCGGCGGACGCCTGGTTGCGCATTGACGGCCGCGTCCACCGGGGCGACTTCACCCTGTCCGCGCACCTGGCGGCCGCACCACGAGAGTTCCTCGTCATCGTCGGACCGAACGGCTCCGGCAAATCCACGCTGTTGGGGCTGGCCGCCGGACTGCTCGCCCTCAACGAGGGCGCGATCAGTTTCGCCGGCCAGGTTTGGGACGACGCGCAGGCCCGCACCTTCCTCCCGGCCCAGCGGCGTCCGGTTGCGCTGGCATTCCAGGACTACCGGCTCTTCCCGCACCTGTCGGCGCTGCAGAACGTGGCGTTCCCGATCAGGGCCGCGGGCCAGAAGGCGGCCCAGGCACGCAGCGAAGCCCAGGGATGGCTGGATCGGCTCGGTGTCTCCTCGGTCGGACGTCTGAAGCCAGCCAGCCTCTCCGGAGGTCAATCTCAGCGGGTGGCGCTGGCGCGGGCGCTGGCCAGCAGACCGGCAGCGTTGCTGCTCGATGAGCCCCTGGCCGCGCTGGACTCCACAACCCGGTTGGACGTGCGGGCTGGGCTGCGCGGTCACGTCGATCATGTGCCCGGACCTGTGCTCATGGTGACCCACGACGCCGTCGACGCCCTCGTGCTGGCGGATCGCATCGTCGTCCTGGAACGCGGTCGGATCGTCCAGGTCGGCACGCCCGCCGAGGTGAGTCGACGCCCTCGGACCGAGTACGTGGCCCGGCTGGTCGGCCTGAACCTGTATGCCGGCACCGTCGGCCCCGACGGACATCGGATTGATCTGCAGGCCGGCGGGCACCTTGTCGTGGCGGACTCCCCCGGGCCGGTCGGCACCAGGGTCCACGTGGTCCTGCGACCATCCACCATCACGGTGCAAGCCAGCCGCCCCGACCAGGCCAGCGCCAGGAACATCTGGCCCGGGCGGATCCGTGAACTCGAGGTGGTCGGCGAAAGGGTTCGCGCCGTGGTCGACGGGGCACCCGAGGCCATCGTCGATCTCACCCCCGCCTCGGTCGCCGACCTTGAGCTGCGACCGAATGTCGAGGTGTGGTTGACCGCCAAGGCCACCGACATTGACGCCTTCACCGGCTGAGCCGCTGGTTCCCGCGCTACGGTCGCTCTATGACCTTCTCCATCGTGGCGATCGACGGCGACGCCGCCGGCGTGGCAGTGGCGAGCCGGTTTCTCGCGGTCGGCTCGGTGGTGCCTGGGGCACGTGCCGGTGTGGGAGCGGTCGCCACCCAGAGCTTCGCCAAGGGGTCCTATATTCCTGACCTGCTGTCGGCCCTTGCCGCAGGGGAACCTGCTGATGTGGCCCTGCGACGGTTGGCCGCCCTGGACGATGGGGCCGCTGAGCGACAAGTGGGCGTCGTCGGCTCGGTCGATCAGGCAAGCATGACCGGGGCGGACTGTATGCCGTGGGCCGGTGGGGTCACCGGAAGAACCGGGGATCAGGCATACGCCATCCAAGGGAACGTCCTGGTCGGCGAACAGGTTGTCCGGGACATGGAACGGGCCTGGCTGGACTCCGTCGGCCAAACGTTGCCACGGCGCCTCCTGGCCGCCGTCACGGCCGGAGATCGGGCCGGAGGCGACCGGCGGGGCAAGCAGTCCGCCGCGCTGTATGCCGTCCGCCCCGACGCCGGTTATGACCGCAACGGCGTCCTGGCTGACCTTCGGGTGGACGATCACGCCGAACCAGTGGCCGAACTCGCCAGGCTGGCCGACCTCGCCGAACTCTACTTCGGCGAGCCCGAGGAGGTGCAGCCGCTTCAAGGAGCGCTGGCGGTCGAGGTTCGAACGCTGCTGACGGACATCGGCGTGTCCGGAGGTGAGCTGGCCGGTGATCTCGCCAGATGGGCCGGGGAAGCCAACCTTGAGACACGCCTGACGACGGCGGGGATCGATGCGCGGGTGCTGGAGCAGCTGCGTGCCAGCGCACACGGCTCCTGGTGATCGCCTCCGGGCAAGCTTAGGAGGGCTGGAACCGTGCGGGATCCCCGGCGCCGAGCCGCGCGATCACTGGTTCGTCGCCGGTCCAGTCGATGACGGTGGTCGGGTCGCCAGGCACCTCGCCTGCCTCGATGACCAGGTCCACCTGATGGTCCAACTCCTCCTTGACCACCCACCCCTGGGTCATCGGCTCGGCATCCTCGGGAAGGATGAGGGTGGTCGACAGCAGCGGCTCGCCCACCTCCTCCACCAGCGCACGCACTACCGCAGAATCCGGCATACGGACGCCGACCGTGCGCTTCTTTGGATGCAGAAGCCGGCGAGGTACCTCGGAGGTGGCCGGCAGGATGAAGGTGTACGGCCCCGGAGTGCTCGCCTTCACGGCCCGGAACACAGCGTTGTTGACTTGGACCAATTGGCCAAGTTGCGCGAAGTCCTTGACGACCAGGGTGTAGTGGTGGCGATCGTCGAGCCGGCGGATTGCTCGCATCCGCTCCTTGGCGTCCGGATTATCCATGAGGGCACCCAGGGCATATCCGGAATCTGTGGGGTAGGCGATGACGCCTCCCTCCCGCAGTACCTGCCCCACCTGGGCAATGAGCCGCGGTTGCGGATCCACCGGGTGGATGTCGACGAAGCGTGCCATCGGACTACTCCTCCTCAGCCACCGTCATGGTCACCGGGGTGGCTAGCTGCACGGTCCGCGACACGGTGCAGAGACGGTCGGCCGACATGGTCACCGCCTTGGGCAGCATGTCACGGGCCCGGTCCCCGTCAGCGTCGGACGGGAACGTCACCGCAAACGTCACCGTGAGGTCCTCCATGTGGTTCCCGCAGTCATCTCGCGCCTTTTCTCCGGTGCACTCGACCTGAAAAGAGTCCGGCTCGGCGCGCTTGCTGGTGATGAAGTCGACATCGGTGGCACTGCACCCGGCCATCGCCACAAGGAGTAGCTCGACAGGGGTGAAATCCGGTCGGTCTCCCCCACCGCCGATGGTGATCGTCCCGCCCCGCTCATTGGTCGCCGCATACACCCCTTTGTCCAGGCGCTGCAAGGTGATGGCGCGGTGGCCCAGGCCGGTGCCACCGGTCGGTTCGGTGCTGCCCGTCATGTCGTCATCCTCTGTTTCTGGTTGGGGTTGGGGTTGAGATCAGGGCAACGGCCACGTGTGCACCGGCTCATTGGCGTTCATGTGCTCCTCGTAGGCGGCCAGCATGGAAGTGATCGCGCTGCCCCGATCCTGCCCACGGGCTTCGAAGGCGGCAACGGCATCGGTTTGCCACGTGGCCCCGTTGATTCCCAGTGTCGCTCGGGATTCGATGATGGACAGGTAGCGGTCCCGCACGGCGCGGGAGACCCCCCACAGTTGCAGCCCCTCATGGGCCAGCGGCAGGAGATGGCGCAGAACGAGCTCATCGACGCCGACCTCGCCGAAACCGGGCCAGTACACCGAAGCGTCGATGCCATCCCGGGCACACCGCACGAAATTCTCTTCTGCGGCGGCAAAACTCATCTTGGTCCACACCGGCCGCTCCTGGTGGGCGAGCATCCGTACGGCTCCGTAGTAGAACGCGGCATTGGCCATCGTGTCGACAATGGATGGCCCGGCCGGCAGGACGCGGTTCTCCACCCGCAGGTGCGGACGCCCGTCGACCACGGCATAGATCGGTCGATTCCATCGATATACCGTGCCGTTGTGCAAGCTCAGCTCGCTGAGCGTCGGGGCCTGACCCGCGTCGAAGAGTGCTTCGGGATCCTCCTCGGACAGTTCTGCGAGCAATGCCGGGAAGTAGCGGACGTTTTCCTCGAACAGGTCGAAGATCGAGGTGACCCACCGGTCCCCGAAATACACCCGCGGCCGGACCCCTTGGTTCTTGAACTCCACCGGCCGGGTGTCCGTCGCCTGCTCGAAGAGGGCGATCCGGGTCTCGGCATGCAGCCGGCGCCCGAACAGGAAGGGGCTGTTGGCGCCGAGGCCCAGCTGGGGCCCGACCAGGGCCTGAGCGGCATTCCAGTGGTCGGCGAACTCGTGGGGGGCGACCTGAAGGT
This sequence comes from Nostocoides sp., assembly GCA_047974805.1. Lineage (GTDB taxonomy): Bacteria > Actinomycetota > Actinomycetes > Actinomycetales > Dermatophilaceae > JAJXUB01. The sequence goes on along the minus strand of JBKECS010000072.1, from coordinate 2,063 downwards.
GCAGCTGTACCGATGTGCACGCCGACTCCGGGGCGATGGAGTCGCAGTAGCGCGACACGCGTTCGCCGGACGGCCCGGCGATGTCGAGCAGAATGTCCTCACCGCGGGCGACGAAGATCGAATCGTTCAACGCGGAATAACGGGTGTTCGCACTGATCCAGTCACGCTGATAATGCTCAGGCATGATCGTGGGCAAGATGCCGATGGCCACAATGCGACTGCCCACCCTGGCTGCGGCGGCATTCGCTGAGTTCAAGCTGGTGCGCAGCTCGTCTTCCAGATCCAACGCGGCATCCCCGGGGAGGGGACGGGGTGGCACGTTGAGTTCGATGTTGTATTGCGCCAGCTCGGTTTGGTACTCCGGATCGGCGATCGCCTCGAGTGTTTCGGCGTTGGCAAAATGTGGTTCGAAGTCGTGGTCAATGAGGTTGAGTTCGATCTCCAGCCCAGTCATCGGACGATCGAACTCGAATTGGTCGGTGGACAACATCCGCTCGAAGACGTCGAGGTCCCGGCGAACCTTCTCCCGGTAGCGCTGGCGCTGCTCTCGCGAGTAGTTCTGCGCAGCGACATCAACGCCCATGAGGGAACCCAACCACACCGCCGCGGGCTTCGTCACGTATGCCGATCGCTCGGCCCTCTGTGGACCACTCGATTTCCGCGGCGCGCCGAGGCAACTCCTCGGGGCTGTCGGTGGTTGCTCATAGCCTGACAGGCATGAGGTTGTTGCATACATCGGATTGGCATCTGGGCCGGTCGTTTCACGATGTCGGCCTCCTGTCCGCCCAGGCCGAGTTTCTCGACCATCTCGTCGACGCCGTCCGGTCGGAGTCGGTGGACGCCGTCCTAGTCTCAGGCGATGTGTATGACCGCGCCCTGCCGGCTCCAGACACGGTGGCGCTGCTGTCGGACACGATGAGCCGAATCATCGACGCCGGGGCCCAGGTGGTGCTCTCCTCGGGTAACCACGACAGCGCCATCCGGCTCGGATTTGCTTCGCAGCTGTTGGCTCGGGCCGGGCTGCATATCCGCACCTCCGTCGCAGACATCGACCGGCCGGTGCAGGTCGGCGACGTCTGCATCTACCCGCTGCCCTATCTGGAGCCGTCGCTCGTCGCGGACCCGTTGGGGGCGAAGGAGCGCAGCCATGCCGGGGTGCTGGCCGCCGCAATGGACCGGGTGCGTCGGGCCCATTCGGCACGTCCGGGTGCCGCGGTGCTGATGGCGCATGCGTTTGCCACTGGCGCGCAACCAACCGATTCGGAACGGGACATCACCGTCGGCGGGGTCGCCTCCGTGCCTGCAGACACATTCGTGGGAGTGGACTACGTCGCTCTGGGCCACCTTCACCGGGCGCAGCAGCTGACTGAGACCATCCGCTATTCCGGCTCGCCCCTGGCCATGTCCTTCTCCGAGGCAGGCCAGGTCAAGGGCTCCTGGATGGTCGATATCAATCCCCGCGGTAAGGTCCGGGCCGAGTTCCTCGCTGCTCCGGTGGCACGGCCGTTGGCGCTGTTGCGCGGCGAGCTGGCCGACCTGCTGTCCGATCCGGACCTTGCCTACGCGCAGTCCGCCTGGTGCCGGGTGACACTGACCGACGCCTCCCGCCCCGTCGGGGCCATGGAGGCGTTGCGTGGCCGGTTTCCGCACACCCTGGAACTTCTCTTCGAACCACCGGTCCGTCTGGGCGAACAGCGCAGCTATGCCGCCCGCGCCAAAGCAGCAACGAGCGCCCTGACGGTGTGCTGCGACTTCGTCGACCATGTCCGCGGCGGGAATGGAGCGACCGACACCGAGCGGGCGCTGTTCGTGGAGGCCTTGGAGGGCACGCGGCTGCAGCGATCTCAGCGTGAGGACGAGGGGCGAGTTGATTCTGGATCGGAGCTTTTCGCGGCGCCGCGAGAACCCGACAAGACTGGGGACGTCGCGTGAGGCTCCATCAGCTGACCATCACCGCGTTCGGTCCCTTCGCCGACACCGTCGATCTCGATGTCGACGAGGCGGCCAGCGCTGGGGTATTCCTCATTCACGGACCCACGGGGGCCGGCAAGACCAGCCTGCTG
>JBKECS010000036.1:0-59118 GCA_047974805.1 Nostocoides sp. | reverse complement strand
CGCGCTACCGCCGATCTCCCTGGGGATGTCGACCAGCCGCCACCCCTTTCGCGTGCAGCCTGAGCGCGATCTGCTTCTGCTCCCGGCTGAGATGACCGTGCTTGCCCTGCATCCGGATCCTCCTGTGATCAGTGACTGCCTCATCTCACAGGACTCGTTGCACTGACCGCTTGAATCCGCCCTCTCCAAGGAGTCCTACCGCCTCTTCTAACCGGCCAGATGTTGTCGGCCGTCCCGGCTTCGATGCGGGTCTTGGCGCGGCACTGGTGACGTAGGTCGTGGCGCGTTGGCTCCGCGCAGCCCGATGCCTTGACGGTTTGGTTTAGCGTCGTAGCGTCGAGGTGGGAAGGCGATCAGAAGTTTGACTCGTCATCCTCGCCAGGACCGTGATTACTCGACAGTCTGCGGGCTGAAGGTGTCGCAGGAGTTGATGCTGCCGGCCTTGTAACCCTGGAGGAACCAGCGTTGCCGCGCGGCAGAGGATCCGTGTGTCCACGACTCCGGGTTGACCTGTCCCGAGCCCATCGTCGACTGAATATGGTCGTCGCCGACGGACTTGGCTGCCGAGAGCGCATCGGTCAAGTCCTGCTGGGTGATGTTGTTCAGGAACGGCGTGCCGCTGACATCTTTGGTTGTTGAGGCATTCTTGGCCCACACCCCGGCGAGACAATCGGCCATCAGCTCGACCCGGACGGCTCCGCTCTGGGCCCCCTGCGGGTCTTGTTGGGCCTGACCCAGGTAGCCGAGCAGGTCCTGGACGTGGTGACCGTACTCGTGGGCGACGACGTATTCTTTGGCGAGATTGCCCGTGCTCGATCCGAATTGCTGCGCGAGGATGTCGTAGAAGCTGGCGTCGACATAGACCTTGCCGTCTACCGGGCAATAGAACGGGCCGACCTGGTTGCTGGCGCTCCCGCAGGCCGACTGGGTGGTGCCGCTGTAGATCACCGTCTTGGCCGGGGTGTAGGTCTTTCCGGCCGCGGAGAACACCCCCTCCCAATAGTTCTGCACCGAGTTGACCGTACCGATTACCAGACAGGTGTCGTTCTTGTTTGCGTCGGCACCGGTCTGGCACTCGCTGAAGGTGTTGCCGGAAGAGCCCGCTCCGGCGCCGGTAACGTCCCCGGCGCTTGAGCTTCCGGCGGAGGTCCCGGTGCCGCTGGAGCCGCCGAGGACGTCCCCGCCGAAGAGCAGCGCGAGGATGAGGAGGATGATCCCGCCGATACCGCCGCCGACCTTCATGCCCCCCGGGAAGCTCCCGCCCCCTCCGCCGAAGCCGCCACCGCTGCTACCGCCGGACTCGACCTGGGATGTATCCAGGCGGGCGTTCTCGTTAAAGCTCATGCGTGGCTCCTCGCCGGTAACGGGCTGTGCAGGGGCGGCCGATATCCGAACACGTTCGAAGTGGTCCCCGAACCCCCATAGACTAGTCAACCCGCCTGTATACCCCGGAATTTGAGAAGGTTTGTCGCGTGATCACTGCCACCGGTGTGCAGCTGCGGGCAGGCTCACGGCTCCTGCTCGATGCGGCGACCTTTCGGGTGGCCGGCGGCGATCGGATCGGCCTGGTAGGCCGCAACGGCGCCGGCAAGACGACCCTGACCAAGGTGCTCGCCGGTGATGGCGTCCCGGCTGCCGGCACTGTGATCCGTGCCGGCGATGTGGGCTACCTTCCGCAGGATCCGCGCACGGGGGACCTGTCGGTGACCGCCCGCGCGAGGATCCTGTCCGCTCGCGGCCTGGACGTCATCGTCCGGGATCTGCGAGCCGCCGAGCTGGCCATGGCCTCGGCCAACAACCAGGCCCAAGAACGCGCCATGAACCGGTATGCCCGCCTAGATGCGCAGTTCGATGCCGCGGGCGGGTATGCCGCCGAGTCGGAGGCGGCCGCCATCGCCGGCGCGTTGGGGTTGTCACCGCGAATCCTCGACCAGGAGCTGTCCACGCTCTCTGGTGGCCAGCGGCGCCGCGTCGAGCTCGCTCGAATCCTCTTCTCCGGGGCGCAAACCCTGTTGCTGGACGAGCCGACCAACCACCTCGATGCCGATTCCATCGTGTGGCTGCGGGACTACCTGAAGGGCTACCGCGGTGGACTGGTGGTCATCAGCCACGACGTTGATCTCCTCGGAGAAGTGGTCAACAAGGTCTTCCACCTCGATGCCAACCGGGCCGAGCTCGACCAATACAACCTCGGCTGGTCGGCCTATCTGCTCCAGCGCGAGACCGACGAGCGTCGCCGCAAACGCGAACGAGCCAACGCCGAGAAGAAGGCGTCAGCGCTGATGGCACAGGCCGACAAAATGCGAGCCAAGGCGACCAAGACGGTCGCTGCGCAAAACATGGCCCGTCGCGCGGAACGGCTGCTATCCGGGCTGGAGGCCGAACGTGTCCAGGACAGGGTGGCCAAACTGCGCTTCCCTGAGCCCGCTCCGTGCGGCAAGACCCCGCTGCGGGCCTCGGGACTGTCCCGCTCGTACGGTTCGCTGGAGATCTTCACCGACGTCGACCTGGCCATCGATCGAGGATCGCGTGTCGTCGTCCTTGGCCTGAACGGGGCAGGGAAGACGACGCTGCTGCGCCTTCTGGCCGGCGTGGACGCCCCGGACACCGGTGACATCGTGCCCGGTCACGGGCTCAAGATCGGCTACTACGCGCAAGAGCACGAGAACCTTGACGTCACCCGTACCGTGCTGGAGAACATGAAGTCGGCGGCCCCAGATCTGGGCGAGACCGAGGTGCGCAAGGTGCTCGGATCGTTTCTGTTCAGCGGGGACGACGTGGACAAACCGGCACGCGTGCTCTCCGGCGGCGAGAAGACCCGGCTCTCCTTGGCGCTGCTCGTGGTGTCCGCGGCGAACGTCCTTCTCCTGGACGAACCGACGAACAACCTCGATCCGGCCTCCCGGGAAGAGATCCTCGGAGCCATCCGCAACTACGCCGGGGCGGTCGTCCTCGTTACCCACGACGAGGGTGCCGTTGATGCCCTGGAACCGGAACGGGTGCTCCTGCTCCCCGACGGGGTGGAGGATCTGTGGGGTCAGGATTATCGCGACCTTGTGGCATTGGCCTGACCGCGACCGGTTCGACGCGGCCGCATACGGGAACAGCCGGGCGCCACGCTCGGTTGTCTGTACCGGTCATGGTGTCGCCACGGCGGAAGGAGTGATGCATCGGTGAGCATGTCGGGTTGGCAGACCATGCGGTCGTTCCAGCGGGACGGATCGGTCGCCAAGGCGCAGCTGGCACCCGGGACGGCCCGGCGTGTCCTGGGCTATGCCCACCCCTACCGACGACTCATCGCCTTCTTCCTCGGCCTGACCATCGTGGACTCGCTCCTGGTCGTGGCGTCGCCACTGTTGCTGCAACGCCTCATCGACGACGGCGTCATCCCCGGCGACGCCGGCCTCGTCATTCGTCTTGCCCTGCTCGTGGCAGCTTTGGCCGTCACCGATGCAGCACTGACCCTGGTGGAACGATGGCTCTCCGCGCGGATCGGCGAGGGTTTGATCTATGACCTGCGCCGGGAGGTGTTCGGCCATGTCTTGCGCCAACCGATCGCCTTCTTCACCCGGGCCCAAACCGGGGCGCTGGTGACCCGGTTGAACAGCGACGTCATCGGTGCCCAGCAGGCATTCACCTCTGTGCTGTCCAGCGTGGTCAGCAACGCCATCTCGCTGGTCGTCATCGTCGTCGCGATGATGTCGTTGTCCTGGCAGCTGACCATCGGCGCGCTGGTACTCGTACCGTTCTTCCTGGTCCCGGCCCGCTACCTGGGCCGCCGGTTGGCCGGGCTGACCAAGACGCAAATGGAACTCAACGCCGACATGGGCGCCCGGATGGCCGAGCGGTTCAACGTCGCTGGCGCTCTGCTGGTGAAGATCTTCGGCGACCCGGATCGCGAGGACGTCGAGTACGCGCAGCGAGCGGTCAAAGTCCGCGACACCGGGGTGTCCCTGGCGGTCAACCGCAGCGTGTTCTTCGTCGCCCTGTCCCTCGTGGCGTCGCTGGCCACGGCCATGGTCTACGGCTTCGGCGGGGTTATGGCCGTCGACGGCACCCTGACAGTCGGGACCCTGGTCGCCCTGACCGCCCTGCTCGCCCGGCTCTACGCGCCCTTGACCGCCATCTCCAACGTGCGCGTCGATGTCATGACGGCGCTGGTGTCCTTTGAACGGGTTTTCGAGGTCCTTGACCTCCAGCCGCTGGTTGCTCAGGCTCCGGATGCCGTCCCAGTGCCGCCGGGCCCGGTGACAGTCAGTTTCGATGACGTCCGGTTCCGCTACCCGGCAGCGAACGAGGTCTCACTAGCCTCCCTGGAAGCCAATGCCACCGGAGATCGCAAGGGCAGCGGAGAGATCCTCCGGGGGATCAGCTTCACGGCCGCCCCCGGGCAGCTCGTGGCCCTGGTCGGTCCCAGCGGCGCCGGCAAGACGACGATCACATCCTTGGTGGACCGGTTCTACGACGTCACCTCCGGTACGGTGCGGCTCAACGGGGTCGATGTGCGGGACGTGACATTGGCCAGCCTGCACAACACGGTCGGTGTGGTCACCCAGGAAGCGCACTTGTTCCACGACACCATCCGCAACAACCTGCTGTATGCGGCGCCGAACGCCTCCGCGCAGGACCTGGAAGATGCGCTCCGGGCCGCTCAAGTATGGAGACTGGTGGAATCCCTCCCGGCAGGCTTGGACACCGTCGTCGGCGATCGAGGACATCGGTTGTCCGGCGGGGAGAAGCAACGGCTCGCCATCGCCCGGCTCCTGCTGAAGAGCCCCGGTCTGGTCGTCCTCGACGAGGCCACGGCACATCTGGACAGCGAGTCGGAGGTGGCGGTGCAGGGGGCCCTGGATGCGGCGCTCGCGGACCGTACCGCGTTGGTCATCGCTCACCGTCTGTCGACCATTCGCGACGCGGACCAGATCCTCGTCATCGACGCCGGGGACATCGTGCAGCGGGGACGACACGAGGACCTGCTGGCCTCGGGGGGACTGTATGCCGAGCTTTACCACACCCAGTTTCGGTCAGCTGACCTCGCCGGTCGCTAACCGGTACCTCGCCGGTCGCTACTCGTCCTCCTCGTCCCAAATCCGGGGCTTCTTCGGTCGGGCCAACTCCGGATGTGCCGTGAGGTATTCGTGTCGTACCCCGAACCAGACCAGCCAGAAGGCGACGAGGATGAAGAACCACCATTGGTAGGCGTACGCCTGGTGCGGCCCCAAGTCCCGGTCAGGAGCTGGCAACGGGGCCGGGCGAGCCGGCTGGCTTCCGTCCGGCATGGTCTCTTGCTGGGCGATGACATACGCAGGGACGAGCGCGACATCCCACTGGCGGCCGGCCTCGCTCAGGTTGATGCTGGCGACCTGTCCGGTGGGCATGGAGCGACCCAGGGACGGTTCTCCCGGACGGAGCCAACCCACGACCGTCACCGGGCCGACAGGGACCGAGGGCACCTCGGGCAAAGTGGCCGCTCCCTTCGCCGACAGGGGCGCGAACCCGCGGTCGACGGTGATGGTCCGACCCTCGTCGGTGACGAACGCGTTGAGAACCTCGTATCCCACCACATGATCCACGACTCGGTTCCGGACGAACAGCGCAGCCTTGGGCGCATACGAACCGGTGAGAGTCACTCTTGTCCATTGATCGGCGGGCGACAGCAATCCGTCGGGAGGAACCACCGAATCCAGCGGCACGGGAGCGGCCGCGTAGTGCTGCTCGAGCAGGTCGTTGCGGTGGGCCTTGGCCTCGTAGCGGTGCCACTGCCACCAGCCCAACTGGTAAAAGACCACTGAAAGGATCGCGGCCAAGGCTAGGGCCCCCAGCCATCGGCGGGTGAACAGCAGTCGGAGCACTGCCACACGCTAGCGCCCCAGCCTGAGCGTCGTAGGGTAGGGGCTATGCCGTCGCTGCCGACGCCGTCGATCCGGCCAGGGGAAACAGGCAGGTCCGGCGCGCCCGAGGGCCTGACCGGGCTGCTCGATCAGTTTGGTCGCCTCGCCCGTGACCTTCGGGTATCCGTGACCGATCGGTGCAACTTGCGGTGTACGTATTGCATGCCCGAGGTCGGAATGCCGTGGATCCCCAAATCCGACCTGTTGACCGACGACGAACTGGTTCGGGTCCTTGGGGTGTTCGTCGGGTTGGGTGTCACCCAGGTCCGGTTCACCGGAGGCGAACCACTCATCCGCCCAGGTCTTGGCGGGATCATCGAACGCACTGCGGCACTGACTCCCCGCCCGAGGATCGCGCTGACCACGAACGGGCTCGGCCTGGACCGGATGGCCCAAGAATTGGCCGCTGCCGGGGTCGACCGAGTGAACGTCAGCCTGGACACGATCGATCCGAGCGAATTCCGCCGGTTGACCCGACGGGACCGCCTCTTCGACGTCGAACGCGGCCTGAAGGCAGCCCAGGACGCCGGCCTAACCCCGGTGAAGGTCAACGCGGTCGCTATGCGCGGGGTCAACGATCATTCGGTCGCCGACCTACTCCACTGGTGTCTTGACCGTGGCTATGAGTTGCGTTTCATCGAACAGATGCCTTTGGATGCGGGCCATTCCTGGACAGCGCAGACGCTGGTCTCTCGGGAGGAAATTCTGCACCGGCTGGCAGAGCGCTTCACCCTGACCCCGATGGGCAGTGCCGATCGAGGCAGTGCTCCGGCCGAACGATTCCTCGTCAATGGGGGACCCGGGACGGTCGGTGTTATCGCCAGTGTCTCGGCACCGTTCTGCTCCGCCTGCGATCGAACCCGGTTGACCGCCGACGGACAGGTCCGCAATTGCCTGTTTGCGCAGGGGGAGTCCGACCTGCGGGTGCCATTGCGGGACGGCGCAACCGATGCCGACCTAGCCCGGATCATCCAGGGAGAGATGTGGCGCAAGGATCGGGGACACCACGTCGGCGACGCTGACTTCCACCAGCCGGCCCGGTCCATGAGCGCCATCGGCGGCTAGGTGGCTTGCCCGGCCCTGCTCCGAGGCTGTCGGTGAGACGTCGGAGGGCTCACGCCGGTGGCAGTGATGGTGGGGCTGAGCCCTCCTCATGCGGGCGTTCGGCGCTCGGATCCGCGCCCAGGTGCTTGGTTCCCCCCGGTGCGGTCAGTGCCGGACCGAGCGCGCGTGGCCTGACCGCATTCGCCGCGACCACGGCCAGGTAGGGCAGGAAGGCGGCCAACACGACGAAGGTCCAGCGGACCCACCCATGCGTCATCGCCGCCAGCACGAAAGAGACCGTCCTGATCCCCATGGTGATCAGGTACCGCCGAGTGCGCTCGTCCTGCTCGGCCTGAGCAGATTCGCGCGCGGTCGTCACCAGCTGGACTCGGTGCTCCGGGCCAGTAGACGACTCACTCGCTGACGTCACACATCAACGATACGCGCGGCGGTCCAGCTCGCCGCGGGTGGTCCGGCAGACATTACCGACGAGTAGTCAGATAGTTTCGAGCCCGGTGCGCGCAGGAGGCGCGCTCACACAACGGCTGAAGGAGTCCGATGTCCACCACCGGTAGGGCGCTCGTCACGGGCGGAAACCGCGGAATCGGGTTGGCCATTGCCCGGTCCCTGGTCGATGCCGGCCACCTCGTGGCGGTCACGCATCGCAGCGGGGATGCCCCCGAGGGCCTCATCGGCGTTCGGGGGGACGTGACCAGCACAGATTCGGTGGATGCCGCCTTCGTCGCCGCTGAGGACAAACTCGGCGGGCCGATCGACATCCTCGTCGCCAATGCCGGTATCACCCGCGACCAGCTCCTCATGCGGATGAGTGACGAGGACTTCCATGAGGTCATCGAGACCAACCTCATGGGGGCGTTCCGGTGCGTACGACGAGCCAGCAAAGGCATGATCCGGATGCGCCGGGGCCGGATCGTCCTCATTTCCTCGGTCGTGGGTCTCTATGGTTCCCCCGGCCAGGTGAACTATGCGGCCAGCAAGTCCGCCCTGGTGGGCCTGGCCCGCTCGGTCTCGCGAGAACTCGGTGGACGCGGGATCACCGCCAATGTCGTTGCCCCCGGCTTTATCGAGACGGACATGACCGCGGCGCTCCCGCCGGATCGGCGTGAGGCCTATCTGGCGAGCATTCCTGCGGGAAGCTTCGGGAAGGTCAACAATGTCGCCGCCGCGGTGCGTTTCCTGGCCAGCGACGACGCGGCGTACATCACCGGAGCGGTTATCCCCGTCGACGGCGGCCTCGGCATGGGCCACTGATCACCCCACGATCGCAAGGATTGAGCATGTCTCTTCTGCAGGGCAAGAACCTCCTCATCACCGGGGTCCTCATGGACTCCTCGATCGCCTTCCACGTGGCCAAGTTCGCCCAGGAAGAGGGGGCCAACGTCATCCTGACCTCCTTCGGCCGAACCATGAAGATCACCTCGACCATCGCCAAGCGGCTGCCGAGCCCGCCGGAGGTGATCGAACTCGACGTGACGAACCAGGACCACCTCGACGCCCTGTCTGACAACGTCGCGCCCCATCTGCCGCATCTGGATGGGGTGCTGCATTCCATCGGGTTCGCACCCCAAGGCGCGTTCCACTTCATGGACGCCGGCTGGGAGGACGTCTCGACAGCCCTGCACGCCAGCGCCTACAGCCTCAAGGCGCTGGCGCAGGCAGCGCTGCCGCTGATGTCCGGGGGAGGATCCATCGTCGGGCTGACATTTGACGCCCGGTATGCCTGGCCGGTCTACGACTGGATGGGTGTGGCCAAGGCCGCGTTCGAGTCCACTAACCGCTACCTTGCCCGGGACCTCGGTCCGCGCGGGATCCGATGTAACCTCGTGGCCGCCGGCCCGATCCGTACCACCGCCGCGAAGTCCATCCCAGGATTCGAGGCCTTCGAAGAGGTCTGGGACAGCCGTGCCCCCCTCGGCTGGGACATCAAGGACCCGGTCCCGGCGGCCAAGGCCTGCATCGCCCTGCTGTCCGACCTTTTCCCGGCGACCACCGGCGAGATCGTGCACGTCGACGGCGGCGTGCACGCCATGGGGCAGTAGCCGGCAGACTCTCAGCCCGAGCTCAGTTCGTCCTCGGAGTCGGCTTCCTCGATCTCCTCCCGAGAGATGCCCAGGAGGAACAGCACGGCGTCCAGATAGGGAACGTTCACAGCGGTGTCCGCCTGCGCTCGCACCAACGGTTTGGCGTTGAACGCCACCCCGAGGCCCGCCGCGGCCAGCATGTCCAGGTCGTTGGCGCCGTCGCCGATCGCCACGGTCCGTGCCATCGGGAGGCCCTCCGCGGCGGCGAATTCGCGGAGGGCGGCGGCCTTGCCGGCCCGATCCACCACGGTGCCTTCGACATGCCCGGTCAAGACCCCGTCGCGCACGGCAAGGCGGTTGGCCCGTACGAGCCGTATGCCGAGATCCTCGGCCAAGGGGCGAACGATTTCCTCGAAGCCGCCGGATACCAGCGCGATGGTGAACCCCAACCGGTGCAGGGTCCGCACCAACGTCCGGGCCCCGGGGGTCAGGCGCACCTGTTGGCGCACCTCTTCCAGGGCGCTCACCGGTGTGCCAGCCAAGGTAGCGACCCGGTGGCGAAGGCTGTCGGCGAAATCCAGCTCGCCCCGCATGGCCTGCTCGGTGACCGCGGCGACGTCGTCGGCGGTGCCTGCGTGCGCGGCGATGAGCTCAATGACCTCGTCGCGGATCAAGGTGGAGTCGACGTCCATGACGACCAACCGTCGCCCCCGCCGGGCCAGGCCGCCCGGGGCGACGGCAATGTCGACGCCCGAGCCGGCAGCGACCTGAGCCAGGGCCGGTCGCAGCCGGGGCAGGTCAGCGCCGGACAGGTCCAACTCCACGGTCGTCACGGGGTAGTGCGACAGCCGACGGATCCGGTCGATGTTCGCGCCTTGCTCGGCGATCGTGGCAGCGGCGGCCGCAAGATGACTGGCGCGCAGCGGCGCACCGAGCAGGACGACGGCCGCACGTCCGGTGCGGTTCCGCGAGGAGTTGCCCTCGCCGGGCTCGGTGGAGACCTCCATGCCCAGCGCGGCCGCCGTTGCGGTCGCAGTTGTCGCTGCGGCGCTCAGATCGCCGCCGCTGAGCAACAGGTCAAGGGTGAGTCGTCCGCGGACGACCACCTGCTGCAGGTCGAGCACCTCCACGTCCAGCGGGGCCAGTTCGCGGAACAGCGTGCTGGTCACGCCGGGCCGATCGGCGCCGGTGAGGGTCACCAGGAGAGTAGCGGGCGTGGGCACGTGCGATGACGATACTCAACTGTGGGCAGCGGCGTTGACCTCATTCCGCCAGGCGACCAGGTCGCGCAACGGGCCCAGGTCGTACGCCGGTCCGTTCAGGCCGACGGTGAACAGCCGGGTGCCGACCGCATACAAGGCCGCGGCCGCGGCCGGGTAGTCGATGGCGGTTTCCGGGTAGCGCCCTTGGCGTGGGGACACCCCGGAGGACCGCTCGATCTCGGACGGGTTCCGCCCGATCCGGGAGCACCACTCATCGAGCGCGGCGTGCTTGCCGGCGATGGTCTCCGCGTCCCCGAACCCGTGCCAGATGTCGGCATGCTCGGCGACGATCCTCAAGGTCTTGTGCTCACCGCCACCACCGATGAGCACAGGGATGGGTCGGGTCGGCGGTGGGTTCAGCTGCCCCCACCGATCCTTGATGACCGGCAGATCACGAGCCAACGCGTCCAGACGACCACCCGCGGTGCCGTAGTCGTACCCGTATTCGGTGTAGTCCCGCTCCGCCCAGCCGGAGCCGATGCCCAAGACGAGCCGTCCGGGGCTGCCGTTGCGCGCACTGATGTGATCCACGGTGCGTGCCATATCGGCCAAGAGGGAGGGGTTGCGATAGCTGTTGCAGGTGACCAGCGCACCGATCTCCACTCGCTGGGTGGCCTCGGCCCAGGCGCCCAGAAGGGTCCAGCACTCGAAATGGGCCCCGGCCGGGTCCCCGTAGAGTGGGAAGAAGTGATCCCAGGTGAACACGACGTCGACTCCGGCCTCCTCCGCCTCGGCGAGCGCCCGGCGAATGTCGGCGTAGGCCGCGTGCTGGGGTTGCAGCTGCACCCCGATCCGGGCCGGCCGGTCACTCGCCTCGCCGGTGGGTTCGCTCACGGCGTGACCACCTGTCCCTTCCCGACGACAACGATGCCGGACTCGGTCACGGTGAAGCCGCGTTTCCGGTCGTGTTCGTGGTCGTATCCGATCTGGCACCCCTCGGGAATGACGACGTCCTTGTCGATGATCGTCCGCCGGATCTGGCAGTTGCGGTTCACGATGACCCCGTCGAGCAGCACCGAGTCGTCGATCGTCGTATAGGAGTGCACGCGGACGCCAGGCGAGAGCACCGAATAGTTGACCCTGGCGCCGGAGACGACCGCTCCGGCGGCGACCATAGAGTTCAGAGCCTCCCCGAACCGCCCGGCATCTCCGTGAACGAACTTGGCCGGAGGGTAGTACGTCGCACTGGTGTAAATCGGCCACTCGTAGTTGTACAGGTTGAAGATCGGGTGGATGGAGATGAGGTCCAGGTGGGCGTCGTAATAGGAGTCCAAGGTGCCGACATCACGCCAATACCCGCGATCGCGATCGGTCGCTCCGGGGACCAGGTTGTCTTTGAAGTCATACACGTGGGCGCTGCCGTGGTCGACGAAGGCCGGGACGATGTCACCACCCATGTCGTGCTTGCTACCGGCTAGGTCGTGGTCGGCCACCACCGCCTCGACAAGGGCGTCCGCGTCGAACACGTAGTTGCCCATGGACGCCAGGACCTCCTCGGGGGCGTCCGGCAATCCTTTGGGGTCTTGGGGCTTTTCCCGAAAAGCGGCGATCTTTCGTGGGTCGGTCTCGTCCACCTCGATGACCCCGAACTGGTTGGCCAGCTCGATCGGTTGCCGGATCGCGGCGACGGTGACGCCACGGCCGGTGTCGATGTGTTGGGCGACCATGTCGGAGAAATCCATCCGATAGACGTGGTCCGCCCCGACCACAACGACGATGTCGGGCCGCTCGTCGCGGATGGTGTTCAGCGACTGATAGATCGCGTCCGCGCTGCCGAGGTACCAGCTCTTGCCCACCCGTTGCTGGGCGGGGATCGGGGCGACGTAGTTGCCGAGCATCGTGGACATGCGCCACGTCTTGGAGATGTGTCGATCCAAGCTGTGGGACTTGTACTGGGTGAGGACCACGATCTTGCGATAGCCGGAGTTGACCGCGTTGCTCAGGGCGAAGTCGACCAGGCGGTACATGCCGCCGAAGGGCACCGCCGGTTTGGCCCGGTCGGCCGTGAGCGGCATGAGCCGCTTCCCCTCGCCACCGGCGAGAACGATGACCAGGACCTTGGGACCGCCGCGACGAGAGACCATACCCCCGACCTTAGAGAATCTTGGCACCCACGGCGAGGGCCATCCGACTAACGTTCGGCGTATGCGCATCGACGTGTTGACCAAGGAGTACCCGCCGACGGTCTACGGGGGTGCCGGAGTGCACGTCACCGAGCTGGTTCGCGCGTTGCGTCAGCGGGGTGATCTCGATGTTCGAGTGCAGGCCTTCGGTCCTCCGCGGGATGAGCCCGGCACCACGGGGTATGCCGATCTGCCCGAGTTGGCCGGGGCGAACCCGGCGCTGGCGACGATGGGGGTCGACCTCCTGCTCGCCTCGGCCACCGAGGGTGCCAACCTGGTGCATTCCCACACCTGGTATGCCAATTTCTCCGGCCACGTCGCCGGCGTCCTGCACGGCATCCCGCACGTCATCACCGCGCACAGTTTGGAGCCGAAGCGGCCATGGAAGGCCGAGCAGCTCGGCGGCGGCTACCGGTTGAGTTCTTGGATCGAACGCACGGCCTACGAATCGGCATCAGCGGTCATCGCGGTCAGCGAGGGGATGCGCCAGGACGTGCTGGCCTCCTATCCCTCCATCGACCCGGACACGGTGACCGTGGTGCACAACGGGATTGACAGCCTGGACTGGCACCGTCGGGAGGACCCGCAGGTACTCGCCCGGTATGGCCTCGATCCACAACGGCGCTCGGTGATCTTCGTCGGGCGAATGACCCGACAAAAGGGCTTGCCCTATCTGCTTCGTGCGGTCAAGGACCTCGACCCCGACGTCCAAGTGATCCTGTGCGCGGGGTCACCGGACACCCCGGAGATCAAGGCGGAGGTCGAGCAACTGATCACCGACCTGCGCGCGGTGCGTGACGGCGTGGTGTGGATCCCGGAGATGTTGCCCCGATCCGACGTCATCGCCCTGCTCTCGGCCAGCACGGTCTTTGCCTGCCCGTCGGTGTACGAGCCGCTGGGGATCGTCAACCTCGAGGCCATGGCGTGCGAGCTGCCCGTCGTTGCCACGGCGACCGGCGGCATACCCGAAGTGGTCATCGACGGGGAGACCGGATGGCTGGTCCCGATCGATCAGGTGAACGATGGCAGTGGGACCCCGGTGGAACCGGAACAATTCGTCGCCGACCTGTCCGCCGCGCTGGGCCAGGCGCTGTCGGACCCGGCCCGGGCAGCGACGTTCGGGCGCGCTGGGCGCCGGCGCGCGGTGGAGCATTTCTCCTGGGCGAGCATTGGGGAGCGGACGTTGGAGGTCTACCGATCGGTCCTGGCCCTCTGAACGACCATGAGTCCCCCGGCCAGCTCAGGAACGGGCGGCCGGCGAGCTGCGGCTGATGGCCAGGGCGGCCACCGAGGCGATTTCCGCCAGCGCGGAGTCCGCCTCGGCCCTCAGCCTGCTCAACTGGGTTGTTCGGGAGTCCGCAGCGGCCGCGGTCAGGGCGGAAGCGGCATGGGCCACCCCGACTCGGGCGATACGTTCCACCGTTGCCGCCCGCGCCAACGATTCTGCTAGCCGCGCCGGAAGGCAGCGGGGGAGAGCCCAGGCCCTTCCCCCTGATTCAGCATCGGCCCGCAGCGTCGCATCGAAGGGCCGACCCGGCGACATGTCGAGAGCCTGGGTGACCTCGGCCACCGCAGCGCGCAGGCGACGATCGGCCGCCCGGGCGTCCAACCCATCGACCCGATGTGCGGGCACGGGGTCCGCAGTGACGCTGACCAGATCGATTCGACAGCCTTGGTCGCCGGTCGGGCCATAGGTGGAGATCCTCGGGATGATCATCCCGCCGAGGGTGGGAGCGTAGGCGCACTCCCGCGCGTCGAGCGCCTCCCGGCGGACTTCATCGGTGCAGCCTGGCAGGGTGGCGGTGCGTCCGGGTCCGGGCAGTGCGACGAGCAGGCACCGTTCGCCCAGTGCGGCCAGCCCATCCAGCCAGCCGAGATCGACGTTGACGTCGTCGGCATCGGGTGTGGCGGCAGCGACGGCATCCTCCACCGGCGAACCGGATTGCCAGGCGTGGGTCACCCATAACGCGAGGCGAACACTCACCGGCAACTCGGGCATCGCACCATGCTAGGCCGGGTGAACTAGGGTTTTACCCATGAGCGACGTCTTGGCATTTGCCGGCGTTGGCGTCGTGCGTGGCGGCAACACCCTGCTCGATGACATCGATTGGGAGGTCGAGGAGGGCCAACGTTGGGTCGTCCTTGGTCCCAACGGTGCCGGGAAGACCACGCTGCTGCAGATCGCGGCCGGTCGGATGCATCCCACCTACGGGACCGTCGGCATCCTCGACGAGGTACTCGGCGCGGTCGACGTCTTCGAACTGCGTCCCCGGATCGGCCTGGCCTCGGCGGCGCTGGCCGAGCGCATTCCCGGTGCAGAGCTGGTCAAGAACGTTGTGGTCACGGCCTCCTACGGCATTGTCGGCCGATGGCGGGAGTCCTACGAGTCGCTCGACCACGGTCGTGCCCTGCACCTGCTGGAGTCTCTCGGTGCCGGGCACCTGGCGGATCGACGGCACGGAACCCTGTCCGAGGGCGAACGGAAGCGGGTGCAGATCGCTCGCGCCTTGATGACCGATCCAGAACTGGTGCTGCTGGACGAGCCCGCAGCCGGTTTGGATCTTGCCGGGCGGGAGGACCTGGTTCAGCGCCTGTCCAGCCTGGCCCTTGACGTGTCGGCACCTGCCATGGTGCTGGTCACCCACCACGTGGAGGAGATCCCGCCGGGGGTCACCGACGCGCTCCTGCTGCGCGACGGCCGGATCGTCGCCCAGGGCCCGATCGAGGTAGCCCTGACCGAGGCCACCTTGTCTGAAACCTTTGGGATCCCCTTGGTCTTGGAGCGCCATGAGGACGGACGGTATGCCGCGCGCGCTGCCCGTCAGGGCATCGTGCCGGTGGCGGCGGCGCCTGATTCGGTGCAGGCTGGAACTGTCCAGGTGTCTGCCGCGTCTAAGAGGTATCCCGGTTCGGCTGGCCGGGACGTCCACGATGTTGCGGTGGTGCAGTGGCAACAACCGACCGATGGAGGGTGGCACGCATGGCGTGGCTGAGCAACAATCCCTGGCTCTTTTGGCTGGGTCTGGCCCTCGTGCTGGCCGCCGTCGAGACGCTGACTGTCGACTTCACGTTCTTGATGCTGTCCGGCGGTGCGTTGGCCGGCTCGTTGACCGCCGCCCTCGGAGCCGGGTTCCCCATCCAGGTGATCGCCGCGGTTGTCGTTGCGGGGCTGCTGCTGGTCCTCGTCCGTCCGGTCATCCGGCGCCGGTTCATGGACGGGGAAACCTCGCATGGGATCGGCGCCCCTGGCCTGGTCGGTCGGGCTGCCCGGGTGATCGAACCGGTCACCGAGCAGGACGGCCGGATCAAGTTGGCCGGCGAGACGTGGACGGCCCGGGTCGGTCGTGGCGGTTCCCGGATCGAGCCCGGTGAAGACGTGGTCGTGGTCGCCATCCAGGGGGCCACCGCCATCGTCGCGGGCACCTCCGCGGCCCAGGTCGAGCCGGAGGGCCCTACCGATCGCTGATCACGTCGTACAGAGTCACCCCGCAGAGCCACCGAAGGAGCTGGGGGATATCCATTGAGGGACAACCAGGGAAACGGAGTAGCCATGCCCGACCGACTCGGGGTTTTGATCTTCCTGTTGGTGTTGGTCGTGTTCGCGATCATCGTCATCTTCCGGACGATCCGGATCGTGCCCCAGCAAACATCGCTCATCATCGAGCGCCTGGGTCGATATTCGCGAACCCTTGAAGGCGGCATCCACTTCCTGGTGCCCTTCGTGGACAAGGTTCGGGCCAATATCGACCTGCGCGAGCAGGTGGTCTCCTTCCCGCCCCAGCCAGTGATCACCAGCGACAACCTCGTGGTGAACATCGACACGGTGATCTATTACTCGGTGATCGACGCCAAGTCGGCGGTCTACGAGATCGCCAACTTCATCCAAGGCATCGAGCAGCTGACCGTGACGACGCTGCGGAACGTCATCGGGTCCCTCGACTTGGAGCAGACTCTGACCAGCCGTGACCAGATCAACGGCCAGCTTCGCGGGGTTCTCGACGACGCCACCGGCAAGTGGGGGATCCGGGTCAACCGGGTGGAGCTGAAGGCCATCGATCCGCCGATGTCGGTGCAGGAATCCATGGAGAAGCAGATGAAGGCCGAGCGGGACCGGCGTGCTGCCATCCTCAACGCCGAGGGCATCAAGCAATCCAACATCCTCACCGCTGAGGGCGAGAAGCAGAGCCAGATCCTGCGCGCCGAGGGATCGGCCCAGGCCCGTATCCTCGAGGCACAGGGACAGGCGCGAGCCATCCAGCAAGTGTTCGATGCGATTCACCGGGGCAAACCGACCCAGAAGCTGCTTGCCTACCAATACCTGCAGGTCCTGCCGCAAATCGCCCGCGGGGACAGCAACAAGATGTGGATCGTTCCCTCGGAACTCACCGATGCCCTGCGCGGGATCGGTGGGGCCCTGGGCGGTCAGGCGCCATTGTCCGGTGACGACGAGTGGGTGGACCCGGGCCAAGAGGCACCCGACGCCTTCACCGAAACCGTGTTGGAAGACCCCCGCCAGGCACTCGCCGAGGCCCGTGGACAGGCCGGTTTGGCCTCTCAGGAAGCCACCAGCCACGCCGAGCCGCTGAGTCAGGTCCAGCCACCGGTCACCGAGACCCCGCGCTCGCCCACGCCGGAGGTACCACCGCAGGCGGCGGGCCCGTCGACGCCGCAAGGGTGAACTCGCCATGGCGTGGTCCAGGCGAGCACGATGGAGGGGTGAAGGGAGGCCGGCGGCGCGGTTAGGGTGACCTGGTGTCCCTGTCTCACGCGCTCTTGATCCTGCTGGCAGGGATGGGTGCCGGCACGATCAACACCATCGTGGGATCCGGATCGCTGATCACCTTTCCCACGCTGCTGTTCTTGGGATATCCGCCCATCGCCGCGAACGTGAGCAACAACATCGGGTTGGTCCCGGGAGGAGTGGCCGGAAGCCTGGGGTACCGACGCGAGTTGGCCGGGCAGGGTGACTTCATCCGCCGGGCGGCCCCGCTGTCCTTCCTCGGTGCGGCCGTCGGTGCGGTGCTCCTGTTGCGGCTACCGGCCGCGGCTTTTGCCGCCATCGTTCCGGTTCTGGTGCTTATCGGCTTGCTTCTTGTCGTCTTCGGCCCGAAGCTGCAACGGGCGGCCCAGTCGGCGCATACCGATGGCCCGAGGCCCGGCTGGCACCGGTGGGCATTGGGGGTGGGGATCTTCGCTGCCGGGGTCTACGGGGGATACTTCGGTGCGGCTCAGGGGGTGTTGCTCATGGGCATCCTCAGCGTCTTGTCCACCGAGCCCTTGCAGCGCCTCAACGGCTACAAGAACGTCCTGTCCACGGTGGTCAATGCCGTCGCAGCGGTGATTTTCCTCCTCATCGCCCCAGGGGAGATCCGCTGGCCCGTCGTCGGCCTCATCGCGCTCGGGGCCACCATCGGTGGCCTCCTCGGGGCTCGGATCGGTCGGCGTATGCCGCCAACGGTCCTGCGGGCGGTCATCGTCATCATCGGCGTGGTTGCCATCATCAAGTTGGTGTGGTTCTCGTGAGTGGCGGGCCCACCTGGATCACAACGGCGGACGATCCAGCGTTGGCGGACTATGTTGCGTTGACCGATGTGGCCCTTCGCCGGGCGTTGGAGCCTGCCGGCGGGCTGTACATCGCCGAATCGGAGAAGGTCATCCGCCGGGCGCTGGCGGCGGGGCATAGACCGCGCAGCTTCCTTATGGGGCAACGTTGGCTGGACGACCTTGCCGACGTGGTCGAGGACGCGATTGCGGCTGGGATACCGGTGTATGTCGGGGAGCCGGCCATGATCGAGGCACTAACCGGATTCCACCTGCACCGAGGCGCCCTGGCGAGCATGCACCGGACTGCGTTGCGGCCGGTGCCGCTGGTGTTGGAGGGGGCCCGACGGGTCCTCGTGCTTGAAGACATCGTCGATCACACGAACGTCGGAGCGGTGTTTCGGTCGGCTGCGGCGCTCGGGATGGACGCTGTGCTTGTCACGCCGCGATGCGCAGACCCGCTGTATCGACGCTCGATCAGGGTCTCCATGGGGACGGTATTTCAGGTCCCGTGGACCCGGATCGAGCCGTGGCCGGAAGGGATCGGTGCCCTTCGCGACCTGGGCTTCGTCACGGCGGCGCTCGCCCTGGCCGAGTCGGCCCTCAGCCTGGAGGAGCTGGCTGCTCATCCACCGGCGCGTCTTGCCGTGGTGCTGGGCACCGAGGGCGACGGACTGTCGCGGAAGACCCTCGCCGAGGTGGATCTCACCGTGACGATCCCCATGTCCGGCTCAGTCGACTCTCTCAACGTCGCGGCCGCCGGGGCGGTGGCCGCGTGGGCGCTGAGAGCGACACAGTGGCCAGCGAAAATGTGACATCCTGACCACTATGTCGCCCAGGAAAGCCTCCTCCCTCATCGGCGGTGAGACCTCCCAAACACTGGACCGCGGCATTCGGCTCATCGAACTCCTAGCCCTGCCTGAGAATGGCCATGGGCTGACCATTACCGAGCTCGCCCAGGAACTGGGTATCGGCCGCGCCATGGTCTACCGGTTGGTCGCGACCTTGGGGGAGCGGGACTACCTGCGCCGGGATTCCAGCGGTCGGGTCCGATTGGGGCTGGGCCTGGCCCGAATCCATCAGGCGCTCGTGCCCATGCTGGCCGACTGGGCAACCCCAGTGCTGCGCGATCTCGCCAACGCCTTGTCCGCGACCGCCCACCTGACCATCGCCGACAGCGCCGGGGCCCGAGCAGTGGCCGTCGTCGAGCCCGAGTCGACGACGTTTCACATGGCCTACCGTGCCGGATCGCACCACCCACTCGAGCTCGGGGCCGCCGGGCGAGCGATCTTGGCCGGTCGTGAAGGTAGGGACGACCTCGTCTTCAGCCAGGGCGAGCTGCAGACCTCGGCATACGGGGCGGCCATGTCGGTGCGCGCCAATGGACCGGTCGAGGCCTCGGTGGGGGTGGTCTCCCTAAACCCCCTGAACGCACCCGGGGTGGAAGTCGAGATCAGGGCGGCCGCGACCCGTTTGGCCGACTTGCTTGACCCACGGCCGGCCTGAGCAGTCGCGGGGGAGCGGCCCTATCCGGGCGCGATCGTGCCGCGGACCGCACCGAACCCGATGCGGGCCCCGTCGGCACCGGGAGCCCAACCCGTGATGGCTACGGTGTCGCCGTCCTCGAGGAATCCGCGCGAGGTCCCGTCGGCCAAGGTGATCGGTTCCGCGCCGTCCCAGGTCAACTCCAGCAAGCTGCCGCGTTGGTCGGGGGAGGGACCCGAAATGGTGCCCGAGCCGAACAAGTCGCCCGGGCGCACGGAGGCACCGTTGACGCTCATGTGGGCCAGCATCTGCTCGGGGGACCAATACATGTCCGCGTACTCCGGGCTGGAAATAGCGGTGTCGTTCAGCTCGCACGTCAAATGAACTTCGAGGGTGAAATCGCCCGTCCCGGACCGGAGATAGGGCAGCGGGACGGGGTCGTGTTGATTCAGCGGCCGCCGTGCCTGGGCGAGCGCTGCCATCGGCACGACCCACGGAGAAATACTCGTGGCGAAGGACTTGCCGAGGAACGGGCCGAGAGGGACGTACTCCCAGGCCTGAATGTCCCGAGCGCTCCAGTCGTTGAGCAGCACGACGCCAAAGAGGTGCTCGGCGGCGGAATCGATGCCGATCGGTTCGCCGATCCGGCTGGCCCCGCCGACGATAAACCCGAGCTCCACCTCGATGTCGAGCTTGATCGATGGACCAAACTGCTGTTGGTCTCCCACCGGCCTGCGCTGCCCGGATGGGCGCCGGATCGGGGTGTCGCTGAGCACAATCGTGCCGCTTCGGCCGTGGTAGCCAATGGGCAGGTGCTTCCAGTTCGCCGGCAGCGGGTCCGTATGCGGACGGAAGATTCGTCCCACGTTGGTCGCGTGATGCTCGCTGGCGTAAAAGTCGACGTAGTCCGCCACCTCCAGGGGAAGGTGCAGCTGCACCTCAGCCAGTTCGATGAGGTGTTCTGTGACCCAGGACGCCCGTTCGCGGACGGCGTTCACGAGTCGGTCCCGGGCGGTGTCCCAGGCCGTATGTCCCAGGGTAAGGAAGGCGTTGAGGCTTGGGGCTGCCCAGGCGTTGGCAATGTCCTCCCCGAGGCCGAGATTCGGCGAGGCGCCGGCCAGATCGAGCACGGCATCGCCGAGGCGCACCCCGACCCGACGGCGGCCTTGGTGACTGAACACGCCGTAGGGAAGGTTGGCGTCGCCGAAGGGATGGTCGGCCGGAAGGTGGGGCCAATGCGCGGTGGATGTCATGGGGTCTCCTCGGGAATCAGGGCGGGGGCGAGGCAGCCGAGTTTGGCCAGTTCGGTCAGTGGATCGAGCACGGTGCAGCAGCCGTAGGAGGTGAACAGGCGGCGCATGCGCGCCACGTGCCCGGCGCCGAGGTTACCCACCTCGCGGGCGAGGCCGGCACCGTCGCGCCGTTCGAGGATGGCGGCAAGGGTTGGTTGGTCCGCGCCGGCTTGCGCCGCGACGACGGCGAGGATGACGTTGAGCAGTCCGTGGTGTTCCTCGGCTGCGATCCGTTGACGGACCGCGTGGTGCAGACCGCCGGTCAGTTTGAAGGCCAGGCCGCGCCGGACGAGGTCGAGGATGACTCCGGCGAGCTCGGCAGCCTCGGGCCAGGGCCACGTCGGGGTGCAGCCGGTGCGGAACTTGGCCAGGACTGTCGTCGTACTCATGCCGCGCAGTCGCTCCACGTTGGTCATGGCGGTGCCGGCCTGCTCGCCGCGAGGAATCTCCACGGCGAGGATCGGGGCGGCGTCCAGAACGGTGTCAAGGTCATCGGACCAACCGACGTCCAGGCTGGCCAGGTGCAGTCGAGGGTCGGCCGCGACGAGGCGAGCGGCCTGATCCGCGACGCTCAGACTCACCCCCGGACGGGCGATGACACCCACCGAGACGTCGTCGGTGGGGGCCGCCAGCTCCAGAAGTTCACCGACGCTGTCTGCCGGCACGAGCAGGGGCCCGAGGGCATCGGCATACCGAGCGTGGCGATGATGCCGGTGCAGCGCAATCGCTTCGGCGAGTGGAGCGCTTCCGGGGGGAAATACGGCGGCGTCGTCGATCAAGGCATGCAGCAGACCGGGGACTGTCAGGGGGCTTGACATGTCGGCGATCATAGCCCAAGGTGTTCGCTGTTGGATACAGATACGTCCGTATATCGGACGTCAGCGAAGGAGCTCTGCGTTCATGGCCCACTATCGCGCCGTTGGCTCGATTCCCCACAAGCGTCACGTCCAGCATCCGCGTCCCGAGGTGGATCCGCTAACCGGGGTGGGCTTCTATTTCGAGGAACTCATGGGTGAGGAGGGCTTTTCCTCACAGTCGGCCCTGCTGTATCACCGGTCTGTGCCAGCGGCCATCGCCGATGTGGCGTCCTGGGATCCCGGCAACTATTCGCTGACGGTCAACCAGCCGTTGCTGCCCCGCCACCTGCGGTATCACGACCTGCCCTTCACCGCCTCGAGTGACCTCCTGCTCGGTCGGCGGCTGCTCCTGGCCAACGCGGACGTCCGGCTGGCATACGTCGTCGCTTCGGCGACCAGCCCGTGGTACCGCAACGCCATCGGGGATGAGTGCATCTTCATCGAGCGGGGTCAGGCACGTCTCGAGTCCGTGTTCGGCACGATCGAATGCCGGACCGGCGACTACGTCATCGTGCCCCGGGCCACGACCCACCGCTGGGTCCCAGTGGACGGGGAGGTCGCAGCCATCGTCATCGAGGCCAACAGCCACATCAGCCCGCCGAAGCGGTACCTGTCCAAGACCGGTCAGTTCCTCGAACACAGCCCGTTCTGCGAACGAGACCTGCGCGCTCCACAGCAGCCCCTGCTGGCCGAGGACATCGGCCAGCAACCCGACGCACGCACCGAGATCTACATCAAGCACCGCGCCTCAGGTGCCAATGACCTGGGCATCGGCGGGAGCATCCACGTCACCGACAGCCACCCGCTCGACGTCGTCGGGTGGGACGGATGCCTCTATCCGTATGCGTTCAACATCAGCGACTACGAGCCCCTGACCGGGCGGGTTCATCAGCCGCCGCCGACCCATCAGGTCTTCGAGGCGCACAACGTCATCATGTGCAACTTCGTCCCCCGCAAGGTGGACTACCACCCCCTGGCCATCCCCGTGCCGTACTACCACTCCAACGTCGACAGCGACGAGGTGATGTTCTACATCGACGGGGACTACCTGGCTCGCGGCGGCTCCGGCATTCGTGCCGGTTCGAGCACCCTGCACCCGGGCGGGCATCCGCACGGGCCTCAACTCGAGGGCATCATCAGCTCCCTCGGCGTCACCGAGTTCAACGAACTCGCCGTCATGGTCGACACCTTTGCACCGCTGGAACTGGGCGAAGGTGCCAGGGCCACAGAGGATCCGAGCTATCGCGATTCCTGGTCCACCCCCCGCAACGACTGAATTCGGCACGTTCACGCCACGGTCGTTTGGGGAATCTTGTCCCTGGGTGCCCTAGCACCCAAAACCCACAGGAGAAGTACATGTCCAATGTCGCAATGGAGCGACCCCCCGCTGTGGCGGGATCGGAAGCCCGATTCCGCCGCGTCCTCAGCGGGTCCATGGTCGGCGCCGTGCTCGAGTGGTACGACTTTGTCGTCTACGGCATGCTCGCCGCAACGGTCTTCGCGGGCCAGTTCTTCCCCAAGGAAGACGCCCGTGTCGGCCTCATGCTTGCCTTCGGTACTCAGGCGGTCGGATTTGCCGCTCGCCCCCTGGGCGGCATCGCCTTTGGACACTTGGGCGACAAGATCGGCCGCAAGCCGACCCTGATCGTCACGTACATCGTCCTGGGCTTGGCAACGGCCTCTATCGGCTTCCTGCCCAACTATGCCGCTATCGGTGTCGCTGCTCCGTTGCTTCTATTGCTGCTTCGGTTCATCCAGGGATTCGCCATTGGTGGTGAGTTCGGCGCCGCTATCACGTTGGTCTCGGAGCACTCCAACCGCCGCAACCGTGGGTTCTGGGTGTCGCTGCCGCAGACTGGCGGCCCGGCCGGCACCCTGCTGGCAACCCTGGTCATCGCCGTCATCAGCGCCAACGTCAGTCCGGAGGCCTTCCAGAGTTGGGGCTGGCGGATTGCCTTCCTCATCGCGATCCCGATGCTCGTTGCGGGCGCATGGCTGCGGCGCAACGTTGAGGAGTCCCCGATCTACCAGGAGGCTGTGGAGGACGCCGAGGCCAAGGGCGGGAGTATTCCTGCCTCCGAGCGTGGGGTTCGTGCGGCCCTGAAGGATCCGGTTCCCCTGCTGCAGGGTCTGGGTGTGCGCATCGGTGAAAACGTCGGGTTCTACATCTACAACATCTTCGTCATCGCCTATGCCGCCAAGGTGTTGAAGTTCCCGCTGCCCAGCGTGCTAACTGTGGTCACCGTCGGAGCGGCGGTCCAACTGCTCATGATGCTCTTCGGCGGATGGCTGTCCGACCGAGTCGGACGCAAGCCGGTCATGTTGGCCGCAGCGGCTGGGCTGGCCATTTGGGCGCCGATCTTCTTCTCCTTGGCCCAGACCAAGGAGCTGCCAATGCTCTACCTGGCAGTCTGCGTCGGTGCGGGTATCCATGGTCTGCTGGCCGGACCGGAGGCGGCCTGGATCGCGGAGCTGTTCCCGACCAAGCACCGGATGGCGGGCGCCTCGCTGGCTTCGCAGGGTTCCTCCGTCCTGGGTGGTGGCCCCGCCCCGCTCATCGCCACGGCGTTGCTCGGTGCCAGCGGTCAGACTACCGGTGTGGTGATCTACCTGGTCCTTATGGCGGCCATTTCCTTCTTCTCCGTGCTCAGTGGCCCGGAGACCAAGGGGATCGACCTGGAGTCGGTCAAGTAGCTCCAGCCTTATAGGTTCCTCGGGTGGCCGGTGCCTCGCATCGGCTACCCGAGGAATTGGTCGTTTAGCCTCCGGGGCTGCCATGACACCGCCACCGAGCAGCGACGATATCGGGCCAGGTCCGGGTTAGCGGACGTAACGATCCAGCAGCTCCAGCAGGGTGACCCCCGGAGCCGTGGTGAGCCCGCCGTGGACCGGCGAAGGCTGTACCGATGTGTTCCGCGCTGCGGCAAGCCAACCGAATCGCCGCCCCGCGGTGGGCAGCTCCGGTTGTCCTCGACCGACCTCACCACGGCACACCGCGCCCACGGTCTCCAAGGCGGCGCGCAGCGCGGCCAGATCGGCCCCCGGAGCCAGCGCCTCGACGGCCTCCTCGCGCACATGACATGCGGCATCGAGGTAATGCACCTCGTCGCAGTGCAGCACGACGCCAACGTTGACAAACTCGGCACGGTCGATTCGCGGGACAAACCTCAACACCACGTACTGATAGGGCAGCAGCGAGCCGTAGGGCTTCACCAAACTCATGGCGCACCTCCCGGGAGCCAGGAACCCGGAGCGTGCAGTCGGGCAACAAGATGGTCGGCATAGGCGGCGCGCACAGACTCGGGATCGGGCAAACCGAGCGCCGGTTCCAACCAATCCTTGGGCACCGCCCCAACGACGTCGGCAACCATGTCGTCGGTCACTGCGACAGCCAACTCCTCATGAGCCGCCGCCACAGAAGCGTCGGTGACCACGCCACGGAGTACGTGTGTGGTGGCGTCGAAAGGTTGGGCGGCAAACCGGTCGGCATCCGCGGGCTTGGTCGGCCACAAATGGTGGAACCACAAGGCGGCACCGTGATCGATGGCGTATGTCTGCCCGTGCCATCTCAACAGGTTTGGGTTGTTCCACGTCCGATCGACGTTGGCGGTCAACGCATCCAGCCACAGTATCTGCGCCGCGAGCGGGGCAGACGGTGGGTGGGAGCCGTCATAGGCGAACGCGGCGGGGAGGAAGTCCACCCCGAGGTTGCTGCCCACGCTTGCCTGAAGCAGATCCTGAACCTCCTCGTCAGCTTCGTACCGGGTCAGATCGAACGGCAGGTCCACGGTGACCATTCGCGGCACGGGCATACCGAGCCGGCGGGCAAGTTCACCGACGATGACCTCGGCGACGAGCGCCTTGAGCCCCTGCCCGGCCCCGCGAAACTTGGCGACATACATGCCCAAGTCGTCCGCTTCGATCAGGCCTGGCAGCGAACCCCCCTCGCGCAGGGGCATGACATACCGAGTGGCATGGACGTTCTCGAGCGCGGGCACAACGACAACGATATGGCCCGTAGGCTCAGGCGTATGTCTGGCTCAGGGTCACGTTTGCCGGGCGAGGTGTATGCGCAGATCCGGGCGGTCCTGCTGGATGACGAGCATCTCGTGCGCGCCATTGCCGCCGGCCGGCGCAAGGGTCAGGTGGCTGCGTGGCGGCGCGCGGAGCTGCGCTGGGTCGATCTTGCCGCCGGACGACGGTTGCAGATCACCCGGTACGACGAGACCCAGGCATACACCGACAACGTCTCTGCGGAACGCGCTGGGTCGGCGATCGAGGATTTGCTGAGCCAGCCGTTCAGTAACTGGCATGTGGAAACTGTCGAGGAGACCCTCCAGCTCCGGGTCACCCGGAAGGGCCGCCCCCTGCTGCACCGGGGCCCGGCGAGTGGGGCGACGCCGAATCGGGAGCATGACCGGGTCAAGGAGCGGCGCCTGCCCATCGATGACCCGGTGTTCTCTGCAGTGGGGATCACCGACGAGCGTGGACGGCTCAAGCCCAGTAGAGCGGCAAAATATGCCCAGGTGGAGGAGACTCTTCGGGCCCTTGATCCTGCCGTTGAGGCATTGGTGGCTACCCGCACCGCCACTGCGGACCAGCCGCTGATCGTCGCGGACCTCGGCTGCGGCAATGGCTACGTGACGTTTGCCCTGCATCGCTATCTGCGCGATATTCGCGGGATCGACGTCCGCGTTGTCGGGGTGGACGTGAAGGATCAGGCGCGAGCACACAACGAAGGGGTGGCCGCCGACCTCGGTGTCAGTGATCAGGTGGGTTTCGTCGTGGGGGCGATCGACTCCGTTGACCTTGATCCGGTCCCCGACGTCGTCGTGGCTCTGCATGCCTGCGACACGGCCACCGACGATGTGCTGGCCCGGGCGATGGAATGGGAGAGCCAGGTCGTGTTGGCTGCCCCGTGCTGTCACCACGACCTCGCCGCGCAGCTGCGTCGGGCCGAGCCACCGGAGGCGTATGCCGGGCTGCTGCGGCACGGCATCCTTCGTGAGCGTCTGGCGGACACCCTCACCGATGCCCTCCGCGCGGGTATTCTCCGCCGTGAGGGGTACCGGGTGGACGTCATCGAATTCGTCGACAGCGTGCATACGCCACGCAACACGCTCATCCGCGCCCTGCGCACCGGCGTCAGGTCGACGGGGGCGGCGCAGGAGGTTGCGCAATTGACCGCCCAGTGGCAGCTGCATCCGGCCCTGGAAGAACGGCTCAGCCGCTCCCCGAGCCGGTGAGGCAGGTGAGGCTGTCGGCGTCGTCGGGGCAGAGGTCCTCCCGATAGCGCACGACTCGGGCAAAGCGCAGAGCCACCCCGCCGGGATAGCGGGTCGAGCGCTGCACGCCGTCATAGGCGATTTCGACGACCTGTTCCGGGCGGAGGGTGACCACCCAGCCGTCGTCGGCCACGGCTAGCTCGCGAAATCGGCGAGTTTGCCAGGCCAGCATCTCATCGGTCATGCCCTTGAAGGTCTTGCCGACCATGACCAGGGTCCCACTGGCGGGGTCCCGGGCTCCCAGGTGAATGTTGGACAGTGTTCCGGCACATCGCCCGCTACCGCGCTCCACGGCGAGAACGACGAGGTCAACGGTGTGCACTGGTTTGACCTTCACCCATCCGCTGCCTCGTCGCCCGGCCGCATACGGAGCGTCCAGCGACTTGACCACCGCGCCCTCCAAGCCCTGGGCGAGGTACCCATCGAGGACGGTCTGCGCATGGGCCGCATCGGCCGTCACCTCGCGCGGGACCACCAGGGTTGGTGCCAACTCGGTCAGAGCGGATATGCGTGTGGCGGCGGGTTCGTCGAGGTAGTCCACCCCGTCGTGGAAGATCAGGTCGAAGAGGTAGGTCGCCAAGGTAGTCCTCGACGCCCGTTCGGGCATGGAGGCGATGCGAGCACCGGTCTCTTGGAAGGGCGCCGGTCGGCCACCGGGGCGGCAAAGCCGGCCAGCATGGCGGCGCGGCGGACGACGTGCTGGGGCAGGCTGTACGCAGTGGCGATCGCGGGCAACATGACGCCGTCGAGGGCGCCTTGGCGAAGATTGCCGGTGATCACGTCGCGTAGGAAGCGCTGCTCAGGCTCGGTGGCTCGAGACAGCAGACCGGTCAGCAGATCCCGTCGGGTCGCCGCCGAACCTGGGCCTGCCGCAGCCGCCAAGCCGGTAAAGGCCGCGTCGACCTCGGCCAACGACAGGGTCGATTCCGCCGCCGCCGTGACGGCCAACTGGGCAAGCGTCCGGTACCCGACGCCGAGGCGGCGCTGGGGCCGGACCCCGGAGAGGTGACCAACGCCGATGCCAACCTCGTCCGGCGGCACCTGACGCAACAGCTCGGCCAGTAGCCCCACCTTGTCAGTCCGTGAGGTCGTGGCCGCGACGGCGGTCGAGGTGGCGACCAGATCCGCGTACCGCACGGACTATCCCAGGCGACGGGTGGGTAGTTGCTCCTCAACGACCTGAGCGCCGACCTTGGTCACCCGGTAGGCATACGCGTGGTCCCGTTCGGCCACCGCCTCGACCAGGTCGGTGCCGCGATAGTGCAATCCGACCCCGTCGTCGGTGCAGTGGGTTTCGCCGAGGACGCCGTCGGCGACAAGGCGGTGGATCGTCGGTCGCCGCTGCTCCTCGTGGTCGTAGTGCACGCCGTTGGCGTACGGCAGCAATCTCAGCCCGTTGGTCACCGGTTGCAGGTCCGGACCGAACGAATCGGTGCACCCTCCGGTGAACCAGCAGATCGAGCCGGCACTGACCCCGGCGAGCACGACCCCTCGCTGCCAGACCGTCCGGAAGATGTCGTCGAGCCCGTGAACTCGCCAGACCGCCAACAGGTTTGCCACCGAACCTCCGGTGACCCAGACGACGTCCTGCTCGCTCAGCGTGGCCTGAATGTCGGAGACGTTCGGCATGGGGAAGAGGCGCACCTCGGTGAGGTCGAAGCCGGCCACTCGGGCCGCCTCCGTGAGGCGATGGGCGTAGAATTCCTGGTCGCCAATGGCGGTGCCGAGGTACCCGATCCGGGGGCGGCGGCCGGTCGCGCCCGACAACGTCACCGCGTGCTCCACGAGAAGGTTGAACTCCAGCATGGTGCGGCTGCCGGGACGATAGCCGCCGGAGGTGGCCAGGATGGTCGGGTCGCTTGCCATGGGGTCAACCTAGCCGAGTGTCTGAGGGGGGACTTGAACCAGATGGATCCGCGCCGCTTGTATGCGGAGGTGCCTGTCCCGCAATAGGATTAACGATGCCGTTGCTTCCCGTTAGCCCCCGTTTCCGCGGGGTCGTGCTACCCGTAGTAGCGCCAGTCCGACATTGAGCCTTGCTCAACCGGTCCCCGTCAGGCTGTCGCAGAGTACCGGCCCGGTGCTTGCACGAAAACTTGGGGGAAGTGGTCCGCCCTCACCAAGCCGCGTGCAAATCGCCCTGGTCAGGGGTCGAAAGGCCCATGCTTGACGGGCGGCTGATGGCGGATCCGGTAGCAGTCCCGCGGCCTCCTGTTGAGGCGGTCGCTCCGCTTGCGTCGGTGCGGGCCAGTCGTCGCGCGACGCCCTTTGATACGTCAAACCGGGACGTCTCTTTCGTTTTTTTCGTTTGAGGATACACTGTTTGCATGGATACGACGGTCAGCCCCGGAATCAGCGCTGACGATGCTGCGCGCCTTCGGGAGGGGCTGGCCCAGCCTGAGGCGGCGCTGACCGTTGGCTCAGAAACGGTGACCATGAGCGAGCCCTTGCGCCAAGCCGTACTCCGGGTGGTTGACGAACTTGGTGCCGGTCACGAGGTTGTCGTCGAGCGGGTAGATCGATTTCTAACGACAGGTCAGGCCGCCGAGCTCCTCCATGTCAGCCGGCCCACGGTCGTGAAGATGTGCCACGATGGGGTTCTGGAGTTCGAGCAGCCGGGTGCGCACCGCCGTATCAGTCGCGCCTCCGTTCGAGGTTTCATGGATGCAGCTGCGTCCCGGAGGATTGCCGGACTGGCTGAGTTTGCGAAGACGGAGATCGTCGCCGACGACTAAGTCGTGCAGACGCGGTGAACCGTCGAGTAGTTCTCGACGCCTGTGTACTCGTCCCCATCAACCTCGCTAGCCCTCTGCTGACTCTCGCCGAGCGCGATCTGCTCGAGCCACGTTGGAGCGCAGAGATCCTGGATGAAGCGAGTCGAGCGCTCATCACCAAGATCGGCCTGCGCCAAGAGGCTGCGATCCGCCGCCGCGATGCCATGGAGCTCGCGTTCCCAGAGGCGGAAGTGGCTGTCTTCGAGGTGCACGTGGAGGGCCTCGAGTGCCACCCGAAGGACCGCCACGTTCTTGCCGCAGCGATCGCCAGCGACGCCGATGTCATCGTGACGTTCAACCTTCGAGACTTTCCCGACGCCGCGTGTGAGCCCCATGGCATCGTCGCCATGGATCCTGAGGAGTCTCTACTCAGGCTTCTCGCCAGCGACCGAGAAAAGACTTTGACGGCGGTTGTCGCAGATGCTGCGCGGCGCACGAACCCGTCCGCCAGCGCAGCTGAGCTTCTCGCAAGGCTGGCAGCGACGGTCCCGACTTTCGCGAATCTCGCACATCAAGGCCTGCAGGAAGCTGGTCCGTTCAGCGACATCCCTGCATATGTTGTTGCCGATCTTGCTGACTCTCCCTTGGCCGCTCTGTCGGGCAACCCCGATTTCAAAGAGCCTCTGCACGTCGCCGCCCTCGGGTGGCTCGCCGTGCTCACCCCCGATCGGTACGGCGAGCAACTCCGGTGGCTCACCCGCGAGCCGGAGGCCCTGGGGAGACTTCCGATGGGCCAGAGAACTCCTGAGCGAGAAGTCCATCGCTTCGAAGGTGCACTTGGCCGTCGATGACGACGTTCTCTCAGTCGGGCCGCAAGTGGAGGCCGTCGAGCCGCAGGCCCAACCCTTGGCCGGGGCCGTCGTAGGTCAGGGTGTGGATCCCGCGGCGGATGGCGGCGTCGTAGACCCACCGGGTGTCCTCGGTCGACTTCGCCCTCGCCATGCCGGGAGTGGACCCCTCCAGGGTCGCGCTCATGGGCCTGAGCTTCGGCGGGTACCTGGCGCCGCGAACCGCGGCCTTCGAGAAGCGGTCCGCGCCAGCACGCCGATCTGGCCGAGGTAGCGCTTTCGCTGGCCGGGGGAGAGGTCCACGATCTGCCGCACGTACTCCGCGCCGAGCACGTCGAACGGCGGCGGCGCCGTCAGCGGGTCGGTCCCCGGCGGCCGGACGAACCCCTCACCCAGCCTTCCGGCCACCGCTGACCCGCCGCGTCGACCAACTTCTTGAAAGCCCGTCCGCCCTCGCCAGGTTCTGCGCATCACTGCCCGCGCTGAACGTTTCCGCCTGATAGGCCCCGTCCCGGGTACCCCCAAGGCGCCACACCACCCATGCGGACACACCCCCGTCGCCACGGGTCCGCTTGTCGATCCACGCCATCACACTGCCCCCTCCCGGGTGCGCAGGTGCTACCACCGTGCTCTACCCCAGAGGGTCAGAGTACGCCTGAGAAGCACAAAACCCCAGGTCAGACCCGGGGTTTTGTGAGTGTCCGAGGGGGGACTTGAACCCCCATGCCCTATACGGGCACTAGCACCTCAAGCTAGCGCGTCTGCCTATTCCGCCACCCGGACATGGTGTCGTCTTGCAGGGGCAGACGTTAGCACGGGAGATGCCCCGAGGGCGAAACGGCTGAGGCGGTTGAGGTGGCAACGTTCGGGCTCGACGGGGGCGAAGGCAATGCGCACTTCGTCAGCCTCCATCTAGGCTAGATCGTCATGACAATCGCACCTCAGGACGAGGTGGTCCGGCTCTGCCAGGACCTCATCCGGTTCGACACCTCCAACTATGGTGAGGGCCGAGGGGCCGAAGCCGACGCGGCGGCCTACGTGGTGGCGAGCCTGCGCGAGGTCGGTCTGCAACCGACCGTCTACGAGTCCGCACCGCAGCGGCATACGGTCGTCGTGCGCATCCCGGGAGCCGACCCCACCCGGGGCGGACTCTGCGTGCATGGCCACCTCGACGTCGTCCCGGCCGACGCCTCCGAGTGGCAGGTCGATCCGTTCTCAGGCCAGATCCGCGACGGGTGCATTTGGGGACGCGGCGCGGTGGACATGAAGGGCATGGACGCCATGATGCTGGCCGTCGTTCGGCATCTGGCCCGGACCGGCCAGGTCCCGCCTCGGGACCTGCTCATCGTGTTCTTCGCCGATGAGGAGGCCGCCGGCAGCTACGGCAGCAAGTGGCTGGTGGAGAACCATCCCGAAGTCTTCGACGGCATCAGTGAGGCGATCAGCGAGGTGGGTGGCTACAGCGTCACCCTGCCCCGACCCCTGGGGGACCCTCAACGGGTCTACCTGCTGCAAACTGCCGAGAAGGGCATCGCCTGGCTGCGGATCACCGCCCACGGGCCGGCCGGGCACGGATCGCTACCCGCATCGGAGACCGCGATCACTCGCCTCGCCAGCGCCGTCACCAGGATCGCCGAGCACACCTGGCCCACCCACCTCATCCCCTCCGTGGAGGCCCTCCTGCAGGGGGCTGGTCGGCTCATGCAGGCACCGACAGGACCGGACGCGGCGTCACCTGTGCTGGCCGGCCTCGGCGGCGCCGGCGCCTTCGTCCGGGCCAGCATGCAGAACACAGCCAATGTCACCACCTTGACCGCGGGCTACAAACACAACGTCATCCCCGGTAGCGCGTCGGCCCTGGTGGACTGCCGATTCCTGCCCGGCCATGAGGAAGAGCTCATGGACACCCTCGGCCAGCTCGTCGGCCCGGACATCGATGTCGAGGTGCTCGTTTCCGACGTGGCCCTGCAGGCACCGGTGGAGGGCGCCTTGGTTGATGCCATGACTGCGGCCCTGACCCAGGAGGACCCCAGCGCGCACGTGCTGCCCTATTGCCTTTCCGGTGGCACCGACAACAAGGCGCTGTCCCGGCTGGGCATCACCGGGTATGGCTTTGCGCCCCTGCAACTGCCGGCCGACCTCGACTTCGCCGGCATGTTCCACGGTGTCGATGAGCGGGTACCGGTAGAGTCCTTGCACTTCGGCACCCGGGTCCTGCTGCGGTTCCTGCGCGCCTGCTGACCCGAGGGGTCGGGTCCGGCAGCAACGACAGGCGACGCATGCCCTGGCGGCGCCTCAGGCAGCCGGGAATCGGCGTGGGGCACGAATGATCCGTCGGCGCAGCCACGTGCGTCGACGACCGCCGGTGTAGACCCGGGTGCGATGTAGCTCCCAATGGCCGTACTCGGCATGATCGACCAGCACGCGACGAATGTCCTCGCGTGCGTCACTGCCGGAGAAGTCCAGGACGCGGTACTCGTACTCGGTCATCGTTCACCATTCTTAGCCCACCCCGGCTACCGTTGCACCCATGACCGCCGATCCGCGCGCCGCGCTCACCGTGCTCATTGCAGCCTTCGAGCGTCATCTCGAAGCGTGTTCGGTCGCTCGGGGCGAGACCGACCCCGTCGTCGCTGCCGCCGCCGACTCACTCGTCGACGCCTTCGAGCGCTACGACGACGCGCTGATGGCCTCCTACGGCGAACTGACCCCGCTCGAGGTATATGGCGACGAGGACGATGAGGATGGCGACGATGAGGAGCTGGACGATCATGAGGACGAGGACGGCGACGAGGACCGGGTCTATTCCGGCCTAGCCGGTGATATCGACCTCGACGACGACTGACCGGTCCCGACGGGCCGGCTACCGGCAGTCGGTGGAGATCTCCTTCAGGACAGCGACGATCTCGCTCGGCAGGTCCACATCCAGGGCGGCGAGAAGGTCAGACCACTGCCGCTCGTTGCGGGGCCCCACAATCGCCGCGGACACCTCGGGCCGCGCAAGCACCCAGGCCAACGCCAACGTGGTCGACGACACCCCCAGCCCCCGAGCGGCCGTCCCGGCAGCGCCGATAACTGGGGTGGCCTGAGGACCAAGGCGATCCTGGACGAACCCGGCATAGTCGGTGGAGGCACCCCGAGAGTTCACGGGGGTCGAGCTGGCGTATTTACCAGTCAATGCCCCACGTCCGATCGGCGCCCAGGCGAGCACGCCCACCCCAAGATGATCGGCAGCGGGCATGACCTCCCCCTCGGCGGCCCTCGCCACCAGGGAGTACTCGACTTCGTCACAGATCAACGGGATACCAGCATGCTCGGCCAGGCTGACCGCGCGGGCAAGCTGCCAGCCGGAGAAGTTCGACACCCCGACGTATCGGGCCCGTCCAGAACGCCACGCCCACTCCAGCGCGCTCAGGGTCTCCTCGAAGGGCACAGCCGCCGACCAGGTATTGACCAGCCACAGATCCACATGTGAGGTGCGCAACCGGCGAAGTGAGGCGTCCAGCTGATCCATCAATCGGCGCCGCGAGGTGTCGACCACCGACCCCTTGGGGGTGAGGGTCACCCCGGCCTTGGTCACGATGGTGATACTGTCCCGCCCCACGTCATCCAGCAGATCACCGAGGATCACCTCGGCCCCTTCGTTGCCATAGCCAGGCGCGGTGTCGACCAGGTCACCCCCAGCCGAGACGAAGCGGCGCAACAGCGCGCCCGCCTCGTCCGCCGTGGTCCGCGTGCCCCAGGTCAAGGTGCCGAGCCCGAGCACCGAGGTGATCAGCCCGGAACGGCCGAGGGAGTTGCGACGCACAAAGGAAGGCTATCGAACCGTCGGCCACTACCCTGCCACCATGAAGCTCGGTGTGAACCTCGGATATTTCGGCAGCGGCATGGACGAGGACATCCTCGTGTTGGCTCAGGAGGCGGATCGGCTGGGCTACGACTGCGCCTGGGTCGCCGAGGCATACGGATCGGACGCGCCGACCGTGTTGTCGTGGATCGGCGCGACGACGCAGCAGATCGGGTTGGGCGCAGCGGTGCTCCAGATCCCGGCGCGCAGCCCAGCCATGACCGCTATGACCGCAGCGACACTGGATTTCCTATCGGACGGTCGCTTCAGGTTGGGCCTGGGTGTCTCCGGTCCGCAAGTTTCCGAAGGGTGGCATGGTGTCCGCTTTGCCAACCCCCTCGGGCGGACCCGCGAATATGTCGACGTCGTGCGGATGGCGCTGCACCGGGAACGGGTTGCGTATGCCGGCAAACACCTCACCTTGCCCCTGCCCGATGGACCGGGCAAAGCGCTGCGGCTGACCGTCAAACCGGTCCGGCCGCAGATCCCCGTCTACCTAGCCGCCGTCGGACCCAAGAACCTTGCCTTGACCGGAGACATCGCCGACGGGTGGCTGGCGATCTTATTCAGCCCGGAGCACTCCGCCGATCACATCGCGACCATCGCCGAAGCGCGTCGCGCGGCGGGCAAGGGCACCGCCGAGGAGCCACTGGCCGGATTCGACGTCGTGGCGAACCTGCCCGTGTGCCTCACGGACGATCTCGAGGTTGCTCGGGCAGCCATCGCCCCCTATTGCGCCCTCTATATCGGGGGGATGGGCTCCAAGGAACAGAACTTCTACAACCAACTCGCCCGGTCGATGGGATTCGAGGAGGAGGCCGAGACCATCCAGGAGCTGTACCTGGCCGGCCGAGTTCGAGACGCCGCCGACCACGTCCCGCTGGACTTCGTCGACACCACAGCGCTGATCGGGTCGCCCTCTCGGGTCTCCTCCAGGATCGCTCGCTACGCTGACGTGGGAGTCACCAGCTTGTCAGTGACTCCGGTCGCACCGGACCGCTCGGGACGACTGGCCACCCTGGCCGCCTTGCGCCCCATGGTCGACTGACCTATTGCCGCGAACCTAAAGGACGTTCATGGAACTGAGCTATGTCAGCGCGCTCGTGCTGGGGGTCGTGGAGGGCTTGACCGAGTTCCTCCCGGTGTCCTCGACGGGCCACCTGACCATCGCCGAAAAGCTGCTCGGTTTACGCGTGGACGCCCCTGTGGTGACCGCCTACACGGCGATCATTCAAGTACCCGCCATCCTGGCGACGTTCTTCTACTTCTGGGCCAAGATCTGGCGGCTGCTCACCGCCTGGGTTCGGGGCCTGTTGCACACTGAGGCCCGCACCGAGCACGATTACACCTTGGCCTGGGCGGTGATCGTCGGGTCCATCCCGGTGGGCATCGTCGGATTCGTGCTCAAGGACGTCATCTCCGGGGCGTTGCGCTCCCTGTGGGTCGTCGCCATAGCCCTCGTGCTGTGGAGCGGCGTCATGTGGTACGCCGAGCGGCGACACGACGAACGTTCCAGAGAGGGTTCGGTTCGCTCCGAAGCCGACTTTACGATCAAAGACGGGCTCGTCATCGGGCTGTGGCAATGCGTGGCTCTTGTCCCGGGGGTGTCTCGCTCCGGTGCCACCA
This sequence comes from Nostocoides sp., assembly GCA_047974805.1. Lineage (GTDB taxonomy): Bacteria > Actinomycetota > Actinomycetes > Actinomycetales > Dermatophilaceae > JAJXUB01. The sequence goes on along the minus strand of JBKECS010000036.1, from coordinate 23,261 downwards.
TCAGCGCCGGCCTTATCCGGGGGATCGATCGGGTCAGCGCCACGGAACTGTCCTTCTTCCTCGCCATACCGGCCCTGACCGCGGCCGGAATCTTCGAGAGCGTTCAGGCGCGCCACGACCTCGCTTCCCTCGGCATGGGGCCGATGGTTCTCGGCTGTGTGGTGAGCTTCGCCGTGGCATACGCCTCCATCGCTTGGCTGCTGAGGTTCGTTGCCAACAACTCGCTGCGCAGCTTCGTCAGCTACCGGGTCGTGCTCGGGCTGGGCCTCATGGTCGCCCTCGGCACGGGCGTCATGACGGCCACCTGAGCCGGAGATCGCATGACGCTGTGCCTGCTGATCCGTCACGGTCACTCGGAAAGCAACGCGGCCGGAGTGCTCAGCGGACGTATGCCCGCGGTGGCACTGACCGAACGCGGTCGCGCCCAGGCGCACGCCGTGGGCGCCGCACTCGCCTCGGTTCCGTTGACTGCCTTGGTCAGCTCGCCGCTAGAACGCTGCCTGGAAACTGCCGCCGCGATCGCGGCCGGGCAACAGGCCCTGGCGGTGACCCAGGATGAGGAGCTCATCGAGTGCGCCTACGGTGCTTGGACGGGGCGCACGCTGGCCGACCTCGCCAAGGAACCGCTGTGGAGGCAGGTCCAGCAGCGACCCGAGACGGTGACCTTCCCACCGTCGACGAGCTTCGCCAGCGAAAGCTTCGCCGACATGGGCGAGCGCGCGGTCGCGGCCATGGCCCGTCACGATGCCGCGGTGAGCCAGGCACACGGACCGGATGCGGTATGGGCCGCAGTAACCCACGGGGACTTGGCGAAGTCGGTGGTCAACGACGCCGTCGGCGCACCCTTCCGCCATATGCAACGCCTGGTCATCGATCCGGGCTCGGTGACGGCGATCCGCTACACAGCCGAGCGGCCCTATCTGCTCGGGCTGAATATGGACCCAACCCGCGTCGCCGACCTCGTGCGTGCCCTGGCCGGCTCCTCGACCGATGCGGTCCCCGGTGGTGGCGCTGGCGGCGCGGCGGGCGACTAGGGTCGGGTTATGTCGTTGACCGAATACGACCCGCCTGAGCGGTTTGTCGCCGGGACCGTGGGGCCCCCGGGGTCCCGGACCTTCTTTCTGCAGGCCCGGCGCGGGTCCCGGATGACCAGCCTCTCCTTGGAAAAGGAGCAGGTCGGCATCCTTGCCGAACGAGTCAACGACCTGCTCGACGGCGTGCAATCGACCGGTGGCGACATTGGTGACGGACCGGTGGACAACGCTCCGTTGGACACCCCGATCGAGGACGACTTTCGGATCAACACCTTGGCCTTGGCGTGGGACTTCGAACGCCGGCGGGTGGTCATCGAGTGCCACGACAACGACCCTGACGAGGAGGCGGCCACCCAGGCGGTGCGGATCGTGCTCGCCCCAGAGCAGGCCCGCGCCTTTGCCCGACGAGCGCTGGAGCTGGTCGCGGCCGGGCGCCCGCCGTGCCCGTTCTGCGGGGGGCCACTGGATGTCACCGGGCACATCTGTCCGCGGGCGAACGGGTACCGACGCTGAGCGCGGCGAAGGCCACCGACCTGCTCACCACCGCAGATCTGGAGCTGGTCGGGCGAATCAGCTCTGCATCCAATCTCGCCCTCCTGGTCCGACTGGGCGTCGGCGGCCCGTATGCCATCCACAAACCCATCGACGGGGAACGTTCCCTGTGGGACTTTCCGGATGGAACCCTGGCCGGACGCGAGGTGGCCTCGTGGCTGATCAGCCAGGCCGGAGGGTGGGGCGTCATTCCACCGACGGTGCTGCGGCAGGGCCCGTGGGGGAGCGGGTCGGTGCAAGAGTGGATCGGAGACCCGCGCCAGGGACTGGAACGGGTGGTCGAGTTGGTCCCGGCGGACGATATACCGGAGGGCCGGCGCATAGCATTCACCGGGCAGGATCACCAGGGAGCGGTGGTGGCGGTCATCCACCAGGACTGCGCCCAGCTGCGTTCGGTGGCAGTGCTCGATGTGGTCCTGAACAACGCGGACCGCAAAGGGGAACACCTCGCCCGGGACCCTGCCGACGGGCGGGTGTGGGCCTTCGACCACGGGGTGACCTTGCACACCGAGGACAAGCTGCGCACGGTCGTTTGGGGGTTCGTCGGCGAGCCGGTTCAGCCGGAGGATCTTCAGCGGTTGCGGGTCCTGGCAGATGCCTTGGCAGATCGGGGCCCCGGGTGCCTCACCGAACAATTGGCTGAGTATCTGTGCGCGACAGAGCTGGCCGCGCTGCATACCCGGGTGGCCCGGCTGAGGCGAGCTGGGGTCATGCCGAGCCCGTCACCGGACTGGCCGAGCATTCCCTGGCCTCCGATCTAGCGCGGCCGGGCTGGCGTGGAATCCGGACCGATGCTTCAGGCCGAGGTGGCGGCCGTCTAGTCTGTCCCGGTGAGGTCTTGGAACGAGCCGGTGATCCCCACAGTCCCAGGACCGGTCGTCACGGTGCGGCTGCGCGACACCGCCTCGTCCCGCCTGACGGATGGGCCGACGGGAGACGAGGTGGCGGTCTACGTGTGTGGCATCACCCCGTATGACGCCACCCACCTGGGCCATGCCGCGACCTATGTGACGTTCGATGTGCTGCTTCGGCTCTTCCGGGACGCCGGGCAGCGGGTGACCTACGTCCAGAACGTCACCGATGTCGATGACCCCCTGCTGGAAAGGGCCGTGCGGGACGGAGTCGATTGGACCGAGCTGGCCGCAATGGAAACCTCGCTGTTTCGTCAGGACATGGAGGCGCTCCGGGTGATCCCACCGACCCACTACGTCGGCGTGGTGGAGTCCATCAATGCGATTGCTGCCGATGTCGAGGCGCTCATGGACCGCGGTTGCGCCTATACGCTGCCGGTGCCCGAGGGGAGCGCTACCGTCGACGGGGCACAGGACGTGTACCTCGACGTCGGCACATGTCCGCGGTTTGGCCAGGTCAGCGGATGGTCCCGGGATGAGATGGTGGCTGTCTGGGCAGAGCGTGGCGGTGATCCCGAACGCCCGGGCAAGCACGACATCTTCGACCCGCTCTTGTGGCGTGCAGCCAGGCCGGGGGAGCCGCAGTGGCCCCATCGCCGTCTCGGCCCGGGACGGCCGGGGTGGCATATCGAGTGCACGAGCATTGCCATGGACCGGCTCGGGATCCCGTTCGACATCCAAGGCGGCGGCAGCGATCTCATCTTTCCCCACCACGAGATGAGCGCCGCCCAAGCCCAGGCACTCACCGGCGCCACCCGGTATGCCTCCACCTACGTCCACCAGGCCATGGTCAGCTACCAGGGCCACAAGATGAGCAAGTCCCGTGGCAACCTCGTCCTGGTTTCCGCGCTGCGCGAGCGCGGGGTCGATCCCTCGACTATTCGTTTGGCGCTCCTGGCCCATCACCACGGAACCGATTGGGAGTTCGTCGACACCGACCTTGACGCGGCCGGCCAGCGGCTGGCTCACTGGCGTGAGGCCTTTGCCGCGCCTGCCGGTCCTGCCGGAGACGTCGCTGCCGCGCAAGTGCGGGCAGCATTGGCTGACGACCTGGACTCTCCGCGGGCTCTGGCCGTCGTTGATCAGTGGGCGGCCGGTGCCCTGGCTGGGCAGGATGAGGATCCAACGGCACCGGAATTGGTGCGGGATCTCGTCGATGCCCTGCTCGGGGTCCTTTAGGGGTCAGCCCTCGCTATTTCCACCGCGGCGGCGCAAGTAGCGTTCGAACTCGCGGGCGATCGCGTCCCCGCTGGCCTCGGGTAGTTCGGCCGTGTCCTGGGCCCTCTCGAGCGTTCCGATGTATTCGGAAACCTCGTCATCGCTCTCTGCCAGTTCGTCCACCCCATGCTCCCAGGCTCGGGACGCCTCCACGAGGTCACCGTGGTCGATGGGTGCGTCCAGGAGTTCCTCGAGCGCAGAGATGAGCGCGAGGGTCGCCTTGGGTGACGGCGTGTGCGCGGCATAGTGCGGCACCGCGGCCCAACAGGAGATGGACTCCAGGCCCGCCTGGGACGCGGCGTCGCTGAGCACACCGATGATGCCGGTGGGGCCCTCGTAGCGACTGGCTGTGACGGCATACCTCAGTCGGGTCTCCTCGTCGTCGGAGGTGGAGGTCACCGGGATAGGGCGGGTGTGGGCCACGTCAGCCATGAGCGCGCCCAACGTGATCACCGTCGACACGTCGGTCTCCTGAGCGAACTCCATGAGCTCGATCGTGAAGGCTCGCCACCTGAAGGAAGGCTCGATTCCCTGGATGAGGATGACGTCGCGACCCAACGTCGTACCGGTTGCGACCAGGATCCGGGTGGTGCGCCAGTGAATGCGCCGCTGACCGGACTCGGTGACTGCGCGGGGCCGGTTGACTTGAAAGTCGTAGAAGTCCTCGGGGTCGACTGCCGCGACCACATCGGCTCCCCACACGGTGGTTAGATGCTCGAGCGCGGCCGTGGCAGCTTCGCCGGCATCGTTCCATCCCTCGAAGGCCGCGATGAGGACGGGATTGTCCAGTTCGGGCAGATCTTCGAGACCGATCATGCTCGACTCCTCCCGTCGTTAGCCGGCGGCAGGGTTGCCACGAGCGGCCGTGGCCTCACCTTAACCCCAGGTGCCGGAGGTATCTCGCTCGGCGCCATTAGACTTGCCGCACGTGACCTGGAACCCAGCGCCGACGAACGCCGATGACAGCCGCGGCACCTCTGTGTTGGCTGTGCTGTGGGACATGGACGGCACCCTGGTCGATACCGAACCATACTGGATCGCCGCCGAGCACGCCCTGGTCGAATCCGCCGGAGGGACGTGGACGCAGGAGCATGCCCATCAGCTGGTCGGGAACGATCTGCTGGTTTCGGCCCGATACATCGTCGATCACTCACCGGTGCAGATGACCGAGGTCGAGGTGGTCCACTGGTTGCAGGCTCGGGTGATCGCTGACGTTCGACGGGCGCTGCCGTGGCGTCCCGGTGCCCGCGAGTTGCTCCAGGATCTGCGAGCCAACGGCATACGCACCGCCCTGGTCACGATGTCCTGGCGTCCGCTGGCCGATGCCGTCGTCGGCGCGATGCCGCAGGGGTCCTTCGATGTCGTGGTGACCGGCGACGAGGTAGACCATGGCAAACCGCACCCGGAACCGTATGCCCTGGCGTGCACCCGTCTGCAGCTTCCCCCGTGGCGCTGTATTGCCGTGGAGGACTCAGCCACCGGGACGCGTTCGGCGACCGCTGCCGGGGTGCCGACCATCACAGTGCCGCATATCGTCCCCGTGCCGGCGTTGGCCGGATCCGTCCAGATCCCGACTCTGAGCGGCTTGCACTCAACGGCGTTGGCCGCCCTGGTGGCCGGGGTGCCTACCGCTGAGCCGGCCACAGCGGAACATCAGGCGTCCGACCAGCGCTAGTCCTGCTCCTCCGGCTCGCCGGTCACTGCCGGATCCACGGCCCGGCGCTCGGCGTCGCTCGGCAACGGCGGGGGAGTGCCGCCAAAGGCGGGACAAAGCGAACGGAAGTCGCACCAATCACACAACCGGCCCGGGCTCGGGCGCCAATCACCGGTGGTCGCTGCCGATTCAATGGCGGCCCACACCGCCTTGAGATTGACTTCAAGGCCGCGCAAATCGGCCTCGTCCGGGACATAGCGAACGAGTTGACCGTCGCCGAGATAGACCAGCTGGAGCATGCTGGGGATCCGACCACGCAACCGCCACAGGACCAGCGCATAGAACTTCATCTGAAAGAGCGCTTTGCCCTCGAACCGCTCCGAGGGGGAGCGCCCGGTCTTGTAGTCGACGACCCTGAGGGCACCACTGCCGGGAGCCTCATCCAGTCGATCGACATACCCGCGCAGGGTCAGGCCGTCGAGGTCGACCTCGACGTAGAGCTCCCGGTCGGAGGGCTCGAGCCGAGCCGGGTCCTCCAGGTCGAACCAGCGACGGACGAGTTGCTCGGCGGACGCGAGCCAATCCGGGAGCCCGACTGCCGATGCGGTGAGCATCTCTGCCAACGCCGGCTCGTCGGCAACCAGGTCGGCCCACGCTTGAGGCAACAGGGCGGCGGCGTTGTCCGGAGTGCGCTGCGGCGCTGGGAGGTCGAACAGCCGCTCCAGGGCAGAATGCACCAGCGTGCCGCGAGCCGCCGCCGGCGATGGCGGCGCAGGTAGCCGGTCGATCACACGGAACCGGTACAGCAGCGGGCACTGCTTGAAATCGGCCGCCCGCGAGGGTGATAGCGCCGGGGTCATGATCCTCTCCGCATCGTGTGTTGCGTTGCGGCCCTACCGTACGTCCAACCGCTGACATCACCGTGCTGGACTAGTCTTCGGGCAGATATCCCAGGTTGGGAGCCAGCCAGCGCTCCGCTTGCGCCATCGTCCACCCCTTGCGCGCGGCATACGCGGCGACCTGGTCTTGACCGAGCCGCCCCACGACGAAGTACTGCGCCTCGGGGTGGGCGAAGTACAACCCCGACACCGTGGCACCCGGCCACATGGCCATCGATTCGGTCAACTCAGCCCCGGTGGCTGCGTTGGCGCCCAGCAGCGCCCAGATGGTCTGCTTCTCGGTGTGGTCCGGGCAGGCCGGATAGCCCGGCGCCGGACGGATCCCGATGTAATCCTCGGCGAGCAACGCCGCGCCGTCCTTGCGTTCGGACTCATAACCCCACAGCTCGCACCGGACCCGTTCGTGCATACGCTCAGCGAAAGCCTCAGCGAGTCGGTCGGCTAACGCCTCCAGCAGGATGGCCGCATAGTCGTCCATGGCCTCCTTGAATGCGGCGACACGTTCCGCCGCGCCCAGGCCCGCCGTGACCACGAAGGCACCGACGAAGTCCCCCAGACCCGTCTCGATCGGGGCGACGTAGTCCGCCAGCGACCGATTGGGGACCCCGGAGCGGTGGTCGCCCTGCTGCCGCAGCCCGTGCAGGGTGGCCAGGACGTCGGTGCGCCCCTCGTCGGCATACACGACGATGTCCTCGCCGGTGGACGCGGCCGGGAACAAACCGACGACACCGTTGGCGACGAGCCAGCCTTCGGCCTCGATCGCATCGAGCATGGCCTGCGCGTCCTCGAAAAGCTTGGTCGCCGCCTCCCCAGTGTCCGGATCATCCAGAACCTCAGGGAAGCGTCCGCGGATCTCCCAGGCCAGGAAGAACGGGCCCCAGTCGATGTAGTCGCGCAGTTCCGAGATCGGGTAGTGCTGGAAGACCCGCACGTGCTGGCCCGCCGTCCCACCGGGGTTGTTGGAGCCGATCGACTTGGTCTGTTGGGTGAGCATCCGAGGCACCGGCGGGCGGTAGGTGCCCCAGTCGATCGGCGTATGCCGCGCCTGCGCCTGCGCGTACGGGAGCAGCGGACGCTCGGTGCTCTTGGCGGCGTGGCGCTCCCGCAGATGCTTGTAGTCGGCCTCGACATCGGCCAGCAGGTTCTCCCGGGCGGGCCCGGCGGACAGCAGCGCAGCAGCAACGGGCACCGACCTCGAGGCGTCCTTCACCCACACGACCGGGCCGTGATAGGTCGGGTCCACCTTGACCGCCGTGTGTGCCCGGGATGTCGTGGCCCCCCCGATGAGCAACGGGATGTCGAACCCTTGGCGCTCCATCTCGCTGGCAACGTTGACCATTTCGTCCAAACTAGGGGTGATCAGACCGGATAGTCCAATGACGTCGGCGTTCACGCTCTTCGCCGCATCGAGGATCTTCTGGGCCGGCACCATGACGCCGAGGTCATGCACCGTGTAGTTATTGCACTGGAGCACGACGCCGACAATGTTCTTGCCGATGTCGTGCACATCGCCGCGGACGGTTGCGGTGACGATCACCCCGTTGGAGCGTTGACCGGTGCCGCCCAGGGCCTTCTCCGCTTCGATGTATGGCACGAGGTGGGCGACCGCGCGCTTCATCACCCGCGCGCTCTTGACCACCTGGGGAAGGAACATCTTGCCCGCTCCGAACAGGTCACCGACGACGCCCATGCCGTCCATGAGAGGGCCCTCGATCACCTCGATGGTCTGCCCGCCGGCGGCGGCGACCTGCCCTCGCAACTCTTCGGTGTCTGCCTCGACGAAGGTGTCGATACCCCGGACAAGCGCGTGGGTCAGCCGCTGCGCCACGGGCAGTTCCCGCCACTGCTCCAACTCCTGGGGCTGGTTTGCCGGTCCGGCGTTGAACTCCTCGGCTATCTCCAATAGGGCCTCGGTGGCCTCAGGCCGCCGGTTGAGGATGACGTCCTTGATCCGTTCTCGCAAGCGCGGGTCGATGGAGTCGTAGTCGACCAGGGCCCCGGCATTGACGATGCCCATGGTCAGTCCGGCAGCGACAGCGTGGAAGAGGAAGACCGCGTGGATGGCCTCCCGAACCGGGTTGTTGCCACGGAAGGAGAAGCTGACGTTGGAAATGCCCCCGGACACCAGCGCGCCGGGAAGGTTCCCCTTGATCCACCGGGTCGCCTCGATGAAGTCGGTGCCGTATGCGGCGTGCTCCTCGATGCCGGTCGCCAGAGCGAAGACGTTGGGATCGATGACGATGTCCTCGGCAGCGAAACCTACCTGCTCGGTCAGCACCGTGTAGGCGCGTTGAGCGATCTCCACGCGCCGGGCGTACGAGTCCGCCTGACCGTCAGTGTCGAAGGCCATGACCACCACCGCTGCCCCGTACTTGCGGCACAGTCGGGCATGCTCGATGAACGGCTCGACGCCTTCCTTCATGGAGATCGAGTTGACCATAGGCTTGCCTTGGATGGTCTTCAGCCCAGCCTCGATAACTTCCCACTTGGAACTGTCCACCATGATCGGCACCCGGCAGATGTCGGGCTCGGAGGCAATGAGCGCAAGAAATCGGTCCATCGCGGCGACGCCGTCGATCATGCCCTCGTCCATGTTGACGTCGATGATCTGCGCGCCGTTCTCCACCTGCTGGCGCGCCACCGCTAGGGCACTGGTGTAGTCCTCGGCCTTGATGAGGTTGCGGAATTTCGCCGATCCGGTGATGTTCGTGCGTTCCCCGACATTGACGAACAGGCTGTGCTCATCGATGGTCAACGGCTCCAACCCGGCCAGGCGCAGGGCTGGAGGAATACGTGGCACGCTCCGCGGGGTTGCCTGCGCGGCGGCGGCAGCGATAGCGGCGATGTGTTCCGGGGTCGTGCCGCAGCAGCCACCGACGAGATTGGCCAGGCCTGCGGTGGCGAACTCTCCGACGACCGCGGCCATGGCCTGCGGGGACTGGTCATACTCGCCAAAGGCGTTGGGCAATCCCGCGTTGGGGTAGACCGAGACGAAGGTGTCGGCGATTCGCGCAAGCTCCGCGGCATACGGACGGATCTCGCTGGCACCGAGGGCGCAGTTCAACCCGATCGCTAGGGGCCGGGCGTGCCGCACCGAATTCCAGAATGCCTCCGTGGTCTGACCGGACAGGGTCCGGCCCGAGGCGTCGGTGATCGTTCCCGACATGATCACCGGCCAACGCCTGCCAACTTCCTCGAACAGGGTCTCCAGGGCAAAGATCGCCGCTTTGGCGTTGAGGGTGTCGAAGATGGTCTCGACAATGAGGGCATCGGCGCCGCCGTCGACCAACCCACGCGCCTGCTCGCCGTAGGCGGCGGCCAATTCGTCGAAGGTGACGTTGCGTTTGCCCGGGTCGTTGACGTCCGGGGAGATCGATGCGGTGCGGTTTGTCGGGCCGAGGGCTCCCAGGACGAACCGGGGCCGACTGGGATCGGCAACCTCCGCCTCGTCGCACGCGGTGCGGCCCAGTCGGGCCGAGACGACGTTGAGTTCGTAGGCCAGATCTGCCATCCCGTAGTCGGCCTGGGAAATCGCCTGAGCGCTGAAGGTGTTCGTCTCGATGGTGTCTGCGCCGGCCGCGAGGTAGGCCCGGTGGATGTCGAGAATGTCCTCGGGCCGGGTCAGGCTCAACAGGTCGTTGTTGCCGATGACGTCCTGGCCCCAATCGGCGAATCGCGTCCCCCGATAGTCGGCCTCGGACAGCGTCAGCCGTTGGATCATCGTGCCCATCGCACCGTCCATGACAAGCACACGCTCACCCAAAAGGGCGGTCAGGGCCTCGGTGGCGTCCGGGCGGTGATCGGCGGCAGCGTGATGGGGCACAGGCATCCTCAACGTGAAGATCGGTGGATAAGACAGGCGGCTTACGGACTAGTATCACGCGAGTTTGGCGCCGGCCGTCGATTAGGGTCAGCCCATGACCACGGTCCCCGACGAGTCCGGCCTGCGCGTAGGGACCCTGTCCGGTGCCCCCATCCGGATATCGCCCACGTGGTTGCTCCTCGCCGTCATCGTGGCCGCCGTCTCCACCCCGAGCGTCCGCTCGATCCGGCCGGACCTCGGCGGTGGTGCCCTAGTCGTCGCCATCGGGTATGCGCTGCTGCTCCTGCTGTCGGTGCTTATCCACGAAATGGCGCACGCGGCAATGGCTCAGGCCTACGGCTACCGGGTCCGGGCGATCGTCGCCAGCTTCATGGGCGGTCACACCAGCTACGACTCCACCGGGCTGCGGCCCGGCCCCGCTGCACTGATCGCCTTGTCGGGGCCGATGGCCAACCTCGTGCTCGGTGTGCTCGCCTGGTGGATCCAGGGGCTGTTCGCCCCGAACAGTGTGGTCAGCCTGCTGCTGTTCGCCACCGCCATCGCCAACCTGTTCCTCGCCCTGTTCAACTTCCTCCCCGGGTTGCCGCTGGACGGCGGGCAGGCGCTGGAGGCCCTCGTCTGGCGGCTGTCTGGGCGTCGCGCTGTCGGGACGTCGGCAGCCGCTGCCGCCGGGGTTTTGGTCGCCGCCGGCGTGTTCGTATGGTTCGTCATCGCCCCCCTGCGCAACAGCGGCCTGGGCACCAACGCCCTGTGGGGAATGCTCATCAGCCTCTACCTCGGCCGCGCGGCCATCGTCTCTTTCCGGCGGGCGCGAGCCATGGGCCGCCTCGATGGGTACACCGTGGCTGACGTGCTCCGTTCTGTCCCGGTGGTGGATGTGTCGGCAGTGGTCGCATCGGTCTCGACGGTGTTGCAGGGCGGGGCCATCGCGACCAGGTCGGGTCGTCCGGTCGGCCTCGTCCCCCCCGGATCACTCGCTGCCATCCCACCGGAGCGGTGGCCGCACACGCTGGTGGAGTCGGTGATCGTGGCCCAGCCAGAAGCGTGGATCATCGACGCACCGGCCCAGGCGCCCATCCTCGCCGCCGTGCAGGTCCTCGCCGCGAACCGACTAACGTATGCAGCCGTCGTCGACGACGGCCACGTCCTCGGCCTGGTGCAGGCGCCGGACGTAAACCAGATTCTCGTCGGTCGCGCCGCCAAGGCCGAACCGGCCGGGTGAGCACGTCGCCGACCGTGGTGATCGTGGCGACGGCATCGCACTAGACTGCCGGCTCATGACTGCCCTCGGAGCCGACCTACGTAGGGGTCCGTTCCGGGCCGGTGAGCGGGTTCAGTTGACCGACCCCAAGGGGCGGTTGCACACCATCGAGCTGAACCCTGGGCGGTCGTTTCACACGCATCGTGGCCACGTGAACCACGACGACCTCATCGGTGCCCCGGACGGGTCGACGATCACCAACACCGCGGGCGTGGAATATCTCGCTCTGCGCCCGCTGCTGTCCGACTACGTCATGTCCATGCCCCGCGGTGCCGCAGTGGTCTACCCCAAGGATGCCGGCCAGATCATCACCATGGCCGACATCTTCCCGGGCGCGGTGGTCGTCGAGGCCGGGGTGGGGTCCGGAGCCCTAGCCATGTCTCTCCTGCGGGCGATCGGCCCCGAGGGAAAGCTGTGGTCCTTCGAGCGACGAGAGGACTTCGCCGATATCGCTCGAGCCAACGCTCGGGTGTTCTTCGGCATGGACCACCCGGCGTGGACGGTCACGGTGGGGGATCTGGTGACGTCGCTGCCGACCACTGTGGCCGCGGGAAGCGTCGACCGGATCGTGCTCGACATGTTGGCTCCCTGGGAGTGCCTGGACGGTGCGCATACGGCCCTGATCCCCGGTGGGGTGCTCATCGCCTACGTCGCCACGACGACGCAGCTGTCTCGGGTCGCCGAGGCGTTGCGCGATCACGGGGGCTTCACCGAACCTGCTGCCTGGGAATCTCTCGTCCGAGGCTGGCATTTGGAGGGGCTCGCCGTGCGTCCGGAACATCGGATGCACGGGCATACCGGGTTTCTCATCACCAGTCGGCGGCTGGCCGAAGGCGTCCAACCGCCGCTGCGCAAGCGAAGGCCGGCAAAGGGCGCCTACGGGCAGGACGACACCGGCCCAGCGCCTAAGGGGGAGTGGAGCGCCGAGGACCTCGGTGAGCGCACGCCATCCGAGAAGCGAGTGCGCCGCATTCGCCGAACTGTGACTCAGACATCCCCACCCCAGCCGTCCTCCTGACTTAGGGTCGAGTTAGGCCACGATCCCAGTGGCTATGGACGTCAGGAGCGTGGCGATGACCGACCCCACCGAGGACTCCGGGCACGTCGAGCGTGCCCGGGTTCGAGAGCTGGAGAACACCGTACGCCGGTTGGAGTCGTCTGCCTCGACGATGTCGGCGCAGAACGACCGTCTCGTTCGCACCCTCAAAGAGGCCCGTGCCCAGATCGTGTCGCTGAAGTCGGAGATCGACCGACTTGCCCAGCCGCCGTCCGCTTTCGGCACCGTGCTGGAGGTGTTCCCCGATGACACGGCGGACATTCTCACCGGTGGCCGGAAGCTCAACGTCTCGATCAGCCCGGCCGTGCAGGCCGAGGCGTTGGGCGTGGGGCGTGAAGTGGTCCTCAACGAAGCCCTCAACATCGTGCGCACCCGCGGCTTCGAGCTGACCGGGGAAGTGGTGCTGGTCAAGGAACTCCTAGACACCGGCCGCGTTCTGGTCATCGGACGGGGCGACGAGGAGCGCGTCGTCCGTCTCTGCCAGCCCCTGGTGCAGAGCCGGGTCAGGGTCGGCGACGCCCTCATGGTCGAGAACAAGAGCGGCCTGGCCTACGAGAAGATCCCAAAGTCGGAGGTGGCCGATCTCGTCCTGGAGGAAGTCCCGGACATCTCCTACGAGGACATCGGCGGACTCGCCGGGCAGATCGAGGTGATCCGCGACTCGGTAGAACTGCCCTACCTGCACCCGGATCTCTTCGTGGAATACCAGCTACGCCCGCCCAAGGGTGTCCTGCTCTACGGACCCCCCGGGTGTGGCAAGACGATGATCGCCAAGGCGGTCGCGGCGTCACTCGCCCGCAAGGTCGCTGAGAAGGAGGGCAAAGACCTCGGCACGGCATACTTCCTCAACATCAAGGGCCCGGAGCTGCTGAACAAGTACGTCGGTGAGACCGAGCGTCACATCCGGTTGATCTTCCAACGAGCACGAGAAAAGGCCAGCGGTGGCCACCCCGTCGTCGTCTTCTTCGACGAGATGGACTCGCTGTTCCGCACGCGCGGTTCGGGAGTGTCCTCCGATGTCGAGACAACGATCGTGCCGCAGCTGTTGTCGGAGATCGACGGGGTCGAGCGGCTGGAGAACGTCATCGTCATCGGAGCCAGCAACCGCGAGGACATGATCGACCCGGCGATCCTGCGTCCGGGACGGCTCGACGTGAAGATCAAGATCGAACGTCCGGACGCCGAAGCGGCCAGGGACATCTTCGCCAAGTACCTCACCACGGAGCTTCCGCTGCACGCCGATGACCTCGGCGAATACGACAACAATCCGCAACGGACCGTCGAGGCCATGATTGCCGCCGTCGTCGGCAGGATGTATGCCGAGTCGGAAGAGAACCAGTTCCTGGAAGTGACGTATGCCGACGGAGACAAGGAGGTCCTCTACTTCAAGGACTTCAACTCTGGGGCCATGATCCAGAACATCGTCGACCGCGCCAAGAAGATGGCGATCAAGGACAAACTGACCACCGGGCAGGCCGGACTGAGGGTGGACCACCTGCTGGCCAGCTGTGTCGATGAGTTCAAGGAGAACGAAGACCTGCCGAACACGACGAACCCGGATGACTGGGCGCGGATCTCGGGGAAGAAGGGCGAACGCATCGTCTACATCCGGACGCTGATCTCCGGCAAGTCCGGCTCCCAGCCGGGACGGACGATCAACACGGTGGCCAACACCGGCCAGTACCTCTAGGGGCCGCCCGCCGCGCCGACCCAGACCAGGTCAGGACCGGCGAGCAGCGGCCCACCGGTCGGCGATCGCGCGCCAGCCGAGCAGGAAGACTGCCAGGACCGCCCCGGCAACGATACCGAACGAGACCGCGACACCTTGGCCGGTCAGGCCGCGGATCACCAGGCCCCCGACCAGGGTGAAGGCCCAGATCCCCATTCCACCGCGCAGATCTTCCCCACGGGCCCTCAGGACGAGCCAGCCGAGCAGGGCGCCGACGATGAACGGGTAGGCGGTAAGGACGATCCCGTGAAGGTCAAGCTGCTCGCCGTGGGAGGCTCGGCCGATAGCCGCGAAGACGATGATGAGCACCGCATCGACGGAGTTGGCCCAGGGACGCCTGCCCGGAGCCGTCGCGGTGACCGCATCGCCACCGGTGCTCTGGCCGGACATCTCGGGGGGATCGGGGGGAGAGTCGTGAGGCTGGCGCATACGGGGCTACTCGCGTGTCTCGAACAAGGACTGCTGGGGTGGTGCCAGGGTCGGGTCGACGCCGGCGAACAGGCTGGAAATCGATTCCCCTTCATGAATACGGGCGATGGCTTCGGCAAACAAGGCAGAGACCGACAGTACCTGCAACCCGGGCCAATCGCTTGGGGCCGGCACGGTGTCGGTTGTCACCACCTCCCGCAGCATCGGGTGCGAGCGCAGGCGCGGCACGGCGGTGCCGGTGAACAGGCCATGGGTGCAGGCGGCGCTCGCCGAGAGACACCCCTCCAGCTGCAGCTGGCTGAGCAACTCGAGGATCGATCCGCCGGTGGCGATCTCGTCATCGAGGATGATGGCGTGTTTGCCGGCGACGTCCCCGACGATCTGAATAGACACCTGCGTGTCCGAGAGCCGCTGCTTGTTCCCGGCGGCGACCGGCAGCCCCAAGAGTCGGGCCAGGAGCGTTGCGGACTTGGCGTTGCCGAAATCGGGGGAGACGACCACCGAGTTGGTCAGGTCCTGGGTACGGAAGTAGTCCGCGATGACGCCGATGGCGGTCAAGTGGTCCACCGTGACCGAGAAGAATCCGTGCACCTGGGGCGCGTGCAACTGCATGGTGAGCACCCGGGTGGCCCCGGCGGTGGCGATCAGGTCGGCGACCAGTCGCCCACCGAGGGAGATCCGCGACGCGTCCTTCTTGTCGGAGCGAGCATAGGAATAGTGCGGGATGACCGCCGTGACCGAGGACGCCGACGCGCCCCGCGCGGCATCGAGCATGAGCAACAACTCCATGAGGTGTTCCTGGGTGGGTGGCACCAACGGCTGGACGATGTAGACGTCCCGTTGCCGGCAGTTGGCCAGCAGTTGGGCTTGCAGGCAGTCGTTGCTGAACCTGCTGATCTCCACGTTCTCCAGGGGAACCTGCAGGTGGGCGCATATCCGGCTCGCCAGCAGCCGGTGGGCGCTGCCGGAGAACACGACCATCTCGCGCATATGGCCCACAGTACCGACCAGGGGCACCCACCGCGGGGCCGGTGCCTAGGCTGGTGCCATGACAGTGCGTCGGGTGATGGGAATCGAAACCGAGTACGGGATCGCCATGCCCGGGCACCCGAGAGCGAACCCGATGATCCTCTCGGGCCAGGTGGTCACCGCTTATGCCAAGTCCCGAGGGATCACCGCAGCTCGGACCCTGTGGGATTTCGAGGATGAGGCACCACTGCATGACGCCCGGGGGTTCCAGCTGCGTCGTGGGCTCGCCCATCCAAGCCAGTTGACCGATGAGGGATACGACGACGACCCCACCATGGCGAACGTCGTGCTCACCAACGGAGCCCGACTGTACGTCGACCATGCCCATCCGGAGTACTCCTCTCCGGAGGTAACCTCCCCTCGCGACGCCGTGGTGTGGGACCGGGCCGGGGAAGTCATCATGGCAGAGGCGGTGGCCCTACTGGCCTCCTCACCACCTGGGGTCAACCTTTACAAGAACAACACCGACGGCAAGGGCAGCTCCTACGGCACCCACGAGAACTACCTCATGGCCCGGAGTACGCCGTTCGCGGACATCGTGGCCCACCTGACCCCGTTCTTCGTCGTGCGTCAGGTCCTCTGCGGAGCCGGCCGGGTCGGGATTGGTGTCGACAGCCGAGAACCGGGCTACCAGATCGCCTCGAGGTCGGACTTCTTCGAGGTCGAGGTCGGTCTGGAGACCACGTTGAAACGGCCGATCATCAACACTCGCGACGAACCGCACGCCCTGGCCGAGAAATACCGCCGGCTTCACGTCATCCTTGGCGATGCGAACCATGGTGACGTCCCCAACCTGCTCAAGCTGGGTACGACCTCGCTGGTGCTGGCGATGATCGAGGACGGGTTCTTCGACCGGACTGGCGCTGCCCTGTCCGTCCGCGATCCGGTGGGTACCCTGCGGCGGGTCTCTCATGACCCCGACCTGGCCACGCTGGTGGAGTTGATGGATGGGCGTCGGCTCACCGCGGTGGAGTTGCTCGGGCACTATCGAGAGCTTGCCGATCAGTACCTCCAGCAGCGCTATGGCGGTCAGATCGACCCCGACACCGCCGAGGTGATGCATTGGTGGGGAGTCGTCCTGGACAAGCTGGCTACCGACCCCATGTCGGCACACGGCGAGGTCGACTGGGTTGCCAAACGCGCCGTGCTGGAGGCATACCGTTCCCGGGGTGGACTGGACTGGAGCGATCCGCACCTGCGAGCGATCGACATCCAATGGTCAGATGTTCGGGCCGACAAGGGCCTCTTTGCCACGATGGCCGCGCGCGGGCGGTTCACCTCCTTGGTATCTACCGACGAAGTAGACCGGGCGGTGACGAATCCACCGGAGGACACCCGTGCCTGGTTCCGGGGCACCTGCTTGTCCCGCTTCCCGGAGTCGGTGGTTTCCGCATCCTGGGATTCGGTCATCCTCAACTCCGGCCACGGACCGCTCAAACGCGTGCCCATGCTCGAGCCTCTGCGGGGCACAAAGGCGCAGGTCGAGGACCTGTTCGCGCACGCCGAGGACGCTGCCGCCTTGCTCGCCGGCCTGACGGGCGGGAGCGAGCCCCCGATCTAGCCGGTGTCGGCGCAGCAGCAACCGGGGATGCAACTAGGGTGGTGGGCACCGGTCGATCAGGAGGTAGTTCATCATGTCGAACCATGAGCAGATCCGGGCGCAACGCCGGGACGACGGCCCTGACGACGACGGTGCTGCGTCCCCTGCCCCGCAGGGGGCGAGGGTCGATGCCGACATCGACGGCATGCTCGACGAGATCGACGGTGTGCTGGAAAGCAACGCCGAGGAGTTCGTTCGCACCTTCGTCCAAAAGGGTGGCCAGTGACCACTGACTCTTCAGGCCGGACAGGCCGCCTCGACGGCGCTTTCCTGACGCCCGGCTCCTCCTCCTTTACCGATTTTGTCGGCTCGTATGCGCCGACGCTGCTGCCATCCCGCCGCAGCCTGCCCCCGGGTGCCACTGTGGAGGCCCCGCACGGCACGACGATCGCCGCTTTGGGGTACACCGGCGGCGTCATCCTCGCCGGTGACCGGCGCGCCACCATGGGCAGCCTGATCGCCAACCGCGATATGCAGAAGGTCTTCGTCACCGACGAGTACTCCGCCGCCGGGATCGCTGGAACCGCCGGCATCGCCATCGAGATCGTGCGGCTGTTCCAGGTGGAGCTGGAGCATTACGAGAAGATCGAGGGCACCTTGATGTCTCTGGAGGGGAAGGCCAACCGGCTGGCGTCGATGATTCGCGGCAATCTTGGCCTGGCGATGCAGGGCTTGACCGTCGTACCCCTGTTCGCCGGATTTGATCTGGACGAGCTGACCGGTCGGATCTTCTCCTATGACGTGACTGGCGGCTGCTATGAGGAACACGACCATCATTGCGTGGGTTCTGGGTCGCTGTTCGCCCGCGGTTCGTTGAAGAAGCTGTGGCGTGCAGGGATGTCCGCCGACGAGGCGGCCAGGGTGGCCATCGAGGCGCTGTACGACGCGGCCGATGACGACTCCGCGACCGGTGGGCCCGACCCGAACCGCCGAATCTGGCCGACGGTGGCCCTCTTGGATGCTGAGGGTGCCCGCTTCTTATCTGCAGAGGCGGTGGCCGAGGTGGTCTCGCAGGTGATCAGCGATCGTGCTGGCAACCCCGGAGGTGCGCGATGAGCCAGACGCCGTTCTACGTCTCTCCCGAACAACTCATGAAGGACCGGGCCGACTTCGCGCGCAAAGGCATCGCCAGGGGACGTTCGGTCGTTGTGGCCAGCTATGTCGGCGGCATCGCCTTCGTTGCCGAAAACCCCTCCCGGTCCCTGCACAAGGTCTCCGAGATCTACGACCGGGTTGGTTTCGCGGCGGTGGGTAAATACAACGAGTTCGAGAACCTGCGGGTCGCGGGCGTGCGCTACGCCGACCTGCGGGGCTACTCCTACGACCGGTCGGATGTCACCGCGCGCGGCCTGGCCAACGCCTATGCCCAGACGCTCGGATCGATCTTCATCCAGGAGTCCAAGCCCTACGAGGTGGAGATCGCGGTCGCCGAGGTCGGCCGCGAGCAGAACGAGGACCAGATCTTCCGGCTGACCTATGACGGGTCGGTCGCCGACGAGCACGGCTACGTCGCCATGGGAGGCGCCAGCGAGGTCATCGAGACCGCGCTGGACGAGCAGTGGCATACCGGATCGTCCCTGGCCGAGACCCTGCGGTTGACCGTTGAACTGCTCGGTCGTGACCCCACCGGCCAGGACCAGGATCGGGTGCTCCCGCCGGACCAACTGGAGGTCGCGGTGTTGGACCGCAACCGGGCACGGCGCACCTTCCGGCGTATTGCCGGAGAACTGCTCGAAGCGCTGCTCAACGCCGAGGACCCGACCAGCGATCTCCCGGCCGGGGACGATCCGCGTCCGGGCCCACACGACACGCTGTCGCAGGCACCGCCGACGAACTAGCTGCGGGTCAACAGCGGAGCTGGATGCTAAGGAGCAGGAGATGGAGCGCCGGATCTTCGGGATCGAGACGGAGTTCGGGATCACCTGCGTCTCCAACGGCCAACGCACCCTGACCCCGGACGAAGTCGCCCGGTATCTGTTCCGACGCGTCGTGGCCTGGGGCCGCTCGAGCAATGTCTTCCTCGGCAACGGCTCCAGGCTGTACCTCGATGTCGGCTCGCACCCGGAATATGCCACACCCGAATGTGACTCCATTGGGCAACTGGTCGTGCACGACAAGGCCGGTGAGCGGATTATCCACGGCCTGGTTCTTGAGGCACAGCAGCGCCTTGAGGACGAGGGCATCGACGGCACGATCTTTGTCTTCAAGAACAATGTGGACTCCGCCGGCAACTCCTACGGCTGCCACGAAAACTTCCTCGTCGCGCGCACCGGCGACTTCCAGAGCGTGTCCGACCGGCTGCTGCCGTTCCTGGTCAGCCGCCAGCTCATCGCCGGTGCGGGCAAGATCGTCCACACGAGCCGAGGCGCGACCTTCTCGCTGAGTCAGCGCGCCGACCACATCTGGGAGGGGGTCTCGTCCGCGACCACCCGCAGCCGGCCGATCATCAACACCCGCGACGAGCCGCACGCCGACGCCGAGCACTTCCGGCGCCTGCACGTGATCGTCGGCGACTCCAACATGAGCGAGACGAGCACCATGCTCAAGGTGGGCTCCGCCGCGCTGGTGCTAAGGATGATCGAGGAGGGCGTGCCGATGCGCGACCTCAGCTTGGAGAACCCCATCCGCGCCATCCGGGAAATCTCCGGCGACGTCACCGGGCGTCGGCTGGTCCGATTGGCCGACGGACGCCAGGTCAACGCCCTGGACATCCAGACGGAGTACTTGTCGCGCGCGAGAGATTTTGTCGCCGAGGTCGGTTCGGCTGATCCGTCGATGAAGGACGTGTTGGACCTGTGGGGGCGCACCTTGGCGGCGATCGAATCCGACCAACTCGACCCCATCGCCACCGAGATCGACTGGGTCATCAAGAAGCGTCTCATCGAGGCGTATGCCGACCGTCAGCAACTGGATCTCGATCACCCGCGGCTCGCCCAACTCGACCTCGCTTATCACGACATCAATCCGGCGCGTGGCCTGTTCTACCTGCTCCAGGGACGAGGGCGAACCGCCCGGTGCGCAACCGGCGAGCAGATCGAGGAGGCGACCACGGTGCCGCCGCAAACGACCCGGGCGAAGCTGCGTGGCGATTTCGTGAGTGCTGCCCAGGCCGCCGGCCGAGACTTCACCGTTGACTGGGTCCACCTCAAGCTCAACGATCAGGCTCAACGCACCGTGTTGTGCAAAGACCCGTTCCAATCCCAGGATGTGCGTGTGCAACGCGTCATCGACGGGTTGGCGACGGCTTGAGGGCGGGGTTTCCCGGGCTCCCGGGTTAGGGTGGGCAGGCTTGTCTCCCTGCAACCCACTGAGGAAGTTCGCGTGCTCAACGCCTACCGGCCGGCTCCATCCGGGTTCCGCCGGCCCGTCATGACTGTCCTGCTCGCGGTCGCTGCGATGACCTTGGCGTCCTGCTCGTCCACCGACGACCCCTCCTCCTCCAGCCCGTCCAGCGCCGACCTGTCCGCCATCACCGTCAGCGGAGGGGACAAGGACACCGCGCCTGTGGTGAAGATCGCCCACCAGCCGCTGTCGGTGAGCAAGACCGAGGTGAAGGCACTCAAGCCCGGCAAGGGCAAGGCCTTGGCAGCCAACGACGTCGCATCGGTGGACATCGCCTTGTTCAACGGTTCCACCGGGCAAAAGGTCAATAGCAGCTACGAGTCCGATCCGGCCGCTCTCTACCTGGGCCAGTTGGACCTTCTGCCGGGGTTGAAGAAGGGTTTGACCGGGCAGAAGGTCGGCTCCCGCATCCTCATCGCCGTGCCGCCGGCCGACGGCTTCGGAGCTGATGGCAACAGCGCCTTGAAGGTCGGGCCCGACGACACCATGCTCTTCGTCATCGATGTCCTGTCCGGGTCCGCCATGCTCACCGTGGCCACCGGCACCCCGGTCAAACCTGCGGCAGGCATGCCCACAGTGAAGGCGGGCACGGACAAGGCCGCCACGATCACCATCCCCAAGGGGGCCAAGCCGCCGACGACGTTGACGGTGAAGCCGTTGATCAAGGGGAAAGGTGCGAAGGTGCAGGCCGGCCAGACCCTCCGGGTGACCTATACAGGGGTGTTGTGGCGGAACGGGAAGAAGTTCGACAGCTCGTTCGGCCGCCAGCCCGGGTACTTCGAATTCCCGGTGGGCGGAGGACGGGTCATCAAGGCGTGGGACCAAGGTTTGCTCGGGCAAACCGTCGGTTCCCGTCTCGTGCTCGTCGTGCCCCCGGCCTATGGATATGGCGCGGCCGGGAACCCACCGGATATCAAGGGCACCGATACGCTGGTGTTCGTCGTGGACCTTTTGGGCGCCTACTGACGGTGCGGCGGACGGGACCGACCGACCTGGATTGGTCACCGGACCACGACGGCCGCTCACTTCCGATCAACACGAAGGACGATCTGCATGCCATTCGACCCGAACACTGACAAGCCCGAGGTTGACTTCCCCGGTGAGGAAGCTCCCACGGACCTGGTTATCGAGGATGTCTGGGTCGGCGACGGGGCGGAGGTGGCCCCGGGGAACACGGTGTCGGCGCACTATGTCGGTGTGGCGCACTCCACCGGCGAGGAATTCGACGCCTCCTGGAACCGCGGCGCCCCGCTGGACTTCCGGGTCGGCATCGGCATGGTCATTCAGGGGTGGGACCAGGGCCTTGTCGGGATGCGGGTCGGGGGCCGTCGCAAGTTGATCATTCCGCCCCAGCTGGGGTATGGGGACCGGGGAGCCGGCGCGGCGATCAAGCCGGGGGAGACCTTAATTTTCGTCGTTGACCTCGTCGACGTTCACTGATCGTCCCGTTGCGTGCTCTACGCGCCGGGCGTCGGCGTCATTCCCGAGTGAGCAGGTCGGCCGCAAGGCGTCCGGCAGCTGCTGCCGCGATGAAGGGCTCCGGGTCGGCGGTCAGGTCGCGTCCCATCGTGGACAGCGGTACCGGGCAGGCGGCCAAGACGTCAAGGAGCCCTGCGGAATCCACGAGCTCCAGGCGGGCACTTCCGGACGCCGCCGCTACCAAGGCCTGGGTCTGTCTGTGCACCTGATATTGGAACGGGTTCGTAGGGTTGGCCACCGGCACGACGAACTCGCCTTGGGCGATGCGCCCGTACGCCGTCCGGCTGTGGTGCGAAATACCGCGGTGACGCGGCCGTGGATCGGCCGCAGACACTCGTAGCGCCGCGACGGCCCGGCCGTGCAAGGTCCAGGCTGCAGTGACCGCCTCGCCGGCGCCCACCCCCGAGTAGCCCCACGCTGTTCCGGTGCCTACGTTGCCAGGCCCCTGGATGACCACGGCGATGTCCACACCGACGGCATACCGGGCCGCGAGCAACCCCGAATGCAGCGTCACCGCCTCGAACTCACCCCCGTATGCCTGGCCCACGGTGACGCTGGCCGCCAGCCACCCCGCTTGGTTCAGGCCGGCGACCGTCGTGGAGAAAGCCAGCGGCAGCGCGCCTCCGTCGGTCATGACGTAGCCGATGGACGCCTCCGGGCGCACGGAGCGGATGCCGGCGATGACCGCAGGCAGCGCCGAATGCAGATCTGCCACAACCACTGGCATTCCCGCAAGATCGCCGGCGGCCGCAGGCCCGGTACTCAGCACCTGATGATACCTGGAGTCCTGTTCGTCGACGGCGAGGAACATCTGCTGTTGCGGGGTGTAGCGGGCCTTGACGATGTGCCCGACCCCGGCGTCATCGTCCGGCGGTATCCGATCTGGAAACGCCACGACCAATCCGAACCCGCCCGTGCCCAGGCCTCGGGCCAGGGCCGAGACGTTCAGGAGCACGCGATCTCCGGGAATCGCCTCCCCGGTGATCGCCTCGTAGGACAGCGCCCGGATGCGCGCTGACTCCCTGCCGGAAATGCGCACCGCATATTCGATGACGCCCGGCCATCGGCCCAGCTCCGCCTCGATGACACCCTCACGCCACAACATCACGCTGCGCACACTAGCTGTGATGTCCAGGGACGTTGTTTCGGCGACAGGGCCTTGAGTTGCTGGGAGGCGAAGACCTCCCGTTGTGAAGTGGAGCTGTTGAAGAAGCCGCTTCTCGAAACAGGAGGCTTTCGTGTCC
>JBKECS010000034.1:0-1837 GCA_047974805.1 Nostocoides sp. | reverse complement strand
AACGCAATCCTGGCGGCGATCCCAGCTATCACGCCATGTCTCATGGCGAGGCCTTCAACGATCTCCTCGAAACCAAACTGGGCTTCCTGATGCGTCAGGGCGGCCTGCTGGTTCTTGACGAACCCGAGGCCGGGCTCTCGTTCCTCAGTCAGGCGACACTGGCTAACCAACTCGCAGGCCTGCGAGACGACGGGGTCCAGGTGCTCCTGGCAACCCATTCCCCCATTCTGTCGGCGATTCCGGGGGCCACCATCATCGAACTCGATGCGGACGGGTTTCAGCATCGGGAGTGGTCAGAACTCATAACCGTCGCGCTCTTTCGCAGGTTCCTGGCCGACCCTGGGTACTTCGGTCTGGCATGAAGGTCCGTGCGGACGGACCAGCGCACGGCCTTCGCGGGCCGAAGCACGGCTCGGTCGGTACGCCGCTTGTTCCGGAGGCATGCGGGCGACAGGATGGGATCATGGAACAGCCAACTCAGATCACGCCAGCCGTTGCCTACCACGGTGAAGGCCCGTGCTGGTCGCCCTCCTGGTGTGGACTGCGCTGGGTCGACATGCTGGCTGGGGACCTCCTGACCCTTGATAGCGCCGGGGAAATTTCGAGGCTGCCGGTGGGAAGCCCGGTCGCTGCCTTCGTGCGGCCGCGCTCTCGCGGCGGTTACGTCGTGGGGACTGAGCGAGGAATCGCGCTGGCATCGGGGGTGGACGAAACCCCGGCCCCCTGGCTGGAGCTGTGGTCTGATCCCGGGATCCGCATGAACGAGGGTGGGTGCGACCCCTGGGGCAACCTCTACGCAGGGGGAGTGCCGTACGTGAAGGTTGAAGGCGCAGCGCAGTTCTATCGCATCACCCTAGGTGGCGACGTCACCGTTGTGGAGTCGCATGTGACGACGTCCAATGGCATCGACTTTTCGCCGGATGGAACGCTTGCCTACTACAACGACACGCAGACTGAGCGGACCGACGTCTACGACGCCAGTCCTGACGGGTTGGTGCATCGGCGGCCGTTCCATGGCGCTGACGGGGGACGTGTCGACGGCCTCACCGTCGACTCCGAAGGCAACGTCTGGGTGGCCATGAATCGGGTCGGGAAGGTCCGGTGCTACAGCCCAGACGCTGAGATCATCGAGGAGTTCAGCCTGCCGGTTCGGCTGGTGACGGCGCTCACCCTCGGCGGGGCCGACCTTAATGACCTCTTCATCACGACGTCACGGGAGACCCTCGAGGATCCGGAAGAGGCTGCCGGATCGGTCTTCCACACCCGGGTGGACGATCCTCGAAAGCCTGTGCTGCAGTTCGGCGGGTAGGAATGCTGCACCACGGGGGCCTGACTGGGAGCCAGGTGGGATTAGAGATCCGCCGCTGGTTGAGCCGGGTGCGAAGCGCCCGTGTCGAAACCAAAAGTCGCAGTCAGAACGGTTTCGACACGCCGCTTCGCGGCCAGGGGTTGGGGGTTCACGGGGGGCACCCCTGTGTGTGCTCAACCAACGGCCACATCATAGGTGGGCATTAATCAGCGCTTCCTTGGTTTCCCGGGCCGACGACGGGAAATGTCCTGCTCTACAGTCAAGTTATGTCGATCAGGCGGCTTTATCGCAACGGCAAGGTCACAGAGGACGACCGCGATCCCGTTGATCTGGTGCGCCAACTCTCATCGGATGACGATGGTGCCTATGCCTGGATCGACCTGAGCAAGGGCGACGATCGGGACGCCTTGGATGCTCTCGCGGACGTGCTCGACCTCCATGACCTCGCCGTCGAGGATGCCGTGGACGGCCAGGAGCGGCAGAAGCTCTTCCGATTCCCCGGGCACCGACTCATGCAGGTGTTGTATC
>JBKECS010000075.1:0-11911 GCA_047974805.1 Nostocoides sp. | reverse complement strand
CCGGGGATCCCCATGCCCAAACTCTTTTGGCTGGAAAAGGACCGCTCGGTGCTCGGCATGCCGTTCTACGTCATGGAGCGGGTCTCCGGCCAGGTGCCGGTGCAGTGGCGTGCCAAGGATCCGCAGATCTTCCCAACGAACGAGGCTCGCCATGACGTCGGATTGCAGTTCGTTGACGCCCTGGCCGCGATCCATGCCGTTGAGTTGCAGGGTGCCTGGGTCGAGCACTTCGGAGTGATCGAAGACCCGGAAGCATCCGCTCGGGCACAGATCGAACACTGGGCGGAGTACTTCGACGCCTCCGCACTGGTGTCGATTCCGACTATTGACTATGCGGTGTCCTGGCTGCGTCGGAATGTTGCCTGTTCGCCTCGGCTTGCGTTGGTGCACGGGGACTACCGGATCGGAAACTTCATGCTCCGCGACGGCAAGATTGTGGCCGTTTTCGATTGGGAACTTGCCCACGTCAGCGACCCCGTCGAGGACATCGCCTATAGCGGGCTGCCCTTGTTCCGCGGCCGCAACCCCATGCTGTCCCACCTGCTCATGCCTCAGGAGTACTTCGATCGGTATGAGGAGCGCACCGGCCTGCATATCGATCCTGACGTCTTCCGGTTCTGGACGATCCTTGGTTTGGTCAAGACGTCCGCATCGCATGTGCGCGCTAGTCGAGCCTTTCAGAATGGCCGAGGTGACGACCTGCGTTTGGCCGCTATGGGCCATCAGGTGCAATACGTTGTTCGGCATTTGGCTACCGAGTTCGGATTGCGCGAGGCAGCCTAATGCAGAACTCTCTCGAGCGCATATTTGAAGGGCTTCAATACACCCTGCGCGAGGTCATCGCTCCGAGCGTCAGCGACCCGTACATTCATAGCCAGATCACGTCCGTGGCAGAAATCGTCGCCAACCTCTCGACCCGTGTCGAGTGGGATTGCACCCAGGCGCGTGAATTGATCGAGCACATCGGCGGTGTTCTCGAACGTGCTGAGACGGCGGTGCCCGGGGGAAATGCACTTGTCGCGCAGGTCCTCGCCGAGGGGCCACCGCCCCCCGGCGCTGGCAATGCCGAGTTGCTCCAGGCGCGTGACCGACATTTGTCGGCTCTTCGTCAGGTGCAGCAAACCATGGAGTCTTCGCCGGATAGCGACGTAGACGACGCCATCCGGGCCTTTCTGGCCTGGCAGGTTGAGACCGAGACCGCACGCCTGCGGTCGGGCATCTTCAGTGCGGCGAAGTAGGGAGACGTTCGATGAAGCTAGGCATGATCCTGCCGATCCAATCCTTGTCCACCGACCTTTCGCAGCTCTGGGATGAACTGCGCGAAGAAGTGGCCGTCGCGGAAGAGGCCGGCTTCGATGCGGTCTTCCTCCCTGAATTCCACCAAGCCCATGGTGGCGCCTTCGTTTCGCCGTTGTTGTTGGGTGCCGCACTCTTGCAGGGCACGAGCCGGATTCGGTTCGGTTCAGCCGTTCTCGCCACACCGTTGCACCATCCGGTGCGTTTGGCGGAGGACGCGATCATGGTCGACTGGATCACGAAAGGACGTCTGATCCTCGGGCTCGGAATCGGACACCAAGTGCCGGATTTCGAGGCGTTCGGCGTCGACCGGTCGGCGCGGGCGGCCATAACGGAGGAAGTCGTTCACATCCTCGACAAGTGCTTCGCCGGCGAGCCGTTCACCGTCGATAGTGCCCACTTCCAGTTGAGTGCGCATGTCACCCCGGCCTCATTCACCAAACCGCGACCGCCGATCTGGATGGGGTCCCATTCGGATGCTGGACTGGATCGGGCGGGGCGGCTCGCCGACCGATGGATCTGCGATCCCGAGCGCAGCATCGATGTCGTCGCCCAGCTCGCGGCCAAGTATCGTGCCGCGGCCGAGCGTGCGGGCAGACCCGCGAAGGTCGCCCTATTCCGGGAAGGCTGGGTGGATGATTCACGCGCGGCATGCGAGCGGCGCTGGGCCCCACACGCCCTGGCGGTCCATCGGTTGTATTACAACGTCGGGGTGTACAACCGGAAGTTCGAGCCATGGGTTGATGAGGTGAAGGACCGTGAGAACTTCACCCTTGACCGGCTGGCCCCCGGCAGGTTCTTGTTCGGCAGCTCTTCGGAGGTCGTCGACGAGTTGAAGGAGTGGGCAGAGATCACCGGGGCGGACTACGTTGCGTTGCGGATGCGCCAGCCAGGTGGCCCCTCACATGACGAAACACTTGAGGCGATCCGCCGCTTCGGCGCGGAAGTCATTCCGGCGCTGGGATAACTGGAGTCACCATGGCACCATTGAGGAGGATCTCATGATCACCGA
Source organism: Nostocoides sp. (assembly GCA_047974805.1). Taxonomy (GTDB): domain Bacteria; phylum Actinomycetota; class Actinomycetes; order Actinomycetales; family Dermatophilaceae; genus JAJXUB01. The sequence continues at coordinate 9,603 of JBKECS010000075.1, read as the reverse complement.
AGACGACCTACATGCCCTGGTGGGGACCCGGTTCCCCGGGGGCAGCTATACCCCGCAGCCCTACGTCAACTGGCTGACCTGTGACTGCGTGATGGCCTCGGAGATACTGCAGAACGGTGGGGTACATCCCCTTCTGATCTACATGGGCACTCAGGCGGGGATGGGCCTGACCCTTGAAGAGCTGTTCGCGCTGTGTGCCGCCAGTTCTGAGGACGGGCCGATGCTCGGCGAGTGGGGAATGGACATCGCCGCCCCCATGCACCTGGACCGGCGGTACACGATTTCCGGAGGGATCACCGGCACGTCACGCAAGCGCGGTGAGAAGACTGGAGTCTTCGACATCGTTCAATTCGAGTTGGAACTCCGCGAAGAGGACGACCCGGACACGGTCGTGGCGGTCACGCGAAGCTCCTTTATTTACCCAAGGAGGGACTGATGAGCATCGGCGTGGGCACCGAACTGCCGACCCGAGTGGTCGACCGGGTGAGCATCGAGAAGATGAAGACGATGGCAGCATTGCTGTCCGATCCCAATCCAATCCACTGGGATCGGACGGCGACCGAGGCATTGGGCATGGGTCCGCGCACCGTCAACCAAGGCCCGATCAACCTCTCCTACGTCATGAACATGCTCATCGCCTGGGCAGACAACGATCCAACCCGGCTCCGTGGGATCAGGCTTCGGTTCATGTCCAATGTCTTCGAAGATGACCGGGTCGAGGCAGGTGGGCGCGTTACCGCGGTCAGAGACGTCGACGGAGAGCAGCTGGCCGACTGCGAGGTCTGGCTGGACGTTACCGGGCGGGGCAGGGCGCTGTCCGGGACGGCCGTGGTCGCACTCGCCTAAGGGGTACGTTCGGGTCAGTTGTTTCCTCGGCCGGATGACGCGCTGTGCCGGTCATAGGCGCAGCTAGGGTCAAAGTCTTGCTGCGCTGTGGTCCGGTCCACCTTGCCATTGCCAAGCCGAGGCAGCGGCAGGTCCTGCATCGCCAGGAAGCGCGGGACCTTCCATCGAGCCAAGGACTGGGCCACTTGGGCGATCAACTCGGCCGGAGGGATCGGTTCCGGACACACAACGACGACGGCTACTTCCTCGTGCCGGATCCGATCGGGTATGCCGAAGGCCAGGCATTCGCTCACCCCCGGCAGCGCCGTGAACGCCGCCTCCACCTCCTCAGCGCTGATGTTCTCTCCCGATCTCTTGATCATGTTCTTGATCCGGCCCAGGAACGTTAATGCGCCTCGTTCATCGAGCACCCCAAGGTCGCCGGAGCGCACCCATCCTTCCTCCAGTGTCGCGGCGGTGGCATCGGGATCCTTCAGATAGCCGATCATGGCGTCGGGATGGTGCAGGCAGATCTCTCCGGCTTGGCCGGGCGGTTGCGCCTGCCCGGTCTCGTCTCGTGTCTCGACATGCACACCGGTCATTGGGGTCCCGACAAATCCGTCTCGTTCCCCCTTGTGTCCGGGTGCCCCTCCAGTGCACAGGGCACCTGTCTCGGTCATGCCCCATACCAGGGCGAGTTCGGCACTGAACCGCGCTCGGAAGGGCTCGTTCCAGGCATGCGTAATCACCAGACGCAGGGAGGTTGGCACGTCGACCGGGCCGGCCGCATCAGCGGTCTCCAAGAGAAGGTTCAGGTGCGTGGGGACCAGGATCGAAGCTGTGGAGCCGTTGTGAGCAACCTGTGACCAAAAGCGCGTCGGCGAGAACCCATCGACGATGCTCAACCCCCCGCCGGCCATCACCGCCATTGCCGGTGCCGTCAGGACCCCGAGCGCATGAGCCATCGTCAGCGGCAGGAAATATGTGTCCGCCGGCCCGAAGCCGAAGCGGTCGTTGAAGGCCGCGCCGGCGGAGGGGAAGGCACCGCTGGGCAGGATGACCCCCTTCGGTCTCCCTGTGCTGCCCGAGGTATAGAGGATCAGCGCGGGGGATTGCCGGCCATGGCCAGGAAGCTCCCGCCACGGGAGCCTCGGCCCCTCCTCGAGGGCCCGTAGCGGCAATGTGGTGGGCGACGGATCGGTTGGTGGACTCGCCGCCGTGGGCATGGTCCCGTCGGCGACGAAGACGCGGATCTGGGGCAGCTCGGCCAGGCGCGGAGCCAGGGTTTCGGTCACCGGGGCATCGGCAATGAGGATGCGGGCCTCGCAATGGTGGATCTGGTAGGCCAACTCCTCGAAGGTCAGGCCACCCTGGAGCGGCACCGCCACGGCACCGAGCTGTAATAAGGCAACGTGCAGGACCATCGTCTCGGCGCGGTTGGACAATCCCACCATGACCCGCGTTCCCAACTCGACTCCGAGCCCGACGAGCGCCCCGGCATAGCGGGCCGCCCGCTCGTGAACCTCCCCGTAGGTGAACACTTGCCCGTCTGCGAGGAGAAAGGGCTGGGAGGCCGACAAACGGACTCGACGGGCCCATGCTTCCCGGCCGGTCCGCACCCCGTCCATGGTTGTGGGATCGATCACGCGGACCATACCAGGCGCCGCCGGTTGAGGCGCTCGACGAACCCGAGGACCGCATCGATGAACATCTGGGGGCGCTCCAGTTGAAGCTGATGGCCACACCGGGGAGCTACGAACAGCTCACTCCCGCCGATGGTGCGGTGGAGGTGGATGGCTTCGTCAAGAGCAGCGACCCGGTCTCGATCACCGTGGCAGATCAATGTCGGGCACGTGATCTGGCGCAGACGCTCGTCGGTCAAGTCCAGATTGTTGGCCCAGTCGTGAGCCAACGCGACCCGCAGCCGTTGCCAGTAGTCCGGTCCATCGCCCACCTCGTGGTTCAACTGAATGAGATCATCGGGCCAAGGGCCGGCGAGGATATGCGGAACGCGGCTGGCATCTCCGGCGACCGAGGCCCCGATCGTGATGAGACCGAGGGCCAGTTCGGGCCGTGCCGACACCAGCTTCAAGAGCGAATTGGCGCCGACGCTGAATCCAATCAAGACAGCCCGAGGTATGCCTAGTGCCCGCATGACGTGGACGAGATCCAAGCCGAACCGGTCGATCCCTAGTTCTATATCAGGGTCGTGGGACCGCCCGTGGCCGCGCATGTCCATGGTGACGACCCGATGATGGCGGCGGAGTTCGCCAAGCACCGGCCCCCAGTCATGGTCGGCCGTGCCGGTACCGCCGTGGATAAGGACTAGGGGAACGCCGCTGCCGCCCTCGGTAACCCAGATTCGTGCGCCGGGTGCATTGATGACCGCCACCTGCTAGCCTCCATATTCTACCGACCGCTTGGTCAAATTCAGTATAGGCGCGACTGGGCCCCTGGTGACAGTCACAAGTTGGAGCGAGGACCTTATGGCGAAGTACGACGTGATCGTGATCGGTGCCGGTGCCGCGGGCTTGACCGCGGGCGCGTTGCTGGCCAAGGAGGGGACGAGTGTCCTTGTCCTGGACCGGGATAAGGACCTGGGCGGTCGAGCCATGCAGGTCCCAGACGAAGGGTTCCGGATCAACGTCGGGGGTCACCTGATCGAGGACTCCGGTTCTGGCCGGACCAAGGTGTTCGAACATGTTGGAAGCGAGTTGGTCCACGGGGAGGTATCCAAGGAGATGCCCGTCTGGGATCACGAAGCGGGCGCATGGGGGTCGATCCGAGACCGATACGCCGGCGACAAGACCGAGCTGAAGAAGGTCATCAAGGCGCTGGTCGAGACCCCCTACGAAGAGCTGGACCAGTGGGACGACCGCTCCCTGCGGGAATGGATGCTGCAACATACCTCCGACCAGGGAGTCATCGACCTCTTCGAGTTCATTGCCGTGCTCGAGTGCCTGACGGACGAGTGGTACGACCACTCCGCGAGCGACAACCTCTATGTCCGCAAGATGCACTTTGAAGAAAAGCACACGGCGGCATACTCCTGTTGGCCCGCCGGCGGATGGGACAAGATGTGGTCGGACCTGCGGGATGCGATCGTCCGCCTCGGCGGCGAAGTGCGCATGGGTACCGGCATTGATCGGGTCGTGATCGAAAAGGGTCGGGTCACCGGTGTCATGGTGCCCCGACAGCCCCGGGTCATACCCAATGAAATCTTCGAAGGGGAATTCATCGAGGCCGACTGCGTCATCTCGACTCTGCCGGTGTGGCATGTCCTCGATGTCGTGGACGAGCACGAGCTTCCGGACTGGTATGCCGGCCAGATCAAGTACCTCGCCCAGGACCAGTTCCGCGTTGCCTGGGTCGGCCTCTACTTGGCCACCGAGGAACCGGTGACCATGTATGACCCGCGGGAGCTGGCCACGTGGCTGCACGACCCGGTTGCCGGTTTGCCTGGCTTCATGTTCGATCAGACGTCCATGGATCCGGAATCATCCCCCAGCGGGACTCATCTCAACGTCATGGGCGGGGTAATCCCCGGGTCGAAAGGCCGCGACAAGCGGTACTTGCTGGAGACGTTCGAGAAGTTCGAGGCTGGCGTCAAGGAAATGTGGCCAGGGCTTCAACAAGCCACCTGGCGCAGACGTCACCTTGTCTTTGAACCGGCCTTCGGGGTCATCCAGAAGCCTGGCCTCGTCGGCAAGTACCGGCCCCACTGGCGGGCCCCGAATGTGGAGGGTCTGTACTTTGCCAGCGAGACCTTCCGCAGTCGTGGAATCGGCACGGACCGATCGGCCCGAGCGGCGCTTACCGTTGTTGAGGACTATCTGGGTCGTCGATTGTCCACGTTCGGTGACGGCTGGCGCTACTAGAGGTACCGGCCGACCACTCAATACAACAGTGCCCCCTCGTTCCGAGAGCCTCGGGTTCAGCGAGCGAAGGATGGCGCGGGCTGCACGTCCGCACCGTAAAGCCGCACCACTGCCTCCAGCGTGCTCGCTCGCTCTCGGACGCCATCGACAAGGACCCCTCGTACCTCGGGTCGGATCTGTTCGAACCGTTCGTCGGTTTCGACGTGTATGGCGGCAGCTTCGAGCGCGGCGGCATCCCGTCGCCCGTCGACGGGATGAACTCCTGCAGCTGCCAGGCGGTCGAAGAGATCGTCGACGGCGACCTGAAGGCGCTGGGCGCGCGGCCCGTCCTCGCGACTGCGACGCGCGCTGACGTCGAGAAGTGCGACGGCCGTCTTGATCCCCCGTCGCAGGTATGCCGCCTCGGTGGCCGGGAGTAGGTCCTCACTGAGGAATCGGGCGACTCCGGACAATGTCTCGGTGACGTCCGGCCGCAGGCGCAGTTCATCTTCCCCGGACTCCGGGGCTGGGCTCGATCCGCTGCCCTGCGGCCATCGGGCGTATTCCGCTGCACGTACGAGGTTGGCGATCGGCAGCGCCAGTCCGAGCCCGCCGAGGTTGAGCGCGTTGGTCTCGCCGGTTGTGAAGGCACTGACACCGGCGAGTTGCATCACCGAACGGCTGACGCAGCCGAGCACCGCGTAGTAGGCGAGAACATCTCGGTCGACCGTTGTACCGCTCTCCTCCTCATACCCGGCGATCACGCTGTCCTGCGGGTATCGGCCGAGGCAGGCCCATACCGCTGCGCCGAGGTCTTCGATGGGGTGCCCGGTATGACTCAGTTCCCAATCGAGCAACGCCGACACGTGCCCGTCCTCGACGAGCACATTGTGCGGACCTGCGTCTCCCCAGAGGAGGACCGGGTCGAGCGAATCGTCCGGTCGATTGGCGGCCAACCACCCCAAGAGAGCTCCGATGATGGGCACGGGAGCAGGTCTGCGCTCGGCATACCTGGTCCGCCATCGGTTGATTTCCCGATCAGTGAATGCGCCCGCGTCCGTGTCGTCGTCTGCAGGGACACCGCTGAGGTGTAGCTGAGCGAGACGACGCCCCAGGTCGCGGGCGATGGCGGCGGCTTCGTGGTCGGTGCGTGGTGCCGGGGGTGAGCCCGAGAGCCGATCCATGACGAAGAAGGGCCTCCCGAGCGAGGACGGCTCGGTCTCCAGCCAATACACCCGTGGGGTGGGCAATCCGTGGTCCTGCAGGATCGCCAGGGTGGCGAACTCGTGGGCGCGATCGGTGTCATCGAGCACGCCAGCCACCGCACTGCGCCGCAACACGAACTTTCTGCTGTGTCCGGCGGCGGTATGAGTATCGAGGAACCAGGTCTCCTGGCCGTTCCCGACGGCGCTGCGGAGGGCTGCGTCGCACTGAATGCCTGGCTCGACGTGTGCGGACAACAGCGCGCTGAGTGCTGCCGGCTGGATGTCGTCCGTCATGGGGTCAGCGCTGCCAACCGGGATTGGGCCTGTGCCCGCGCCGACGGTACTTCCAGTCCACGGATAGTGTGCGGATCGATCACTCGGTCCAGGAGCTCCCGGGCCTCGGGGGGCATGGGCTCATCGATGTCAACGTCGTCCGGAACGTCCAGGGGGAACCCGCATCCTGCGAGAACGTCCGCTTCGCTCACCCCTGGCGCGAGCGAGGCCAGGTGGACTGATCCGGTGGTGGGCTCGAAACGCAACACCGCCAGGTCGGTCACCACCGTCAGCAGACCGGAACCCGGCAGCCCGGCCGCGGATCGCGCATCCAGATCGGCAGGGCCGAGGCCCGTGACGAAGTCCACCTCGTCGACGAGGAAGCGCCGGGTGTGGCTGGCCTTATACCCGACGAGCCGTCCGACCAGACAGGACACGTCGGGAAGGGCCAACGGTCCGGGCAGCCGGAGCATGTCGCCGTTGGGACGAGGAACTTCGCTGGAATTGATTCGTCCTTTCCGGTCGACCTGCGCTGGGGAGACGAATTGCAGGGTGACTCCGCCGCGTTGGAGCAGGTCGAGTACATCCGCCTGACCGAACGACCCGGATGAGCGGCGAGCCACGAAATCGGGCTCAAGCATCGGTCCCGCGATGTCATGCGTCCTGGGCTGCACGGAGGCGGCCACGAGCACAGTCAGGTCGGGGACCAGAAGTTCACGCGCCAGCATGCCGGCTGCCGCCGCTATGGGCGTGGCGACGCCGACGATCAAGACATCGTCATGTCGACATTGCTTGGCCAGGCTCCACACCAGTCGATCCGCGACCTGCAGTCCCGAGCTCATACGCCCACCAGCTCATCCATGGCCGCGGCTGCCTCGTCCGGTGCCTCGCCGACCCGCTGGAGGTAGCGGCTCAGCGCGGCGACTTCCGTCCCGTAGCAACCGGGCAGCGCCGTCGGGCTGGCGCCGCTTGGCAGCACAACGACGGTGGCCACCTCAAAGCCGAACAGGAGAGTTCGCCGGTTAGCGTCGATGATGTCGTCGCGATCGACCAGGCGCTCAACGGTCACGATCACCGCGCCCGACGCGCGTGCCAAGTTGGCATCCATGTCGAAAAGGAAGTCGGCGTGCGCCGGGCCCATGATGTTGCCCTCGGGGTCGGCGGCTTCAGCGTGCAGGACGGTCACGTCCGGGCGCAGCGCAGGCGCGGCGAGGAGACGTTCGCCGCTATAGGGGCAGATAATGGTCTTGGTGCCCAGCCCGGTGGCAACGTCTGACCCGGTTGCTCCCCGCGTAGGCAGGAACGGCAGCCCAGCCAGGGAGGCGCGCAGGCCGGAGGCGAAGAGCATCTCGCTGTAATCCACCCGCTCAATGGTCCCGCTGTCCGTCCCCGCGGTGACGGCTGGGGCGAAGCCGAGTTGTTCGAAACCGACATAACCGCAATGCAACTCATCGAGGGCCCCATGCGCGGCGAGAAGCTCGGCGTCCAGGGAGGCGAGGAAGCTCATCGCGCGCAGATGCGTGCGCCCGCAACCGACCAGAGCGTTGAGGAAACCGATCGGTTTGCGCTTCAGTAGCGCCCCGCCGACGCCGAGCAAGGCGCCATCAGGCACCAGGGCCAAGGCATCGCTCAGGTCTGTGACGCGATTGGTCATGGCGTCTCCTATCAAACAATCGTATGGTAGAAAACTAGCTGTTGCCGGCTCGCACGGCAACGCCCGGCGTTCTTCACAGCACGAACGGATCGTCCCGCGGACCAATGCTGGTCTCGGCCCACGGTTGCGGCGAGGTTCGCTAGTTCTGGGTCAGGCAGGAAGTGGCCTGCCGCGAGAAGGGATGGTGTCGTGCCGAAAGCTCTGGTCGTAGGTGGGACCGGCCCTAGCGGCCCCCCGTTGGTAGAGGGGCTCCTTGAGCGCGGATATCAGGTGAGCATGTTTCACACCGGCCGTCATGAGCTCCCCGATGGCCCGCCAGCCGCGCATCTGCACGGCAATCCCTTCGACTCTGACTCCATTGCGCAGACGCTGGGAACCTCACAGTGGGACGTCGTCGTGGCGACGTATGGCTCGGTGCGGAGGCTCGCGGACCATCTCGCTGGGCGATGCAATCACTTCTTGGTGGTCGGCGGGGTTCCCGTATATGCGGGCTACGTCAACCCCTTCGAGGTGTTCCCAACGGGGCTGGCGCTTCCTGTTCGTGAAACGCACAATCCGCTGGTATCGACCAATGCCACTCGGTTTGCGGGATACACCGTGGCCCCCATTCGGCAGACCGAGGATCATGTCTTCGGCCTGGGTGAACGAGGAGCTTTTGGGGCCACCTACTTCCGATACCCGACGATCTACGGTCCACGAAACCCGCATGCCTGGGAATGGACAGTGATCAAGAGAGTCCGGGACGGACGGCCTTGGATGATCCTCGCCGACGACGGGCGCGGGATTCACTCCCGCATGGGTGCACGTAATGCCGCCGAGGCCATCCTCTTGGGGGTGGACCGTCCCGGGGTGGCCATGGGGAAGGCGTACAACGTCGCCGACGATGACCTGGTCAGCATCCGTCAGTGGGCCGAGCTGGTCGCGGACATGGCCGGCCGACGGCTGGAGTTCACGTCACTACCTGGCGCGTTGCCCAACCCCGGATGGGCGGTTATCGCCTTCGGATATCAGGCGACGCCGAACTGTGTCCTCGACACGACCGCTCTGCGCACCGACTTGGGGTATCGCGATGTCCTTCCCCTGCGCGACGGACTCGCCGAAACCGTCGAATGGATCATGGCTCATGCCGACGAGATGGACCAGAACCCCAACATCACCGACCCGTTCGACTATGCCGCTGAGGACGCACTCGTAGCAGCATACGAGCGGGCGATGACGGGCTTGGCGCCCTACGCGGAGCCCTTCGCCACGGGTGTTCGCGAGATGCCGGTGCCGCAGACGGCCCGCGGGTCGGACGCACAATGAGCTCCTTCGACAACATCGTGCTCTCTGTGATGACGCACCCCGGGGCGCCCCTTCTGGACAGAGCGGAAGCCGCCGCCGCGGCGGGCTTTTCGGGGATCGGCCTCAGGCCGGGCGACCTCGACCGTGCCCGGCGGACCGGGATATCCGATGATCACCTCCGCCGCAGGCTGGACGATCTGGGTATCTCGGTCGTGGAGATCGATGTGCTTGTCGGCTGGGGGTTGGACGAGGAGGCCCGGTCCAAGGCGCGCGGACACGAGGAACGAATCTACGAGCTGGCCGACACACTCGGGGCACACCACCTCACGGTAACCGGAGACTTGATCGACGGGATCGACGCCGGGGCGGAGCGCTTCGCCGCGGTATGTGATCGGGCGGCCGAGCACGGTCTGATCGTTGCGCTGGAATTCCTGCCATGGACCGAGGTGGCCGATGCTGCTACGGCCGGTCGCATCATCGATGTGGCCGGACGAGCCAACGGTGG